>CAXTVS010000005.1:0-110400 GCA_964247735.1 uncultured Acetobacteraceae bacterium
AGGTGATGGAGGCCAGCGTCTGGTTCTCCTGCTGGATCTCCTGGTGCTCCTTGGCCTCCAGCGCCTGGTGCAGCCCGTCGCCGTAGCGCCTGCCCTCCATCATCCGCCCGGTGAACTCGTCGATGATCACCACCTTGCCGGCGCGCACGATGTAGTCGACGTCGCGCGAGAACAGGGTATGGGCGCGCAAGGACTGCTGGACGTGGTGCACCACCGAGATGTTGCCCACGTCGTACAGCCCGCCCTCGTCGACGATGCCGGCCTGCCGCAGCATCTCCTCGACGGTCTCGGTGCCGTGCTCGGTCAGGATCACGGTGCGGAACTTCTCGTCCTTGTCGTAGGTGGACGCGTCCTTCGCCAGCTCCGCGACCACCGTGTCGACGCGGCGGTACAGGTCGGAGCTGTCCTCGGCCGGGCCGGAGATGATCAGCGGCGTGCGCGCCTCGTCGATCAGGATGGAGTCCACCTCGTCGACGATGGCGTAGTTGAACGGCCGCTGGACCATGTCCTCCAGCCGGTACTTCATGTTGTCGCGCAGGTAGTCGAAGCCGAACTCGTTGTTGGTGCCATAGGTGACGTCCGAGCCGTACGAGGCGCGGCGCTCCTCGTCGGGCAGGTTGGGGATGATCACGCCGGTCGACAGGCCGAGAAAGGCGTAGAGCCGGCCCATCTCCTCGGAGTCGCGACGCGCCAGGTAGTCGTTCACGGTGACCACGTGCACGCCCCTGCCGGACAGGGCGTTGAGGTACACCGGCAGCGTGCCGACCAGGGTCTTGCCCTCGCCGGTGCGCATCTCGGCGATGCGCCCCGAGTGCAGCACCATGCCGCCCACCAGCTGCACGTCGAAGTGGCGCAGGCCCAGCACCCGGCGCGACGCCTCGCGCACCACCGCGAACGCTTCCGGCAGCAGGGCGTCCAGGCTGGCGCCGCCGGCGAGCCGGGCGCGGAACTCCGCGGTCTTGGCCGTCAGCGCCGCGTCGTCCAGCGCCTGCATCTGCGGCTCCAGCGCGTTGATCTCCGGCACCCGGCGCTGGTGCGCGCGCAGCGAGCGGTCGTTGGCGGAACCGAACAGGGAGCGGGCGAGAGAAGCGAACATGCAGGCCTTCCGGATGGCGTCCGCCCACGGCACCGCCTGGGAGCCGGCCCCGGCGGCGCCGGACCCGGCGGGCCACCGCCTCGGACTCGCCGCTCCGGACTCGCTGCCGAGACTGGGCCGCTTGCGCGCGATCGGCATGTCCGGCGGCGGCCGGGCCTCACGCCGTGTTCAGATAGGACCGGGGCCGGCGCGGGTCAACCAATCCCGCCCGGCGGCCTCCGGCGCGGGACGCAGGGCGGGCACGGGCCGAGGGGGGTCGCTTGTGACGGCGGCGCGGTTTTGCCATCATCGGCCGACGCGTCATTCGAGGGTTCCCTACTCATGCGGCTTTCCAGCCCGGCTGCTGCCATCACGGCGGCGGCCTTGTTCGTTTCTGCCTTCCCACTCGCAGCGCTCGCTGCGCCGGCGCACAAGAAGGATGCCGCCGCCACGCCGGCTGCGGCCTCGGCCACGGCACCCGCCAAGCCCAGGAGCGACAACCCGGTGGTGGCGTCGGTGAACGGCGACCCGATCCGGCTCGACCGCGTCCGTGCGGCGGCGCAGTCGCTGCCCGACAACGTGCGCGGCATGCCGCCGCAGATGCTGTTCCCGATGATCGTGAACCAGCTGGTCGACCAGAAGGCACTGCTGATCGAGGCGCAGAAGGAAGGGCTGGCCAAGGACCCGGACGCGCAGAAGGCGATGCAGAACGCGGCCGACCAGGCGCTGCAGAACGTCTACCTGACCCGGATCGTCGGGCCGCAGATCACCGACGACGCGATCAAGGCCGAGTACGCCAAGGACTACGCCGGCAAGCCCGGCGAGAAGGAGGTGCACGCGCGCCACATCCTGGTGCCGGACGAGAAGACCGCCGACGACATCATCAAGAAGCTGAAGGGCGGCGCCGACTTCGCGGCCCTGGCCAAGCAGTACTCGACCGACAAGGGCACGGCCGCCAGCAGCGGCGGCGACCTCGGCTGGTTCAAGCAGGGCGACATGCTGCCCGACTTCTCGGCCGCGGCCTTCGCCATGAGCAAGGGCCAGATTTCGGACCACCCGGTGCACACCCGCTACGGCTACCACGTGATCCAGGTGCTCGACACCCGCATCTCCACGCCGCCGGCGTTCAACACGGTCGCGGTGCAGATCCGCCAGAAGCTGATCCAGGGCGCGGTGCGCGCAGCGGTGGACAAGGCGGTCGCCCAGGTCAAGGTGGTGCGCTACAACCCCGACGGCACGCCGGTCAGCGACAAGGCGCCCCCCGCCGCCGGCGCCGCCGCGGCGGGCGCTCCGCCGGTGCCGAGCCAGGGAGCGCCTGCGACCCCGGGCGCGCCGCCCGGCGGCGGCGAGTGACGCGCTGAGCGGCCGCCCCTCCCGGCCGGAACGACGCTGATGGCCACCGCCCCGGTCTCGCCGCTGGCGACGCCGTTCCCGGCGCTGCCGCCGCTGGCGGGGGTGCGGCTGGCCTCGGGAGAGGCGGGCATCCGCTACCGGAACCGCGTCGACCTGGTGCTGGCCGAGTTCGCGCCGGGCACAAGGGTCGCCGGGGTGTTCACGCGCAACCGGTGTCCCGGCGCTCCGGTGGACTGGTGCCGCTCCGCCCTTGCCGGCGGGGTCGCGCGCGGGCTGGTGGTGAATGCCGGCAACGCCAACGTGTTCACCGGCCGGGCCGGGCGGGAGGCGACGGAAGCCACCGCCGCGGCGGCCGCGGCGCTGCTCGGCTGTCCGCCATGGGAGGTGTTCCTGGCCTCAACCGGGGTGATCGGCGAGGTGCTGCCGCACGACCGGATCACCAGGGCGCTGCCGGTCCTGCACGACCGGCTGTCGGCCGCAGGCTGGGAGGGTGCTGCGCGCGGCATCATGACCACCGACACGTTCCCGAAGGGCGCGCAGCGCAGCGCCCGGATCGGCGGCATGCCGGTGGCGATCCAGGGCATCGCCAAGGGCAGCGGCATGATCGCGCCCGACATGGCCACCATGCTGTGCTTCGTGGCGACCGATGCCGCCCTCCCCGCCCCGGTGCTGCAGGCGCTGCTGGCGGCCGGAGTGGGGCGCAGCTTCAACTGCACCACGGTGGATTCCGACACCTCCACCAGCGACACCGTGCTGCTGTTCGCGACCGGCCAGGCCGGCAACCCGGCGGTGACGGACGCGGCGGACCCGGCGCTGGCGGAGTTCGCGGCGGCGCTGGACTCCCTGCTGCTCCAGCTGGCGCTGCTGGTGGTGCGCGACGGCGAGGGTGCGGCCAAGCTGGTGCGGATCGACGTGTCGGGGGCAGCCAGCGACGCGTCCGCGCACCGGGTGGCGCTGGCGGTGGCGAACTCGCCGTTGGTCAAGACCGCGATCGCCGGCGGGGACGCCAACTGGGGCCGCATCGTGATGGCGGTCGGCAAGAGCGGCGAGCCGGCCGACCGCGACACCCTGTCGGTGGGCGTGGGCGGCGTCTGGATGGCGCGGAACGGCGCGGTGGTGCCGGGCTATGACGAGGCGCCGGTGGTGGCGCACATGCGCGGCCGGGAGCTGGAGATCGCGATCGACCTGGGCCTGGGCGATGGACGGGGCCGCGCCTGGACCTGCGACCTGACGCATGGCTACATCGACATCAACGGCAGCTATCGGAGCTGAGCATGTCTGGAACCTTTCCCGGACCGGCCGAGCCGCCGGAACGGCTGGTCTGGGCCTATGCCGGCTTCTGGTGGCGGGTGCTGGCGTGGTTTCTGGACACCGTGATCCTGGGCCTGGTCGACTCGCTGATCGGCCTCGTCACCGGGCTGAGGCAGGTGGGCACCCGATTCGATCCTTCGGGCGGAGACGCGGCCACCGCGGCGTGGTTCACACCGGCGATGGCTCAGGGTACGCATTTCGCGATGCCGGGCCATCTCCACGTCCAGGGCGGAGGCCTGTCGCTGGTGTCGCTCGTGCTGGCGGTCGCCTACTTCGTGCTGCTGGAATCGTCCCGCTGGCAGGCGACGGTCGGCAAGCGGGTTTGCCGGCTGCGGGTCACCGACCTGAACGGGCGACGCATCGGCACCGGCCGCGCGCTGGGGCGCTACCTGGGCAAGTTCGTGTCCGCGCTGCTGCTGGGCATCGGCTTCCTGATGGTCGGCTGGACCCGCCGCAAGCAGGGCCTGCACGACCTGATGGCGGACACGCTGGTGATGCGGCTGCGCCCTGCCGATGCCGTGTTCGCGTTCCAGCCGCCGCTGTCGCGGTGAGGAGCCGGCAGCCGCAGGTGGCCGCATTGTTGCAGACTTGCAAGGCGTCGATGCCTATCATGACCCGTCCGGCGGAGCCGGCGTGCTGCCAGATCGAGGACCGATGAACCATTCCGTCACCCCGGCCAGGCTTGCCTCCGACAGCCTGCGCCTCGACCCGGCCGTGCCCGCGCCGGACCTGCGCCGGATCAACGCCCATCCGGACCACTGGTATCCGCTGGCCTGGTCGCGCGAGTTGAAGCGCGGCGGCACGCTGGCGGTGTCGTTCGCGGGCGAGCCGATCGTGCTGGTGCGGCCGAAGCAGGGGAAGGTGTTCGCGCTCGAGGACCGCTGCGCGCATCGCCAGGTGCCGCTCAGTAAGGGCACGGTGGACGGGTGCGCGGTGCGCTGCTGCTACCACGGCTGGGCCTACGAGGCGTCGGGCAAGTGCATCGACGTGCCCTACCTGCGCGACCGGCTGCCGAACGGGGTGAAGGCGTATCCCTGCCGCGAGGAGAACGGGCTGATCCTCGTGTTCCCGGGCGATCCGTCGCTGGCGGACGCGGTGCCGCTGCCGGGGCTTGGGTCGGTCGCGGACGGGAGGTACAAGACCCGCCGGTTCGGCCGCGTGGTGGGCTGCCACTACAGCTTCATGCACGAGAACCTGATGGACATGAACCACCAGTTCATGCACTCGAAGCAGATGGGGCAGATGAAGCCCCGCGTGCTGGGCCAGGGCCGCGGCGATGGCTGGGTCGAGGTCAAGTACAGCTTCAAGCGCACCGGCGGCAAGCAGCCGCTTGGCGAGGCGGTGATCTTCGGTGAACGTCGTTCAGGCGAGCAGAACACCGCCGAGCGCGACGTGATGACGATCCGCACCGAATATCCCTACCAGACGCTGCGCATCCAGACGGAAGGCGAGGCGCCGGTGATGGACCTGTGGATCGTCTACGTGCCGCTCGACCGCCAGCAGAAGACCAACCGCGTGTTCGGCCTGCTGTCGGTCAGGAAGCCCAAGGTGCCGGGCCTCCTCAACGTGGTGTGGCCGCTGCTGGTGATGTTCACCGAGCGGATCTTCCGCGAGGACCGCGAGATCGTGGAGCTGGAGCAGAGGGCGTTCGACGAGGTGGGCCACGACCGCAACCAGGAGGTGTTCCCGGTGATCCGCTCGCTGCGCTCCCTGCTGGTGGCCTGCGGCGTCGACAGCGCCGACGCGGCGCGGACCGGAACCGCCCACGTCGCCTGACCGGATGCAGCCGGACGCAGCACCGGTGCTGGCGACGGCGCGCTTCGTCCTGCGCCCGCTGCAGCCGGGCGACGCCGAGCAGGTCCACCGCCTGGTGAACGACTGGGCGGTGGTGCGCATGCTGAGCCGCCTGCCGTTCCCGTATCCGCGGCAGCTCACCGACGAGTGGATCGCCTCCACGGAGGCGCAGCGGCAGGACGGCAGCGCCTGGCACTTCGCCATCATCGACGGGCGTCCCGCACCGGACCGCGCCCCGGACGGGGGGCCGGAGCGGGTGCTCGGCTGCCTCGGGCTCCGGATCGACCCGGCGTCGCGCAGCGGCGACCTCGGCTACTGGGTCGGCGCCAAGTTCTGGAACGCGGGCGTCGCCGGCGAGGCGGCGCGACGGGTGTCGCACTGGGCGCTGGCCAACCTCGACATCGACCGTCTCACCGCTCAGGTGTCCACGGACAACCCGGCCTCCGCAGCGGTGCTGCGCCGGATCGGCTTCCGTGAGACCGGGCGCGGCCGGCAGCCGTTCCTGGCACGCGGCGGCGAGCATCCGGTGCTGGTGTTCGAAGCTCGTCACGACGACCTGTTTGCCGGGGAGCCGGCGGTCGTGCCCGAGCCGGCGCCGGCCACCGTGGCGGTCCGGCGCACGATCCTGGTGGCGGCCTGCGCGCTGATCGACGGCGACGGGCGGGTGCTGCTGGCGCGGCGTCCGGAAGGCAAGGCGATGGCCGGGCTGTGGGAGTTTCCCGGCGGCAAGCTCGAGCCGGACGAGACCCCGGAGCAGGCGCTGGTCCGCGAACTGCGCGAGGAGCTGTCGCTCGACGTGTCGGACGCCTGCCTGGCGCCGTTCGCCTTTGCCAGCCATGCCTACCCGGCGTTCCACCTGCTGATGCCGCTCTACCTGTGCCGCCGGTGGAAGGGCGTCCCGGTGCCGCGGGAAGGGCAGACCCTGGCCTGGGTCCGCCCGGACGCGCTGGACCGCTACGGCATGCCGGACGCCGACAAGCCGCTGGTGCCGCTGCTGCGCGACTTCCTGTGAGCCGCCGCCGGTGCGGTGCGATCAGGCCGGTTCCGGCCATCGCTCCGCGTGGCTGCCCGCTCCGGTCTCGGCGGAACGCCTCATGTCGTCGAGAAGGCGGCACAGGCGCAAGGCCTGGTCGATGCCGGGGGCGGTCCGGGCTTGGTCGCGGATGTCCGAGCAAAGCGCCGCATAGATCCCGGCGACGTTGGCCGCGGTGTCCGGCAGCGAGGCCGTTGCGTCGAGCGGCTGCTCCCGGTCGTCGAGCAGCAGGCGCAGGCGGCCGGACTGGAAGCCGCGCGGCGCGCCGCCGTCGAGCATGAGGCTGCCGGTTTCGCCGGTGATCTCGAACCCGAACGGGGTCCGGTCCGCGGGGCGGCCTCCCGCCACCTCGATCGAGACCGGGGCACCGGTGGCGAGGCGGGCCTGGAACAGCAGGTGGTCGGCAGTCGAGCGCGGAGCCCGCTCGCGGTCGGCGCCGATCCGCACCTCCGGGAACTGGGTCGTGACCATTGCCGCGGCGGCGGCGAACGGTCCCAGCACGGCGATGACCGTATCGAGCGTGTGGGCGCCCTGGATGCTGGCCAGGGTCACGCCGTTTGCGGGATCCTCGGCGAAGGCCATGGCCTGCTCCACCTCCGCTCCGAACGCCATCGTGGCCGAGACGACGCGCGCGCTCAGCACGCGTCCGATCGCGCCGGACGCGACCAGCCTGCGCGCCTGCAGCACGGCCGGGTCCGCGCGCGCCTGCAGGCCGATCGCGGCATGCACTCCCGACGCGTGGATGGCGGCCGCCAGTTCCTCGGTCTCGGCCGTGTTCCGGCCGAGCGGCCACTCGCAGTAGAGATGCTTGCCGGCTGCGACCGCGGCCAGCACCAGCGCGCGGTGGTCCGGCACCTTCACCGCCACCGCCACGATGTCAATCTCCGGGTCACGAAACAGGCTGGCCGCATCGGCATACGCCTTGCCGACCTCGAACGCCCGTGCCGCAGCATCGGCCGAGGCCTGGCTGCTGCCGACGACGGCGTCCAGCGCCAGACCGGGCAGTCCGCGCACCGCGGGAACGTGCGAGATTCTGGCCCAGCCCCGTTCGGCGCTGGCGCCGATGATCCCCACCCGCAACATCCTGTCCATGGCGTTCTCCCGTTGCAGCGGAAATGCGATGGCCGTACTCCGCTCGCCTGCAACCGAGCTGGGTTGCCGCACGCTGGTTGAGGACACTGCCCGGCTGCTCACCGCACCGATGAAGGATCACTCATTCATGACGCGGCCGAGCCTTGCTGCCCTCGCCGCGTTCGTCGGCGTGGCCCGTCACGGCAGCTTCCGGCGGGCGGCGGTGGAACGGGATATCAGCCCGTCCGCGCTCAGCCACGTGATCCGCAGCCTGGAAGAAGCACTCGACGTCCGGCTGTTCAACCGGACCAGCCGCAGCACCAGCCTGACCGGCGCGGGCAGGTACCTGCTGGACCGGATCGGCCCGGCCCTCGGCGACGTGACCGAGGCCCTGGACGGGGTGGCACGGTTCCGCGGGCGTCCGTCGGGGCTGCTCCGGGTGAACCTGCCGCGGGTGGCCAACCAGATGGTCGTCGCGCCGATGGTCGGCCGGTTCCTGGCGACGTATCCGGAGGTCAGGCTGGAGGTCGCCAGCTTCGACGGCCTCGCCGACATCGTGGCGGAAGGGTTCGACGTCGGCATCCGTCGCGACCGGCGGCTGTCGCCCGGGATGATCGCGGTGCCGGCGGGGCCACCACGCCGCTTCGCCGTGGTCGGCGCCCCGTCCTACCTGGCCGCATCCGGCCGGCCGCAGGTGCCCCCGGACCTCCATGCGCACCGATGCATCGAGCGGCGGTATCCGGACGGGTCGCGCTATGCCTGGGAGTTCGCGCGTGGGGAGGAGGCGGTCGAGCTGGAGGTGTCTGGGCCGCTGGTGGCGGACGACACCGCGCTGATGCTCCAGGCGGCGCTCGACGGGGTCGGACTGGCGTTCGTGTTCGAGGAGCTGGCGTCGGATCACCTGGCCAGCGGCCGGCTGGTGCGGGTTCTCGAGGACTGGTGCCCGATGCGGCCGCGGTTCTTTCTCTACTATCCCGGGCGGCGCCACGTGTCGCCGGCGCTGCGCGCCTTCATCGACATGGTGCGGGAGATGGCCGGGTAGCTGCGGTCAGCCGGGCCGGAACAGGTCCTGCGGCAGGCCCGGCACCGGAACACGGAAGCGGAACAGGCCGCCCGCCAGCTCCTGTCGACGCAGGGCCTCGTTGTCCAGGCCCCTGCGGGCCGTGGACACGTAGGCGGTGCGGAGGTCGGGGTCGCCGAACGCGATCTTGGTGACGTGGTCGCAGGGAAAGGCGACGAAGCCGTCCCTGCTGCCGTCCGGGCGGTAGCGCTGCACGCCGCCGCCGGCCCAGAGTGCCACCCACAGCGTGCCCTCGGCATCCACGGTCATGCCGTCCGGGTAGCCGTGGTCGGGCTCGGCGAACACGCGCTTGCCTATCGGCGTGCCGTCGGCGGCCAGGTCGAAGGCGTAGATGCGGCGCGCGGCGGAGTCGGTGTGGTAGAGCCGGCGCCGGACCTTGTCGAATGCAGGCCCGTTGGTCACCGTGTAGCCGGTGTCCATGAGCCGGGGCGCGACCGGCTCGTCGAGGCTGTCCAGGCGGTAGAGCGACCCCGTCGCCGCCTCCTCCGGATCGTGCATGGTGCCGAACCAGAGCCGGCCGTCGGCGTCCACCGCCCCGTCGTTGAGGCGGTTGTCGTGCAGGAGCGGCTCGATCGGGTGCAGCGGGCCGAACACGCCGTCGTCTGGCGAGAAGGTGCGCAGGCCGTCCTCGTGCCCGCACAGGAGGCCGCCGCCGGAGATCGGCACCACGAAGGTGGTGCGCGCCGGTGTGTCCCAGCTGCGCTTGCCCCCGTCGGCCGGGGTGTAGCGGTGCAGGCGGCGCGCCGGGATGTCGACCCAGTACACCGCTTGCTCGGCAGCGGACCAGACCACGCCCTCGCCGAGTGCAGCCTTCTGGTCCCAGATGCACTCGGGGTCTGGAAACGTTGTCATGCCTCACCTGTTGGACGCTCTGCCTCGTCCTGCCTACCGGAGCCCCATCCGCATGACCACCGCTTCCGCCAGCCCCACCGCCGCGATCCTGGTCATCGGCAACGAGATCCTGTCCGGCCGCACCCAGGACGTGAACGTGCAGTTCCTGGCCACGCGGCTGGGCGCGCTCGGCATACCCGTGCGCGAGGTGCGGGTGATCCCGGACGTGGCGCGCACCATCGTCGACACCGTCGTCGAGCTTCGCGCGCGCTACGACCACCTGTTCACCACCGGCGGCATCGGCCCGACCCATGACGACATCACCAGCGCCTGCGTCGCCGAGGCGTTCGGGGTGCCATGGGAACCGCACCCGGAATCGATGCGCCTGCTGGAGGCGCACTTCGCGCCGGGCGAGTTCAACGCCGCGCGCCAGCGCATGGCGACGCTGCCGCGCGGCGCGGTGCCGATCCCGAACAGCGTGTCGGTGGCGCCGGGATTCACCATCGGCAACGTCCACGTCATGGCCGGGGTGCCGCGGATCATGCGCGCCATGTTCGACGCGCTGGAACCGGAGCTCGGCCGGTTCGACCCGGTGCGTCAGGTCGCCGTGCACGCGGACCGTCTGCTGGAAGGGGCGCTGGCGGAGGGGCTGGAGCGGATCCAGGACGACCATCCTGCACTCGACCTCGGCTCCTACCCGTACGAGCGGCCGGACGGGCGACGTGGCGTGGCCCTGGTGGCGAAGGGCACCGACGACGCGGCGCTTGCCGCCGTGCACGACGCGCTGTGGTCGCTGATCGTCAGCCTCGGTGCCGCTCCGGCCGAGGGCGAGCCACTGCCGTGACCGGTCGGGGACCGGTGCGGTCCGGCCAGATGGACATCCCGTCCGCCCGCCTCGCATGGCGCCGCTCCGCCTGTCTGTCCACGGGGATGCGAACCCTGCTCGTCCGGACCGCACGCCGCGCCGCGCTCGCCGTCACCCTGTGCCTGACGGCCTGCGCCGCGGAGCCTGCGATCGCGCCGTCGCCTCCCGATTGGACGCAGCCCGCCAACCTGGGACGGGACGCGCTGCGCGCGCTGGCCTACCACGACAGCGGTGCCTACCTGCACGACCTGGCGGAGGTCGACGCGGAGGCAGGGGACTGGCTGGCCCTCCGGGCGGCGCACGTGTCCAGGCCGGCGCTGGTGCTCGACATCGACGAGACCTCGTTGTCGAACTGGGACGAGATCAAGGCCAACGGCTTCGGCCACTTCAACGGCGGGACCTGCGACGCGCTGCCGCATGGGCCCTGCGGCTTCGAGGCGTGGGCGCGGCTGGAACGGGCACCGGCCCTTCCGCCCACCCTCGCGCTCTACCGGCGCGCGAGGCAGCTCGGGATCGCTGTGTTCTTCATCACCGGCCGCCACGCCGACATGACGGGCGCGACCGCCGCCAACCTGCGGCAGGTGGGCTACCTCGGCTGGGACGGGCTGTTCCTGGAGCCGCAGGGGAGCCACTTCGCCAGCGCCGCCGACTTCAAGGCGCCGACCCGGGCGGCGATCGAGAAAGAAGGCTACACGATCCTCGCCAGCGTCGGCGACCAGCGCTCCGATCTGGATGGCGGCCACGCCGAGCGCGGGTACCTGCTGCCGAACCCGTTCTACTTCATTCCGTGAGGCCGGTGGCGACGGCTTCGACCGCGTAGCGGCGCCAGACGACCCGCCGCCCGAGGGCAGGATCGGACGGCAGCCGCTTGACGACCGACGGCGGCGCGTGACGCAGCACCAGGCGGCGCTGCTGCGTGGTCATCGCCTTCCAGGCCAGGTCGGGGGTTCCGGCGCGCACGGGGAGCTCGGCCGGCAGGCCGAGGATCAGCGCCACCTGTACCCGCTCCGGCCTGCTCGCGATCGCCCACAGCTGCGGCAGGGCCAGGGTTCCGGCCCGGACCAGCCGGACCGCCTCCAGAACGCGCATCGTGGTCCTCCTCCGCCGGAACAGGGGGAGGATGAGGGACGGAGGCTGCGGAACGGTTAAGCCGTGGCGAGCCGGCCCATCGCCAGGTACTTCTCGCGCCGCTGCGCCTTGAGCGCAGCGGGATCGAGCCGGCACAGGGCGGGCAGCGCCGAGGCGAGCTGCTGGCGCACCGACTGGATCGCCGCCGCGGGGTTGCGGTGCGCGCCGCCGAGCGGCTCGGGCACGATCTCGTCGATCAGCTTGAACTGCTTCAGGTCCTGCGCGGTGAGGCGCAGCGCCTCGGCGGCCGCGGTCTTCTGGCTGGTGTCTCGCCACAGGATGGAGGAACAGGCTTCGGGAGTGATCACCGAGTAGATCGCGTGCTCCAGCATGAACACGCGGTCGCCGGCGGCGAGCGCGATGGCGCCACCGGAGCCACCCTCACCGATCACCGTGGCCAGGATCGGTACCGGCGACGACAGGCACGCCTCGATGGCGCGCGCGATCGCCTCCGCCTGGCCGCGCGCCTCCGCGTCGATGCCTGGGAAGGCGCCGGGGGTGTCGACGAAGGTCAGGATCGGCAGGCCGAACCGGCCAGCGAGCTCGATCAGCCGGACCGCCTTGCGATAGCCTTCGGGCCGCGCCATGCCGAAGTTGTGGCGCAACCGGGTGTCGAGGTCGGAGCCCCGCTCGGTGCCGAGCACCACCACGGCGCGCCCCTCGAAGCGGCCGAGCCCGCCCACCACCGCCTCGTCGTCGGCAAAGGCCCGGTCGCCGGCGAGCGGCATGAAGTCGGTGATCAGGGCGGCGATGTAGTCGAGCGCATGCGGCCGCTGCGCGTGACGCGCGACCTCGACCTTCTGCCAGGGAGACAGCTTGGCGTAGATCGTCCGGAGCTGGCGCTCCGCCTTCTCCTCGAGCCTGGCGACCTCGTCCGCGATCGGTAGGCCACCCTCGCCCGTGCCGTGTGAACCGTTCGCGCCGACTGCCGCACCGCCTGGACCGGGGAGCGACATCTGCCTGAGCTCGTCGATCTTGTTCTCGAGCTCGGCGATCGGTTTTTCGAAGTCGAGGAACTGGCGCATCGTGCGGCGGGCTTTACCACGTTTCCTTCGGCCGCCAAGGGCCGGCTTCCCCTTCCGATCTCATCCCCGGGTTGCCAGAGGATGGTGGGCAGCCACCAGGCGTTGCAGCCGCTCCGCCAGCACGTGGGTGTAGATCTGGGTGGTGGCGATGTCGGCATGTCCGAGCAGGCGCTGCAGCGAGCGGAGGTCGGCGCCGTTCGCCAGCATGTGGCTGGCGAACGAGTGGCGCAGCACGTGCGGCGACAGGTGCCTGGGGTCGAGCCCGGCCCGGAGCGCGGTCTCGTGCAGGATGCGGTCGAAGCCTTGCCGCGTCATCGGCCGGCGCCCGTCGCGCCCGGCGAACAGGAACGGGCCCGGCGGCCGCACCGGCTCCCCCGGCCGTGCGGCGGCGCGTGCCGCGGCCGCCTGCGACTCGACCAGCGCGTGCGCCGCGGCCCGGGCCGGTTCCGACAGCGGCACCAGGCGTTCCCGACCACCTTTGCCTCGCACCAGCAGCACCAGCCCGTCGCCGGACAGCGCCTCGCGCTTCAGCGACAACAGCTCGGAGATGCGCAGGCCCGTCGCATACAGCAGTTCCAGGGCCGCCAGCGCCACCGGCTGTCGTCTGGGGGGCAGGCCGGCGCCGGGACCTGCTGCGGCGAGCAGCGCCGTCACCTCCGCCTCGTGGAGGAACCGCGGCAGCGCCTGTCCGACCCGTGGTGCCTCCGTCCGGATCGTCGGATCGTCCGGCCGGACGCCTTCGCGGGCCAGGAAGCGGTGGAACTGGCGCAGGCAGGACAGGCGTCGCGAGGCGGTGCGCGCCGACAGGCCGGACCGGGCCAGCTGCGCCATGTAGCGGGACACGAGGTCGGCGTCGGCGCCGTCCGGCGCGACGCCGGCAGCGGCGGCGAAGGCGCTGAACTCGGCCAGGTCGGCCGCGTAGGCCTTCAGCGTGTTCGGCGCCGCGCCGCGTTCCGCCGCCAGCATCTCCAGGAACGCTTCCGCATGACGCAGGTCAGCCAGCTTGGCCTCCGACCGGGCGGCGGCGGTCAGGTCGGCGCCAGCTTGTCGTTCGGCACGGTCTGGTGCACCGGATGCACCGGCGCGCGTGGCGGAAACGCGCCCAGCGACAGGAAGCCGCCCGCCAGCACGACGGCCACGAGTCCGAACACGATGGCAAGGATCCGGCGCATCTCGCCTCACTCCAGGACTGGTTGCCGCCACCGGGACCGGCGCGGCATGGCTGCTGTCGTGCTCCTATGTTAGCTTGGGATCCATGTCACGCTCCGCCGATACGTCCCAGCACGCCGCGGCGGCGGAAGGCGTGCGGATGCACGGGCCCGGGCAGCGCTCGGTCGTGCTGGTCGGGCTGATGGGGGCGGGCAAGACCACGGTGGGCCGGCGGCTGGCGGCACGGCTGGGCATCCCGTTCCGCGATGCCGATGCCGAGGTCGAGCGGGCGGCCGGGACCACGATCTCCGAGCTGTTCGCCCGCTACGGCGAGGCGGAGTTCCGGCGCGGCGAGCAGGGCGTGATCCGCCGCCTGCTGTCCGGGCCGCCGATCGTGCTGGCGACCGGAGGCGGAGCGTTCATGGACGAGGCCACGCGGGCGACGATACGTCGTCAGGCGGTCTCGGTCTGGCTGCGCTGTCCGCTCGACGTCCTGGAACGGCGGGTCAGCGGCAGGCACCACCGGCCCCTGCTGCGCGACGGCCGGCCGCGCGACATCCTGTCGGCGCTGATGACGCGCCGTCATCCCGTCTATGCGGAAGCGGACCTGATCGTGGACTGCAGCGAGAACAGCGTCGACCACACCACCGAGGAGGCGCTCGGCGCCCTGCTCCGGCACCGGCCGCCGCACCGCCTGGCGGTGACGCTGTCGCGCGACAGCTACGAGGTGGCGATCGGCCCCGGGCTGGTGGCGCGCGCCGGCGCGCTGCTGGCGCCGGTGATGCCGCAGAAGCGGGCGGTGGTGGTGACGGACGAGACGGTGGCGGCGCTGCACCTGCCGGCGCTGCTGGCGTCCTTGGCCGAAACCGGCGTCGAGGCCTCGCCGATCGTGGTGCCGCCGGGCGAGGCGTCCAAGAGCCTTGCCGGCTACGGCCGGCTCGCCGACACCATGCTGGCGCTGGGAGTGGAGCGGCGCACGACGGTGATCGCGCTCGGCGGCGGGGTGGTCGGCGACCTGGCCGGGTTCGCCGCCGCCACCGTGCTGCGCGGGATGCCGCTGGTACAGATCCCGACCACGCTGCTGGCCCAGGTCGACTCAAGCGTCGGCGGCAAGACCGGGATCAACACGGCTGCCGGTAAGAACCTGCTCGGCGCGTTCCACCAGCCGGTCGCGGTACTGGCCGATACCGACATGCTGCGCACGCTGCCGCTGCGCGAGCTGCGCGCGGGCTATGCCGAGATCGTCAAGGCCGGGCTGATCGGCGACCCGGCGCTGTTCGAGTGGTGCGAGTCGAACGGAGCGGATCTCCTGGCCGGCGAGGCGACGGTGCAGGCCGAGGCGGTGCGACGGGCCTGCGGGTTCAAGGCCGAGGTGGTGGGTGAGGACGAGCGCGAGCAGATGCCGAGCGATGGGCGCGCCCTGCTCAACCTCGGCCATACCTTCGGCCACGCGCTGGAAGCCGAGATGGGCTACGACGGCAGCCTGCTGCACGGCGAGGCGGTGGGAATCGGCCTGCTTCTGGCGTTCCGGCTGTCGGTCCGGCTCGGGCTGTGCCCGGCGGCGGATGCGGAGCGGGTGCGGCGCCATCTCCGGATGATGGGGATGAAGGCCGAGATCGGCGATTGCGGCCGGCCGATCACGGCCGAGGGCCTGGTGGCGCACATGCGCCGCGACAAGAAGATGCGCGACGGTCGGCTGGCCTTCGTGCTGGTGCGGGGAATCGGGCAGGCCTTCACCAGCACGGAGGTCAGGCCGGGAACGGTGCTGGCGCTGCTGGCCGACGAGGGCGCCATTCCTGCCGGCTGATGCCGCCGCCTAAACTGGCTGTAACCTAATGGCCACAGCATTGCTCACGGATTCGTGTTTCAGTTGAAGCGAAACGTTTCCGGTCCTTGAAAAACCCAGCAGGAATGCCCGTTTTCCGTGCCTTCATTACGATGCTCACTCAAACTGTGTCTTCGCGACCACAGGCCTTCGATCGAATGCTTCCAGGGGGGTGGAGCACCCTCTCCATCCGCAACCGAAGGAACTATACGGTGCTTACGCATCCCGATGAGCCTGTGCCGCCGATGGTTGGCGGCCGGTCGAACGGATCCTAGAAGGACGAGACAATGCGTCTGCGCACGGCACTCCTCGCAACAACTCTTCTGGCGGCCGGTTCCGCCACGGCCTTGGCTCAGCCGGTGATCGGCCCCTATGTCAGCCTGGGATCCGGCTACAACCTCCGCCAGACCCAGGGTGCACATTATGCGCCAGGCGCAGTGGCCGACGGTCGCACCGGCGAGTTCTCCTCGGACCTCGGCGGCGGCAACAACATCAGCAAGTCCGGATTCCGCTTCGGCGACGGCTTCAACGGCGAGGCCTCGGTCGGCTACGGCCTCGGCAACGGGCTTCGGGTCGAACTCCAGGGCGCCTACTACTACAACAACGTGAACCACCGCTCGAACACGCCGTTCCCGGGCGTGACCAGTGGCCACGCCGAAAGCTACGGCCCGCTGGTGAACGCACTGTACGACATCGACCTGGGCCGCTTCGGCCTGGCGCTGCCGGTGACCCCGTATGTCGGCGTGGGCGCCGGCTACCTGTGGAACCACCTGTCGCCGTTCACCACCACCTACACCAACGGCAACATCGACCGCACCGGCGGCACCAACGGTTCCTTCGCCTACCAGGGCATCGTCGGCGTGGCCTACAACATCGTTCCGGTTCCGGGCCTGGCGGTCACCGCCGAGTATCGCTTCCTCGGCCAGCTGGACCAGGAGGCCTACCAGTCCACGTCCTACTCGATCACCGGCATCCACAAGGGCAATGCCGACTTCAACGACCAGTTCAACCACAGCTTCATGCTGGGCCTGCGCTACGCCTTCGACACCGCGCCGCCCCCGCCGCCGCCCCCGCCGCCGGTCGCTCCCGCCGCCCCGCCGGCCGAGGCGCGCACCTACCTCGTGTTCTTCGACTGGGACCGCTCCGACCTGACCGCACGCGCCCGCGAGATCGTCGCCCAGGCGGCGCAGGCTTCCACCCACGTCCAGACCACCCGCATCGAGGTCAACGGCTACACCGACAACTCCTCCATCCACGGCGGCGCACGCGGCGCCCGCTACAACCAGGGCCTGTCCATCCGCCGCGCCACCTCGGTCAAGGCCGAGCTGATCCGCGACGGCGTGCCGGGCACCGCGATCGACATCCACGGCTACGGCGAGACCCACCCGCTCGTCGCCACCGGACCCAACACCCGCGAGCCGCAGAACCGGCGCGTCGAGATCATCCTGCACTGAGCCTGGAGGCTTTCGCCTTCACGACGAGGGGGCGCCTTGCGGCGCCCCCTTTTTTCATGAGTACCCGCAATCCATCCTGCCGACGCAGGACACCGCTTCTCTCCCAGCGCCCGTCGGGGCCCGCAAGTGCCGAGTGAGCCAGATCGCCCTGCCCCATCTCGATGACGCGATCCTGCCCGGAGTGCCGGAGCACACCGGTTCGCCGGGGACGCTGTCGGTCGGCGAGCTGCCGCTGCCGCCTGCCAGCGCATCGGCCGCCGATCCGGTCATCGTCGCCACCAGCGCCGGCCAGTCGCAGCTGCTGTCCCTGGCGGCACAGCTGCTGAAGTTCGGCACCGTGGGCGGCCTGGGCCTGCTCTGGGACGTGTCGACCGTCTACGCGCTGCAACCGATCGTCGGCGTGACCACCGCGGCCCTGGCCGCGTTCTTCGTCGCCGCGACGATGAACTGGATGCTGAACCGGCTCTGGACCTTCCGCGGGCGCGGCTCCGACGCGCCGCTGGTCCGCCAATGGCTGAGCTTTCTCGGCGCCAACGGGCTCGGCTTCACCCTCAACCGGAGCACGTTCTTCGTGCTGATCGGGTTCGTGCCGTTCTGCCGCGCGCACCTCGTCACGGCGCTGGCGGCCGGTTCCCTGTCCGGGATGTGCGCGAACTTCACCCTGTCGCGCCGGCTGGTGTTCCGCTAGCCCGTCATCCAGCGCCGACCTCAGCCCGCCTTCCCCCAGGCATCCAGCCGGGCTTGTGCCAGCCGTGCCAGGTCGCTGCCGGGTGCTGCCGCCAGCACGCGCTCCAGGCAACGCGTCGCCTGAGTGGCATGTCCCAGCTGGTGGCTGAGCTCCGCCGCCTGGAGCCAGTTCGTCATCACCTCCGGCGCGATTAGCAGCATGCCCTCGAGCGAGCGCAGTGCCGCCTCGAATTCGTGCGCCGCGAGCCGGCGCTGCACGAGGTTGCGCTGCAGGCGCAGCAGCACGTCGCGCACCGCCATCGGCCGGGTCATGCCGGGATGCAGTTCGGCGTCGCGCGCACCCAGGCGCTGCAGCATCGGCAGCAGGTGGGCGCTGCCCACTACTGCGCCGTTGTTGAACGGGTCCACCAGCAGCCGGCGCGGCTGTCGCGACCGGGTGCCCTGGCCGACCCCGCCCGGCCCGGCGGCCCCGCCGGGTGGCGAGCTGGGAGAAGCCACCGAGACCAGGAAGTGGCCGGGAAAGTCGATCCCGTGCCCGTCCCAGCCGGCGGCGCGGATGCAGTGCAGCCAGAGCACGCCGAGCGCCACCGGCAGGCCGCGCCGGCGCTCGATCACCCGGATCAGGTTGGCGTTGTCGAGGTCGTCATAGGTGTCGGTGTCGCCGCGGTAGCCGTGATGGGCGTGGATCAGCCCGGCCAGGGCGCCGATCCGCGCCTCGGGCGAACGGCTGCCCATGACGGCGCCGACCGCGGCAGCATCACGCGCCAGCACGGTGAGATGCGACGAGGCCGCCTCCCAATCGGTGGCGGCGGCATCGAGCCGGGCCAGCTGCAGGGCTGCGGGAGCCGGATCGATCTCCGCATCCGGCAGCATCCCGATCGCGGCCAGCGCTTCTCCCGGTTGCGCCATCATCACCCTCCCGGATTGTCCGTCAGATCCCGATGCAGAACAGGGCGATCACGCACAGCAGGCCGCCCGCCCAGAATGCCGTCCTCGGCGCAGCCCGGTCGAGGAGATAGGCGACGCTGTAGGCGAGACGCATGAGCACGAACAGCACCGCCAGCCCGTCGATCCACAACTGCGGCGCGCGGGCCAGCTCCGCCACCAGTACGCCGGCGGCGAACGCCGGCAGCGCCTCGAAGTGGTTCCGCTGCGCCCAGTCCGCCCGCTGCCGCCAGCCCTGCAGCCCCTCCAGCCCGAGGCGCGGCTGCCTGTTGTCGATGCCGCCGCCGCTCTTGGCGAGCGCCGCCATCACGTAGGGCAGCAGGACCGCGACCAGGATCAACCAGGTGGCGAGATGCATGACGCGGCTCCGGAATGGTGGACGCAGAAGGTCGCTTGCCTGCCGCGGTTCCTCCTGCCACGTGGCGCCAAGTCCTGATCCCGTCCCGGTCGCAGCCTTTCGCCCCAGCGGCGGCTGCGCTAGGTGACGATGTCACGTTCAGGACACCTTCACGTCGCCATGGCCTCCAGCAACGACATCCGTGCCACCTTCCTGGGCTATTTCGCCGCGCACGATCACCGGGTCGTGCCGAGCAGCCCGCTGGTGCCGCGCAACGATCCCACGCTGCTGTTCACCAACGCCGGCATGGTGCAGTTCAAGAACGTGTTCACCGGCCAGGAGACTCGGCCTTACACCCGGGCCGCCACGGCGCAGAAGGTGGTGCGCGCCGGCGGCAAGCACAACGACCTGGACAACGTCGGCTACACCGCCCGGCACCACACCTTCTTCGAGATGCTCGGCAACTTCTCGTTCGGCGACTATTTCAAGCCGCTCGCCATCGAGCTGGCCTGGACCCTCGTGACCAGGGAGTTCGGCCTGGCCCCGGACCGGCTGCTGGCGACGGTGTATTCCGAGGACGACGAGGCGGCGTCCCTGTGGAAGCGGATCGCCGGCCTGCCGGACAGCCGGATCATACGCATCCCGACTGCCGACAACTTCTGGCGCATGGGCGACACCGGCCCGTGCGGCCCGTGCTCGGAGATCTTCTTCGACCACGGCGACCACATCCCGGGCGGTCCGCCCGGATCCGCGGACGAGGATGGCGACCGGTTCATCGAGATCTGGAACCTCGTCTTCATGCAGTATTTCGAGGACCCGCCCGGCACGCGGACGCCCCTGCCGCGGCCCTCGATCGACACCGGGCTGGGGCTGGAGCGGTTCGCCGCCATCCTGCAGGGGGTGCACGACAACTACGACACCGACACGCTGCGCGCGCTGATCCTGGCGTCGGCCGAGGCGACCGGGCAGGACCCGGACGGGCCGTTCCGGACCAGCCACCGCGTGGTGGCCGACCACCTGCGCTCCACCTCGTTCCTGATCGCCGACGGGGTGCTGCCGTCGAAGGAGGGGCGCGGCTACGTGCTGCGCCGGATCATGCGCCGCGCCATGCGCCACCTGCACATGATGGGCACCACCGAGCCGGTGTTCCACCGCCTGGTGCCGGCGCTGGTGCGGCAGATGGGCGTGGCCTATCCGGAGCTGGTGGCAAACGAGGGGCTGATCCGGGAGGTGATGCGCCAGGAGGAGGACCGCTTCAAGGCGCTGCTGGAGCGTGGGCTCGGGCTGCTGGCCGAGGAGACCGGGCGGCTCGGCCAGGGGGAGGCGCTGCCCGGCGCGGTGGCGTTCAGGCTGTACGACACGTTCGGCTTTCCGCTCGACCTGACGGAGGACGCGCTGCGCGAGCGCGGCCACGGCGTGGACGTCGCGGGCTTCGAGCAGGCGATGCAGGCGCAGCGCACGCGGGCCCGCGCCGCCTGGTCAGGCTCAGGCGACGAGGCGACCGGGCAGGTCTGGTTCGAGCTGCGCGATACGGTCGGCCCGACCGAGTTCCTCGGCTACGCCACCGAGCAGTCCGATGCGGAGATCGTGGCGCTGGTGGTAGGGGGCGCGCCGGTCGCCGAGGCGTCGGCAGGCACGGAAGTCGGCGTGCTGCTGAACCAGACCCCGTTCTACGGCGAGAGCGGCGGCCAGGTCGGCGACACCGGCATCATGGAAGCGCCCGGGCTGCGGATCGCGGTCGAGGACACGCAGAAGAAGCTGGGCGAGCTGGTCGTCCATCTCGGGCGCGTGGTCGAGGGCACGGCGCAGGTGGGGGCCGCGGTCACCGCAACGGTGGACCATTGGCGGCGCAGCGGCATACGCGCGCACCATTCCGCCACCCACCTGCTGCACGAGGCGATGCGTCGCCGGCTGGGCGACCACGTGGCGCAGAAGGGCAGCCTGAACGCGCCGGACCGGCTGCGCTTCGACGTCAGCCAGCCGCGTCCGGTGACGGCTGAGGAGCTGGCGGCGATCGAGGCGGAAGTGAACGAGAAGATCCGGGAGAACGGCGTGGTCGGCACCCGGCTGATGAGTCCGGAGCAGGCGGTGGCGCAGGGCGCGCGGGCGCTGTTCGGGGAGAAGTACGGCGACGAGGTCCGGGTGGTGTCGATGGGTGACACCACGGATGCGGGGCGCGGCGCCTACTCGATCGAGCTGTGCGGCGGCACGCATGTGGGGCGCACCGGGGAGATCGGGCAGTTCCGGATCATTGCCGAGAGCGGGGTGTCGGCCGGGATCAGGCGGATCGAGGCGGTGACCGGACGGGCGGCGGAACAGGCGGCGCTGCAGACCGAGGCACGGCTGCGGGAGGCGGCGGCGCTGCTGCGGGTGGGGCCGGCCGAGGTGGTGGAGCGGCTGTCGGCGCTGCTGGAGGAGCGGCGGGGGCTGGAGCGGCAGGTGTCGGAGCTGCAGCGCAGGCTGGCGACCGGCGGCGGGGCGGCGGCGATCGAGCAGGTCGGCGGGATCGCGTTCGCCGGGCGCAACCTGGGCGAGGTCTCGCCCCGGGAGCTCAAGGGGCTGGCGGAGGAGATCGGCCGCGGCGCGGGGGCCGGCGTGGTGGCGCTGGTGTCCACCGCGGAGGGCAAGGGCAGCGTGGTGGCATGGGTATCGCCGCAGCTGGCCGGGCGGCTGGACGCGGTGGCGCTGGTGCGCGAGGCCAGCGCGGCTATGGGCGGCAAGGGCGGAGGCGGCAGGCGGGAGCTGGCGCAGGCGGGCGGCCCTGACGGGAGCCAGGCGGACGCGGCGCTGGACGCGATCCGGGCGGTGCTGGCGCAGGAAGGGTGAGGAACAGCGCTATCAGCTTCCGCAGGCAGCGGCAGGGAACCGGGTAGGCGGCGCCACGACCGGCATGACGGCATGCAGGGCGAGGTCAAGCGCGTCGCCCGGCTCGGGCAGCGCGATGAGCGCGTTCCCGTTCGACCAGCGCCAGGACAGCGCGCTGGCGGACTCGACCGGCCACCAGCCGGCCTCGGCGCCGAGGTGGTCCAGCGGGAGATCCTGCCGCCACGCGCCCTGCCGGAGGGTGATGGCGCTCACGGCGACGCCGAGCCGGCGCCGGTCGTCGCACCAGGGGCTGAGGGTGGTGGGAAAGTCGCTGCCGGATCGCAGACGGACCTCCCGGCAGCCGGGCGGCAGCCGGAACCGGATCCGGCCATCCGCCGCCTCCGCCGGCTCGATCTGCATCCCGTCCGCCTCCAGGCGCAGCACCGGGTCTCTGGTCGCGACGGGATCGGGGCGGACGTGGCCGCAGGTGGCTGCCCGTTCGGCGAGGCGGTCCCAGACCGGCCGCACCAGCGCGGCTTCGGTCACCAGGGGCGCGCAGCCGGTGCGGGTCCGGTCCTGCCCGTCCGGCCGGTCATGCAGCGCGACCACGGTGTCAGCGTCGAACTGCGTCCGGTTGCCGGTGTCCAGGTAGCTTTCGCAGGGCAGGCCGTCGGCCACCAGGATCGCGTGCCGATCCAGCTCGACGTGGACATAGGCGACCACCGCGCGCGCGCTGTCGCGCCGGATCGTCATGCCGTTCACCAGCTGACGTGCCTGGATCAGCATGCCGTCGAGGTGGACGGCGTGATCCGGCGACAGGTGGAGGTCGCGGCAGGGCTGGCCCGGGCCAACCGCGTCGCGATCTATACGGATCGGCGCGACCTGCTCCGGCTCGGGATGCCGGGCAACGACGAGATGGCGATACCCGATCCAGCGTACCGGCATCACGATGTCGACGCCGTGCTGCCGCGTCACCACGTGGTCGCCGACCTGCAGCGTCTCGACGGCGCGCTCGCCGCGCTCTGTCAGGATGCGCGTGCCGGCGCAGAAGCAGGGAGCGTCGGTGGTGATGGTGAAGGTCTCGTCGACCTGCGACAGGGTGAAGCTCGCGTCGGTGTAATCCTGGCCCACCAGGGCGAAGCGGTCGACGACGCCGCCGTCTTCCATCACATCCAACGTGTTTCCGGTATGGCTCAAGGTCGGAAACAAGCCACCGGACTGCAGCAGGATGGCGTCGCCCCGCGCGAAGCCGGCAAGGGTGCCGTCAGCCGTTGCGCCGCCGGGAACCCCGAGCGTTCCGGACCCGTCCACAAAAGTCACGGTGCCGAAGTTGACGGCGGTTGCGGGCAGTTCCAGCGTGGCACCGGTCGAGATCTGGATCGTTCCCGCATTCGTGACGGTATTGGGTGCCAGCTCGGCCCCGTCGGAAAGCACGACCTTGCCGGCGGCGTCGTTCACCAGGTCGATGCTGTTGCTGCTGCCGCCGCCGAGGACCACGACCCCGTCGTTCACGAGCTGGAACGTCGAGAAGAAGTCGGCGGTTTGCGGAAAGGAACCGGTGGTCACGTCGATGGTGCCGTCGTTGTCGATGCTGCCGTTGATGTCGACAGCACCGATCACGGTGACGGCGGTGGTCGCGCCGAGGGTCAGCGGAGCCCCCAGGAGATGCAGGTCGCTGCCGGCGCCCAGGACGACGTCGGCGTTGTCCAGGGTCTCGGCGTCCTGAAGCGTCAGCGACGCGTCGGCGATCGAGATCTGCGCCGGCGCGGTGCCGGCGAAGGCGAGCCCGCCGCTGCCGATGGTGAGGGAGGCGCCTGGGGTGTCAAGATCGAGCGGACCCTGCAGCGTGACGCCGTCGAGCGTACCGCCCGCGTAGGTGACGGGACCGCCGTCGAGCTCGATGGTGCCGCCGGTCACGGTGCCTGCGAGGATCAGGCCGTTGAACTCCGCGCCGAAGTCTTCGCCCATGGTGACGTGGAGGGTGCGGCCGGAAAGGTCCAGCATGCCGTCGCTGCCGATCTCGACCGTGGCTCCGAACAGGTAGCCGTTGGCGCCGAACTGGTCGTAGGTCTCGCTGACGTCGAGATCGACGGTCGCCCCGAAGCTGGTGGCGCCGGCGAAGGTCACGGCGCCGCCGTCCAGTCTGATGGTGCCGCCGGTCACTTCGCCGGCGAACTGCACGCCGTCGAACTCGCCGCCCGCCGTCACGTCGAGGGTGCGGCCGGACAGGTCCAGGTTCGCAGGGTGGCCGAACTCGCCGATGTCGAGGGTGCCGCCGTTGCGGTCGATGGTGCCGAGCTGGTCGAAGGTTTCGCTGCCGTTGACGTAGAGGGTATCGCCAGACCCCACCGTGATGGTGCCGGTGTTGGCCACGCCGCCGTCAAGGATGAGGGTGGCGCCTGAGGCGAGAGAAACGCTGCCGGAGTTGGCCAAGGTGCCGTTGACGGTCAGCTCGACGTTTTCCCCGGAAAGCTCCAGGACCCCGGAGTTGTCGAGCACGCCGTAAATCGAGTTGATTTCGCCGCCGCCGTCGACGACGAAGCTGCCCTCGTTGATGGTGGTGGTGGCGATGTCGTCCAATGGCACGCTGACCGCGACGGCGCCCCTGTTGTCGAGAAGGTTGCCGGCGATGACGGCGCCGAAGAAGGCGGAGCGAGGCGCGGTGTAGCCGCCGTCGATGGTCAGGGTGCTGGAGGCGCCGAAGGTCAGGCCGGCCCCGGTGCCGAGGTAGGACGTGGTGAACATGGTGATGGCGGCGTTGTTCAAGGTTTCGGCGTCACCGAAGTCGAGCTCGCTGTCGTAGCCGGTCAGCAGGATCTGCTCGGGTGCGGGCCCGGTGAAGGCGATGCCGTCGGTGATGGTGACGAAGGCGCCCTCGGCGCTGAGGTCGAGCGGGCCGTCCAGGGTGACGCCGTCGAGCGTGCCGCCGGCATAGGTGATCGTGCCGCCGTCAGGCCTGATCGTACCGCCGGTGATGGTGTCGCTGACGGTGAAGGTGCCGGCCCTGGCGTCCAGAACGCCGGCCAGGGCGAGCGGTCCGGTCGGGTCGATCGTGGCACCCGGCGCGTCCAGGATCAGGGTGCCGATCGCAGGAACGTCGAGCTGAATGGCGTAGCTGCCCGCCGCAGACACGATGGCCGTGTCGCCGGCACCGGGGATGCCGGACGGCGTCCAGTTGGCTGCGTCGCTCCAGTTGCCGCTCGTGCCGGCCGACCAGCTGTAGCCTGTCATGGGATTTCTTTCCGGGCCGACGGCCACCGCAGCTGATGATCCGTGTCCGGCCGGAACGATACGGGGTTCGGGCGTCCGCATAAATGGATTTGTAGCGGGCAATGGTCACGGATCCCGGTTCGCGCGACACGCCCGACCGGACGCAACCCGTTCACCCTGCGCGGCGTCCCCTCCCACGGACGCAGCAGGAGCACCGATCACTTGTACAACCCCATCTCCGACTACGGGCTGATCGGCGACACCCACAGCACCGCGCTGATCGACCGCGACGGCTCGATCGACTGGCTGTGCTGGCCGCGGCACGACTCGCCCTCGGTGTTCGCCCGGCTGCTGGACGACGGCAGGGGCGGCTCGTGCAGCCTCATGCTCGACGGGGTGACCGGGCGGAGCCGGCGCTACCTGCCCGACACGAACATCCTGGAGACGCGGTTCGAGACGGCTACCGGGGCGGCGGTGCTGGTCGACCTGATGCCGGTGCATCCGCCGGACACGCTGGCCGAGGAGGGGCCGGACGGCGAGGCGGAAAGCCGGCTGATCCGGATCCTGCACTGCGAACGGGGCAGCGTGTCGGGCGGCTTCAGGGTGCGGCCGGCCTTCGACTACGGCCGTGCCGAGGCCACGCTGGCCGCGGTCGAGCATGGGGTGCTGTTCACGGCCGGCAACCAGACGCTGCGGGCAACGGGCAGCGATCCGGTGGCGATCGACCGCGAGGCGGCCTGCACGCGGTTCCGGCTCGACGCCGGGATGCGCAGCGTGCTGGTGCTGACGCACGGCGACGCGAACCGGCTACCGCCGCTGGACGGCATCGAGGACGCACTGCGTCGGCTCGAGCAGACCCGCGCCTACTGGGAGGAATGGAGTGCGCGCTGTTCCTATCGCGGCCCGTTCCGGGACGCGGTGGTGCGCGGCGCGCTGTGCCTCAAGCTGCTGACCTATTCGCCGAGCGGCGGCATCGTCGCGGCACCCACCACCTCCCTGCCGGAAGCGGTGCCGGGAAACCGGAACTTCGACTACCGGTTCGCCTGGCTGCGCGACGCGAGCTTCACCGTGTCGTCCTTCGCCCGGCTCGGCTACACCCGCGAGGCGGCCGAGTTCCTGCGCTTCCTGCGGGAAGCCGACACCGATCGCGGCCGGAACCTGCGGCTGATGTACGGGATCGACGGCGACGCGCCGCAGCAGCTGACGCTCGACAGGCTGGAAGGCTGGCGCGGGGTGGGTCCGGTGCGGATCGGCAACGCCGCAGTCGACCAGACGCAGAGCGACATCTACGGCGAGCTGCTGGCGGCGCTGCACGACTTCCTGGAGGCGGTGGAGTTCGACCCGCCGCAGAAGACCAACGACCACCTGCCGGAGTCCCTGGTGAACCTGGTCGAGGCGGCGCTGGCGCAGCGGGGGCGGCCGGACCAGGGGCTGTGGGAGATGCCGGGGCCGCCGCAGGTGATGCTGCACAGCCAGGCGATGATCTGGGTCGCGGTGACCTGTGCGGCCGCGATCGGACGGCGTATCGGCCATCCGGAGCCGGCGGTGCTCGACAGATGGGAGCGGACCGGGCGGGAGTTGCGGGAGGAGTTCCTCCGGCGCGGCTGGAACGAGGAGGCGCAGGCCTACACCATGGCCGCCGGCAGCACGGCCCTGGACGCGTCGGTGCTGCGCCTGGTGATCTTCGGGGCCATCGATGCGCACGATCCGCGGCTGTCGCGGACGCTGGAGGCGATCGACCGGGAGCTGGGCGACGGCGACCTGCTCCACCGCTACCGGGTCGACGACACGCTTGAGGGGGACGAGGGCACCTTCACCGCCTGCGCGTTCTGGCGTTCCGACGTGCTGGCGATGAGCGGTCGCGTCGAGGAAGCGACAGCGCTGTTCGAGCGGTTGCTGACACGGGGCAACGACCTCGGGCTTTATGCGGAGCAGATCGATCCCGCCACCGGCGAGCAGCGGGGCAACTTCCCGCAGGCCTTCACCCACATGGCGCTGATCAAGAACGCGCTGCGGCTGCAGGCGCTGGGTGGCGAGGCAGGAACGGCCGGCATCACCTAGCACCCGCCATGCCGCACCGCCCTCGCCTCGCCGCTCGTCCGGTTCGACACGTCGCAGGACGAGCCTGACAGGGTGCACCAGCGCGCCGATGGGGGAACCGGCGCCGTGCCGGTCCGCGGCCGCGTCCACGACGCCGGCCGATGCGTCCCGCCGCTCGGCCGTCACGCACCTGTACGCGACCGGTCTGAACCGGGGTGACGTCCCGCCGTTCCGGGAACGACGGAGGACCACATGCCAGACGAGACCACGAACCAGCCGGATGCGAGCCGACCGGATCCGCTGCGGCGCAACCTCGTGTTCGGAGGCGGCATCGCTGCCGGGGTGGCGCTGAGCGGTACGGCGATCGGCACGGCCCGGGCGGAAGGCCGCACCGACACCGGGCCGGACACGCTGGATGGCCACGCCATGCCGGAGCCGCCGGCCGACAAGAGCGCAGGCCCGGTCAAGCCGGGACGCGGCTCCACGCTGACCGGCAAGGTGGCCGTGGTGACAGGGGCGGCACGCGGCATCGGCCGGGCGATCGCGGTCGAGATGGCGGCGAACGGTGCCGACGTGGTGGTGCTCGACATCGCCGCACCGGTCAGCCCGGCGTCCGACGCCGCACCGGCGACGCCGGCGGAACTCGACGAGACGGTGCGCCAGGTCAAGGCGTACGGGCGGCGCAGCGACGCGATCCGCGCCGACATCCGCGACATCGCCGCCCTCCGCGCCGCCGCCGACAAGGTGGAACAGTCCTACGGCCGGATCGACATCGTGGTGGCCAACGCCGCCATCCAGCGCTGGAAGCCGCTGCTGGAGATGGAGGACAGCGACTGGCACGACGTGGTCGACAACAACCTGAACGGCACCGCCAACACCATACGCGCCTTCGCGCCGAAGATGGTGGCGCAGAAACGCGGCCGGATCATCGTGCTGTCCTCGATGCAGGGCAAGCACGGCACCAAGGACGCGGCAAGCTACTCGGCGTCGAAGTGGGGCATCATCGGGCTGATGAAGTCGGCGGCGATCGAGCTCGGCGAGCACGACATCACCGTCAACGCCCTGATCCCCGGGCTCGTCGACACCCCGCTCACCCGCTACGACAAGCGCCTCATTGCCAGCACGGCCGAGGTGACCGGCCACAAGCCGGCCAGCACGCCTACGCCGCAGCAGGCCTGGGACGCGCGGGCGCCCACGGTGCCGCTCAAGGTGGCGTGGCTGCAGCCGGAGGACATCTCGCCGGCCGCCGTGTTCCTCGCCTCGGACGCCGCCGCCATGGTGACCGGCGCCGAATACGAGGTCACCGGCGGGGACAGCGCCAAGGACATCTGACGCGACGATCGCCCGGACCGCGGGCACCGCTCGGCGGCGGTCGCACCGCCAGAGGGAGATCCGCGGTTCTCCTGGGGGCGAGGCATCGGCTCGGCTGGCATCCTGCTGGCACCGCTGGCATGGTGAGCACAACGACCCCGGGGCCCGCCAATGGCATTCCTGTCCTGCTCGACGCTGATCGCGACCGTGTGCATGAACCCGACCATCGACGTCGCGGTGCAGACGCAGCGGGTCAGGCCGACGCACAAGCTGCGCACCTTCAGCGACCGCGAGGACGCCGGCGGCGGCGGCATCAACGTGGCGCGGGTGGTGCAGGCGTTGGGTGGTCGGTCCCGGGCGCTGGTGCTGACCGGCGGCTCGACCGGGCGGCTGCTGGAGGAGCTGCTGGAGGAGGACGGTATCCCCTACCAGGCACTCAGGATCGGCGGCCGCACGCGTACCAGCCACAGCGTCACCGATGCGCTAGCGAACGAGGAGTACCGCTTCGTCGCCCAGGGGCCGACGGTGCGCGATCCGGAGTGGCAGGAGATGCTGGGGCTGGTGTCGCAGGTGGATGCAGGCTGGCTGGTCGCCAGCGGCAGCCTGCCGCCCGGAGTGCCGTCGGAGTTCTACGCCCGTCTCGGCGCGGTGGCGCGAGAGCGTGCCATGCCGTTCGTGCTGGACTCGTCCGGCCCGGCGCTGACGGCCGGCCTCTCGCATGGGTCGGTGTTCCTGCTCAAGTCGAGCCTGACCGAGCTGGAGATGATCGCAGGCCGTGCGCTGCCGACGCGCGAGGACCAGGAGGAGGCGGCGGCGGAGCTGGTGCATGGCGGCCAGGCCGGGATGGTGGCGCTGACGCTGGGCGAGAACGGGGCGATGCTGATGCTGCCCGAGGGCCCGCTGTGGCTGCCGGCGCTCAACGTGGTGGTCAACGGCACCACCGGCGCCGGCGACAGCTTCCTGGCCGGCATGGTGATGGCGCTGGCCGAGGGCCGCAGCGCGCCGGACGCGTTCGCCTGGGGGGTGGCCACCGGGGCGGCGGCGGTGACGGCCCTCGGCACGGCGCGGCCGGAGCGGATCACGGTGGAGCGGCTGCGCGGCCTGGTGATCGGGCCGGTGCCGGCCTGAGCGGCTCTCGTCCGGCACGGGCCGGGTAATGGCGGGAGCCTCGCTGCTGCCATTCCTGCTGTTCGCGCTGGTCGCCTCCGCGACGCCAGGGCCGAACAACGCGGTGGTGATGGCGACCGCGGCGACGCACGGGCTACGTGCCGCCCTGCCCGCGGTGCTCGGCGTCAGCCTGGGGTTCGGCGTCATGGTTGCGGTGGTCGGGAGCGGCTTGGCCGGTGCGCTGGCAGCGCATCCGCTGCTGCACGCGGCGCTGCGCTGGCTGGGGGCTGCCTGGCTGCTAGTGCTGGCGTGGCGGATCGCGGGGGCCGGCGGCCCGTCGCCGTCGGGCTCCGGGACCGCCGCCCGGCCGGGCTGGTGGCGCAGCTTCTGGGGCATGTGCGGGTTCCAGTGGGTGAACCCGAAGGCGTGGATCCTGGCGGTGGCGACGGCCGCCACCTACACGGCGCCGGGCGGCGGGCTGCGTGCCCAGGTGCTGGTGCTGGCGGCGCTGTTCGTGCTGGTCAGCCTGCCCTGCCTGGGAAGCTGGGCGCTGCTGGGAGCGGGCACCGGGCGGTGGCTGTCGTCGCCGGCGCGGCTGCGGCGGTTCAACCTCGCGATGGGGCTGTTGCTGGCGGGTTCGGTGGTGCCGGCGATGCTAGAGTAGGTCGTCCAGTGACTGCCGTACTACTCGACGGGCGCCCTACATAGCCGGATGCGCTGGAAACAGATCTCAAGATGACTATGGATCTACTGCGGATCGCACTAGAAGGATCCGGAAAGGGACCCGATGATTTGCGCCGACGTCACGAAGTTTCGGCGTGATTGCCGCGCACAACGAAAGTTGGCATTCTGCCAACACCGCCACTGCTTCGTGCGCCACTTCCGCGGATCAGCTTGCGTTATAACGCTGCCGAAGGTGTCGGGATCTTCCCCGTTGTTGTATTGGAGGAACGATCCCGCGGCCGGATCATTGTCGCCTGCACGCGACCCGAGGTTGGGCGATGACCGAGACAGTGCGCCTCGGAGACAGCTTCTTCAGCCTCCCCGAGCGCATGCTGGGGACGGTTCGCGATGGCCGGAGGTCGAGCAGGCGAACCGACTGCCGGACCCGTGGCTGCTTCTCCTCGACCAGCAGGTCCGTGCGCCTCGGGCGGCCAGCCACACCGTCCCGCTCGCGGTGACCGCGTCGGCTTCGAACAACGGCGTGCGGCCGCTCGGGTCGGGAGGTGCGAAGCCCGCGCCGGGACGAGGGAACGCCAATGCGCGTGGGACCAAGCCCGCGCTCATACCGGCTCACAGCTACGTCTTCGTCGTCGTGGATGAGGTCAACCCGCTCCGCGGCAAGGTCATCCGCCGCGTCATCACGAGCTCCAAGCTCGCGGCGGAGGTCGCCGGCCGGATCGGAAAGCCGGTCCAGCTCTTCCCGGATCCCGAGTGCTTCGGCTTCAGCGCAAGCGATCCGGGCTCGACACTGCCGCTCGGCCGCCACGCGCAAGGCATGAAACCCAGCCCATACCAATCCGCGTCACGCAGGCAGCCGCTCGGCGCCCGGCGGTTCGCGGGACGACCGTTCTGGATCGACGAGGCCAAGGCGCGTGCGGCGGGTGCTACGATCCACGAGACGCCGGAGGTGGTATCGGACCTCGAACGCATCCTTGCCAAGACGAGACAATCCGCCGGGCGTGCCCAGCTCCAGGGCATCATCAACATGGTGCGCCAGGACCGGGAGGTCCTGCTGCATGGCGCGGTTCCGCCCGCGGCGGTGAAGGGCGCGCTGGCGATCGGCACGACGCGGGTCCTGCAGGGTGTGCAGATCATCGGCTTCGTGATGTCCGCGGTCAGTCTCGAGCACGCCGCGCAGCGTTCGTTCGATCGGCATTTCGTCCGCCCGCTTGACGCCAAGACGGTGCGTCAGGCGGGCGGGTGGATGGCTGGGTGGGCCGGCATGAGGCTGGGCGCGCTCGGCGGCGCCGCGCTGGGCATCGAGTCGGGATCGGGTGCGGTGCTCACTGCCGCAGTGGGAGACGTCGACGGTGGGCTCGCCGGCTGTTTCGGCTTCGGCTGGATCGCGGATCACGTCGAGGTGCACTGAGATGGACGACATGCCCCCGCCCTGGATCGCGTTGCCCGGGCTGGCCGCCGACGATCCCGCGAACCAGGGAGCCGCCGAAACCTTGGTCGCCCTCAACTGGCTGCCGTTCTGGCAGTCCCTCGGCCCCGCCGAAAAGGCGCGCTACCTCGACCGCTGGTCTGCTTCGCCGGAATGGCGCGAGGCGATCGCGCTCCGCTACGACCACGAGGGATTCGACGCCGAGGCCGACGCGCGCGAGGCAAAAGAGTGGGCGCACGCACGGCGGCAGGCGGCAGCATCGGCCGGGAAACGCTCGCTGTGGGTCCGGCTCAAGGGCGGCGGCTCGCAATGACGGCGGTCCGACGCGACGCCGTTCCAAGGCGCGGGCGACCACTGGCTGAGCGCCCAGCGAGCGTGGGACGAGCCGCGTCGCAGGATGGGCGGACGACCGGAGCACGCCGCTGCCGGCGGGTCGGCTGCCAGGCGCGGTTCCCAAGCCGTCAGCCGTCGTAGTCGAGTCCGATGTCCAGCACGGCGACGGAATGGGTCAGCCAGCCAATCGAGATCAGGTCCACGCCGGTCTCGGCCAACGCCGGGGCGGTCTCGGGGGTGACGCGGCCGGACGCCTCGGTGATGGCGCGGCCGGCGACCATCCGCACCGCCTCGCGCAGGGCGGGCGGGGCCATGTTGTCGAGCAGCACGGCGTCGATGCCGACCGACAGCGCCTCCTCGAGCTGGGCCATGGTATCCACCTCGACCTCGATCTTGACCAGGTGGCCGACGGCGCGACGGGCGCGCTCGATGGCAATGCGGACGCCGCCGGCGATGGCGATGTGGTTGTCCTTGATCAGCACCGCGTCGTCGAGGCCGAACCGGTGGTTCGAGCCGCCGCCGACGCGGACCGCGTACTTCTGCAGCGCGCGCAGGCCGGGAATGGTCTTGCGGGTTTCGCAGATGCGGGCGTCGGTGCCGGCGACGGCGCGGACGATGCGGTTGGTGGCAGACGCGATGCCGCTCAGGTGCGACAGGTAGTTCAGCGCCACCCGCTCGCCGATCAGCACGCCGCGTGCGGGGCCGGACACGGTGGCGATGCGGTCGCCGGGGGCGATCGCGGTGCCGTCCGGGCGGTGGACGCTGAACTGGAGGCGCGGGTCGACCAGGGCGAAGGCGAGCCGGGCCAGGTCGAGGCCGGCGACCACGCCGGGCTCGCGGGCCTGCAGCACGCAGCGGGTGAGAAGGTCGGCGGGGACGATGGCGTCGGTGGTGATGTCGCCGGCGCGGCCGAGATCCTCCAGCAGGGCCGCGCGGACCTGCGGCTCCAGCATCAGGTCCGGGAGCGGGCTCACGAAGCGAGCCTGCGGGCCGGGACGGCGGCGGCGCGGGACAGGGCCTCGGTCATGGTCAGGCTGGTGCGGGTGGGCACGGGGTCGCGGTTCGGGTGGTCGGTGCGGAAGTGGCCGCCGCGGCTTTCGGTGCGGTCGTGGGCGGCGACGCACATCATCAGCCCGACCAGGGCAGCATCGTCGGTGGGTGCCTGCGGCGCCAGGATGGCGATGGCGGCCTGGAGGCCGGCTGCGTCGCGCAGCACGCCGGCGGAGCGGGACATCGCCTGGCGCACGATGGACAGGGTCTCGCCGCGGGGCGCGGTGACAGCATTGGGCAGGAGGCGCGAGCCAGGGGTCGGCACGGGTGCTGCGGCCACGGTGCGGGCGACGGCGATGGCGCCGGCGGCGGCCTCCAGCAGGGAGTTGCTGGCAAGACGGTTGGCGCCGTGCAGGCCGGTGCAGGCGACCTCGCCGCAGGCGTAGAGCCCGGGCACGGAGCTGCGTCCGTCGGCGTCCACCAGCACGCCGCCCATGTGGTAGTGCGCCGCCGGGCGGACCGGGATCGGCATGGTGGCAGGGTCGATACCCCGCGCGCGGCAGGCGGCGTCGATGCCGGGGAAGCGGGCGGCGAAGCGGGGTCCGAGCACGGTGCGGGCGTCGAGGAACACGCGGTGGCCGGCGGCGAGGTGGTGCCACACGGCGCGCGACACCACGTCGCGCGGGACCAGCTCGTCGGTGAAGCGGGCGCCGGTCTCGTCGATCAGCGTGGCGCCCTCGCCGCGCACCGCCTCGCTGACCAGGGGCAGCGGTGCGGAGGCGATGGTGTCGACGGCGGCGAGTGCCGTGGGGTGGAACTGCACGAACTCCATCTCGCCGAGGCGGGCGCCGGCGCGGGCGGCGGCGGCGAGGCCGGTGCCGGTGGCGCCGAGCGGGTTGGTGGTGTCGCGGAACAGGCCGCCGACGCCGCCGGTGGCCAGGATCAGCCGGCCGGTCGGCAGCAGCACCCGCTCGCCGTCCAGCCGCAGGACCGCGCCCCGGACCGGGCCGCCCTCCCCGTCGGTGGCAATCCCGATGAACAGGGCGCGTTCGATCACCGTGATGGACGGGGTGGCGCGGACGGCCTCGGACAGGGCGCGGACGATCTCCGCGCCGGTGGCGTCGCCGGCGGCGTGGACGATGCGGCGGCGGGAATGCGCGGCCTCCAGGCCGGTGGCGAGGCTGCCGTCGGCGGCGCGGTCGAAGCGGACGCCATACTGCGACAGGAGGGCAATCACCGCCGGGCCGGCCTCGGCGATGGCGCGGGCGGTGGTGGCATCGCACAGGCCGTCGCCGGCGGCCAGGGTGTCGGCCAGGTGCAGCGACGGGCTGTCGTCGGCGCCGATCGCGGCGGCGATGCCACCCTGGGCCCAGGCGCTCGAGCCCTCCGCGCCGAGCGGGGCGCGGGTGACCAGCACGCAAGGAGCGGGTGACAGCCGGAGGGCACACAGCAGCCCGGCGAGGCCGGCACCGACGATGACGGGACGTCCGGCGAGATCAGTCAGGGTGGTCATGGGATTGATCCTCGGGCGAGGCGGGCGGTCGCCTCGCGGTTACGCGGCGAGCATGCGCTCGACGGCCTGACGGGCGCGGGCGGCCAGGTGCGGCTCGATGGTGACCTCGGTGGTCAGGGTTTCGAGGCAGCGGCGCAGCGACGGCAGGGTGATGCGCTTCATGTGCGGGCACAGGTTGCACGGGCGGATGAACTCGACCTCCGGGTGCTGCACCGCGAGGTTGTCGCTCATCGAGCACTCGGTGATCAGCACCACGCGGCTGGCCTTGCCGCTGGCGACGTAGTCGGACATGTGCGCGGTGGAGCCGGAGAAGTCCGCTTCCGCCACCACCTCCGGCGGGCACTCGGGATGGGCCAGCACCACCACGCCGGGGTGCTCGGCCCGGATGCGCCGGATCTCGTCCGGGGTGAAGCGCTCGTGCACCTCGCAGTGGCCGGCCCAGGTGATCATGGTGATGCCGGTCTCGTTGGCGATGTTCTGCGCCAGGTACTCGTCCGGGATCATGATGACGCGGTCGGTGCCGAGGCCCTCGACGATGCGGCGGGCGTTGCCGGAGGTACAGCACAGGTCGCTTTCCGCCTTCACCGCGGCCGAGGTGTTGACGTAGGTGACCACCGGGACGCCGGGATAGCGCTGGCGGAGCAGGCGCACGTCGGCGGCGGTGATGGAGTCCGCCAGCGAGCAGCCGGCGCGCATGTCCGGCATCAGCACCCGCTTGGACGGGTTCAGCAGCTTGGCGGTCTCGGCCATGAAGTGCACGCCGGCCATCACGATGACGTCGGCGTCGACGTGCTGCGCTTCCCGGGCCAGCGCCAGGCTGTCGCCGACGATGTCGGACACGCAGTGGAAGATCTCGGGGGTCTGGTAGTTGTGCGCCAGGATGACGGCGTTGTGCCGGCGCTTGAGCTCCAGGATCGCGTCGATGTCGTCGGTGAAGCCGGCCCACTCGGCCGGGGGGATCACGCGCCGGACCCGGTCGTAGAGCGGGGCAACGTGGGTCAGGGCATCCAGCATCGGGCGACGTTTCCTAATTCTCAACTTGAGTATAAGGGAGGCCTGAAAGAAGGCGCCGAAGCGCCCGCCTCCATATGCTGGGGATTACCGGGGGTTCGTCAAGGGGCGGACGCGCGTCAGGCGCCGCGGACGACGTAGTGCCCGGGCACCCAGGCGTAGCGGTAGCCGTTCCAGCGCCAGTGGCCCGGGCGCCACACGTAGTAGCCGGGCGGCGGCGGGGGGATACGCTCGACCACGCGGGGTGGAGGGGGCGGGGGCGGCGGAGGTGCTTCCACGATGCAGCCGGCGAGCGGCAGGAGCAGAAGCACGAGGAACAAGGAACGCATAACGGGCATCCTCTGGGACGGGAAGGAACGCAAGCAGTGGATCATGCTTGCCTGCGGGTCCAGGGGCGCCGCGTATCTGCTCGCGGTGGCTTCAACGGCCGATACCGGCGGGTCGGTCGGCGCGGCGGAGCACCGGACTGGGCTGCGCGCAGAGCAGCTGTTCCCGATCCCGGACAGCCCGTTGGGTTCGCGGATGCAGGGCGGCGGCCGGAAGCGTCGCGGCGGATGGCGATCCGGAACCGCGTCGGTATCGTCGGTCCCGATGCGAAGCGGTATCCGGTCCGGCCAGGTCACGCCGAGGGCATGCGGGGCAGCTTGGAGCCGGCGACGGCGCGGGCCTCGACGATCTCGCGGCGGAAGCGGAACAGCTTGGCCGGCCGGCCGGGGCCGGCGGCGCTGATGGCGCCGGTATCCTCGATCAGCGCCTGCTGCTCGATCAGGCGGCGGAAGTTGGGCTTGTGCAGGCGGACGCCGGAGACCGCCTCCACCGTCTGCTGCAGCTGCAGCAGGGTGAAGGACTCGGGCATGAGCTCGAAGAACACCGGGCGGTACTTCAGCGTGGTGCGCAGGCGGGCGATGCCGGTGGCGAGGATGCGTCGATGGTCGCGTGGCATGGCGCGGCCGCTGCCGGCGTAGCGGCCGGGATCGGCCTGGGGCGCCGCCTCCGCCACCAGGCCGGCCTCGTAGAGAAGCTCGTAGCGCTGCAGCACCAGCTCGTCGTTCCAGGTCCCTGCCCCGTTCTCGGCGGCCAGGCCGAAGTTGATGCCCAGGCGCTGCCGGCGCAGCGTGGCCGCCGGCTCCGGCACGGCGGCACACCAGGCGGAAAGGCGCCCGGCCAGGCAGGCGGTGGCGCGGCGCCCGGCGTCGTGCCGCTGGTCCTCCCAGGGAAAGTAGCGGTACCAGCTGGACCAGCCGGTCTCCTCCGGGATCAGCCGGGTCAGGGCCAGGTAGGAGATGGAGATGGCGCGGGTGGCGTCGCCGGCGCGGTCGCGGTCGGCAAAGGTGTAGAGCTGCTCCACATGGCCCAGCGGGTGGCCGGTGGTGCGCTCGACCCAGGCGCGCATGCCGGCCTGCAGCGAGCGGTGGCCGTGCACGAACGGGCCCGCCGGCAGGGTGCCGGCGTCGTCCAGGGTGAGCACGTGCGGCACCCCGTCGCGTACCGCCACCAGCACCGCGATCAGGTCCGCCTGGACCGCGGCCTCTCCGCTCACGCGACGCCGAATGCGGGGTGGTCGGCGCGGTGGGTGTCGGCGGCCGGCACCGACAGGCGCACGCGCACGCCCTCGCCGGGCCGGCTGTCGATCGCGGCGTGGCCGCCGGACTGCACCGCGAAGCCATAGACCTGGGCCAAGCCCAGCCCGGTGCCCCCGCCGCCGGGGCCGGTCTGGCCAGCGCCGTGGCTGCCGGTCTTGGTGGTGAAGAACGGCTCGAAGGCGTGTTCCAGGGTTTCGGCGTCCATGCCGGGACCGTTGTCGGTGGCGGACAGCTCCACCGTGCCGTCGCCCAGGCTCCGGGTGGACAGGGTGAAGCGGGCGCCGAGGCGGCCGGCCATGGCGTCGCGGGCGTTGGAGGCGAGGTTGAGCAGCACGCGCTCCAGCTGCTCGCGGTCGACCAGCACCGGGGGGAGGTGCGGGTCGGTGTCGAGGCGCAGCGCGATCGCCTCGCCCAGGGTCAGGCGGAGCAGCGGCTCCAGCTCGGCGATCACCGCGTGCAGGCGCAGCAGGCGCGGCGCCACCGGGCGGCGGCGGGCGAAGGCGAGCAGGCCCTCGACCATGCGCTCGCCCAGCCGGGCGGCTTCCATCGCCGTGCCCAGGGGTGCGGCCAGGCGCGGGTCCGGCCGCTCGCCGAGGCGGCGGCCCAGCACCTCCAAACTGCCGAACAAGGCGGTCAGGATGTTGTTGAAATCGTGCGCGACGCTGCCGGTCATGCGGCCCAGCGCCTGCAGCCGCTCCGCCTGCACCAGGGCGGCCTCGGCCTGCTCGCGGGCGGCGATCTGGTCCAGCAGCTGGCGGTTGGCCTCGGCGTACTGCGCGGTGCGCTCGGCGACGGTGGCTTCCAGGGACGCGTTCAGCTCAGCCAGGCGGCGCACGCCCTCGGCGTTGTTGATCGCGTAGCGGATGGTGCGCTCCAGCAGGGCGCGGTCGAAGTCGCCCTTGACCAGGAAGTCGTTGGCGCCGGCTTCCGCCGCCTCCCGTTCGATCCCGTTGGAGGCGGTCAGCATCACGATCGGCCGGGTGACGCCGGCGGCGCGGGCGGCGCGCACCAGGTCGAGCCCGCTGTCGCCGCGCAGCCGGTAGTCGATCAGGTAGCAGTCGTGGCCGTCCGCCAGCATGTCGGCGCGGCCGGCGGCGGCGTCGCTGGTGTGGGTGACGGCGTAGCGGACCGTGGTGTCACGTTTTGGTGTCAGCATCGCCCGGAGGGTGAGGAAGGCGGCGTCGCTGTCGTCGATCATCAGCAGGCGGACCGGCGCCGGCGCGGCGGCCCCGCTCACGGCAGCCAGCCGCCGACGTCGGCCGGCAGGCGGCGCGGCAGCCGGGCCGCCTTGAGCCAGAACGAGACCAGGCCGCGCAGGTGGGACACCAGCTCGTCGAAGTCGCCGACCTTGACCAGGTAGGCGTTGGCGCCGGACGCATACGCGTTGTCGATGTGGTGCGGCTGGTCGGAGGAGGAGAACACGATCGCCGGCACCGTGCGCAGCGCCGGGCTCCCGCGGATCGCCTGCAGCGCCTCCAGGCCGCCTAGCCGCGGCATGTGCAGGTCGACCAGCACCAGGTCCGGCCAGGGCGAGGCCTGCTCGTCGTCGTGGAGGCCGCGCCGGTGGAGGTAGTCGAGCAGCTCCTGCCCGTCGCCGACGAAGCGCAGGTCGGCCTCGAAGCCCGCGGTGCGGAACACCCGTCGCAGCACGAAGCGGTGCGCCTCGTCGTCCTCGGCCACCAGGATGGTCGGGTTGCCGCTCACGGCGACGCCTGCTCCCCGGCCGGCGCCTCGGGGGTGAGGTCGCGCAGCACGAAGGAGAAGCGGGACCCGGGCTGGAGCGGTACCGCCTCGATGGTGCCGCCGTGGGCGGACACGATGCGCTGGCAGATCGACAGGCCGAGCCCCAGGCCTTCGTCGGCGGCGGCGTCGTCGCGGCGGAAGCGGCGGAACGGCTCGAACAGGGCGTGGCGGTCGGAGGGATCGAAGCCGACGCCGTTGTCCTCCACCGCGACCCGCACCGTGGACCCGGTGCGCTCGGCGCGCGCGGTCAGCACCAGCGGCCGGAACTGGTGCCGGTACTTCAGCGCGTTGGAGAACAGGTTCTGGAACACCCGGCGCAGCTGCAGCGGGTCGCAGGTCACGGCGATGCCGTCCAGGCCGTGCAGGTCCAGCATGGCGTCGGGTGCCGCGCGCAGCGGCTCGCCCAGGTCGGCCAGCGCCTCGTCCGCCAGGCTGCGGAGCGGCACCGGCTCGGCGCGCTCCGAATCCCGCCCCGCCACCGCGAACCGGGCGAGGTCGTCGATCATGGCGCGCATCCGCCCGGCGGAGCTGACCACCAGCCCGGACATGGTGTGCAGGTCGAGCTCGTCCGCCTGCCGCGCCAGCGCCTCGTGCGCCGGGTCGCGCGCTGCCGCGCCGTGGGCCGTCCCGGAGGCCGCGTCCGGTGCCGGCGGGCCGAACAGCTCGGCCAGCCCGTCGCGGATCAGGCCGCACAGCACCTGGATCTGCCAGAGCGGCTCCTTCAGGTCGTGGGTGGCGGCGTCGGCGAAGAAGCGGATGGTCTCGTTGCGCCGGCGCAGCTCGGCGTTGGCCTCGGCGGTGCGCAGGCTGCGACGGGCGAAGGCGGCGACCACGGCGTCGCGGAACAGGCGGGCGGCGGCGACGCTGCCGTCGGCCCAGGCGGCGGAGCGGCCGGACACCTGCTCGCGCCAGGCGGCGAAGGAGGCGCGCGGGGTGAGGGCTGCGGCCGGGTCCGGGGTGTCCGGCTTGTGGCCGGCCCAGACCACCTCGCGCCGCAGCTCGCCGCGGAACCACAGCACCCAGCCGCCCTGCCCGGCTGAGCCCGCGTCGGCGGCGGGAGCGTCGGCCGGCCGCTCGGCCAGGGGCATGGCCAGCAGGCCGCAGACGGCGTGCTCCGGACCGGCCGCGTCCAGCTCGCCGGCAAGTGCCGGCGGCAGCAGGGTGGCGAGCCGGTCGGTGACCAGGATCCGGCCGGGGCCGGTCCGGTCGAGCCAGTCGCCGAGGCGGCGCAGGAAGGGTGCCGACGGCAGCAGGCCGAGGCGCAGCGGCTCCTCCCCGCCCAGCACGGCGACGCCGGCGGCCTCGCAGGCGCCGAGAAGCGCCTCCACCGCGCCGGGCCGGTCGGGCACGCGCAGGACCGGCGTGGCGGAGGAGAGCCGGTCGGGATCGGTCGCCTCGGGGTCGGCCAGGAACGGCATCAGCACGCGGCCCATCGCCTCGGCCCGGTGCAGCTCGTCGTGCTCGGCGAGCTCGGCAAGGCGCCAGGACAGGGCGTGGGAGATGGTTTCCGCCGCCTGCCGGCGCTCGTGGTCGACCCGCAGGGGACCCTGCTGGTGGTGGCAGGCGAGCAGGCCCCAGAGCCGCGCCGCGCCGCCATCCTCGGGCAGGGTGATCGCCACCGACATGGAAGCGTGCACGCCCATGTTGGCGAGGTACTGGAGGTGCACCGGCGCCACCCCGCGCAGCACCGCGCGGGACAGGTCGATCGGGCCGGTGCCGGCGTCGCCGCGCAGCGGCAGCTGGGGGGCGGCCGCGTCGGGGATCAGGCGCAGCCGGTTGCTGGCGTAGAGCGCGCGGGCCGGGGCCGGGATGTCGGACGCGGGGAACACCAGGCCGAGATAGGAGTCGACGGTGGTGTCGCGCAGCGCCTCGGCGACCACCGCGCCGCTCCAGTCCGGCATGAAGCGGTAGGCCATCACCCGGTCGAAGCCGGTGAGCGCCTGCAGGTGCCGTGCCGCGACCGTGCAGGCGGAGGCGGGGTCGGGCTGCGTGCGCAGGGCGGCGATGGCGGCGTTGAGCGCGCCCAGCACGGCGCGGGCGGCGGCGGGATCGGCCGGGGGTTCCGGCTCCAGTTCCAGCAGCGCCACCGGGCCGCCGCGGCGGAGCAGGCCGGTCCAGTGCCGGCCGTCCTGGCTGCGGAGCCGTTCCAGCACCTGGTCGTCAGCGGCGGCGTTGCGCAGGGGTGCGGCCAGGGCGGCGGCGACGGCGGCGGCCGAGTCCGGCAGGAGCACCCGGTCCAGCCGGCGCGGGTCGGGCAGCGGCAGGGCGCCGCCGGCGGCGAGGACCTGGTGGCCCGGGTCCGGCGACAGCGCCAGCAGGATGCCGTGCGGCTGGACCGTGCCGGGGACGTGCACCGGATCGCGGTCGCAGGCCGTCCCGCCGCCGATCCCTTCCCCGGGAGCCTGCAGTTCGATCGGCCGGCTGCCCGATTCCGGAGCCGTGCGGGACGTCGAGACCACGGTGTCGCTCAAGGGCAGGCTTTCCCGGCTGCGTTGTCTTCGAGCATGATGGCGTCGCAGCCTCGGCTGGGCATGCAGGCCGGCTGGAGGCCGATCCTAGCCGCTCGGGTCCGGGCCGAACAGTGTCGACGCGGCCCGGCCCAGGCCGGTGGGGAGTAACATGTCGGTTGAGCACCACGACGACCCGATCGTTTCGCTGCTCGAGGGGGCGAGGGATTTCGGCCTCCGCGTGTTCCCGGACAAGGCGGAACTGTTCACCGGCCTCGCCACCGAGGGGCAGTCGCCGCACACCCTGTTCATCACCTGCGCCGACAGCCGGGTCAGCCCCGGCATGATCACGCAGCAGCGGCCGGGCTCGATGTTCGTGCTGCGCAACATCGGCAACATCGTGCCGGCCTACGGCGAGATGCTGGGCGGCGTGTCGGCGGCGATCGAGTACGCGGTGGTGGCGCTGGAGGTGAGGCAGATCGTGGTCTGCGGCCATTCCGACTGCGGCGCGATGAAGGCGCTGCTCGATCCCGAAGCGCACCGGCTGGAGGCGATGCCCACGGTGTCGGGCTGGCTGCGCAACGCCGAGGCGGCGCGGGCGGTGACGGCGGCGCTGCATCCGGACGCGCACGGCGCGGAGGCGGTGTCGGCGCTGGCGCAGCAGAACGTGCTGCTGCAGCTCGACCACCTGCGCACCCATCCGTCGGTGGCGGCGCGGGTGGCGGAAGGGCGGCTGCTGCTGCAGGGCTGGCTCTACGACATCGCCACCGGCGCGATCCAGGTGTTCGACGGCCGGTCGCGGGAGCCGCGTACGCTGGACGAGGCGCTGGCCGCCCTGCGGGCACGGGCGGACGCCGCGGCATGAAGGGCGCCCGGCCGCGCCTGCGGGCGCTGCTGTTCGGGCTGCTGGCGGCGGCGGGTCCGGCGCCGGGGGCGGCGCGGGCGGAGGCGGGGATCAAGATCGCCACCTGGAACATGGAATGGCTGACGACGCGCAAGGCGGGCGACCCGGCACTGCCGGACGACGCCAAGCCGAAGCAGGATGCGGACATCGCCGCCCTGGCCGGCTACGCGTCGCAGCTCGACGCCTCGGCGGTGGCGCTCGAGGAGGTGGACGACCCGGCGCTGGTGGCGCGGATCTTCCCGCCCGACCGCTACCGCATCCTGATCACCGGCGACCGCGAGGTGGTGCAGCGGGTGGCGCTGGTGGTGCGGCAGGACATCCCGGTGGTGCAGCATCCGGACTTCGCAGCGCTCGACGTCAGCCTGCCCGGGCACCGGCACCTGCGCACCGGGCTGGACGCGACCCTGACCCTGCACGGGGTGGCGGTGCGGGTGCTGGCGGTGCACCTGAAAAGCGGGTGCTGGGAGGGGCCGCTGGCGGACAGCCCGAAGGGGGCGTGCAAGGCGCTGACGGCGCAGCTGCCGGTGCTGGAGTCCTGGATCGCGGCGCGCAGGGCGGAAGGGGTGCCGTTCCTCCTGCTGGGCGACTTCAACCGCCGGCTCAAGGCGGATGACGTGTTCCTGGCCGGGCTGGAGGGCACCGCGCCCCTGGCGCTGGCGACCGCAGGCCATGCCAGCCCGTGCTGGGGCGGCGAGGACTTCATCGACCACATCCTGGCCGGCGGACCGGCGGCGCAGTGGATGATGCCGCAGACGCTTCGGGTGCTGGTGTATCGCGAGACGACGCCGGAGATGAAGGAGCGGCTGTCGGACCACTGCCCGGTGTCGGTGCGGTTCGCGCTGCCCTGAGGAGGCGGCCCCGGGAAGGCCGGCCCGGCCGGGACCGGGCCGCGCCTGCTCAGAAGCTGTTGTCGCCGCCGCCCCAGTCGCCGCCGCCGCCGAAGTCGGCATCGCCGCCGCCACCGCCGCCGTTGAAGTCGGGGTCGATGTCGCCGCCGGCGCTGCCGAACGGGTCGGCCCCGGCGCCGCCGGCCGCGTCGCCGTAGTTGTTGTTGATGATGGTCTCGCCGCCGCCGGCGCCGCCGAAGCCGTCACCGCCGAAGCCGCCGCCGCCGTGGCCGCCGCCGAACGCGTCCATCAGCAGGTTGCCGGCGACCATGCCGCCGGCGACGCCGGCCGCGGTGGTCAGCGCCGAGCCCAGGAAGCCGGAGCCCTGGCGCTGGAACATGCCGGGCTGGTAGCCGGGCGGATAGGACGGCGCCGGCGGCGGGCCGGCCTGGTAGCCCGGCTGCTGCGCGTAGCCCTGCTGCCCGTAGCCGCCGGGGGCCTGCTGCCCGCCGCCCCAGCGCGGCGGCGGGGCCGCCTGCTGCTGCTGCGCGCCGCCGCCGAACAGGCCGCCGAAGAAGCCGCCGCCGCTGCGCGGCGCCTGCTGCTGCTGCGTCTGCTGCGCCGTCTGCAGCTGCTGCTGCGTCTGCTGCAGCTCCCATTCCAGGCGCTTGATGCGGTTCTGCGTTTCCGCGAGTGCCGCCTCCTGCACCACCGCCATCTGGGTGACGCGGTAGGGCGCCTCGGGATGGCGGGCGAAGTTGTCGCGGATCAGGCGGTCGGCGTCGGGGTCCAGCGGCGGCAGCGCCGCCTGGGTCTGCGGCACGCTGCCGAAGGCGCCGCCGGGCTGCGGGTTGCCGCCGACCCGGGCGATGAATTTCTCGATGAGGTCGCGTTCTTCGTTGGTCATGGGAGGATCATCCGATCGCTGGTTGTTCTGAAGGTCGGAGCGGCGGGGCGGTGCGTCAAGGCGAGGCTTCCGGACCGCCGAGGCGGAGACGCGGCCACTCGATCGCCGGGCAGCGGTCCATCGCCACCACCAGGCCGGCGTCGCGGGCGCGTGCGGCCGAGGCCGGTTCCACCAGGCCGAGCTGCATCCAGACGCTGCGGGCGCCGAGGCGGATCGCCTCGTCCACCACCGCCGGGACCTGGTCGAGGCTGCGGAAGATGTCGACCATGTCCAGGGGCGACGCGTCGGCGAGGGTGGCGACGACCGGCCGGCCGTGCAGGCGCTGGCCGGCGAGGCCGGGGTTGACCGGCACGACGTCGTAGCCGCAGGCGAGCAGCCAGCGCATCACGCCGAACGAGGGGCGTTCCGGACGGGCGGAGGCACCGACCAGGGCGATGCGGCGGGTGCGGCGGAGCAGGGCCGCGATCGCCTCGTCATCCAGCCCGTCGCGATGCTGCACGATCCTGTCCCCGCGCCCTTGTCCCGGCGCCATCCTGCGGAGGCGGTTCCTTGCCGATGCCCCGGCGCGTTTATATGGTGCCGCCCCTCGCCCTGCCCGACCGCGGAGTAGCAACGACATGGAAACGGTGCCGGCAGCCGCCGACGGGTCAACGCGCGAGGCTGGACGCCGTTCCGCGGGGACCGCCGGGGCCGGCAGGCCGTCGTTCCAGGACCTGATCCTGCTGCTGCACCGGTTCTGGGCGGACCAGGGCTGCGCCATCCTGCAGCCGTACGACACCGAGGTCGGCGCCGGCACGCTGCATCCGGCCACCAGCCTGCGTGCGCTGGGGCCGAGGCCGTGGCGGACGGCGTACGTGCAGCCGTGCCGGCGGCCGTCGGACGGGCGCTACGGCGAGAACCCGAACCGGCTGGGGCACTACTACCAGTACCAGGTGCTGCTGAAGCCGACGCCGGCCGACAGCCAGGCGCTGCTGCTGGACAGCTACCGGGCGATCGGCATCGACCCCCTGGAACACGACATCCGCTTCGTCGAGGACGACTGGGAGAACCCGACCATCGGCGCCTGGGGGCTCGGCTGGGAGGTGTGGTGCGACGGCATGGAGGTGACGCAGTTCACCTACTTCCAGCAGGTGGGCGGGATCGCCACCGTGCTGCCGTCCACCGAGCTGACCTACGGGCTGGAACGGCTGGCGATGTACGTGCAGGGGGTCGAGAACGTGTACGCGCTCGACTTCGACGGGCGCGGCCTCAGCTACGGCGACGTGTTCGGGCGGGCCGAGCGGGACTACTCGCGCTACAGCTTCGAGCTGGCGGACACCGACATGCTGCTGCGGCAGTTCGCCGACGCGGAGCGGGAAAGCGCTGCGCTGGCGCGGCACGGCGTGGCGCAGCCGGCCTACGACCAGTGCCTGAAGGCGAGCCACCTGTTCAACCTGCTGGACGCGCGGGGGGTGATCTCGGTCGCCGAGCGGGCGTCGTTCATCGGGCGGGTGCGGACGCTGGCGCGGGCCTGCGCCGAGGAATGGCTGAAGGGCGGAAGCTAGGTCATGCCGGAGCTGTTCGTCGAGCTGTTCTCCGAGGAGATCCCGGCGCGGATGCAGGGGCCGGGCGCCGAGGCGCTGCTGCGGGCGGTGACGGAAGCGCTGTCGCCGCTGTCGCCGTCGGACGGGCGGAGCTGGTCCGGGCCCAGGCGGATCGCGATGGCGCTGGCGGTGGGAGCGGACGTGGCGGCGAGCGAGGCGGTGGAGCGCGGGCCGCGCGACGGGGCGCCGGAGCAGGCGATCGCCGGGTTCCTGCGCAAGCATGGCGCGGACCGGCCGGCGCTCGCGCTGGAGAACGGGTTCTGGGTGCTGCGCCGGCGCAACGCGGCGGTGGACGCGGCGGTGCTGGTGGCGGATGCGATGCCAGGCGTGCTGCGCCGGTTCGCCTGGCCGAAGTCGATGCGCTGGGGCGGGGACAGCGCGTTCACCTGGGTGAGGCCGCTGCGCCGGATCGTGTGCCTGCTGGACGGCGCGGTGGTGCCGTTCGCGCTGTCCGAGGGCGCGGATGACGGGCATGGGCTGGTCGCGTCGAACCTGACCGAGGGGCACCGGTTCCTGTCGCCCGGCGCGGTCGCGGTGTCGGGGGCGGAGGACTGGCAGGCGGCGCTGCTGCGTCGGCACGTGGTGGCGGACGCGGCGGAGCGGCGGCGGCTGGTGTCGGAGGGGGTCGCGGCGGCGGCGTCGGCGGACGGGCTGACGGTGGTGCGGGATGACGGGCTCGCGGACGAGGTGGCGGGGCTGGTGGAATGGCCGGTGGCGCTGCTGGGACGGATCGACGAGGGGTTCATGGACCTGCCGCCGGAGGTGATGCAGGTGTCGATGCGGGTGAACCAGCGCTACTTCGCGCTGAAGGGCCCGGACGGGCGAGCGGCGCCCCGGTTCGCGTTCGTGGCCAACATGGTGCCGCGGGACGGGGCGACGATCGTCGCCGGCAACGAGCGGGTGCTGCGGGCGAGGTTCGCCGACGCGCGGCACTTCTGGGACGGGGACCGGACGGTGCGGCTGGCGGACCGCGTGCCGGCGCTGGACGGGGTGACGTTCCACGCCAGGCTGGGCAGCCAGGGGGCGCGGGCGCAGCGGCTGTCGCGGCTGGCCGGGATCGTCGCGGACCGGATCGGGGCGGACGTGGCGCAGGCGGCGCGAGCCGGGCTGCTGGCGAAGGCGGACCTGACCACAGGCATGGTGGGCGAGTTCCCGGAGCTGCAGGGGGTGATGGGCGGCTACTACGCCCGCCACGACGGCGAGGCGGCGGCGGTGGCCGAGGCGGTCGCCGGCCACTACGGGCCGCGCGGCCCGGCCGACGCGGTGCCAGGCGCGCCGGTGGCGGTGGCGGTGGCGCTCGCGGACAAGGTCGACACGCTGGCGGGGTTCTTCGCCGCCGGCGAGAAGCCGGGCGGGTCGGGCGATCCGTATGCGCTGCGACGGGCGGCGCTGGGCATGATCCGGATCGTGCGCGAGAACCGGCTGCGGCTGGACCTCCATGCGCTGTTCGCCGAGGCGGCGGGGGGATATCCGGCGCCGCTGGCGGAGGCTGCCGACCTCGCGCTGCTGCCCGGCTTCATCGCCGAGCGGCTGCGCGTGCAGCTGCGCGCGGACGGGGCGCGGCACGACGTGCTGGCGGCGGTGTCGGCGGCGGGACGGGAGCCGGACCTCGTCCGGTTGCTGGCGCGCACGGAGGCGGTGGCCGGGCTGCTCGGAAGCGAGGACGGGCGCAACCTGCTGGCGGCGGCGAAGCGCGCGGCCAACATCCTGCGCATCGAGGAAAGGAAGGACGGGCCGCATGACGGTGCGGTCGATCCCGCCCTGCTCGGGCAGGCGGAGGAGGCTGCGCTGGACGCGGCGCTGGCACACGCCGACGCGCGGACCCGGGCGGCGATGGAGGCGGAACGCTTCGAGGACGCGATGGCGGCGATGGCGGCCCTGCGCGCGCCGCTCGACCGGTTCTTCGACGCGGTGACGGTGAACGCGGAGGAGCCGGCGCTGCGACGCAACCGGCTGCGGCTGCTGTCGCGGGTCAGGGCGACGCTGAGCCGGGTGGCGGACTTCACGCTGATCGAGGGCTAGGCGGCCGGGCGGGCGGCATGTCGGGGGGCGAGCCGGGACCGGTCGCGGCGCTGCGGGCGGCGCTGGCCGGCGGCGACAGCACCACGGTGACGCTGGAGCGGTGGTGCGCGGCGCAGGGGCTCCCCTGCCCCGGTGGCCTCGTGGCACAGCGCCTGCCCGGACCGGTGCGGCCGCCGGGTCGGTTGCGGCGGCGGCGGCTGCTGCTGCAGGCCGGCGAGCGCGTGCGCTACCGGCGGGTGCTGCTGCGCGCGGGCGCGTTGGTGCTGTGCGAGGCCGAGAACTGGTACGTCCCCGGGCGGCTTCCGGCGTGGATGAACCGACTGCTCGACCGCACCACGATCCCGTTCGGGCGTGTGGTCGGACCGCTCGGGTTCCGGCGGCACCGGCTGTCGATGGTGGCGCTGCGGCTTCCGGCGGCGGCCGGGGCCGGCCACCCGGTTCGCCGCCATGGGGTGCTGCGTCAGGAGGCGATGCTGACGCGTCCCGACGGGCTGCCGTTCTGCGAGGTGGTGGAAACCTTCACCAGCGCGCTGCTGCCGCGGCGGGGCGTCGCCGGCGGCGCGGACCTGCCTGGTGGATGAGCGGGCGGCGGCTTCGGCGCGGCCGGAGCGCGCGCCGCGTCTGCCGGGCCTCGACCTGCTTCGCGCGGTGGCGATCGCCTCCGTCATGGCCTATCACGCCGGGCTGTCCGGGCTGGTGTCGGACGCGAATCGGGTGGTCGCGTTCGGCTGGATGGGCGTGGACCTGTTCTTCACGCTCAGCGGGTTCCTGATCGCCGGCCAGCTGCTCCGGCCGTGGGCGCAGGGACGGCGTCCCGACTACCGCCGCTTCCTGTCGCGCCGGCTGCTGCGGACGCTGCCGGCGTACCTGGCGGTGCTCGCGGTGTACGTGCTGCTGCCAGCCGCGCGCGAGGTGCCGGCGATGCAGCCGCCCTGGCAGTTCCTCAGCTTCACCGAGAACCTGCTGATCCGGGTGCCGCCGGCGAAGGCGTTCTCGCACGTCTGGTCGCTCTGCGTGGAGGAGCAGTTCTACCTCGTGCTGCCGGTGGCGGCGGCACTGCTGGCGGTCCGGCCGTCGGCGGCGCGGGTGGCCGTGGTGGTGCTGGCGCTGCTGCTGGGCGGCATCGCGCTGCGCGGGCTGCTGTGGCTGGAGGTGCGGCACGCGCTGGTCCCGCTCTGGCTGGAACGCATCTACTACCCGAGCTGGACCCGGCTGGACGGGCTCCTCGCCGGCGTAGTCGCCGCCACGGTCCAGGTGTTCCGGCCGGGATTGTGGCGGCGGGCGACGCGGTGGCCGGACCTGCTGCTCGCGGCAGGGATCCTGGTGGTGGCAGGCGCGGTACGGCTGTTCCAGATGCCGCTCGACGCGAGCCCGCTGCCGGCGATGCTCGGCTTCCCGATGGTGTCGCTCGGCATGGCGATGACCGTGATGGCGGGGAGCACGCAGGGGTCGGTGATCGCACGGGTCCGGGTTCCCGGGGCACGGGCGCTGGCGACGGGAGCGTACGGCCTCTACCTCAGCCACAAGATCGCGTTCGGTGCGGTGACGGGTGGATCGGTTCCGGTCCCGACGCCGGCGGCTGCCCCGTTCGTCGCCGTGGCGGTCGCCTTGATGCTGGGAACGCTGCTCCACCTGCTGGTGGAGCGGCCGTTCCTGCTGCTGCGGGACCGGCTGGACGGACGGTCGCGCACGACGCTCGCGCGGTGACGCGGCGCCGGTGGGACGATCAGGACTTCCGGGACGAGCCGCGTTGCGTGGCGAGGGATCCGGCGGCGAGGCCGATCCCCATCGCGGCATAGGCGGCGGCCATGGCGCGCTTCGACAGCACGAACTCCCAGCCCGGAGTGAAGCGCTTCGGCGTGGCGACGTAGTCGATCGCGGCGGCGAAGGCGGACATGGCGAAGGCGTCGCGCAGCATCGGCAGAGGCGCGAGCGGGCGTCGGCGGGCGATGGCGCGCTCGAACAGCACGGCCCAGAACAGGGTGGCGGCGTGGTGGGTCAGATAGCCGACGCCGGTATGGCGCAGGTCGGCGTGCACGACGGCGGCGGCCGCCTCGCCGTTCAACCAGTGGCTGGTGGCGTTGACCGGCTGCAGCGCGCCCCTGCCTTCCAGCCGCGCGACCAGGGCGAGCGCCAGCGTGGAGGTGGCGCTGGCCGTGGTGCCGGACAGGAGGGCGCGGCGCAGGGCTGGGAGCCAGGTCGGCATCGGCGGGGTCCTTGTCGGGATGAACCGGGCTCCGCGCGGGTCAGGCGAGGAGGCCGGTGCGGTGCAGGGCGTCGTCGGGGATGCGGGTCGCGGCAGCGATGCGGGCCGCCAGCGCCGGCAGCAGGGCGGCGAGGGCGACGGCGGCGTGCTGGACCGGACGGTGCATCGCGGCGCGGGACAGCAGGGTGGCGCCCCTCACCTGGCCGGCGACGTCGCGACGCATCGCCGTCCCGAGTGCTGCCGGGCGGGCGCCGGCGGCGAGCAGGGCGTCGCACAGGGCGGCGCTGTGCAGGGCGATCGACATGCCGTCGCCGGTGAAGGAGGGGATCACCGCGGACTGGTCGCCGAGGCGCCACACGGCGTCGTCGACGGTGGCGACGAGGCCGTAGGGAATGGCGGCGATCGTCAGCGGGCGCGGCTGCAGCGGCTCGGCATCGGACAGGCGCCGGCCGAGCAGCGGGGCGTCGTCACCCATCGTGCGCAGCACGGCGTCCCAGGTGCCGCCCAGGGCGGCGAGGCGGCGACGCCGGACCAGCAGGCAGAGCGTGGCCTGGGAGGCGGAGACCAGCTGCAGGCCGGCATAGCCGCCGCGGAACAGGAACAGCTCGACGTGGCCGTCCACGGCGCGGCGCTGCGCGGGGTCGAGGCGGAGATGCAGCTTGAAGCCGACCAGGTCGTTCTGCCGGCCGGGGGGCCGGCGCCAGCCGCGCAGGTCGTGCTTGCCGGTGGCCAGTGCCGCCTCGGCGGCGTCGAGCACCGTGCCGTCCTCCAGGCGGATGCGGTGGCCGTCGCGGTGCGGGTCGAGCGCACGGGCGCGGCGGCCCTGCAGGATCGTGGCGCCGGCGGCGGCGGCGCGAGACAGCAGGGCCGCGTCCAGCACGCGGCGGGACAGGCCCATGCCCTCGAACGGCAGCGTGGCGGTGGCGGTGCGGCGGCCGGCGGACAGGCGGACGCGGCCGATCGGCACGCCGCCGAGCGCACCGAGGTCGAGGCCGAGGGCGGACAGGTGCAGCAGCGCCTCGCGCGACAGGAACTCGCCGCACACCTTGTCGTGGGCGCCGGGCTCGCGCTCGACCAGCACCACCCGGCTGCCCCGCCCGGCCGCGCGCAATGCGAGGGCGCCGCCGGACAGGCCGCCGCCGATCACGGCGAGGTCGGCGGCCTTCATGCCGGGCGCGGGCGGAAACGGGTGATGCACAGGCGGAACGGCATCCACCACCGGATGCGGGCGGCCTCGGAACCGAGGCCGGCGCGGAACAGCAGCCGGCGCCAGTCGGCGCGGGAAAAGGCGCGGCCGATCGAGACCGGGCCGTCATGCTGCACGAAGCGGTGCCAGCCGGCGAGGCGCGACCAGGCGCGGAACGCCCGGTACGGCAGCCAGTGGCGCTGGAGGTCGTTGACGAACCAGCCGATGGTCGCGTGGGCCTCCATCCAGCGCAGGAAGCGGACCACGCCGTCGTCGTCGAGGTGGTGGGCGAACAGGGAGGACAGCACCAGGTCGGGCGGCTCGGGAGGGTGATAGTTGAAGATGTCGGCGGTGACCCAGCGGATCGGCTGGCGGGTGGGCGGCGCGGTCTCGCCGGCGGCGCGGGCCCAGGGGGACAGGTCCACGCTGGTCATGTCGAGCGCCACGCCGCGGCGCGCGGCCCAGCGGTCGATGCGGCGCAGGGCGTCGCCGTAGCCGCCGCCGACGTCGAGGATGCGGAGCGGCCGGCCGGGGGGCAGGCGGCGCGTCGCGGCGGCCAGGAAGTGCAGGGTCGGACGGTAGGCGCCGGTGAGCCGGTTGACGCGGGACAGGTCCTGCAGGCAGGCGCGGAACTCGTCCGGGCCGCAGGGCTCGTTGTCCATCAGCTCGGGCAGCAGCACCCGGCGCGCGAAGCGGGTCATGCGGCGATCCGGAAGCGCAGGGTTTCCGCGACCAGGCCGGGGCCGAAGCCCATGGCGATGCCGGACGCGCCGGGACGGGCGTGGCGCAGCAGGCGGTCGAGCACGAACAGGATGGTGCAGGAGGACATGTTGCCGAACGCGCGCAGCACCGCGCGGGACTCCGCGAGCGCGTCAGGGGGAAGGCCGAGGGCGTTCTGCACCGCATCGAGCACCGAGCGGCCGCCGGGATGCACCGCCCACAGCTCCGGCGGCGCGGTCACGGCGTCGCCGAGGATGCGCGATGCGGAGCGGGCCAGGCCGTCGGCGATGGCGCCGGGCACGCGGCCGGACAGCATCATGTCGAAGCCGCCGTCGCCGATCCGCCAGGTGATCAGCGGCGCGGTGTCGGGCAGCAGCTCGGCGTGGAACCGGTCGAGCGACAGACCGCCTGGTGCTGCGCTGACCAGGGAGGCGGCACAGCCGTCGGCGAACACCAGGAACGACAGCACCTGCTCCAGGTCGGGGGTTTCCTGCAGGTGCAGGGTGCACAGTTCCAGGTTGACCAGCAGCACGCGGGCTTCCGGCTCGGAGCGGACGACGTGGCGGGCGAGCTTGAGGGCGTTGAAGGCGGCGTAGCAGCCCATGAAGCCGACCAGGGTGCGCTCGACCGACGGGCGCAGGCCGAGCACCGCCAGCAGCTGCAGGTCGAGCCCTGGGGCATGGAAGCCGGTGCAGGAGGTGACGATCAGGTGGGTGACGGTGTCGAGGCGGGCGCCGTCGCCGAGGCGGCGTACCGCCTCGAGCGCCAGCGGCAGGGCCGCGTCCTCGTAGCGGGTCATGCGGGCGCCGGTGCCGGGGAAGCGGCCGCGGCGGTAGAAGCCGTCGCGGTCGAGCGTGGCGCCGGAAGGATCGGCGCCCGGCACCAGGGTCGAGTACCGGTGGTCGATCGCGCAGCGCTCGGTCATGCGGGCGAACAGCCGGCGCAGCCGGTCGTTCGGCAGCAGGGTGGCGGCGAACGACACGAAGGCGTCGTGGACGTCGTGGGGCGGGACGGCGGTGCCGATCGCGTTCAGGAAGGCGTCGGTCATGTGAATCCGGTTCCGCGTGCCACCTCATGACGTAGGAAGTACCGGGACCGGATGCAAAGGAGGCGATCAGGGCCGATGCGGCGGCATCCTGTCGCCGATGTGTTGACGCAGGCGTGGGCGGGCGCGTCCATACCGGAAGCCGTTCTCTCTTCCGCGCGAGGATCCTCCATGCCCAAGGCCGCCATCTTCGACATCGACGGCACGCTGGTCGACTCCGTCGACCTGCACGCGCTGTCCTGGCAGGAAGCGTTCGCCAGGTTCGGGCACGAGGTGTCGTTCGAGCGGGCGCGCAGCCAGATCGGCAAGGGCGGCGACCAGCTGCTGCCGGTGTTCCTGTCGGAGGCGGAGGTGGCGGACCACGGCGAGGCGATGGAGGCGTTCCGCGGCACGCTGTTCAAGTCGAAGTACCTGCCGATGGTGCGGCCGTTCTCGGCGGTGCCGGAGCTGCTGCGCCGGGTGCGCGAGGCAGGGCTGAAGGTGGCGGCGGCGTCGTCGGCGAAGAAGGAGGAGCTGGCGGTGTACCTGGAGATCGCCGGGATCGCCGGGCTGGTGGACGTGTCCACCTCGTCGGAGGACGCGGAACAGTCCAAGCCGTCGCCCGACATCTTCCAGGTGGCGCTGAAGAAGCTCGGGCTGCCCGGCAGCGAGGCGGTGGCGATCGGCGACACGCCCTACGACGCGCAGGCGGCGGGCAAGGCCGGCATCGCGACCATCGGCATGCTGAGCGGCGGCTTCACCGAGGCGGACCTGCGGGCGGGCGGATGCGTCGCGGTGTATCCGGGTCCGGGGGCGCTGCTGGCGTGCTTCGAGGCGTCGCCGCTCGGAGGATAGGGTTCTGTCGCCGGAGGCCGGGCCCCGACCGCCGGACGGGCGGGGCGCCTACCGTCATCAGGGGCGTTCGGGATAGCGCATCCGTTCCAGATCGGCGATCAGTCCGGGACCGGTCGGGTGCCATCCGAGCCGTGCCTGCGTCTGCGCAGCCGAAGCCGGAAGGTCCAGGCCGGCGAACGCTCCGAGCCAGCCGAAGTGACCGGCCGCGTCCTCCGTCGGGACGGACACCACCGGCACCTTCAGGCCGCGGCCGAGGACGGCCGCGATCTCGCGCACCGGGACGCCTTCCTCGGCGACCGCGTGATACAGGGCACCGGGTTCCTGCCTTTCCAGCACCAGCCTGTAGAGGCGGGCGACGTCGAGGACGTGCGCCGCGGGCCACCGGTTGCCGCCGTCGCCGACGTAGGCGGAGACACCCTTCTCGCGGGCGATGGCGACCAGGGGGGTGATGAGGCCCTGCTTGACCGTGTCGTGAACCTGGGGGAGGCGCACCACCGACACGTTGATGCCGGACTCCAGCATCGCCGCTCCCGCCAGTTCCGACGCGACGCGCGGGTTCGGGTGACCGGGGTTGAAGACGTCCTCGGTTGCGGGATGGCCCTGCCCGGCGCTTCCCATGCCGGTGCTGGAGGTGATGACCAGGGGCCGGCGGGATCCCGCCAGCGCGGCGGCAAGGGCCTCGATGGCGCGCCGGTCCTTCTCGCAGTTCACCACGAACCGGGAGAAGTCGTGGTCGAAGGCGGTGTGGATCACGCCATCCGAGCCGGCGGCCCCGGCGCGCAGGCTGTCCAGATCCTCGAGGTCGCCCCGGTGCACCTCGGCACCGGCGGCGGCGAGCGCCTGGGCTCCCGCCTCGGACCGGGTCAGGCCGAGGACCTGATGGCCCGCCTCGATCAGGTCCCGGACGATGGCCGAACCGATGAAGCCGGTCGCGCCGGTCAGGAATACGCGCATGGAAGCCTCCGGAGGTCGTTCGGAGGCGGATGATCGGCCGGGTTTCCATCGGGTTAAAGTAGTGGTTCCATCATGGTGTAGGAACCAACAGGATCAACGATGTCGGCCAGAACCGAGAACCTCCTGGGATCGTATCTGAGGGACCGGCGCTGCCGGCTCGATCCGGCCGCGTTCGGGTTCTCCGGGCGCAGGCGGACACCCGGGCTGCGCCGGGAGGAGGTCGCGCAGCGCTCCAACATCAGCCCGACCTGGTACACCTGGCTGGAGCAGGGGCGCGGCGGCGCCCCGTCGGCGGACGTGCTGAACCGGATCGCCGGTGGGCTGATGCTGACCGAGCCGGAGCGCGAGCACCTGTTCATGCTGGGGCTCGGGCGTCCCCCCGAGGTCCGCTACAAGGCCCCCGAGGGGGTCACGCCGCGGCTGCAACGCCTGCTGGACACGCTCGAGGTCAGTCCGGCCCTGATCAAGACCGCCACCTGGGAGGTGGTGGCCTGGAACCGTGCCGCCGCCGTGGTGCTGACGGATTACGGGACGCTTCCTCCGGGCCAGCGCAACATCCTCCGCCGCGTTTTCTGCGACCCGCGCGTCCGCGAGGCGCAGCACGACTGGGAAGGCCTGGCCCGGTTCGTGGTCGGCGCGTTCCGGGCGGACGCGGCACGCGCCGGCGCCGTGTCCGAGGTCGCCCAGCTGGTGGACGAGCTGTGCCGGGCGAGCCCGGAGTTCGAGGCGCTGTGGCGCGACAACGACGTCCACGTCCACGGGGAGGGGGTCAAGCGCCTGCGGCATCCGGTCCTGGGCGCGATCGAGCTGGAATATTCCGCCTTCGCCGTGGACGGCCGGCCCGATCTCGGCCTGGTCGTCTACAACCCGGTCACGCGCTCGGCCGCCGACCACATCCGCTCGCTCGTCAACGCGCGGCGGACGGCGTCGTGACCCGGTGAAGGCTGCCGTGCCCGCGCCAGGCCGGCTGCCGGCATGGCGTCCCCGGATGCTACGGCAGCGGGTCGTCGCGCAGCTGCAGGATCACCAGCTTGTCGAGGGATCGCCATGTCGTCCGGGGCAGGCTGCCGGCACCATCCTGACGGCTACAGCAGCGGGTCGTCGCGGCCGGTCAGCTCGCGTCGGATGACCTTGATCGGCACCAGGCCGGCGCCGAGCAGGGCGTCGTGGAAACGGGTCAGCGAGAAGGCGGCGCCCTCCTTGCGCTCCATGTCGTCGCGCAGGTGCAGGATCATCAGCTTGCCGAGCGTGTAGGCGAAGTAGCCCGGATCCTCGGTGCCGCGACGGGCCTCCTTGTAGGCGGAGTCCGGGGACTGGAAGCACTCGGTCCGCATCAGCTCGGTGGCCTTGGCCAGGGTCATGCTCCCGGTGTGCAGGCCGAACGCGTCGACCAGGCGGCAGTCGCGCAGCAGCGCGTCCTGCAGCTGCATCAGGCGGACCCGGGGATCGCCGTTGCCGAAGCCCTGGTCGACCATCATCTGCTCGGCATAGTGCGCCCAGCCCTCGGTGGTGGCGTAGGACTGCGCCGCGCGGCGGACCAGCGACCATTCGGGATGGGCGCGCAGGGTCAGACCCTGCACGAAGTGGCCGGGCATGGCCTCGTGCGCGGTGGTGATCTCCAGCTCCGGCCGGTTGAAGTCGGACAGCGCCTGCTCGGTCTGCTCGGGCGTGAACGAAGCACTCGGCGGGGTGATGTAGTAGAACGAGGTGAGCGCCCCGGGGCGCCGGGCGGTCTCGAACGGTCCCGGCCAGTCCATCGCCGCGGTGATCAGGGCGCGCTGGAACGGCGGCGTCAGGGTCACGGTGGGCAGGGTGGTGGCCGGCAGGGTGACGATGCGGTGGTCGATCACGAAGCGCTGCAGCAGGCGGAGCTGGCTCGTGGCGGTGTCGAGCAGCTGGTCGGCGGGCGGATGGTCGTGGCGTACCAGCAGCAGGCTGTCGCCCGGATGGTCCTTGTCCAGCGCGCGCTCGGTGGCGAGGAAGGCGGCCTTGTCCCGGGCGAGCTGGGCGCGACCGGCGGCGAGGACGGCGTTGATCGGCAGGTCGACCAGGTCGGCGGCGAGCAGCCGGCTCATGATGTCCGGCCCCAGCACGAAGCTGCCGGTGGGCCGGGCGGCGGCGAGAAAGGCGTCGAAGGCGCGCATCGCGTCGAGCACGCCCCTGGTGGCGGCGGCGAGCTGCGCCTGCAGCGCAGGGTCGTGCACGTCCGCAAGCGCCGCCGGGACGTCGTGGCCGATGAAGCCGGTGCTGCCGGCGAGGTCCTCGCGGGCGATGTCGACGAACACCGGGGGGATGTCGGCGAGCTGGGCACGGGCCAGCCGGAGCATGGCAGGCACCGCCCGCTCGCGCGCGATCACGGCGCGCATGCGCTCCGGCAGCACGGCGTAGTCGCGGTCGATCAGGGAGTAGACGCCGTTGGTGGCGAGCGAGACGTAGACGTCCGGGTCGTGCACGGTCGGCTGGATGCGCTCGTTCTCCAGCAGCTCGCGGCCGATCTGCGCATCCAGCACCAGGGCGTCGTCGCGGTCGCGCTGCGGCAGGCCGGACAGGTCGAGCCGGTGCAGCGCGTCGCGCTCGCGGTGCAGGCGGGCAGTCTGGACCGCGATGGCGGCGGCGGACACGTCGTCGAGCCGCGCGTCGCCGTCGTGCAGCCCGAGCTGCGTGGCGGCGACCGGCCCGGCGGCCCAGTCGGCCTGGTAGTGGGCGCGGGCTAGGTCGTCGAGCGGAGTCGCACGCGCGGCGCCGGCGCAGAAGGCGAGCACGGGCAGAACGACGGCAGCGCGGAACGGGATCCTGTGCATGCGCCGCAGCATAACCGGAACAAAACGGACGCGAAACCAGCGGAGGGGGCGGCAGCCCCGCCCGGCCGCCGCGGGCCGGGCGTTGCCGCCGGTCTGGAACCGGGCCTGCTCAGCGCGGGGACAGCACCATGATCATCTGGCGGTTCTCCATGCGCGGCATCTGCTCGACCTTGGCGCGTTCGTCCATGTCGCCGCGTATGCGCTCCAGCACCTTCACGCCGAGGTCCTGGTGCGCCATCTCGCGGCCGCGGAAGCGGAGCGTCACCTTCACCTTGTCGCCCTCCTCGATGAAGGACTTCATGGCGCGCATCTTCACCTGGTAGTCGTTCTCGTCGATGTTCGGACGAACCTTGACTTCCTTGATCTCGATGACCTTCTGCTTCTTGCGCGCCTCGTTCTTCTTCTTCTGCTGCTCGTACTTGAACTTGCCGTAGTCGAGGATCTTGACCACCGGCGGCTCGGCGTTCGGGCTGATCTCCAGCAGGTCGAGGCCGACCGAGAAGGCGCGCTGCATGGCGTCGCGCGTGGTCATCACGCCCTGCATCTCGCCCTCCTCGTCGATCAGGCGGACGGAGGGGACGCGGATCTCCTCGTTGACGCGTGGGCCGTCGCGGGTCGGCGCGGCTTGCATCGGGGGTCTGGCTATCGGACTGCTCCTGTTGCTGTGGACGGGATGTCGCGACCCGCATCGGGGGCGCAACGGTCATGCGAGAAGACTAGCACGTGAAGCTTGTCAAGAGATGAAGCCCCACGCGCAACCCTGACTCGACGGCCGGGTGGGGTCAGGCGGCGCGCTTCAGATCGGGAGCGGTGGCTTCCAGCGCAAGGGCGGCGACCGCCTGGTCGAGGTCCAGCACCACCTGGTCGGCGCCGCCCAGCCGGCGCATCGCCACCGTGCGCGCGTCCGCCTCCTTGCGGCCGACCACCAGGATCACCGGGATGCGGGCCAGGCTGTGGGTGCGTATCTTGGCGTTGATCTTCTCGTTGGCGGTGTCGGCCTGCACGTGGAGGCCGCTGCCGCGCAGGGCGTCGGCCACCTCCAGCGCGTAGGGTTCGGCATCGGACACGATGGTGGCGACCACCACCTGCACCGGGGCGAGCCAGAGCGGGAAGCGGCCGGCGAACTGCTCGATCAGGATGCCGAGGAAGCGCTCGAACGAGCCCAGGATCGCGCGGTGCAGCATCACGGGGCGGTGGCGGGCGCTGTCCTCGCCGATGAAGGAGGCGTCCAGGCGCTCGGGCAGCACGGTGTCGACCTGCAGGGTGCCGCACTGCCAGTCGCGGCCGATCGCGTCGCGCAGCACGAACTCCAGCTTCGGGCCGTAGAACGCCCCCTCCCCCGGGTTCAGCTCGTACTCGACCCCGGCGAGCCGGCAGGCCTCGCGGAGCGCGGCCTCGGACTTGTCCCAGGAGGCGTCGTCGCCGGCGCGGTGGTCGGGGCGGTCGGCGAACTTCACCCGGAAGCCGTCGAAGCCGAGGTCGCGGTACACCTCGGCCAGCATGGCGACGAAGCGCGCGGTCTCGGGCGCGATCTGTTCTTCGGTGCAGAAGATGTGCGCGTCGTCCTGCACGAAGCCGCGCACGCGCATGATGCCGTGCAGCGCGCCGGACGGCTCGTAGCGGTGGCAGGCGCCGAACTCGGCCATGCGCAGCGGCAGCTCGCGGTAGGAGCGCAGGCCGTGGCGGAAGATCTGCACGTGGCAGGGGCAGTTCATCGGCTTGAGCGCCAGCACGCGCCGCTCCTGCTCGTCCTCGACGGAGGCGATGAACATGTGCTCGCGGTAGTTCTCCCAGTGCCCGGAGGCTTCCCACAGCGCGCGGTCCACCAGCTGCGGGGTGCGCACCTCCTGGTAGCCGTTGCGGTTCTGCACACGGCGCATGTACTCCTGCACCGTCGAGTACAGCCGCCAGCCCTTGGGATGCCAGAACACCTGGCCGGTGGCCTCCTCCTGGACGTGGAACAGGTCCATCTCGCGGCCGATGCGGCGGTGGTCGCGTCGCTCGGCCTCCTCAAGCTGGTGCAGGTGGGCGTCCAGCTCCTTCGCGTCGCGCCACGCGGTGCCGTAGATGCGGGTCAGCATCGGGTTGCGGTGGTCGCCGCGCCAGTACGCGCCGGCCACCTTCATCAGCTTGAACGCGGTGCCGACGTCGCCAGTGCCCCGCATGTGCGGGCCGCGGCACAGGTCGAGCCACTCGCCCTGGCGGTAGATCGAGATGGTCTCGGTGGGGGGCAGGTCGCGGATCAGCTCGGCCTTGTAGCGCTCGCCGCGTGCCTCGAAAAACGCGATGGCGTCGTCGCGCGGCCATTCCTCGCGCTGGAACGGGGCGTTGGCGGCGACGATCTCGCGCATGCGCGCCTCAATCGCCGGGAAGTCGTCGGGGGTGAACGGCTCGTTGCGGGCGAAGTCGTAGTAGAACCCGTTCTCGATCGCGGGGCCGATGGTGACCTGGGTGCCCGGGTAGAGCCCCTGCACGGCTTCCGCCAGCACGTGGGCGGCGTCGTGCCGGATCATGCCGAGTGCGGCCTCGTCGCGGCGGGTGACGAAGCGGAGCGCCGCGTCGTCGGCGATGACTGTGCCGAGGTCGACGAGGCGCCCGTCCAGCTCCATCGCCAGCGCCGCGCGGGCCAAGCCCGGCCCGATCGCCTCGGCCACCGCCGTGCCGGTCACCGGGCCGTCGTAACGGCGGACGGTTCCGTCTGGCAGGGTGATGGCGGGCATGGAGGGGTCTCCGACGGGTCTCACGAGGGGCAGACGTCCCGTATGACGGGAGGCAACGCGGGTCGCAACCCTCGCCCACTCGAAGACCGGGACGTTGCCGACGTGGAGCCTAGGAGCGGTCCAGCAGCGCCGGCAGGAGACACCTCGCCTGTTCCGTGGTGCCGGGACGCGCCATCTCCAGGATGGTGATCCCTTCCATGATCGAGAGTACCGCCACGGCGTTCGCCTCGCGATCCGGCGAAGGCAGCAGCCGCCCGACGATCCAGTCGAGCCAGGCCTTGACGGTCCCGTCCGCGACCTCACGGTAGGGCGCCTCGCCCCGGGCGGCGCGCACGATCACGTCGGTCCAGACGCGCATGAACGGTGCGGTGGCCGGATCGATGCCAGCCTGCATCATGTCGTGGAGGAACTTGCCCGCGCTTTCCGGCGCACCCGAGGCGGCCGCATCCTGGAGCACCGCCATCCGCCCTGAGATGCACGTGAGCACCGCGCGTACCAGCGCGTCCTTGGTTCCGAAATGGTAGAGCAGCATGCGCCCGCTGGTGGACAGGCGCGCTGCCAGCCCCCTGAGGGCGAGCGCGTCGAGGCCGTCCTCCAGCACGATCGTGGCGATCGCGTCGACCAGCTCGGCGCGCCGGGTGGTCTCGTTCGGCGGCATCGCGGTTCCGTGTAGCAGGTGTCACGTGCTTCTGCTATGTAACGGCTGTTACGCAAGAGGAGAGGTGACATGCTCGACATGCGACAATCGGCGGTCCTGGGCACTGCCGGCGCCGTGTTCTGGCTGGGCGACGTGGCCTGGATCCGGCTGGTGCCGGTGTTCATCATCGACCCGCTCTGGGGCGATGTCGGCTTCCTGCTCAGCGTGCCCCTCGCCGTCCTGTGCGTGCGCGTCTGCCAGCGCCTGGCGGGTCTCGACGAGACGCAGCTCGTCCCCGGCGCGACGCTGCTGGTCGTGGTGGCGGCGCTGTTCCACGCAATGGCGCTGCGTTGGGCGCCCGCACTCTACGGCAGCGACCACGTCGGCCGCCTCGGCAGCGCGTGGCTGCTCTGGATCTACGGCCTGATCCTCGGCTCCGCTCTCATGCTCGGCGGAAGATCACGACGTGTGCCGGCCGGTGGTTAAGAAGCGCGCAGGGGGACCGGCATCCCTCGATGCTGAACCACGCGGCGCCGGACGCGGTGATGGATGACCTCGTCATCGGCCTGCTGCTGGTCTTGCTCCTCGCGGTCGGCCTGTGCGCCCCGGTGCTCGCAGTCGGCCTGCGGTTGTCGTCTCCATGCCGACGGCATGTCGGTCCCACTCCCGCCCAACTGCCAGGCGCGGAGGCGGTGGAGATACCGTCGGCGTCCGGTTCCGTGTTGCGGGGATGGTGGAATGCGGGCAGCCAGCCTTCAGGAGGCACCGTCGTCCTCATGCATGGCATTTGCGCTGACCGGCTGATCCTGGTCCAGCGCGCCCGGGTGCTCCATGACCACGGCTTCTCGGTGCTGTTGTTCGATCTTCAAGCTCATGGCGAGAGTCCCGGGCGGCGCATCACGTTCGGCAAGCTTGAGGCTCTGGATGCAGCCGCCGCGGTGAGCTTCGTGCGACAGCGTGCGCCGGGCGGGCGGGTGGGCGCGATCGGTCTCTCGCTCGGCGGCGCCGGGGCTCTCCTGGGACCCAAGCCACTAGACGTGGATGCGCTCGTGCTTGAGTCCGTCTTTCCCGACATCGACGCTGCTCTTGCCAATCGTCTCCGTGCCGGGCTGGGTCCGCTGGCGGGGGCGTTGTTCACGCCTGTGCTGGTTCGGGCGTTCAAGCTGCTGTTGCCGCCCATCCTCGGGGTCCGGGCGAGCGAGTTGCGACCGATCGAGCGCATCGGCGCCGTGGTAGCGCCGCTCCTGGTCGCGTCCGGCACGGCCGATCATCTGACGACGCTCGCCGAAACGGAGGCGCTGTTCGAGCGGGCGCCGGAGCCAAAAAGGCTTTGGGCGGTGGATGGAGCAGCCCATGTCGACCTGGAACGCTTCAGCCCAGATTGCTACTGGGAGATCATTCTGCCGTTCCTGTGCGTCCACCTGCGGAGGAGCAGGTCGAGCGGTGGGTGAGCCGGCTGCCTTGCGGGATCGTGGAGGTGCATCGCGTCGATCCAGGCGTGTCTTCCGCACGCCCGAGGAACCGGGTGACCGAATGCGGATCAGGGAGGACGGGTCATGAGCGAAGCCAGGGGCCACTTCGAGGTGCAGATTAGGCCGGAGGCCAGCTTCGGCGACGGGATCGGCCGGTTCTCCCTCGCGAAGACCTTTCACGGCGATCTGCAAGGCACCAGCGTGGGCGAGATGCTCGCGCTGCGGACGCAGACGCCGGGATCGGCCGGCTACGTGCTGATCGAGCAGGTCGAGGCGACGCTGAACGGCAGGTCCGGCACCTTCATGCTCCAGCACCATGGGATCATGAATCGCGGCCAGCCGGAGCTCACGGTTGTGGTGATCCCCGACTCCGGAACCGGCGGGCTGGCGGGCATCACCGGGCAGATGTCGATCGACGCGGCCGCCAACCATGCCTACGTGCTGCGCTACAGCCTCCCGGACGTCCGCTGAAAGGGTCGGCGGATCGGGCTCATGACGGCTTGCCCTCTGCCGAGCCGAGACCGAGCCGAGCGGCGACGTCGGCGACCTCCAGAGCGTTGAGGTCCGGCACCCGGAGCACCTGCACCTGGCCGTCGTGCCGGCCGACCGGAGCGGTCAGCACGGGGTCGCTGTGCCGCGAGAACAGCACCAGGCACCGGCAGCCCATCGCGGCGGCGAGGTGCATCGGGCCGGTGTCGTTGCCGACCGCCAGGGCGGCGCGGGAGGCGAGGCCGCCGAGCTCCAGCAGGCTGGTCCGGCCGGTCAGGTCATGCGCCGATGGGCAGGCGCGCAGGATCGCGGCCGCGAGCGGGGCGTCGCCGGCGGCACCCAGCACCACCGGGCTCATGCCGTCCGCCGCGAGCCGCACCGCCAGGGCGCCGAACCGCTCCGCCGGCCAGCGCTTGGCAGGTCGGTGCGGCGCCGCACCCGGGACCAGTAATGCCACCCGGCCAGGCAGCACCGAATCGGGCAGCACCGGGCCGTGCGGAGCCAACCAGGACAGGTCGGGATCCGGCACCGACGCGATGCCGGCCGCTGCGAGCTGGCCGGCCTGGCGCAGGCGGGTGTGCAGGCGGTCACGGTCCGGGTTGCGGTCGGGGTGGGAGCAGCCAGGCGCGATGCCGGACCAGGGCGGGCGACCGGCCAGCAGGTGGTAGCGGGACGAGCGCCCGGACGTTTGCAGGTCGTAGACGAAGTCGTGGCCGGCGAGCAGGCGGCGCAGGCGACGGAGGCCGCCGAGGTTCCACGGCGCCGGGCGGGTGTCGAGGGCGACGGCGTCGAACCAGGGGCTGGCGGAGGCGAGGCCGAGGAACGGCGCGGTGGTCAGCAGGGTGACGTGCGCGTCCGAATGATGCGTGCGGATGGCGGCGAACGGGGCGAAGGCCAGCACCATGTCGCCGAGCGCGCCCAGCTTGATCACCAGGACCCGCCGCACCGCACGCGCCGGCGGACGGTCAGCCGGCATCCTGCGCCGCTGCCGGGCGATGCGGGAACGGATGACGCAGCAGCTCCTCGTAGACGTCGAGGGTCGCCTGCTGCATCGCCTCCGTGGTGTAGCGCGACAGCACGCGGGCGCGGGCGGCGGCACCAAGGCGGGCGCGCTCGTCGGGCGGCAGCGACAGCACGTGCCGGAGCAGGGCCGCCAGGGCGGCGGCGTCGCCGGGCGGAAAGGCGTAGCCGGTGACGCCGGGCTCCACCGTTTCCAGCGCGGCACCGTGGGCGGCGGCCAGCACCGGGCGCCGCATCGCCTGCGCCTCGACCACGGCGCGGCCGAACGGCTCGGGGTGGAGCGAAGGGACCACCACCAGGTCGGCGAGTGCCAGCGCTGCCGGCATGTCGGCGCAGTGGCCGGCGAAGCGCAGCCGGCTGCGCAGGCCGAGCCGGTCGGCCTGCTGCGCCAGGGTGCGGCCGAAGCTGCGCCGTCCGTCGGGGGTCGGGCCGACCAGGACGCAGACCCAGTCGAGGGCGGGCGCCTCGGCACGCAGCAGCGCCAGGGCGTCGAGCAGCAGCGCGTGCCCCTTCCAGGCGGTGACGCGGCCGGGAAGCATGATCACGGCGGCGTCGGGCAGCTGCCATTGCCGGGCCAGGGCGTGGATGCGGTCGCCGCGCACCGCGGCGGGATCGAATGCGTCGGTGTCGGCGCCGCGGGGGATGGTGCGCAGCCGGTCCGGGCCGACGCGGTAGCGGGACGCCACGCGCTCGGCGACGAAGCGGCTGATGGCGATGACGCGGTCGCCGGACGCCATCACCGCGTTGTAGGAGCGCTTGAACGGCAGGGTCTCGCTGTAGACGCCGTGCCAGGTGGTGACGAACGGCGTGCCGGTGCGCAGCGCGGCCCATCTCGCCGACCAGGCCGGGGCGCGGGAGCGCGCGTGCACCAGGTCGACCCGGTGGTGGCGGATCAGATGGGCCAGGCGGCGGCTGTTGAGCCAGATCGACAGCGGGTCCCTGGTCATGAGGCCGAGCGGGAGATGGACCGCGCCGGACCGCTCCAGCTGCGGCACCAGCCGGCCGCCGGCGCTGGCGACCAGGGCGGTGCCGCCGGCGCCGACGATCGCACGGGCGATCTCGATCGTGCCGCGCTCGACCCCGCCGGCCTGCAGGCTGGGCAGCACCTGCAGCACGACCGGCGCCCTGCGTGCGGGGGCGTGGGAGGAGGACGGCATGGCGGCGGCCTTAGCATGGGCACGGGTTCCCCGCATTAGCGGGACGCACGCGGAGTTCATGCAACGTCCCGGTCGGGGGTGTCGTTGCGCAAGCGAGAGGACAGGAGAAACGGGATGGCGACGACGGCGAAGAAGACCGATCCCAAGCTGTGGGACAAGGTCAAGAAGGAGGTCACCGACGGCGACAAGGGCGGCAAGCCGAAGCAGTGGTCGGCGCGGAAGGCGCAGCTGGCAACGGCGGAATACAAGAAGGAAAGCGGCGGCTACGACGGAGCCAAGTCCGCGGACAACCACCTGTCGCAGTGGACGAAGGAGGAGTGGGGCACGAAGTCGGGCGGCAAGTCCGGCGAGACCGGGGAGCGCTACCTGCCGAAGGACGCGCGCAAGTCGCTGAAGGACTCGGAGTACGAGCGGAGCACGGCCAAGAAGCGGGCGGACACGGCGAAGGGCAGGCAGTTCTCGGCCCAGCCGAAGGACGTGGCGAAGAAGACCGCGAAGCACCGCGATACCGGGCACGGCGGCACGCAGGGCGGCGCCCTCGACGGCATGACCAGGCAGGCGCTGATGGCCAAGGCTGCGGAGAAGGGATTGAAGGGACGCTCGCGCATGAAGAAGCAGGAGCTGGTTGCCGCCCTGTCCTGAGGGGAAGGCGTCGCGCTATCCTGGGCGGATGGTCGACGAGACGCTGCATCACGTGGAACGGGCCGGGGTCAGGCTGGCGGCGCGGCATCGTCCGGGCAACGGACCGACCCTGGTGTTCCTGCCCGGCCTGCGCAGCGACATGCTGGGCGACAAGGCGACGGCGCTTGGCTCCCATGCCGGGGCCCATGGCCGGGCGTTCCTGCGGCTGGACTATGCCGGCCATGGCGAGAGCGGCGGACGCTTCACCGACGGCACGATCGGGAGCTGGCGCGACGACGCGCATGCGGTGATCGAGGCGCTGGCGCCGGGACCGCTGGTGCTGGTGGGTTCGTCGATGGGCGGGTGGATCGGGCTGCTGCTGGCGATGGCGCTTCGCGAGCGGGTGCGCGGCTTCGTCGGGATCGCCGCGGCGCCCGATTTCACCCGGGCCATGGAGGCCGGTCTCGATCCTGGGCAGCGTGCGGCGCTGGCGCGGGACGGGATGGTGATGCTGCCGACCAGCCCGGATCCGACGCCGCTGACGCGCCGGGCGCTGGACGACGGGCAGGCCTGTTGCGTGATGGGGCGGCCGATCCCCCTCGCCTGCCCGGTCCGGCTGCTGCACGGGCAGCGCGACACGGTGGTGTCGTGGCAGCTGGCGATGGCGATCGCGGACGCGGTCGAGGGCGACGACTGCCAGGTGCTGCTGGTGAAGGATGGCGACCACCGGCTGTCGCGGCCGCAGGACCTCCGGCTGCTGGTGGCGGCGGTGGAGGGACTCGATTAAGGCTTGCTCAACCGCCGGCGGCGAGGATGGCGCGCAGCCCTTCGCGATAGGTGGGATGGTGCCATTGCCGACGCAGCGCCTCCCGGGTCAGCCGGCTCGACACCTTGCGGTTCTCCGCCCAGAAGCTGCGGCCCATCGGGCTCATCGCCGGCAGCGCGTCGGCAAGCGGAACCGCGGGCGGCGGCGGCAGGCCGAGCAGGCGGGCCGCCTCCTCGATCACGACGGCGCTTTCCGCGGGCAGGTCGTCGGACAGGTTGAGCACCCGTGTGGGCGGCCCGTCCGCCATGGCCGCCACCGTGGCGCCGGCGATGTCGTCGCGGTGGATGCGGCCGAAGCAGTGGCCGGGTGCAACGACGCGGCGGCTGTCGCCGGCGCGCAGGGCGTCGAACACGCTGCGTCCGGGGCCGTAGATGCCGGCCAGGCGGAGGATGTCGCATCGGCTGCCGAGCCGGGCGGCGAGTTCGGCCCAATCGCGTTCCGCGGCGACGCGGCGCTGGCCGCGCGGCCCGGTCGGTGCCGGCGGCGTGGTCTCGTCGACCCAGCCGCCGGCGCGGTCGCCATAGACGCCGGTGGTGGAGAAGTAGCCGATCCAGTCCGGGCGGTGGCGCTGCATTGCCGCGCCGAGCAGGCGCAGGATCGGGTCGCCCTCGGCATCGGGCGGGGCACTGGCGAGCCAGTGCGTCGCGCTGCCGAGCAGGGCGGCGGCTCCTTCGGGGCGGACCACCGCCACGCCGGGCGGCGGTGCGGCGGCGCGCCGGCTGGTGCCGGTGACGCGGTATCCGGCGTCGGCCGCGCAGGCGGCGACCGCGGCGGCGGAATAGCCCAGCCCGAAGATCAGCAGGTGCGGCGGCCGGCTCACGCGCGCACCGACGTCACGGCTGCGAGACGCGATGCGGCCACGCTTGACCGGAGCCGGGTCGGGCGCGGCAGAATGGGGATGTTGCCATGAAACGCGTTCTTTTCCTGCTCGGCCTGCTGCTGCCTATCGCCGTCCTGGCGGCGGTCGGTTCCGCTCGGGCGACCGAGGCGACGCAGCGGGCGCAAGGAGCGCAACGCCTGGCGCGGCTGGAGGCTCCGCCGCACCGCGGCCACGTGGTCCCGGCAGCCGCCAACCCGTGCCTGGCGCTGCTGTCGACCGATCCGGCCGGGGCGTCGGACTATGCGGAGGACTGGTCGAAGCGCAACGGCGACGATGCGGCGGCGCAATGCGCGGCCCTTGCGGCGGTGGCGCTGGGCGATCCGGAGGCCGGGGCGACGAAGCTCGACGCGCTGTCCCGCGAGGCGCGCCTTCCCGGTCCGCGTCGCGCGGCGCTGGCGGACCAGGCGGCCCAGGCATGGCTGTCGGCGGGCCGGCCGGATCGGGCGCTCGCCGCGGCGACGCTTGCGGTGTCGCTCGAACCGGCCGACCCGTCGCTGCTGACCGACCGGGCGCGCGCCGCCCTCGCGGCCGGCCAGGCGTCGCAGGCGGTGACAGACCTGTCCGCCGTGCTGGCGAGCCATCCCGGGGAGACCGAGGCGCTGGTGGTCCGCGCCACCGCGTATCGCAAGCTGGACCAGATCGACGCGGCACGTGCCGACATCGACGCGGCCTGCGCGGCGCTGCCGGACGAGCCGGACGCGCTGCTGGAGCGCGGCATTCTGCGCGAGCGGTCGGGCGACCTGGAGGGCGCGCGTCAAGACTGGGACCGGGTGCTGTCGCTGTCGCCGGACACGCACGAGGCGGACCTGGCGCAGCAGGACCTGGCGCTGCTGGAAGCCGGGCCGGACGCGCGCTGACGCGTTGCTAGGGCATCTTCACCCGATCAGGCAGTCCACCTGATCGGGATCTGCTCTAGGCGCGGGCGGCGAAGAACCCGACGAGGCGGTCGCAGGCTTGGCGCAGCCGCTCCTCCTCCACCGCGAAGCACAGCCTGAGGCAGCCCTCTCCTGCCGGTCCGAAGGCACGGCCGGGGGCGAGGCCGACGCGGGCCTCGCGCAGCAGCGCCTTGGCCAGGTCGAGGCTGTCGGTGCAGCCGGGCACCGAGAAGAACGAATACATCGCGCCGTCCGGGCACGGCACCACCACGCCCGGGATCGCGCCGAGCAGCGCGCAGGCGAGGTCGCGCCGGGCGCGGAGCCGGGCCACCGTTTCGGCCACGAACGGCTCGCCGCCTTCGAGGGCTGCGACCGCGGCGCGCTGGATGAAGGCCGGCGCGCAGGAGGTGCTGTACTCGACCAGCTTGCCCAGCGCCGGCATCAGCGGCTCCGGCGCGTTGATCCAGCCGAGCCGCCAGCCGGTCATCGCCCAGGTCTTGGAGAACGAGTTGATCGCGACCAGGCGGTCTCCCGGCTCGGCGATCTCCAGGAACGCAGGCGCCGCCGGCCGGTCGAACACCAGGCGCTCGTAGACGTCGTCGGCGAGGATCCAGATGCCGTGGCGGCGGCAGTGCCGGAGCAGCACCTCCTGCTCGTCGCGGGACAGCATCCAGCCGGTCGGGTTGGCCGGCGTGTTCAGGATCACCATCCGGGTGCCCGGCGTGAGGGCCTCGAGCAGCTGGTGGAGGTCGATGCGCCATTGCCCGGCCTCGAGGCGAAGCGGCACCGTCGCGACCGTGGCGCCGACGACAGCCGGAATGCCGCCGAGGTTGGGCCAGTGCGGCGTCGGCAGCACCACCCGGTCGCCCGGCGACAGCAGCGCCTGGCAGACGACGTGAACGGCGTTCACGCCGGACGGGGTGACGCAGACGCGCTCCGGGGCCGACCGCCGCCCGAGCCCGGCCTGGTAGCGGGCAATGGCCTCGCGCAGCGCCGGGATGCCGTAGTTGGACACGTAGAAGGTGTCGCCATCGTCGAGCGCCCGCTTCGCCGCCTCGCGGATGAAGGCCGGGGTGAGCGAGTCCGGCTCGCCGAACCACAGCGGGATCACGTCCGGCAGGCCGGCGCCGGCATGCGCCACCTCGCGGATCAGCGACCCGGACAGCGACTCGACCTCGGAGCGGGCCAGGGTGTCGAAGCCGGGCGTGCGGTGGTGCATCGTGGGTGGGTCCTGGGCTTGCCGGAAGGCGGAAAACTGGGTCAGCGGGGCGTAGCATGTCCGCGACAGGTAGACCCTGCGTTTCCGGAATGGCCGCCGTCAGGCGGCGCTGCCGGCGGCCCAGCCGCTCGACCAGGCCCACTGGAAGTTGTAGCCGCCGAGCCAGCCGGTGACGTCGACCGCCTCGCCGACGAAGAACAGGCCGGGCACCGCCCTGGCCTCCATGGTGCGCGACGACAGCGCGCCGGTGTCGATGCCGCCGCGCGTCACCTCGGCCTTGGCGTAGCCCTCGGTCCCGGTCGGGACCAGCTGCCAGTCACCGAGGCGGGCGGCCACCGCGCTCAGCGTGGCGGCGGGCAGGCCGCCGAGCGGGCCGGCGGCGTCCTGCTCGGCGGCCACCGCCTGGGCCAGGCGCTGCGGCAGCAGCTCGGACAGCACGGTGGCGAGCTCTGCCTTGCCGCGGGTCTGCCGCCGCTGCTTCAGGTGGGCGACGACGTCCCGACCGGGAGCGAGGTCGAGACGCAGCGCCTCGCCTGCCTGCCAGTACGACGACACCTGCAGCAGCGCCGGGCCCGACAGGCCGCGATGGGTGAACAGCATCGCCTCGGGGAAGGCGGCGGTGCCGCAGCGGGCGACCACGTCCAGCGACACCCCGGCCAGGCTGCGCATCGCGTCCTGCGCGGGCCCGCTGAAGGTGAACGGCACCAGGGCCGGGGCGATGGAGGTCAGGGGCACGCCGAACTGCCGGGCGACGTCGTAGGCGAAGCCGGTGGCGCCGATCTTGGGGATCGACAGGCCGCCGGTGGCGACCACCAGGCTGGCGGCGGCGAAGCTGCCGTGGTCGGTGGCGACCCGCCAGTCGTCCGGACGCTCGATGGCGGTGACGCGGTGGCCGGTGCGGAGCGCGACCCCGGCCGCGTCGCACTCGGCCAGCAGCATGGCGACGACCTGGCGCGCGGAGCCTTCGCAGAACAGCTGGCCCAACGTTCTTTCGTGCCAGGTGATGCGGTGGCGCTCGACCAGGGACAGGAAGTCGTCGGCGGTGTAGCGGGCGAGGGCCGAGCGGCAGAAATGCGGGTTCTGCGACAGGTAGCGTTCGGGGCGGCAGTCGCGGTTGGTGAAGTTGCAGCGGCCGCCGCCGGAGATGACGATCTTGGCGCCGGGCTCCGCGGCATGGTCGAGCAGCAGCACGCGGCGGCCGCGGCCTCCCGCCGCGATCGCCGCCATCAGCCCGGCGGCGCCGGCCCCGAGGATGACGACGTCGTAGCGGACCGGGCGGGCGCCGGTGGGCAGCTCAGAAATCGAGGTCGCCGTAGTGGTCGGGAGGGTTGATGCCGATCACGCGGTCGTTCAGCAGGGCGCGGAAGCAGGGGCGCGACTTCACCCGGGCGTACCAGTCCTTGGTCGGCGGGCTCAGCGACCAGTCGATGTCGGCGATGTAGTCGAGCGAGGAGAGCTGGGCGGCGGCGGCGAAGTCGGCCAGCGACAGCGACGGGCCGGCCAGCCATTTCCGGGTCTCGGCCAGCCAGCCGATGTAGTCCAGGTGGTAGCGGATGTTGGCGTAGCCGGCGCGCAAGGCGGTGGCGTCCGGGTTGCCGCGGCCCATCAGGCGCTTGAGGTACTTCTCGCCCAGCAGGTTGCGGGTGACCTCGTGGTGGAACTTGCCGTCGAACCAGGCGGCGAGCCGGCGCACCTCGACCCGCTCGGCAAGGGTGCGGCCGAGCAGCGGGGTGTCGGGGTAGGCTTCCTCCAGGTACTCGCAGATCACCGCCGAGTCGGGAATCGACAAACCGTTCTCCTCGACCAGCATCGGCACGGTGCCGGCCGGATTGAGGTCGAGGAACTCGGGCCGGCGTTCCCACACCTTCTCGTTCTTCAGCTCGAACGGCAGCCGCTTTTCCGACAGCACCAGGCGGACCTTGCGCGAGAACGGCGAGAGCGGGATGTGGTGCAGGATGCGCATGGGCGCGGACCGTATTTCATCCCACAGCCGGTTGCCAGAGAGCCGGCGCACCGCGGGCGGAACGTTGCCGGTTTGATGGCGGCACGTCCGGCGTGCATGCTGCGGCGGCTTTCCCGCTTGCCGAGGCCCGCCGTGCCAGATCACGCCGCCGACACCGACGCGTCCACCGCCACCGGCGTCGAGGCGCCGCGCCCGCTGCCGCAGATCCGGGTGCGTGGCCGCTCGTTCATGGCGCTGGTGCTGTCGCCGGAGCCGCCGCTGGGCGACTGGCTCCGGGGACTCGACGTGCAGATCAACAAGTCGTCGGCGTTCTTCGAGGCGCGCCCGGTGATCCTGGATTGCGGGCTGCTGGGCCCGGACGACGACGGGCTGGACGGGCTGGTGCCGGCGCTGATGGAGCGCGGCATCCGGCTGATCGAGATCGAGAACGCCGATCCGTCCTGGGCGGCGACCGCGGGCTGGGACTGGCCGCAGGGCTACAGCGGCGGCCGGGCGATCGGGGCGGTGGAGGTCCCGGAGGAGGCGCAGGCGCCGCCGCAGGCGCCCGACCCGAGCCGGGCCTCGCTGGTGATCGAGGATCCGGTCCGCTCGGGGCAGATCGTGTCGTATCCGGACGGCGACGTGATCGTGCTGGGATCGGTCGCGTCGGGGTCGGAGGTGTCGGCGGGCGGCTCGATCCACGTCTACGGCGCACTGCGCGGGCGGGCGCTAGCCGGGGTCGGCGGCAACGCGTCGGCGCGGATCCTGTGCCGGCGGATGCATGCGGAGCTGCTGGCGATCGACGGGCTCTACATGACGGCGGAGGACATGGCCCCGGAGCGGATCGGCCGGTCGGTGCAGGCCAGGCTCGACGGGGAGTCGCTGGTGCTGTTGCCGCTCGATTGAGGTAGGACACGTTGGACAAGGGCCGGGGACAAGGCCCGGTTTCGTATCGGGATCGACTCGAGGAAGGGTTTCGCGCATGGCCAAGGTGGTGGTCGTTACATCGGGCAAGGGCGGGGTCGGCAAGACCACGTCGACCGCCGCCCTCGGCGCCGCCCTGGCGCAAGGGTCGCCCGGTCTGCACGGCCTGCCGGGGAAGCCGGGGCAGAACGTGGTGGTGGTCGACTTCGACGTCGGCCTGCGCAACCTCGACCTGGTGATGGGGGCGGAGCGCCGGGTGGTGTTCGACCTGATCAACGTGGTGCAGGGCGACGCCAAGCTCGCCCAGGCGCTGATCCGCGACAAGCGGGTGGAAACGCTGTCGATCCTGCCTGCCAGCCAGACCCGCGACAAGGACGCGCTGACCGCGGACGGGGTGGCGCGGGTGATCGACGAGCTGCGCGAGAAGTTCGACTGGATCCTGTGCGACAGCCCGGCCGGGATCGAGAAGGGCGCGCAGCTGGCGATGTACCACGCCGACGAGGCGGTGGTGGTCACCAACCCGGAGGTGTCGTCGGTGCGCGACAGCGACCGCATCATCGGCATGCTGGACAGCACCACGGCCAAGTCCAAGACGGGCGAGAAGATGCCCAAGCACCTGCTGCTGACCCGCTACGACCAGGCCCGCGCCGCGCGCGGCGAGATGCTCCGGATCGAGGACGTGCTGGAGATCCTGTCGATCCCGCTGATCGGCATCATCCCGGAAAGCGAGGAGGTGCTGCGGGCATCGAACCTCGGCGCGCCGGTGACGCTGAGCAACCCGGACAGCGCGCCGTCGCGGGCGTATTTCGACGCGGTGCGGCGGCTGAAGGGCGAGAGCCTGGACATGAGCGTGCCGTCCGACCGCAGGGGGCTGATGGCCAAGCTGTTCAAGTGGAGGGCGGCATGAGCTTCCTGTCCGGGCTGTTCGCCAAGCGCGGCTCCGCCCCCGTCGCACGCGACCGGCTGCAGATCCTGCTGGCGCACGAGCGCGCCGGCGGCGAGGGCCAGAGCGAGCTGATCGCCAGGCTGCGGGAGGAGATCCTGGACGTGATCGCCCGGCACGTGCCGATCGACCGCGACAAGGTGCAGGTCAAGCTCGACCGCGGGGCGGCGGTCTCCACGCTGGAGATCGACATCGAGGTGCCCGAGCTGAAGAAGACGGAGCTGAAGAAGGCCGCGGCGACCGGCACCGCCGCCGGGATACGGGAGAACCTCCGGAGCAAGGCGGATCCGGCCAGCGGCGGCCAGGGCCTCCCGACCGGCCCCTGAGGAGCCCTGCGGGGTGTTGCCGCGGTCGGTATTGCTTTCTTCCGCCCCTGGGATCGGGTTAGTATCACGGTCTCGTTATCGGACCGGGCGGGACCGGAAACCGTCAGAACCGACGCCAGCGTCGTGAAAGGCTGCTCATGATGTTCCACGGGCGAAACATTCTTGCCTCCTAGGACGCCCTGCGGCGCGGACCTGCGACGCGGATTAACCCTTTCTGCAGGATCGGCAGCCACACTCCTCTCGATGCCGTCCAGGCTGGCTCGAAGCCGCGGGGGCGGCACAACGTCACACGTCGTCGGAGGCCCTTCATGATGAAGCCGCAGCGCGTCGTTCTCACACCGGCACCCGGTGCCATATTCCTTCGGACCAGTGCCGCGTCGGTGGAGATGACGCCCGGGGAGGCGCTGCGCTTCTGCGAGGAGATCAGGTCCTGCATCCAGGTGGCCCTGGCCGCGCAGGACGGCTCGGCGCTGCGCCAGATGATGGGCCAGGTCCCGGGCTGAAGCGGCGGAAGGCAGGCGCCGGGCGGGTTCAGAACGCCGGCAGGTGCTGCTCCAGGCGCTGGTTGCCGTGGCGCACGTCCAGCAGGGCGGCGCTCCGGGCGGCGGCGGCGTCGCGACGGCGCAGGGCGTCGAGCAGCCGGTCGTGCGGGTGGCCGTCGCCGTCCAGCGGGCGCAGCGGACGTTCGAAGCTGAGCGCGTAGATCGGGCCGAGCCGCATCCACAGCCCTTCCAGGGTGCGCAGGATCAGCGGCGCCCGTCCCGCCCGGCACACCAGGCGGTGGAAGCTGGCGTTGGCGTCCAGCATCGCCATGTGCTGCTGGCGCAGGTGGGCGGCGACGCAGCGGGCGTTGACCTGTTCCAGCTCGTCGATCTGTCCCGCGTCGGCGAACTCGACCGCCCGCTCTGCGGCGCGTGCCTCCAGGTCGCCGCGCATCTCGGCCAGCTCGCCGAAGTCGGCCGTGTTCATCACCGGCACGATCGCCGAGCCGCGCTCGTCCAGGCAGAGCGCCTGCTCGGATACCAGCCGGAGCAGCGCCTCGCGCACCGGAGTCGGGCTCAGGCCCAGCTCGGCGGCCAGCGGCCGCAGGATCAGCCGGTGCCCGGGGCGCAGCCGGCTGGAGGTCAGGGAGCGGCGGATCTGCGCATAGGCGCGCTGGCTGAGGCTGTCGCGGCCACCTTCGGCGCCGGGCGAGGTGGACAGCAGGCCGGTGCCGTCATGCGCCGGATCGTCGGCCGCGTCGGCAAGCACTCGATCGTTCACAGCCGGACGTCCCTTCCTGCGCCCGCCCCGCCGGGCGGAACGGGCCGGTTTGTCGTTTCGGCGACGTTTGTAACAAGATGGCCGTCCGGTTGTGAAGCGGCGTCTTGTGCAGGCCAGGGTCGTGCCGACCCGTGCCCTGAGGGCGGGAACGATGCCGCTAGACCACGTCCTCCAGGCTCATCGCCTGCCTGGACAGCAGGTCGCGATACGGCCCCTCGCTGCGTTCCAGCACCGAGGGCGGGCCGTCCTGCAGCACCTGGCCGGACTGCATCACCACGATGCGGTCGAAGTCGCGGAGCGTGCTCAGCCGGTGCGCGACCGCGATCACAGTCCGGCCGACCATCAGCCGCTCCAGGGCGCGCTGCACCAGCTGCTCGCTCTCGCTGTCGAGCGCGCTGGTGGCCTCGTCCAGCAGCAGGATCGGGGCGTTGCGCAGGAAGGCGCGCGCGATGGCGATGCGCTGCCGCTGGCCGCCGGACAGCTTGACGCCGCGGTCGCCGACCTCGGTGTGGAAGCCTTGCGCCATCGCCTCGATGAAGTCGCGGCAGCCGGCGGCGTCGGCGCTGGCGCGCACCTCCTCGTCGGACGCCTCCGGCTTGCCGTAGCGGATGTTCTCCAGCACCGAGCGGTGGAACAGCGACACGTCCTGCGGCACCACCGAGATCACCGCGCGCAGCGCGTCCTCGGTCAGGCCGAGCAGGTCCTTGCCGTCGATCAGGATGCGGCCGCCCTGGACGTAGCGCATGCGCTGCAGCAGGGCGAGCACGGTGGTCTTGCCCGAGCCGGAGCGGCCGATCAGCCCGAGCCGGGTGCCGGGCTCCACGCGCAGGCTGAAGTCGGCCAGCACCGGGTCGCCGCCGGGATAGGCGTAGGTGACGTGGTCGAACACCACCTCGCCGCGCGGCTCGGCGTGGAAGCCGCCGGCATCGGCGGCGTCCGGCATGTCGTGCGGCAGAAGCAGGGTGGACAGCGCCTCCGCCAGCCGGGCGACGTGCTGGATGGTCTCGACCAGCGCCACCGCGAGGTCGCGGGTGCCGTGCAGGATCATGAAGCCGAGCGTCACCACCATGACCACGTCGCCGACCGTGGCGACGTGGTGCTGCCACAACAGCACAGACCAGACCAGCAGCATCGCGGTCAGGATCGCGGTCAGCACCGCGTGGATCAGGCGCAGGCTCTCCAGGTAGCGGAGCGAGGTGCCGCGCGCGTGCATCTCGCCTTCCATGCGCTGGCTGAAGCGCACCCGCTCGCGGCGCGTGGCGCCGAAGGCGCGCACCAGCGGCATGTTGTTGATGATGTCGAGCAGCTCGCCGTCCACCCGGGCAGCATCGGAGGCGTAGCGGTGGTGCAGCGGCCGGCCGCCGGCGGCCATGCGGAACATCAGCATCGAGATCAGGGCGGCCAGCACCACCAGCACCGCCGCCATCGCCGGGCTGACGGTGACCATCAGCAGGATCGAGAACGCGACGTTGAGGCAGGGCGGCAGCACGTTCCAGGTGGCCAGGTTCTCCAGGGTGAACATGGCGTTGGAGGTGGCGGTGATTCGGCCGGCCAGCGTGCCCGGCATGCGGTCGGCGAAGTAGGACGGCGCGTGGCCGGTCAGGTGGCGGAACAGGTCGCGCCGCAGGTCGCCGGTGACGGCGACGAAGGCGTGGGTCGAGACCCAGCCGCCGACCCGCCAGGCCAGGTTGTCGACGCAGATCAGCAGGCCGAGCAGGCCGACCGCGATCCAGACCGGGCGCATCGGACCGCCGCGGTAGCCGGTCAGGGTGTCGACCAGGTAGTGCACGGCGTAGGACGAGCCGACCACCGCGGCCACCGCCACCACCACCGACAGCAGGATCAGCGCGTGCTGCAGCTTGTGGTGCAGCACGTAGCGGGCCATGAACGCGAGCGGCCGCGGCGCCAGGCGGATCAGGTCGGCGTCGTCGATGGTGACCGCCTCGTGCGGTCCCGGGGCGATCCTGCGCGTGGACGTCATGCGCCATCCTTTCGGTCGGAGCGGCCCCTCGCCCGGAACGGGGCCGTCATCTGTTCGGTTATCACAACAATTTTAGGCCGTCCGCATCCCTGGCTGCCAACAAAATGCCTCGTTCGCAGCGTTGATGGGAACATAACCCGCAAAGGAGCGTACATGCGTATCGCCCAGATCGCCCCTCTCCACGAGGCCGTGCCGCCGAAGCTGTATGGCGGCACCGAGCGAGTGGTATCGTTCCTGACCGAGGAGCTGGTCAATCTCGGTCACGACGTGACCCTGTTCGCCAGCGGCGACAGCGTGACGGAGGCTAACCTCCACGCGTGCTGGCCCCGCGCGCTCCGGCTGGACCCGGCGATCCGCGATCCGATCGCGCCGCACATGCTGATGATGGAGCAGGTGGCGCAGCGGCTGGACCAGTTCGACGTGCTGCACTTCCACATGGACTACTGGCCGTTCACCCACTTCTCGCGCCAGTCGGTGCCCTACGTCACCACCATGCACGGCAGGCTGGACCTGCCCGAGCTGCAGCCGGTGTTCGACGCCTTCCCCAAGGTGCCCGTGGTGTCGATCTCCGACAGCCAGCGCCGGCCGCTGCAGCGGGCCAACTTCGTGCGCACGGTGCTGCACGGGCTGCCGGAGCGCCTGCTGACGCCGCAGGGCAACCCCGACGGCAGCGACCGCACCTACCTCGCCTTCCTGGGCCGGATCTGCCCGGAGAAGGGCGTGGACAAGGCGATCCGCATCGCGCGCGCGGTCGGCATCCCGCTGAAGATCGCGGCCAAGGTCGACAAGGTGGACGCGGAGTACTTCGAGACCGTGATCCGGCCGATGCTGGGGGCCGGCGTGGAGCTGATCGGCGAGATCAACGACGGGCAGAAGGCCGCCTTCCTCAGCGGGGCGCGCGGCCTGCTGATGCCGATCGACTGGCCGGAGCCGTTCGGGCTGGTGATGATCGAGGCAATGGCCTGCGGCACGCCGGTGATCGCCTTCAACCGCGGTTCGGTGCCCGAGGTGATCGAGGACGGGCTGACCGGGCTGATCGTCGAGGACGAGACCAGCGCGATCGGCGCCATCGCCCGGCTGCACACGCTGAAGCCAGCCGCCATCCGGGCGCGGTTCGAGCGCCGGTTCACGGCGCGGCGGATGGCGAACGACTACCTGAGCATCTACCGGCAGCTGGCGGTGCAGCACCGTCCGAACCTGCGGCTGGTGTCCGGCGACTAGCCCGGACGCCCGGCTGGGCTGCCAGCCCTCGGGCTGGCAGTTCTCCATCGACCGCGGCGGCACCTTCACCGACGTGGTCGGCCGGTCCCCGGACGGGACGTTGCACGACGCCAAGCTGCTGAGCGAGAACCCGGGAGCCTACGACGACGCGGCGCTGGCTGGCATCGCCCGGCTGATGGGGGTGCGGCCGGGCGATCCGCTGCCGGTCGGGGCGATCGACTCGGTGCGAATGGGCACCACGGTCGCGACCAACGCGCTGCTGCAGCGGCGCGGGGTTCCGACCCTGTTCCTGGTGACCGCCGGCTTCAAGGATCTGCTGCGGATCGGCGACCAGGCACGGCCGTCCCTGTTCGCCCTCCACGTGCGCCGCGTGCCGGTGCTGCCGGCGCGGGTCGCGGAGGTCGGCGGGCGGCTCGATCCGGATGGGCACGAGGTCGCGCCGCTGGACGAGGCAGGCGCGCGCGTCGTGCTGGCCCGAGCGGCGGCGGACGGCTTCGGCGCCTGCGCGATCGCGCTGATGCATGCCTGGGCGCATCCGCGGCACGAGCTCCGCCTCGCGGCGCTGGCGCGGGAAGCCGGGTTCGCGCACGTGTCGGCCAGTCATGAGGTGGATCCCGCGCCCCGACTGGTGCCGCGGGCGCAGACGACGGCGGTGGACGCCTATCTGGCGCCGGTACTCCGCCGCCACGTGGATCGGCTGCACCGGGCGCTGCCGGGCGTGCGGCTGTCGTTCATGCAGTCGCATGGCGGGCTGGTGCGGGCGGAACGGTTCCGGGCGCGGGACGCGATCCTGTCCGGGCCGGCCGGCGGGGTGGTGGGGGCGGTGCGCACGGCCGAGGCGGCGGGCTTCAGGCGGATCGTCGGGTTCGACATGGGCGGCACCTCGACCGACGTGTCGCTGCATGAGGACGGGTTCGAGCGCGCCGACGCGGCGGTGGTGGACGGGGTGCCGGTGCGTGCGCCGACGCTGGCGATCGAGACGGTGGCGGCGGGCGGCGGCTCGATCCTGCGGTTCGACGGCGAGCGGCTCCGGGTCGGGCCGGACAGCGGCGGCGCCGATCCCGGACCGGCGGCGTATCGGCGCGGCGGCGAGCCGACGATCACGGACGCCAACATCCTGCTCGGCCGGATCCGGGTCGACCGCTTCCCTACCCTGTTCGGCCCGGACCGTGACCAGCCGCTCGACCTCCAGGCGGTGGAGGCGGCGTTCGACCGGCTCGCCGCGCGGTTCGACGGGGCCGGCAGCCCGTCCACGCCGCAGGTGATCGCCGCCGGGGCGGTCGGGCTGGCGGTGCAGCAGATGGCGGAGGCGATCCGGCGGATCGGCCTCCGGCGCGGCCGCGACCTTGACGGGTTCACCCTCGCCTGCTTCGGCGGCGCCGGCGGGCAGCACGCCTGCCTGGTGGCGGACGAGCTGGGGCTGGAGCGGATCTTCATCCACCCGCGCGCCGGGCTGCTGTCGGCCTACGGCATGGGTCTCGCCGACCAGTCGATCCTGCGTCGCGCCTCGGTGGAAGCGGAGCTGGACGGGGACGGCGCGTCGCTGCACGGATTGGCGGACCGGCTGGAACGGGATGCGCGCGCGGCGCTGGCGGAGGACGGGGCCGATCCGGCCGCCGTGACCTGCACGCGCACCGTGCAGCTGCGCGTGGCCGGCAGCGACGCCTGGCTGGACGTGGCGCTGGCGGGGTCGGCGGAGATGCGGGCGGCATTCGCCGCGATGCACCGCCGACGCTTCGGCTTTGCCGTGCCGGAGCGGGCGCTGGTGGTGCAGGCGGTGCTGGTGGAGGCGACGGCGCCGGGAGGCACGGTCGACGAGCCGGCGCTGCCGGAGCGGGAGCCGGTGGCGCCGGAGGTGGTGCCGGTGTGGGACGGCCTGGCGATGCGGCCGACGCCGCTGCACGACCGGGCGCTGCTCGGGCCGGGCGCGCGGGTCGCGGGGCCGGCGCTGGTCGCGGAAGCCAACGCGATGACGGTGGTGGAGGCAGGATGGGTGGCGGAGGTGGACCGGCAGGGCGGGCTGGTGCTGACCCGGAGCGCGCCGCGTTCGAGGGTCGCGGCCGGGAACGACGGACGGCCCGACCCGATCCGGCTGGCGCTGTTCAACGCCGTGTTCATGAGTGTGGCCGAGCAGATGGGCGCGGTGCTGCAGAACACGGCGCTGAGCGTCAACATACGCGAGCGGCTCGACTTCTCCTGCGCGCTGTTCGACGCGGACGGGCAGTTGATCGCCAACGCGCCGCACGTGCCGGTGCACCTAGGCGCGATGGGGGAAAGCGTGCGGCACGTGCTGCGGGTGCGCGGCGGCCGGCTGCGTCCGGGCGATTCGGTGGCGCTGAACGATCCCTTTGCCGGCGGCACCCACCTGCCGGACGTGACGGTGGTGACGCCGGTGTTCGACGACGCCGGTACCCTGCGCTGCGTCGTCGGCAGCCGCGGGCACCATGCCGACATCGGCGGCATCACGCCGGGATCGGTGCCGCCGTTCTCCACCGCATTGGCGGAGGAAGGGGTGGTGCTGGACGACGTGCTGGTGACGCAAGATGGCCGGTTCCGCGAGGCGGAGCTGCGGGCGCTGCTGCGGGACGCGCCGTGGCCGGCGCGCGATCCGGACACCAACGTCGCCGACCTCCAGGCGCAGATCGCCGCCAACCAGGCGGGGATCGCGGCGCTGGAGCGGGTGGCCGGGCGCTACGGCTGGGACACGGTCGTGTCCTGGTTCGGGCACGTGATGGACAACGGCGAGCGGGCGGTGCGGCGCCTGCTGGACCGGCTGCCGGACGGGGCGCGGGACTATCCGCTCGACGACGGGGCGATGCTGCGCGTCGCGGTGCGGGTCGACCGCGGCGCCCGCAGTGCCGTCATCGACTTCGCCGGCACCGGAACGCAGCGGCCGGGCAACTTCAACGCGCCGCCGGCGGTGGTGCGGGCGTCGATCCTGTACGTGCTGCGCTGCCTCCTGGACGACGACCTCCCCCTGAACGACGGCTGCCTGCGCCCGGTGGAGATCCGGGTACCGGAAGGCAGCTTCCTGTCGCCGCGTCCGGGTGCGGCGGTGGTGTCGGGCAACACCGAGCTGTCGCAGGCGGTGGCGAACGCGCTGCTGGGGGCGCTGGGCGCCTGCGCGTCGGCGCAGGGAACGATGAACAACCTCGTGTTCGGGGACGCGGCGCGCCAGTACTACGAGACCATCGGCGGTGGCACGGGTGCTGGCCCCGGCCCGGGCGGCACGGGGTTCGACGGCGCCGACGGAGTGCAAAGCCACATGACCAACACCCGGATGACCGATGCGGAGGTGCTGGAGATGCGCCTGCCGGTGCGGGTCGAGCGGTTCGGGGTCCGGCCGGGTTCGAGCGGCGCCGGCCGCCGTCACGGCGGGGACGGGCTCGTGCGCCGGCTGCGGTTCCTCCAGCCGATGACGGTCATGCTGGTGTCGTCGCGCCGCACGGTGGCGCCGTTCGGGCTCGACGGCGGGGCGGACGGCGCGGTCGGGCGGCAGCGGGTCGAGCGCGCCGACGGTACGGTGGAGGTGCTGGCCGGGGTGGCGCAGGCGGAGATGCGGCCGGGCGACGCGATCGTGGTCGAGACGCCGGGCGGCGGCGGGTGGGGCGTCGGGTGAGGCCGACAGCCGGCCCTCAGGCCAGGCCGAGCAGCTCCACGTCGAAGATCAGGGTCGCGTTGGGCGGGATTGCCCGGCCGGCGCCGCGCGCGCCGTAGCCGTGCTCGGGCGGCAGCACCAGGACGCGGCGGCCGCCGACGCGCATGCTGGCGACGCCGAGGTCCCAGCCGGAGATCACCTGCCCGACGCCGAGCGCGAAGCGGAACGGGGTGCCGCGGTCGCGCGAGCTGTCGAACTTGGCGCCTTCCTTGCCATCCTCGTCGAGCCAGCCGGTGTAGTGCACGATCACCGTCTGCCCCGGCGTCGGCGAGTCGCCCTGACCCTCGACCTCGTCCCGGTAGCGGATGCCGTTGGGCAGGGTGATGAAATCGGTGTCCATGGGGATGCTCCAGGTCGGACGAGGCGGCGGTTCTAGCAGGAGGACATGCGGATGCCGAGCCGGCAGTCTGCCGACGCCCTGGTCCGGCTGCTCGCCGGCGGGGTGATGATGCTCGCATCGGGTCCGCCATCGACGGCGGCTGCCGGGCCGTCCGCGGCGCTGATCAGGGTCAGCCACCTGACGGGACCGACCTATGTGGTGGAAGACGGCAACATCTTCAGCGAGAACTCGGTGTTCCATGTCGGTCGGTCCTCGGTGACCCTGATCGGGACCGGCTGGGGTCGCCCGCAATCGCGGCCCCGATCGATGCCAAGATACGGACCGTCACCAACAAGCCGGTCAGGGAGGTCGTGGATACCGACTTCAACCCGGAGCGTGCCGGCGACAACGCATACTGGCAGCGCATCGGCGCCGAGGTGCTGGCGACCACGCTGACCGGCTGCCTGTTGCGGCGGAGATGGGCTGCGCAGGCCGTGCAGACACGCGCGGTGTTTCCCGACTATCCGGACGTGCCGCTCAGCCTTCCGACCCGGACGTTCCGCGGGGACTTCAGTCTCCAGGACGGGCGGATCAGGGAGTTCTACATCGGTCCGTCGCATACGGTGGACGACATCTTCGTCTACTTCCCGTCACAGGAGGTGCTGTAGGCCGGGAACATCCTAAAGGAGCAGGTCGGGCAACCTGTCGCAGGCGGACCTGCCCGCCTACGTCCGGACGCTCCACAGGCTCAAGGCCATGCGGCTGAGCATCAGGTACGTCATCGCCGGCCACTGGTCGCCGGTTCATGGTCCGGACCTGGTCGACACCTATCTCGGGTTCCTCCGCGCGGCCATGGCCGGCAGGCCGGGATAGGTCAGGTATCATGTAGCACCCGCCACTAGGCGGAGGGCCACACGAATTTTGTCAGGCTGAACACCGTCGACGTGCCATTGAAGTTACGGATAAGGTGGCCTGCATGCCGAGAAATAGTCGGAGAGGACGGAACCGGGAGTCCAGCACTACTGCCGGTGTCGACACTTCAGTTCCGGTAGTCACGTTGCCGCCGATTGAAGAGAAGCATGAGACAGGGATCTCTCCCCCGGAGCCAAAGGGATTTTTAGAGAAAATGGCCGCAGATGCGGCCGCGGCTTTTATCGCCACCCTCTTCACAGGACTTGTTTGGGCGTCATTATCGGCAGCCGACGTCATCACTATGAAGCTGGCGTCTGTTTTTCTAGTAATTGCATGGTGCGTCGGTATGAGCGCCAGCTTCCTAATGAAGAAGGTAGGGAATCCATCACCGACACACCGGATGATTTACGGCATAGTTCTTGCGATCGTATTTGTGTTATTAGGGAGGTTTGAATACGATAATAGGCCTGTCGAAACTACTGCATCAGCCGCCACTGTTCAACCAGTTACATCAATCATCAATCCGGTGGTCAGACTGCGGCAGTCATAAACAACACCGGCCCTACGTTCAACGAAGCGCCGACATCCGACGCATTGTTTGGTGCGCATGATGAAAATCAGGGGTTCAGTAATTTGTCAGTTACCACTGATTCAACAGACAAACCAGTCTTCGATTTTACGGGCAGTAAGAACGCTCGACTAGATGGCGTCAATATTTACGGACCAAACGGGGGGATAGTTGCGCGGTCATCAAAAGACTTTAAGGCCGATCATGTTTCGATCGGCTTGCCCTTCCCGGGAGTTGTACCCACCCCTCCTTCTACAAGTCCTCCAGCCGCATCCCAGCAACCTCAAGTGCGGCTAGGCTGGCCAGGAGAAAAGTAGCCGCAAACGTTCCCCGCGCCAGCTTGCTGGTGATGGACGCCTCGGTTTCCTGCAAGCCGTGTCCTTCCAGCCGTTTCGCCAGCTCTGCGTAGGTCACGCCGGCCCGCTTCATCTCCGCCTTGAGAAACCGGGACGCCTTGCCTGCCAGCTCCTTCTCCGTCGCAGCGATACCCATAACACCTCTTTTCCTGTCACATATGACAGATAGCTATTGCTGACGGCAGAGCATCCTGTCATATTCGCTAGGTTACTAGCGAGTGTGACAGATGGCCTTCGTCGGCGTGGGTCCCGGTTTGCAGCTTTATCTACCGGAAGCAGAACACCCGAACCACGGACGCATCCAGATCGGCTGATTTCTTCTTTCCCTGATCGCCGGCGGAACGATCCGCAGCCCGCACGAAGGCGTCGGCGACTTCCGCAGCCGACGTCTCGGAAACAGGGGCTGCCGAGAGCCTCGGCGTGACGGCGAAACTCAGGAATGCGGGCGAGTGAAGCGCGACATGCACGGCAGCGAGATCGAGTTGCGTATCGGCGGGATACAGCACCGTGTCGGCGACGAGGCCTGAAAGTTTCGCGTTGCCGACACTCACCCTGCTGCAACCTGCGGTGACGTGCCTGTTCGTCAACAGCCAACCATCCGTGGTCACGAAGAAACCCGTTCCTGAACTCGTGACCATGAAGAACGGCGAAGGCGGTGGGCCCGCCTCCTTCAGCCACCATGGCTGAGGGAGGACCCAATGCGCGGCGTAGACGAGCGCGACCATGCCGATCAGGCTGGCTGCAACGCTCTTGATCCACCTGCGAATGCGCATGAGCCGACTGCCCGCGAAATGACGTTCTGATCAAGCAACGCCGGTTTCGCTGCCTCGGCTCCAGGCCGGGTTCCCACACAACCCGGTTGCAGCCTGCGGAGCGTGATTGTGGCAGCAGTTCATCGAGGCGGGCGGCCGGGTAGCCGTCGACCATGAGGGTCGGGCTGTCGGGGAGTCACTGTTGTTGCGCCCCGATGTAATCAACCGGGTTGACGAAGGCGAGACGGACATCGTCTGCACACCGGGGCTGGGCCGACCACCGGCCGGTGCATGCGGGACTGCGGCCCGGTGGCTGGCGATCCGTTCCCTGTCCGCGCGCGGGAGGTTGCGGCGGCGTGCGCGCATGTCGGCGTCGGGACGCGAACACCACTCATCCTCGGTGGCGGGCCGCCCAGGACAGCACCGCTTCAGCGACGGCGTCGGGCTGCTCGACGAACAGCGCGTGCGACGCGTCCTCGATGACGACGCGGTCGACACGGTCGCCGAGCTCCATGTGCAGCTCGTCCCAGTACGGCTCGGGGATGAACGGGTCGTGCTCGGCGATGATCTGGAGCAGCGGCACGTCGCCGCAGGCCTGGAATGCTTCCAGCCCGCTCGCCGTCACCGCCTCGTGCTGCATGCGCAGCGTGTCGGGATGCCAGCCGTCGAGCCAGATGCCGGGATCGTGGCCCGGCGAAGAACGCCGTGCGCAGCGCCGCGAGCCGGTCGGCCTGCGGCAGGGACAGGTTCCCGGCGACGAACGGGGTCCTGCCGATGGCCCGGTGACCTTCGACGCCTGCGCGGCAGCCAGCACCACCGCCTTGACCAGCGCCGGATGCAGCGTCGCGACCGCGCGCGCCAGGACGTTGCCGAAGGCATGGCCGAGCAGGATGGCGGGACCGTTCGCGAGGCGGCGGAGGCAGCGGGCCACGTCGTCGGCGAGGTCGGGCAGGACGACCCCGGTCATCGGTCCGGTCGAGCCGGCGACCCCGCGCGGCTGCGGCCGCAGCACCGTCCAGCCGGCCGCGACGAGCCGGGCGGCGATGTCGTCGAAGTCGGCGCCGCTGCGGCCGTAGGAGGGCAGGATGACGAAGGGTGGCCCGTTGCCGTCCACGAGGCACTCGATCGTGACTCCGCCTTCCTGGACCAGCGTGCCGCTGCGCCCGGTCACGGCTCCTGGAACTCCACGCGCAGCACCTTTGCCGGCTGCGGGCCGTCGGGAGGCGGCGACGCGGTGCCGCCGTCAGTGAGGAAGAACGCCACCCGGCCGTACTCGCCCGCACCTCGCCCCCACGCACCGCTCGACGGGCCGATCAGCTCCTCGGTGAAGGGATCGCCGGCGACGCTCTGGGTGAAGCCGCTGTTCTCGCCGGGGTTCATCGACACGCGGTCGATGGTGTTCTGCCGATGGGTGGCGAGGTAGATGACGCTCCTGTCCTCGTCGATGCAGAAGTCGTCGCCCATCCGCCCGGCCACCACCAGCTCGGGATCGCCGGCCGGCTCGAACGTCCGGGGATCGACCGGCACCCGCATGAACAGCTTCTTCGCCGTCGCGGTGTAGTACAGGTGGTTGGTGCGGGCAGCGAAGCGGACGCCGTTCACGCCCGGCTGCTCGGGCTTCTGCGTGCCGGGGTAGTATCCCATGCTCTCGTGCCGGAGCCAGACGCGGGCGGCAGGCGTGCCGCCGCCTGCGGGAAGGTCGACGCGCCAGATCAGGCTGGCGAAGCAGTCGGCCACCAGCACCACGCCGGGCGCGACCAGGCAGCTCCCGTTCAGGCCGCGCGCCGTCTCGGGAAACCGGAACACCGTGTCGGGACGGATGGCGGAGCCGGGTGCCCAGCCGCGCAGGTCCAGGCGGTGCAGGCAGGATTCGTGCGTGGTGTAGAGGTTGGACGTGGACACGAGGAAGACGTCCGGTTCGATCTCCACCAGGCCGGTGGCCGGCTGCGCGAAGCGGTGCAGGCACGACGGCTCCACGGCCGCGGTGCCCAACATGGCCGGGACGTACCAGAGCTCCTGATGGTTCATGGAGGTGACGAGCAGGGAGTTGTCCTGCCGCACCACCAGGTTCTCGAGGAAGTGCCCGGGCGGGAAGCTGGCGACGGTGGCGAGCGTCGCCCGTGGCGCCGTGTTGTTCGACATGGGGTTCCTCCAAAGGATCTGGCAAAGGATCTGGCGGTGAACGTCGGGAAGGCGACCGCCTAGTCGGGCGCCGGGATCTCGAAGCCGTTCAGGAGGGCGCAGACGATGTGGTAGATGCCGGCGAGAAAGGCGATGTCGACCAGCCCCTGAGTCCCGAAGGCGTCCTCGGCTGCCGCATAGAGCGAGGCCTCCACGCGGTGTCCGGTGGACAGCTGCCGGACGTAGCGCTGCGCGATCTTCCCGGTCTCGTGGAGGTCTCCCGGCAGCCCTCCGGCGGCGAGCGTCCGGATCGCCTCGTCCGACAGGCCGGCCTTCCGGGCGACCGCCATGTGCGCGTAGAGCTCGTACTCCGACTGCCACGCGGCGCCGACCGTGAGGATCACCACCTGTCGGACGCGCTCGTCGAGGGTGGTGTGGGCCTGCTCGGCCTCCTGGAGCGACAGGAAGCCCTGGGCGATGCCGGGGCTGAGCAGCACCGGGTTGAACGGCCCGATGAGCCGGCCGTCGTCGGTCATGCTCCGAAAGCCGGTGCCGTCGGCCCACGGCACTATGGTCCGGGTGATGCGGTCGTAGACCTCCCTGCGGGCGGCCGGCAGCGTTCCGGGGTCAGGGAGCTCCAGGCGGCCGCCGAGGGAGCGGGTGGGCGCGGACATGGCGGGTTCTTCCGGGTTCGGGTGCGGGCATGGAGCGGATGGTCACTGGTCGAGGCCCCTGGCGTTCGCGGGAACGTCGTACGCCGACAGGGTGAGCGACACCCCGGTGAACCAGCCCAGCAGCATCGTCACGTCGACGATCCCGGCATCCCCCAGCAGCGTCCTCGCCCGCCGGAACAGGCCGTTCGGCACCAGGCGCGGAGCGACCAGGGCGGAGGCCAGCTCGTACACCACCTGCTGGCGCGGATCCTCGAACGAGGTGGGCAGCCCGGCGATGATGGCTTCGACCTTCTCCGCGGGCAGGCCGCCGGCCTTCTCGGCGATCATCTCGTGCTCGAAGTTGGAATAGGCGGCCAGCCAGCGGCCGTTGACCACGTTGGTGGCGATCTCGATCTCCGCCTTGGTCAACGTCGACTGCGCCTGGTAGTAGGCGCCGACCGGGACGACCGTCCTCGACAGCGCCGGGTTGGCCAGCCAGATCCTGTGCGGGCCCGGCACCTGCCCGCGGAGCTGGATGGTGAAGTCGTAGGCGTCCCGCATGGCGGCGGGCATGTCGGCGACGGGGGTCTCCTCGAACCGGCCGAACGTTCCGAAATCGTGCTGCCCCGACATGATGACGTCGCCCCTTCAAACCAGGAACGGGATGTGGACCGGGCCGCCGCGGCCGTCTTTCGCGATCCGGTCGCTATTGTCGATTTCCGATCGCCATCCGGGGTTCCGGCCGGATGTCGGTGTGACGGATCAGGACCGGCGTGCGAGGCGCCAGGCACGGGGACTGAGGCCGAGCACCTTGCGGAACGTGGTCGCGAAGTGGCTCGGCTGCCCGAAGCCGCATCGCAGGCCGATCTCCGTCACCGGCAGGTCCGTGTTCTCCAGCAGGTCACGCGCCGCCTGCATGCGGACGCCGACCAGGTAGCGGTGCGGCGGCTGGCCGGTGGCCGCGCGGAACGCGCCGGCGAAGCGCGACGGGCTCAGGCCGCCGATCGCCGCCAGCCGGGCGAGCGGCAGTGCCTCGTCTATGTGCGCCCGCATGTGCTCGACGACGCGGCGCAGGCGCACGCCGGAGATGCCGGCCACCGGCTCGGGCGTCTGCGGCGACAGGTTGGAATGGCAGCGCAGCAGGTGCACGGCCAGCGCGCGGACCAGCGTGTCCGTCATCAGCCGCGTCGCCAGGGCCGGCGCCTCGGCCTCGGCCAGGAGCAGCCGGACCAGCCGGTCGGCCGCCTCGTCGGAGGCGGCGAGCCGTGCGCCGAGCACCACGAGGGCCGGGTCGCGGTCGAACATCTCCTCGGCCACGCTGCGCAGCAGGCCGGGAGTCAGGTGGAGCAGGACCACGTCGGGCCTGCCCTTGAGGATGCGATGCACGGGCTGCCCGGCCGGGGTGAGGCTGACCTGCCCGGGACCGGTCCAGCGACGCTGCAGACGAGCGGGGCCGGCGCTGTCCTCCACCAGGACCGGCCCAACGAGGTGGCCGACCAGGAGGTGGTCCCGCATTCCGGGCACGTCGATCGTGCTGGGCGGATGCCGGTAGCGCTGGAGAACGATGTCGCACCAGCCTTCGGGCGGACTGGACAGCAGCGGGCGGCTCGGCAGCGCCGCCGCAAGGCCACCAGGGGTCAGGAGTTGTGCCGCTCCCGCGGGCTTACCGGACGCTGCCATGATTTCCGTCCTGCCTCCCGTCCTTCCCGGGCGTCGGCCGGCCCGTGCCTTGGCCGCTGCCGATCTTCCGGGCGGTCCGGCCGCCGGACGATCGTTGTGACGGCGTCTACGACATGGTCCGGCGCGGGTTGCACGAGCGGCCACGCAAGCCCCGGCCGAGGTGGCGCCAGGAACCGGGAGCCGGGCGGCGACGCGATGGCTGCCACGCTCAAGGCTTGGTGTCGGCCTTGACGGCGCCGCGCTCGCCGATCGGCTTCTCCGCGCCGACCGTGGAGTCGCGCTCGGTCTGCTGTTCCAGCTCGGCGTTCAGCTCGGCACCCATCAGGATCACGATGGAGGAGATCCAGATCCAGGTCATGAAGCCGACCACGGCGCCGAGCGAGCCGTAGGTCTTGTTGTAGCTGCCGAAGTGGCCGACGTAGAACGAGAAGCCGGCCGAGACGAGCACCCAACCAACCGCCGCGGCGGCCGCGCCCCAGCTGATCCACTGCCAGCGCGCGGTGTTGCGGCTCGGGCCGTAGCGGTAGATCAGCCCAAGGGCACCGGCCAGCACGACGAGCATCACCGGCCAGCGGCCGAGGTCGAGCAGCGTGCTGGCGAGGGAGCCCAGGCCGACAAAGGCGAACACGATCGGCAGGGCGACCACCGCGAACAGCGCCAGAATCAGGAAGGCGATGGCGCCGAGGGTGAAGCACAGCGAGGTCAGGGTCAGCCGGACGAAGGAGCGCTTCTCGTGCTCGTGGTAGACCACGTTCATCGCGTCGAACAGCGACTTCATCCCGGCGTTCGCGCTCCACAACGAGGTGAGCAGCCCGACGATGGCGCCGAAGCCGAGCGCCTTGGACCCGCTGGAGGTCAAGGCGGACACCTGGCTCTTGATGATGTCGATCCCGCCATCCGGCACCAGCCCCTTCAGGCCGGCGAGCTGCGCGGTCAGGTGGGACGGGTCGGTGAACAGGCCGTAGATCGAGATCAGGCTGGCGATCGCCGGGAACAGCGCCAGCAGCCCGTAGAAGGTGATGCTGGCGGCCTCGGCCATGATCCGGTCGTCGTTGAAGCCGGCGCCGGCCCGCTTCGCGACCGCCCACCAGCCCTTGGCCGGGATCTGCTGCGGCGCCTCCGCGTCCCTGCCAGCGCGGGCTGCGTCCGGATCCGCGCCATCCGCCTTGCCTCCGCCGGAACGTGGCGACGAGGCCGGTTGCCTGGCGTCGGATGGCGTGTCGTCGCGGATGGCCGGGCCGGAAGCGGGACGGCCGGCCGGGCGGGGCAGGAGCAGCCCGACCGCGGCGAGGCCCAGGAGGAGGACCAGGTTGGGACGGGCGGCCTTGTGCATGCGGAACGGGTCCTCGTCTTTGCCTGTGCGCCAAGCGCCCGACCGCCCGGGTGGTTGCGCACCCTGCGGAACGAAGGCAGGGGCGTCAGGCGGCGTCGAGCAGCCGGGCGACGCGCAGCGGCACCGGCGGGTGGCTGTCGTGCACCAGGGAGAACCACGGGTCGGGCGTCAGGGTGGACGCGTTGTCGCGCGCGAGGCGGGTAAGCGCGGACACCATCGGCGCCGCCCCCACCATCCGCCTGGCGAAGGCGTCGGCCTGGAACTCGTGCCGGCGCGACAGGGCGTTGCCGGCCAGGCCCAGCAGCGGCGACGCGACCCCTGCCAGCACCATCGCCAGGATCAGGCTCAGCACCGGGTCAGGGTGGCGGATGCCGAAGCCCGGCAGCAGGAAGGGCTGGCGCGACAGCCAGCCGACCGCCGCCAGCAGGCCGAACAGGAAGGCGACGCCGCGCAGCAGGCCGGTCAGGGTGTGGCGGTGGTGGAAGTGGCCGAGCTCGTGCGCGACCACCGCCTGGATCTCGTCCGGGGTGTGGGCGTCGAGCAGGGTGTCGAACAGGACGATGCGCTTGGTCGGGCCCCAGCCGATGAAGTACGCGTTGCCGCGGCTGGACCGGCGCGACGCGTCCATCTCGAACAGGCCGCCGGACCGGAACCCGGTGCGGGCGAGCAGCGCCTCGATCGGGCCGGCCATCTCTGCGCGAAGCGGCGTGAAGCGGTTGAACAGGGGTGCCACGAGGCGGACGTGGATCGTCGGCACCAGCAGCATCGCCACGGTCAGCGCGGCCCAGGTCCAGAGCCACCACGGCCCCGTCAGCGCGCGCATCGCCCACAGGATCCCGGCCAGGATCGGTCCGCCGACGATGACGGTGAGCAGCGACGCCAGCAGCGTGTCGCGCAGGAACAGGCCGGGGCCGCGCCGGTTGAAGCCGTGCCGCTGCTCCAGCACCAGGGTGCGCCAGGCGGCGAGCGGCAGGCTCAGCAGGCCGGAGGCGAGCCAGAGCACGGCCGCGATGGCGAGGCTACGGGAGATCGACGGGCCGATCCGGGCGGATACGAGGCCGGACGCGACGTCGAGGCCCCAGACGAGGGCGGCGATGCCGGCGAGGAGGTCGAGCACGGCGGACACCGCACCGAAGCGCAGCCGGTCGAGCCCGTAGCCGACCGCCTTGCGGTGGTCGTCCGGCGACACGGCATCGGCGAAAGCGGCCGGCACCGTGCCGCGGCCGTTGCGGATCGCCTGCGCCTGCCGCCGGTCGAGCAGCAGCCCGGCGCCGGTGCGCAGCACCGACCAGGCGACCACCGCGACCAGCAGGACCGGCACGGTCACCGGCTCCGCACCCGGAACGGCGGGCGCGGGCAATGGAACGGGATGATGGGCATTCGGGCTCCGGTGCGGGACGAGACGGGATCGAGATGGGGTCCGGCCCGTCGGGGTCAAAGGCCCGACGCTGGGCGGCGCTAGACCTCCACCAGGATCCTGCCCACCTCGGCGTCGGGCTCCATGAGCCAGTGCGCGTTCACGATCTGGTCGAAGGGGAAGCTGCGGGCGATCACCGGGCGCAGGCCAGCCGCCAGCCGACCAGCGGGATCGTCATGCGGGCGGCGATCCCGGCCGCCGCGGCACGAGCTGCTGGACCCGTGCCGCCAGCGCGTCGAACGCGAACGGCTTGCCGTTGACCTCCATCCCGGCGCCAGCTGCTCCTCCAGGACGTTACCGGCGAAGCCGGTGATGAACAGCACCGGAAGCCTTGGGCACCGTTCCCGCGCCTGGTCTGCGACCTGGCGCCCATTCAGGCCGCCCGGCAGGCCGACGTCGGTCACCAGCAGATCGACGAGGCTGGTGGCCTGCAGGAGCTGGAGCGCTGCCACGCCGTCCTTGGCCTCCAGGACCTGGTAGCCGAGGTCGCACAGCTGCTCAGCCGCGACCGTACGCACCACGTCCTCGTCCTCCACCAGCAGCACGACGTCGCCGCAGCCAGAATCGACCCGCTCATGGGGCGATGCCCGGCACCTCGTCGTCTGCTCCGTCCGCGCGATGGCGCGGCAGCGAGAGCTGCACCGTGGTTCCCTTGCCCACCGCACTCTCGATGCCGACGACGCCGCCGGACTGGCGCACGAAGCCGTAGAGCTGGGACAGGCCGAGCCCGGTACCCTGGCCGAGGGGCTTGGTGGTGAAGAACGGGTCGAAGGCGAGGTCCCGGGTGACGTCGTCCATGCCCGTGCCGGTGTCGGTCACCGAGATCTCGACGTGTTCCCCCGGCCGCGCGCCGTCCTGGCCGATGCTCTCGGACTTGGCAAGCCGAACGCCCCGGGTCGCGATCACCAGCCGGCCGCCGTCGGGCATGGCGTCGCGCGCGTTGATGACGAGGTTCAGCAGCGCGTTCTCCAGCTGGCTCGGGTCGCACTGGACCGTCCAGGCGCCGTCCTGCAGGTCCAGCTCGACCGTCACGCCGACGCCGACGGTCTGCCGGAACAGGTCGGCCATGCCCTCGATCAGCGCGTCCGGCACCACCGGGCTCGGCTGCAGGCTTTGCCGGCGTGCGAAGGCGAGCAGCCGGCCGGTCAGGGCGGACGCGCGCTCCACGGTCTTGCGGGCGCTGTCGACGAACCGGGCGGCCTCGCGGGAACGGTTCTGCTCGATCCGGCGGTCGATCAGCTCCAGGCTGCCGCTGATCGCCTGCAGCATGTTGTTGAAGTCGTGTGCGATGCCGCCGGTCAGCTGGCCGACCGCCTCCATCTTGCGCGCCTGCCTGAACGACTCCTCGACCTTCCGCCGCTCCTCGGATTCCCGCAGCAGCTGCTCGCGCAGCTCGGCCAGCTCGCGCTCGCGCCGGGCACGGTTCTCGTACTCGTCCGTGACGTCGGCATGGCTGGCGAAGAAGTAGTCAAGGGCGCCGTCGATGTCGCGTATGGGCGCGATCAGCAGCCGGTTCCAGAACCCGTCGCCGCTCCGGCGGTGGTTGCGTATGTCGATCTCGATCGGCTCGGCTGCCGCGACCGCATCGCGGATCCTGTCGACGCTGGCCGGGTCGGTGTCCGGTCCCTGCAGGAAGCGGCAGTTGCGACCCAGCACCTCCTCGCGAGGATAGCCGCTCAGGCGGCAGAACGCGTCGTTGACGAACACGATCGGGTTGTCGGTTTCCCTGGGGTTGGTCACGATCATCGCCATCCGGGTGGTCCGGACGGCAGCGGCGAACGGATCCATGCCGTCGGCGAGGCCGGCGAGCCTGGAGGCGAGATGCTGATCGCCCGCGCTCAACCGTTCCGCCTGCGGCAGGGTCAGCGGGGTACCGGCGCTCCGGGCGTCCTCGGTCAACGCGGTGTTCCTGGTCCGGCCGTGGGCTCGCCGGGCTCCGGATCCGGCGCGATGCGCCCGTGGAGGGTTTCATCCGCGGTGATGCAGGCGAGGACGGATCCGAAGGCGATCAAACGGGCGATGCAGGTTGTCCCTTGTTGTGACGACGACCGCCGCCTGGCCGTGACGACGATGCCGGGTTGGTGTGCATTTCGGGCGCATTGCGACGCAGGATCGTCGCGGGTGTCCTCGGGTCCAAATCACGCGGCGGGAACAAGTTCCAAAAAAGAGCAGGTGCCGCCTCGATCGGCCGGACGGCGCATGGGTCCGGCCGCTGGCCGGCGGCATCCCGTGTTCACAGCGGCAGGTGCAGGAACTGGTTGAAGCTGCTGCGCGCGTAGTCCGAGAACGGCTCGCCGTCGACGAAGCCGCGGGAGCGGTAGAGCGACAACGCGGGGTCGAACAGCGGCCCGCTCCCGGTCTCGAGGCTCAGCCGGGTCAGGCCGCGCGCCTTGGCCTCGGCGACGAGGTGCCCGAGCAGCAGCGCGGCGACGCCGCGGCGCAGGTGGTCGGGATGGGTGCGCATCGACTTCAGCTCGCCCGTGCCGTCGCCGAGCACCTTCAGGGCGCCGACGCCGACGACCTCCTCGCCCTCCCGCACGGTCCACACCGTGATGCCGGGCGCCCGAAGCCCCGACAGGTCGAGGGCGAACACGGAGCCAGGCGGAGACCCGGCCTGCATCCCCGCCAGATGGAGGGCCAGCAGCGTGCGGGTGGCCTCGCCCGACAGGTCGTCCCGACGGATCTCGAACATGACCGACGGGTCGGGGCGCGCTAGGCCTGGCCGAGCGGCGGCGGCACCTTCGCGTCTGCCAGCGCCGCGGCCTGGCGGGCGGCGAGGTCGGCGGCAGCGAAGCCCTCGACGGTCTCGTGGTAGAGGCGGTGCCAGTTCAGGTTGGCCCTCAGGCGCAGGAACACGCTGCCGAGGCCGATGGCGGAGCGGTCGATCAGCACGAACTCGCGCGGCGGCTTGACGCCGCCGGTGCGCTTCAACCCGGCATGCACCCGCTCGGCGACGGAGCGGCCGAACTGCGGGTCGTCGCTTTCCTGGATCGGCCGGATCCGGTCCTGCAGCAGCGGTTCATAGATGAAGCGCGCCCACTCGTTGAGCACGTCCATGGTCTCGCGCGAGATGTCGGTGAAGCCCCAGCTCTGGTAGGCGTGGTAAGCCTGGTCGGAATCGCCGGCCTCGATCGCCTGCTGCAGGTCGATCACGCCCTGCACGAACTGCGGCCGGAAGATCCGGATGGCGCCGAAGTCGAGCAGGTTCAGCCCCTCGTCGGCGCGCACCTGGAAGTTGCCGAGGTGCGGGTCGCCGTGGATCACGCCGTAGCGGTAGAACGGCAGGTACCACGCCCTGAACAGGGCGCGCGCGACGGCGTTGCGGCTGTCCAGGTCGGGGCCGGTGTCGAGGTAGGCCTGCAGCGACATGCCGTCGAGCCAGGTCATGGTCAGCAGGCGCGCGGAGGACAGCTCGTCGACCGGCTCGGGAATGCTGACGTCGCCACGTCCGGCCAGCATCAGCCGGTACAGGCGCAGGTGTGCCGCCTCGCGGCTGTAGTCGAGCTCCTCGCGCAGGCGCTCGGCGAGCTCCTTGTACACCTCGTCCTGCTGGATCGCGTTGTCCATGCGGTGGTACAGCGCCATCGCCACGCGGAGCTGGCGCAGGTCGGCATCGACGGTCGAGACCATGTCGGGATACTGCAGCTTGGCGGCGACCAGGCGCCCATCGTGCAGCGTCGCGCGGTGCACCTGGCCCAGGCTCGCGGCCGCGGCGGCCTCGCGCTCGAAGCTGGCGTAGCGGGACTCCCAGTTCGGGCCGAGCTCGGCCGCCATGCGACGTCGCACGAACGACCAGCCCATTGGCGGCGCGTTGGCCTGCAGCTGCGCCAGCTCGGCCGCGTACTCCTCCGGCAGCGCGTCGGGAATGGTGGAGAGCAGCTGCGCCACCTTCATCAGCGGGCCCTTCAGGCCGCCCAGCACCGCGCGCAGGTCCTCGGCATGGGCGGTCCTGTTGGTGCGCAGGCCCATGCGGGCGCCGGCCAGGCGCGCCGCGATGCCGCCGACCGCGCCGGAGGTGCGCGCCAGCCGCCGCAACTCGCCGAACACGCTGCCGCCGCGATCGAGGTCCCGTTCTGCCATGGGTCAGGCCTGCTCCGCTTCCAGCTCGTCGATGAAGCCCGCGATCACGTCCAGGCCCTTGCGCCAGAACGCCGGATCGGTGGCGTCCAGGCCGAACGGCGCCAGCAGCTCGCGGTGCCGCCTGGTGCCGCCGGCGCGCAGCATGGCGAGGTACTTCTGCTGGAAACCCGGGGGGCCGGACTGGAACACGCCGTAGAGCGCGTTCACCAGGCAGTCGCCGAATGCGTAGGCATAGACGTAGAACGGCGAGTGCACGAAGTGCGGCACGTAGGCCCAGTACGCGTCGTACTCGGGCGCGAACTCGAAGGCCGGGCCGAGGCTCTCGGTCTGCACCTGCCGCCAGATCTCGCCGATCCGTTCGGGAAGCAGCTCGCCGGTGCGGCGCTCGTCGTGCAGCAGGGTCTCGAAGCGGTAGAACGCGACCTGCCGCACCACCGTGTTGAGCATGTCCTCGACCTTGGCCGCGAGCATACGCCGGCGCCGCGCCGGGTCGGTCTCGGCGTCGAGCAGGGCGCGGAAGGCGAGCATCTCGCCGAACACGCTGGCGGTCTCGGCCAGGGTCAGCGGCGTGGCACTCTGCAGGTAGCCCTGCTCGGCCGCCAGCACCTGGTGGATGCCGTGGCCGAGCTCGTGCGCCAGCGTCATCACGTCGCGGGTGCGGCCGTGGAAGTTCATCAGGATGTACGGGTGCGCGGACGGCACGGTGGGATGGGCGAAGGCGCCGCTCGCCTTGCCCGGACGGAGCTCGGCGTCGATCCACGGGCGGTCGAAGAAGCGCCGCGCGATGTCGCCCAGCTCCGGCGCGAACGCGGCGTAGGCGTCGAGCACGTGGGTCCGGGCCTGGTCCCAGGCGACCGGACGATCCTCGTCGGACGGCAGCGGGGCATTGCGGTCCCAGTGCTGCAGCCTGTCCAGGCCGAGCCAGCGCGCCTTGAGCGCATAGTAGCGATGCGACAGCCGGCCGTAGTCGGCGGTGACGGCGGCGACCAGCGCGTCCACCACCTCGTCCTCGACCATGTTGCCGCGGTTGCGGGCGCTGCCGGGGCGCGGGTAGCGACGCAGGCCGTCGGAAATCTCCTTGTCCTTGGCGAGCGTGTTGGTGATCAGCGAGAACAGGCGGATGTTGCGGTTGAACACGGCGCCGATCGCGTGCGCGGCGGCCTCGCGCACGGAGCGGTCGCGGTCGGACAGCCGGTTCAGCGCGTCGCCGACGGTGAGCGCCTTCCCGTCGATCTCGACGCGCAGGCCCGCCATGGTCTCGTCGAACAGGCGGCTCCAGGCGGAAGCCCCGGTGACCGACTTCTCGTGCAGCACCCGCTCCACCTCCTCCGACAGCTGGTGCGGGCGGAACACGCGCAGGTCGCGCAGGAACGGCTGCCAGCGGAGGAGCGACGGGTCGGTCAGCAGGGCGGCCAGCGCCTCGTCCTCGATGCCGTTCAGCTCGAGGGTGAAGAAGATCAGCCGGGTGGAGATCTGCGTCACCCGCTCGTTGATCGACTGGCTGAAGCGGCCGATCGCGGAGTCCTCGGAGTCGCCGGCGAACAGCAGGCCGGCATAGGAGCCGGCGCGGCCGAGCAGCTCGTCGATGCGCTCGTACTCGGCGATGGCGGCGGCGAGTGCGGGCGCGTCGAGGCTGCCGAGCCGCCCGGCGTAGCGCGCCGCGAAGGCGTCCGCCGAGGCGTCCGCTTCGGTGAGGTCGCTCGCCAGCTCCGGGCTGTCCTGGCGGTCGTAGAGGTCGGACAGGTCCCACACCGGCAGGCCGGAAACGGAGGTCGGCGCGGCGGACAGGACGGCGGAGCGGCTGGCGGAAGGCATGGGCGGGGTCATCCTGTTCGACCGGGTCGAGATGTCATCTGTGGTCGTAGGCGCTCGGGCGAAAGGGTGCCAGCGCGCCGGGCGGACGGGAGATGCGGACGCGACGCGGTCAGATGCCGAGATCGGGATCGTGCATGCGGGCCGCCAGCGCGTGGCGCAGCGGCGGAAGGTTGCCGAGCCGGAGTGCCGCGTCGCGCAGCAGCCGGGCCGGCAGGCTGTCGCCGGCGGCGTACAGCCGCATGATCGCCTCGGCACCGGTGAAGAACAGCCGGGTTTCGCGCCGGTGCGCGGCCTCGTAGCGGCGCAGCGCCGTCGGGTCGGCCACGTCCCCTCCGCGATCGAGTGCGGCACGGAGCGCCGCGGCCAGGGCGTGCTGGCCGAGCAGGCCGAAGTTGAAGCCGTGCGCGGTGGTGGGATGCATGCCGACGGCGGCGTCGCCCAGCAGCGCGAAACGGTGCGCCACGAAGCGCGCGGCGTAGGCGGTCACGACCGGCACGGCGTGGCGCCCGCCCACCGGCCGCATCGCGCCGAGCCGGTTGCGGTAGCGGCGGGTGAGCTCGGCGCCGAACGCCCTGTCGTCCAGGGCGAGCAGGGCTTCGGCGTCGGGGGGATCCAGGGTCATCACCGCGGACGACCGGCCGCCGTTCAGCGGCCCCCCGTTCAAGGGCAACGTCACCAGGGTTCGCCCATACTCGAACCAGGCGGTCGCCGTACCGTCGTGGGGCAGCGGGTGGGCCACCGGGCAGACCAGCATGGACTGGCGGTAGTCGTGCAGCATCGCCGGGATGCGCTGCTGCGTGCGCAGCCGGGAGCGCCGGGTATCGGCGGCGACCACCAGGCCGGCGGACAACGCCTTGCCGTCCGACAGCAGGGCACACGCGGTGCGGCCTTCCACACGCATCGACGTCACCGACCGTCCCGGCAGCAGGAAAACGTTCGGGTGCGCAGCAACCACGTCGTGCAGGGCGCGACGCAGCCAGTGGTTGGGGGCGAAGCGTCCGAGCTGGCCGTCGGTGCGCTGGCCGGCACCGAAGTGCATGGCGTAGTGCGACGGGCCGTTCAGCACCCGCATATGCCGGAGCGGCGCCACCGCGTCGGGCGGAACACGCGCCCAGGCGCCGAGGGTCTCCAGCATCGCGACGGAGCGGTCGGTCAGGGCGATCTCGCGGCCGTCGTCGGCGGGATCGGCGAGCGCTGCGGCCGGCTGCGGGTCGACCAGGGCGATGCGCAGCCCGGTGCCGGCCAGCGATCCTGCCAGGGCGAGCCCGACCGGTCCCGCCCCCGCCACCACGATGTCGAAGTCGCGCGCCACCCTGCCCCCGCTGCCGCCACGCCCTGCATCTGGTGCGGCGGCAGCGGATCGGAAAGCGTTCTAGTCGTCGGCCTCGGTGGACAGCGCCACCTCCCGCTGCGCGTCCAGCGCCGCCAGGCGCTCGACCAGGGCGGCGCGCACCCGGTCGAACGAGCCGCGGCCCAGCAGCAGGCGACGCGGCGCCTCGACGCCATCGGCGCACGCGATCATGGCGCGGACCATCCTGAGCGGATCGCCGTGGATCGCGAACGAGCGCTCCGCGACCGCGCGGCGCACCGCGCCGGCCGGGGTGTCGTCGTACACGGCCATCGGCGGCGGGCTGACCAGCCCCTGGCCGAAGCCGGTCCGCGCCGGGCCCGGCTCGACCAGGGTGAAGGCGATGTTGAACGGCGCCACCTCCTGCGCCACCGACTCGACGAAGCCTTCCATCGCCCACTTGCTGGCGTGGTACAGGCTGAAGTTCGGATACGCGATCTGGCCGCCTTCGGAGGAAACCTGCAGCACGCGGCCGCCACCCTGGGCCCGCAGGTGCGGCAGGGCGGCGCGTATCACCGCCATCGAGCCGAGGACGTTGGTGTCGAGCTGGTGCCGGATCTGCGCGTCGGTCAGCTCCTCCGCCGCGCCGAACAGCCCGTAGGCGGCGTTGCTCACGACCACGTCGATCCGTCTGAACGCCGCGAAGGCCGCGTCGACCGCGTGCCGCACCGCGTCGGTATCGGTCACGTCGAGTGCTGCCACCCACAGGCTCTCGCCGTGGCGGGACTTCAGCGCGTCGAGGCGGTCGGGTCGGCGCAGGGTGGCGGCGACCCGGTCGCCGCGGGCCAGCAGCGTCTCGGTCAGGATGCGGCCGAAGCCGGAGGAGGTGCCGGTGATGAACCAGGTCTTGGACATGAAGGAGCCTTCCGGTGTGGACGCCGCGCATCGGCGTCTTCCGGAACGGCATCTGGGCGTCGGCATTGCTGTCCTTAATCGACGGGATGTTGCATGCCGTGATGAGGAACACCCATGAGTGAGCGGCCGAGCCTGGCCGAGCTGAGTGCGCTGGCGGCGGTCGCCCTGCATCGCAGCTTCCGCAAGGCAGCGGACGAGCTCCAGCTGTCGCCGTCCTCGCTCAGCCACATGATCCGGGCGCTGGAAGCCCGCGTCGGGGTGCGGCTGCTGCATCGGACCACGCGCAGCGTGTCGGCGACCGAGGCGGGGCAGCGCCTGGTGGCGCGGCTGCAGCCGGTGCTGCGCGACCTCGACCTGGCGCTGGCGGAGGTGGACCGGTTCCGCAGCCGGCCGAGCGGGACGCTGCGGATCAACAGCGCCGAGGGCCCGGCGCGGATGCTGCTGGAGGCGGCGGTGCCCGCCTTCCTGGCCAGGCACCCGGAGATGTCGCTCGACCTGGTCACCGAGGGCCGGCTGGTGGACATCGTGGCCGAGGGCTTCGACGCCGGGATCAGGCTGGGCGAGGCGGTGCCGCAGGACATGGTGGCGGTGCGGTTCGGCGGCACGGTCCGCTTCGTTGCGGTCGCCTCGCCGGGCTACCTGGCGACCCGGGAAGCGCCGCGGGCGCCGGACGACCTCGCGCGGCACAGCTGCATCCGCTACCGCCTGCGCAGCGGCCGGCTGTTCCGCTGGGAGTTCGCGCGGCACGGCCAGGAGCTGACGGTCGACGTCCCGGGGCCGCTGATCCTGGACCACGTGGAGCTGATGGCGGAAGCGGCGGCGTCCGGGCTGGGCATCGCCTACGTGCCCGAGCGCACCGCGCAACCGTTCGTGGCGGATGGCAGGCTCCTCACGGTGCTGGACGAGTGGTGCCCGCGCATCCCCGGGCTGTTCCTCTACTATCCGGGCCACCGACAGGTGCCGCCGGGCCTGCGTGCCTTCATCGACGTGCTGAAGGCGACGGAACACGGGCCGGCCGGAGAAAGGCTGTTGCGAACCTGAACCCCGGTTGGACGGTACGGGGATCCGAGGGTTCTGTGCGTCGCCGATACGGGAGCAGGCCACAGGCCGGACACAGCGACCAATCCACCCCTGCAGGATCTCGTCGTCCTGGTCACCGGTGCGTCGGGCGGAAGCGGTCGCGCGCTCGTTCATGCAATGGTTCGTCTGGGCGCACGTCCCATCATCCACTACGGCCGTAACGAGGCAGGAGCCGCGGCTCTTCTCGACGAGATCCATGGTCGCGGTTGGATGTTGCAGGCAGATCTTTCTTCACCCGAAGGCGCTACCGACCTTTGGATGCGCGCCGAAGCATTGGCGAACCGGATCTATGGTCTGGTCAACAATGCTGGCGTCCGGATGGAGGCCCAGCTCGATGGCGGCCTGCACGCTTGGCAGGCTGCATGGGAGCGGGATCTTCGGGTCAACCTTCAGGCAGCCGTCGACCTTTGCCGTTGCGCGATCCAGCACTTCAAGCCACACGGCGGCGGCCGCATCATCAACGTTGCCAGCCGCGCGGCTCAGCGTGGATATGTCCCGGACTGCATGCCGTATGGCGCGTCCAAGGCCGCGCTGATCAACGTGACAAAGTCGCTTGCCCGCAGCTACGGCGCACAGGGCGTGGTCTCGGTCGCGATGGTGCCTGGCTTCGTGAACGGCGGAACGGCCGACGACTGCATCAGCAAGCACGGGCTGGCAGCCGCTCTCGCAGACAACCCGATACAAGCCATGGCAGACCCCGGCGAGATGGCCGAACTTGTCGCGTTCTGTCTTCAGCCGTCGCAGCGCCCGATCGATGGCGCCCTGGATGTGAACCGGGGAAGCTACATCCGCTAGAGCAGAATGCGGCGCCATCCATCGTGCCGTCGATCGGCCACGGCGCCACCAAGCCGCTCGCCCGCAGGCCGGCCACCAGCGTGGTTGTCCGCCGGTAACCCCACGGCGCCGCGTCGATCAGGCGCTCGCCCTGGGGCGCCCAGCCACGGGTGCGCGTCATCCTTGCGCCGCCGCGAGATCGGCCTCGATGGGAACCCGGCCGCATGGCGACGCGCGGCCGTGCGCCGGACGGCTGTACCCGGCGGTTGGCGAGGCTCAAGAGCAGAGCCCGTGGCCTTGTTCTCATCCGCCTTGCAGTAGCCCGTCTCTCAGCAGCGATGATACGGTTCCGCGCTCAAGGAACAGGAATTTAGATGCGTCTCGTTCATGCCGCGCTGGTGGCGTCCTCGTTGGCGGCACTTTCCCCACAGGCCGTTGCCGATACCGTGACGATGCGCGACCTCGCGCGCGTGGTGAAGCTGTCGGATCCGCAGATCGCGCCCGACGGCAGGTCGGTGGCACTCGTCGAGCAGCGCGCCGATCTCGGGGACGACGAGTTCCGGACCGAGCTCGTGCTGGTCGATGTCGGCACGCACGCGCTGCGGGCACTGACGCATGACCGCCATCATGCGGGCGCGCCGCGATGGTCGCCCGACGGAGACCGGCTGGCGTTCATGGCGCCGGACACGAACAAGAAACTGCAGCTGTTCGTGCTGCCGATGTCGGGCGGCGACGCGCTCCAGGTCACCCACCTCAAGGACGGCATCGACCAATTCGCGTGGAGCCCGGACGGCAGGCAGTTCGCGTTCGCGGCCACCGACCCGGCACCCGAGCGCCACGGCGAGGACAAGTATCGCACCGCTTTCTCCGTCGGCGACGACGATGTCACCACCCGGGAGAAGCCGCGGTCGTCGCATGTCTGGCTGATCGCCGCCGACGGCACCGGGACGGCCAGGCGCCTGACCAGCGGCGGCTGGTCGCTGCCGGTGAGCCTGCCGCCCGGGCCTCCGTCGTCGCCGCTGAAATGGACGCCGGACGGCAAGTCGCTGGTCATCGTGCGGCAGGAAACGCCCTCGAGCGGCGACGAGTACCTGTCACGCGTGCAGGTCCTCGACGTCGCCACCGGCACGATCCGGGATCTGACCGGCGAGAAGACGCTGGAGGGCTATCCGAACGTTTCTCCCGACGGCAGCACGATCGCGTACTGGCGGGCGCGCGACGGCAAGGCCTGGCAGTTCCAGGACGGCTTCGTCGCATCTGAGTCCGGCGGCCCGGGCCGCGACGTCACGCTCGCCCTCGACAAGAACATCTACGGGACCTGGTGGATGGCCGACGGCAGGAGCCTGCTGGTCGGCGCCAACGAGGCCACCACGGTCGGGTTGTGGCTGCAGCCGGTGGATGGCGGCCATGCGCGGCGGCTGGACCTTGGGGCGGTGATGCCGGCCAGCGGCTTCTGGGTGGACGCCGCCGTGGGGCGCCACGACCAGATCGCGTTCGTGGGCCAGACCGGACGCGACCCCTACGAGCTCTACTGGATGGATCGGCCGGACGCGAAGCCGGTGGCGCTGACGGACCAGAACGCTTCCCTCGGCTCGCTGACGCTCGGCCGGTCGGAAACCTTCAGATGGACCGGTCCGGGCGGCCGGACCCTGGACGGCGTGCTGACGACGCCCCCCGGCGCCGCAGCGGGGCGGCCCCTGCCGCTGGTGCTGGTGATCCATGGCGGCCCGAACTCCGCCTCGCGCGACCGGTTCAACGTGTTCAGCCAGGCGCTGGCCTCGCATGGCTGGCTGGTGTTCGAGCCGAACTACCGCGGCGGCGACAATGCCGACAACGCGTTCTACGCCTCGATCTACAAGGATGCGGGCCAGGGCCCGGGCGAGGACGTGATGTCGGGCGTCAAGGCGCTGGGGGACCAGGGCTTGGCCGACCCCGCGCACATGGCGGTGTCGGGCTGGTCCTATGGCGGCTACATGACGAGCTGGCTGATCGGCCACTACCACGTGTGGCGCGCGGCGGTGGCGGGGGCGGCGATCACCGACTGGGGCCAGATGTACGACCTGTCGGACGGCAACGTGTCGACGGCGTTCCAGGTCGGCGGGTCGCCCTATGTGGGCAACAACCTCCTCTCGTACGAGGCACAGTCGCCGGACACCTCGTTCCAGCAGGTCAGGACGCCGACGCTGGTGTTGTGCGACGTGGGCGACTACCGCGTGCCGATCACGCAGTCGTACCGGCTGTTCCACGCGCTGAAGGACAACGGCGTCGAGACGGAGTTCTACGCCTATCCGGTCGGCGGGCACTTCCCGTCCGACCCGGTGCGGCAGATCGACGTGCAGACACGCTGGATCGACTGGATCGCAACGCACATGAACCGCTAGTCGTCGCCCCAGGCCATCCCACGCAGGTCCCTGGGCTCGGGCGATCACGACAGCAGCAGCACGTCCTCCCGCGGCTCGTGCTGCTTGGTCTTGTAGCCGGGCTCGACGTGGATGCTGATCACCGCCTGGCCGACCCGGGAGCGGATCGCGGTCTCGATGCGGTCGCAGATCCGGTGCGCCGCTTCCACCGTCATCTCGCTCGGCACCACCAGGTGGAACTCGACAAAGGTCATGCGGCCGGCGGCGCGCAGGCGGACGTCGTGCGCCTCGATCGCGCCGCCGCCGCCTTCGGCGATGGCGTCGCGCAGAACCGACACGTCGCCCAGGTCCGGCACCTCGTCCATCAGCCCGCCGACCGACGCGCGCAGCACGCCGTAGCCGGCGCGCAGGATGTTGAGCGCCACCAATGCCGCCACCGCCGGATCGAGCCAGGCGAGGCCGGTCAGCGGCACCAGGGCGAACCCGGCCAGCACCGCCCCGGTGGTCCACACGTCGGTCATGACGTGCCGGCCGCCGGCCAGCAGCGCCGGGGACCGGGCGCGCCTGCCCTCGCGAAGCAGCACCAGCGCCCATATGAGGTTGACGGTACCCCCGGCGGCGCTGACGGCGATGCCGAGCCAGGGCGCGCGGATAGGGGGTGGATGGTCCAGCCCCTGCCAGGCGGCGCCTCCGATCATGAAGGCGGTGGCGAGCACCAGCCCGCCCTCGACGATGGCGCTGAAATACTCCGCCTTGTAGTGGCCGTAGCGGTGGTTGGCGTCGGCGGGACGGGCGCTGTACCACAGGGCGAACAGGGCGGCGCCGGCGGTGGCGACGTTGATCACGGTTTCCAGCGCATCGGAATACAGCGCCACGCTGCCGGTGAGGCGGTAGGCGAAGGCCTTGATCGCCAGCACCAGCAGGCTGACGGCGAGGCTGGTCCAGGCGATCCTGAGCGTCCGGTTCATCAAACCCCTCCTGGCGCCCTTCCCCGCCGGCATGCACCATGATCCGGTCGGCTGCCGCAAGCACGCCCGTTCCCCGCGACGCGAACGGGACCGGCGAGTGTCGCGCCGGCGCCACGCGGAGGGAAGACCGGGAGGATCGCGCGATGAGGGAAGCCGCCTGCCTCAACTGCGGCACGCCGCTGGCCGGGCGGTTCTGCCACGACTGCGGCCAGCGGGGCGAGGTGCACCGCTCGGTGCTGCATCTGGGTGCGGAGCTGCTGGAAACCGTCACCCATGCCGACAGCCGGTTCTGGCGCACCATGCGCCGGCTGGCGCTCGACCCGGCGCGGCTGAGCCGGGACTACATCGAGGGCCGGCGCGCCCGTGAGATCCCGCCGCTCAGGTTGTTCTTCGTCACCCTGTTCCTGATGTTCAGCATCGGCTCGCTGACCACCAGCCGGTTCGAATTGAAGCTCGACACGGCACAGCACCAGGCGCTGGGCCACTACCTGGACGCGCTGCGAATCGAGGGCGAGCCGGCGGCGACGCAGATGCTGCGCCAGCGCCTGCAGCGCGCCCTGGACCGTCCGGACGAGGTGCTGGCGGTGATCCGCGACTGGTCGGAACGCTTTACCGTGCTGCTGCTGCCGGTGGCCGGCCTGATGCTGTGGCTGCTGCACCCGACGCAGCGGCGCTACTCGCTGTTCGACCACATGATCGTCTCGATCCACTCGCTGTGCTTCACCAGCCTGGTGCTGGTGACGCTGTTCCTTGCCGGCATGGTGGCAAGTGCGGTGTCGGGATGGATCCTGCTGCTGCTGCCGGTGCACCTGTTCGCGCACCTGCGCGGGGTCTACCGCACGAGCATCGTCGGAACGCTGCTGCGCATGGCGGTGCTGGCGTTCGCCACCGCGGTCGCCGTGGCGGCGCTGCTGCTGGCGCTTGCGGCGGTCGGGCTGGCGCTCGGCACGCGGGGATGAACCCTGGGCGGCGGGAATCAGCGCCGGTCGCGGTAGACCACCGGCCAGTCCTCGACGCCCAAGCCGCGGCAGGCGGTCATCAGCCGCGCCAGAAGCAGGCGGAACCGGCTGCCGTCCCATCGGTAGGTGCGGAAGTCGCCGCAGTCGCCGAGGCCGCGGCTCGCGGCGGTGGCGGCGATGTCGCGTCCGTCGGGGCCGGGCTCGGCATCGACCAGCACGCCCGGCGGACGTGGTGCCATCTGCGGCAGGGCGGCGAAGGCGGCCGGAACGGCAAGGCCGTGCGGGCCGGCCAGCACGAACAGGGTGTCGCGGTCGAAGTTGCCGTTGCCGCAGGGAATCGACCAGAGGGCTGTCGACGGCCCGAGCTGCCACGCCGCGACCCCGCCGGCCGGCCCGTCCGCATCCCCCTGCCGGCTGCAGGCGCGCACGGCGGGCAGCGACGACACCGCAGGCGGTACGTGGCGCGGGTCCGGCTGCGGCCCGTCGAAGGCGGGAGGCGACCGGATCGCCGGCAGCGGGTCGGGCGCCCGGCGCTGCCGCTGCTCGATCCAGTCCAGCGCCGCGGCAGCGCCGGCGAGACGGAGGATGCCGAGCGGGGATGCCCGGCCGCCGGGACGCAGCGGCGGCCGCGACAGCACGATCCGGCCGCTATCGTGCAGCACCGGCAGCAGGGCGGCGACCTCGCCGGCGGACAGGGTGCCGCGCAGCAGGCCCGGGCCGGCGCCGAGCAGCCGGATCGTCACCGCCGGCCCGCGCCTGGGCGCCTGCAGGCGCAGGCTGCCGGGACGGTTGTCGTCCGGCCGCAGGATCACCGCGATTGCCGGAGCCGCGCCGCGCGGGCGGGACAGGATCAGGGTGGCGGGGCTGTCGCCGGTGCCGAAGCCGTCGGCGGTGCAGTCGCCCAGGTTGTCGCAGGAGGCCAGCCAGTCGCCGAACGGCTGCGACGGCACGAGGTGGGTCGGCTCGGCCGCCCACGCGCTTGCCGCTGCGCACAGACAGAGCAGGAGCGCGCACGCCGTCCGGGCCTTCATCGGCCTGCTCCGTCCCGGCGTCAGTCGCTCCCCCGCACCTCGTCGTCGCCCAGGACGTCGGCGACGTAGAGCTCGCGCACCATCACCATCCCGGCGGCGGCGAGCGGGGTGCCGAGGATCACCCCGAGCGGGCCGAACAGGGTCCCGGAGGCGGTCATCGCCATCACCGTCAGCGCCGGCGGGATCTCGACCATGTGGCGCTGGATCAGCGGCGACATCACGTAGCCCTCGACCAGGTGCACCAGCAGGAACACGCCTATCGTCAGCAGCGCCAGGTGCGGGCTGACCGACAGCGCAACCAGCACCGCCGGGATCCCGGCCAGTATTGCGCCGAAATACGGGATGAAGGTCAGCAGCCCGGCCACGGCGCCGAGGGCCAGCGGCACCGGCACGCCGAGCAGCGACAGGCCGAGCGCGGTCAGCACCCCCATCGCGACCATGTCCATGAGCTGGCCGAGCAGCCAGCGGCGCAGGGTGCGGCCGGTGCGGTGCATGACCACCCGGCCACGCGCGCGGTGGCGGATCGGCACGAGGCGGAGCACGCCGCCGATGTAGAGTTCCGGCGAGATGGCGAAGTAGAGCGCGGTGATCGCCAGCAGGACCACCGAGACGAGCACGTCGAGGGTCACGCCCAGCACCCGGGCGGCCGGCGCCGCCAGGACATCCGGCCCGCTGCCGCCGGCCGGCTGCTGCAGGTGGTGCATGATCCGCTGTCCCCACCCCGTCCGGCCGTAGCGGTCCTGCAGCGTTGCCGCCTCGTTCTGCAGGCTGGACAGGAGGTCCGCACCCTGCTGCGCCAGGCGCGGGCCGATCGACAGCACCAGGCCGGCGGCGATCGCGACCAGGACGACGCTGATCAGCGCCAGCATCCAGCTGGCGCGCATCCCGGTGCGCACCGCCAGCCAGTCGGCGCCGCCACGCAGGGTGGCGCCGAGCAGCACGGCGAAGAACGCCAGCAGGAGCACGGACGGCAGCAGCCACAGCAGCAGCCCGGCCGCGGCCAGCGCCATGGTGCGCAGGCCGCAGGCGATGGAGGTGAGCGGGAAGCGGATCACCGCCGGCGGTTCGGCATCCCCCTGGCGGGCAGGGGCTGGATCGGCAGCGTGCATCGTCGGCATCCGGCTGGAACGGCCGGCATTGTCACGCAGATCGGCTGCCCGGGCGAGGGTGCGGCGCCGGACGGGCCGGGATGCGGGATGGCCGCTCCCGGTTCCGCCACGGGTGCCCGCACGGCGGGATCAGAACAGGAAGTGCAGCAGCCAGTAGAGCACGCCCGCGAGGGTGATCGCGACCGGCAGCGTCAGCACCCAGGCCAAAGCCAGGTTGCGCAGCGTGCGCGTCTGCAGCCCCGACCCGTTCGCCGCCATCGCGCCGGCCACGCCGCTGGACAGGATGTGCGTGGTGGACACCGGCAGGCCGTACATCTCGGCCAGGCCGATGGTGGCGGCGGCGACGATCTCGGCCGACGCACCCTGGCCATAGGTCATGTGGGTCTTGCCGATCTTCTCGCCGACGGTGACCACGATCCGCTTCCAGCCGACCATGGTGCCCAGCCCCAGCGCTACCGCCACCGACACCTTCACCCACACGGGGATGAAGCGGGTGCCGTGGTTGAGCTCGCCGGCATAGCGCTTCAGCGTGCCCTGCTCGGGAGTGGAGAAGTGGCCGCCTGCCTTGGGCAGGAGGCGCACCGCCTCGGCGGTCAGGTACATGTCGTTGCGCACGTTGGACACCGCCTCGGCCGGGACGTGGCTGATCGCGCCGTAGTCGCGGATCTGCGTGGCGATGTCGTTGGATACCGAGGCCAGGGCGGCATACACGCCCGGCTGATCGAGCTGCCTCGTCTTGAGCGCCGCGTCGACGATGCCGCGGGCGTGGCCGGGATCGGTGGCCGGAGCGCCGGCGGCGTGCGCATGGAAGATCGTCGCGGCCTGCTGGCTGGTCTGCACGAAGGCCGGGGTCTCGGACTCCGGGATCGCGCGGTTCAGTGCGAAGGCGGTGGGGGCGGCACCGATCAGGATCAGCATGATCAGGCCCATGCCCTTCTGCCCGTCGTTGCCGCCATGGCTGAACGACACGCCGGTGCAGGTCAGGATCAGCAGGCCCCGGATCCACAGCGGCGGCGGCTGGTCGCCCTCGGGCGCCTTCCACAGCTCCGGGCGGCGGATCAGCAGCTTGCCCAGCAGCAGCAGCCCGCCGGCGGCGACGAAGCCGACCAGGGGGCTGAACACCAGCGACTTCAAAACCTTGAACGCCTGGTCCCATTGCACGCCCGAGCTGGCGACGCCGGGCGGGGTCATGAGCTGGTTGGCCAGGCCCACGCCGAGGATGGAGCCGATCAGGGCGTGCGAGGACGAGTTCGGGATGCCGAACGCCCAGGTGGCGAGGTTCCAGATGATCGCCGCCAACAGCAGGGCGAAGATCATCGGATAGCCGCTGGTGCTGCCGGAGTTCAGGATCAGGTCGATCGGCAGCAGGGTGATGATCGAGTACGCCACCGCCCCGGTCGACACCAGCACGCCCAGGAAGTTGAAGAACCCCGACCACACCACGGCGACCGACGGCGCCAGGCTGCGCGTGTAGATCACGGTGGCGACCGCGTTGGCGGTGTCGTGGAAGCCGTTGACGAACTCGAAGCCGAGCGCGATCAGAAGCGCCAGGCCCAGCAGAACCAGCGTGCCGATCGCCAGTGGCGCGGCGTGGGTCTCGTGCATGGCGCTGACCAGCCCGAACACCGCGTAGCCGAGGCCACCCGCCAGCAGCACCACGAACAGGATCGCGCTCGGCAGGCCCGGCATGCCCGAGCGGTCGCGGGTGCGTGCGCCGCTGCCGGCTGCGAGCGGGCCGTCGCGGTTGAGGGTGGCGTCTGACATGGACAGCTCTCGCTCGGGTTCGCGGTCTTGTAGCCTGGCGGCGTGGAGCGATGTCGGCATCCATGTGACGGTTGCATGAAGACTGCGGCGAACGACCCGGGCACCGGCCCGCCGGACCGCTTCATAGGCCGGATCCTGCGGATCATCATGCCGACTCCACGCACGCCTGATGCCGGACCGTGCCGGCATGCTGCTGCGAGTGGGGATGCGACGCCTGACCATCCCGGTTCGGACCCAAGAGGATCGGCTGGGGATGGACGCCCATCACCTGGCAGGGATGGCTACCGACCGCGGTGTTCGTCGCCGTCGTCATGGCGGTCTCGATGCGGCCGGGCATCAGGTACCGCCTCGCGTTCGTGCTCGGCCTGACGGTGACCTACCTGCTGGTCGTGGTGGTCACCGGCACCCAAGCGCGGCGGCACCCTTCGAGGCATGGCCGCCGCCGCGGCGCCTCGTTGGCCGGCGTCTAGCCGACCAGCCGCGGCTGCACCGGCTTCTCCTCCGGCACGAGGTACTTCGCATATTCCTTCGGCACCACGTGCCAGAACCGCGGCAGCGCCTTGTTCCACTCGTGCAGCAGCAAGGCGGCGAAGCGGCTGCTGGTTTCCCGCGCATGTGTTTCCACCAGACGGAGCAGCTCGTCGTGCCAGCGCGGCTCAGTGACGCGGCTCCAGGTCAGGGTGTCCGGATTGGCGCGTATCTCGAAGTCGCCGTCGCTGTCGTAGACGAACGCCATGCCGCCGGTGAAGCCGGCACCGAAGTTGTCGCCCACCGGCCCCAGCACCACCACCGTGCCGCCGGTCATGTACTCGCAGC
>CAXTVS010000006.1:0-103372 GCA_964247735.1 uncultured Acetobacteraceae bacterium
CCGAATCCCGCGCCGAGCTGGACCGGTTCTGCGACGCCATGCTGTCGATCCGCGACGAGATCCGCGCGGTCGAGGAGGGGCGGATCGCGGTCGCCGACTCGCCGCTGCGCCACGCCCCGCACACCGCGCGCGACCTGCTCGCCGCCGAGTGGAACCGCCCCTATGAGCGCGCCGCCGGCTGCTTCCCCGCCGGCCGGCACGTCGACAAGTACTTCCCGCCCGTCGGCCGCCTCGACAACAGCTACGGCGACCGCAACCTCGTGTGCTCGTGCCCGCCGGTCGACAGCTACGCCGAGGCGGCAGATTGAGAGGATCCCGCGGCGTCGGACGAACCTCCATCCGGGCTCGACCGGCGGGATCTCCGGAGGCGGGAGAGCAGTCCCGCCGGCACGCCGGCAGCCGGCGCCCGTGGCAGGCTCGGCGGTTGCGTCCTGGTTGACGGAAGGCTGCCGGTCACGAGGAAGGACGTCGCGGCGCGGCTGACCGCACTTCTCCGCGCCGGCGCGTTTGTCCTGGGCATGCAGTACGTGCTGGGTCCGTTCGTGATCCGGCGCATGATGCGGGCGATCGGGTTCCGGTTCGGACTCCGGAACGATCACGTCCACCATGTCCTGTCGAGCGGGCTGCTCCTGATACAGGGCGTGGCTGTCATCGTGCTGGCGCTGCTCCTGGCCGGGGTGCTTCGCCGGGGCGGGAAGACGAGCCTTGGCGACGTCCTCCGGTCATCGCACCTGCGCGGCGGCAGGGCGTGGCGGATGCTCGTGGCCGGCGGAGGGCTCGGGGCGCTGGTGCTGGCCGGGGTCATGCTGGCGGAGGGCAGGGTCGGTCACCTCCTGATCCAGCTTCGCGACCACGGGCTGGCGTCGATCGTCCGGCACCAGCTGCTGCTGGTTGCCTGCTTCGCGGCGGTCGGAGCGTCGGAGGAGATCGTCAATCGCGGCTATCCGCTGCACGAGCTGGCCCGGGGCACCGGGTTCTGGACGGCGGCGGTCGCGACCTCCCTGCTGTTCGGCTGGGGACATTTCGCCGAAGGCGACCCGGTGATGGGCTCCCTGGGCGTGTTCGCGTTCGCGATGTTCGCCTGCGCGTCGCTGCGGGCGACGGGGAGCCTGTGGTTCGCCATCGGCTTCCATGCGGTCTGGGACTACGGAGAAAGCGGGCTTCTGGGCGTGCCGGACAGCTCGTTCCTCCTGTCGGGCGCGCTGGCCGAAACCCGGCTGACCGGCCCTGCGCTGTTGACCGGCGGAGCGGCGGGCCCGGAAGGAAGCGTGCTGACGATCGCGGCGCTGGTTGTGCTGTTCGTGGCCTTCGCCTGGATGGGACGGCGTCCGCCGCCGGCCGGATCGGCCATGACGGGCGACGGCGGGTTCATGGCCAGGTCGTGAGCGGCCAGTCGTGAACGATCGAGCTCGCAGTGCGGAAGATCGTCACGAGGCGGCGATCGGGTGCGCGGGGAGCTGATGCAGGCTTTGCCAGCCGGACCGCGCAGCGATGCAGGGCTTCGGCTGCCGCTCCGCGTGTCGTTCGTGATGTTCCCGGATATTCCTGGAAGCACCCCATCGAGGCGGCCATCATCCGCATCCGATGCCCAGTCCATCCCGACGACGACAGCCACGGCGCCTGCAACCTCGTGTGCCCACGCGTGCGGATCCACAACCGCGCCGGGATGGCGGTCGAGAAGGAGCCCGATCTGGCCGGATCGTGATTACCGGTTACCGGAAAAGGAACATAGGGAAGCGGCGGGTCAAGAAGACTTGGATAGATCTGCCTGATGCTGAAGCCCGGACTGCTGTTGTGCGGCGTGGCCGCTGCCGCCTTGTGCTGCGGAGGCGCCGGCGGCGCACGTGCCGCCGGCCCCGCTCTCTTCCTGGCCAGCTCGCGTCGGACCTGTCCTGGACCAGCGCCGGCAACGGGCTGACCGACAACCACGACGCGCCCACCGAGTTCATCCTCGGCAGCGCGACCCTGCCGTACCTGTCGCTGCGCTGGACCTTCACCGCCAGCGGCGAGGTGCAGAGCACGCCGACGGTCGAGAACGACGCGCTCTACGTCTCGGACTCCGGCGGATCGGTGTGGCGGCTCAACGCCCTCACCGGCCAGCCGGTCTGGCAGGCCAGGCTGCCGTCCCTGACCGGCAACTCCGCGTCCTACTCGCGGGTCAGCCCGGCCGTCACGCCGGACGCGGTGGTGGTCGGCGACCAGGCCTCCGGCACCGTGTTCGCGCTGGACAAGAGCACCGGCGCGCTGCTCTGGCGGACCATCCTCGCCACCAACCAGGGCGCCATCATCACCTCGTCGCCGATCGTCAGCAACGGCCGCGTCTATGTCGGCGTGTCCTCGGAGCAGGAAACGCTGGCCGACAAGATCCCCGGCTTCGTGCCCGACTTCCGCGGCTCGGTCGCCGCCCTCGACGCCGGCACCGGCAAGCTGCTCTGGCAGACCTACGTCATTCCTACCGGCTATACCGGCGGCCCGGTGTGGTCGAGCACGATCGCCGTCGTCCAGGCCCGTTCGGCGATCTACGTGACCACCGGCAACAACTGTTCCGTGCCCGCCGCCGTCGCCGCCTGCCAGGCCAAGGCCACCACGCCCACGGCACTCGACGCCTGCCTTCCCGCCTCCGACCACATCGACAGCGTGCTGTCGCTCGACATGGGCACCGGCGCGGTGAGCTGGGGCGACCGCTTCGCCCATGCCGACACCCGGACCGTGTCCTGCAAGCCGAGCAGCCAGCCGCCTGCCACGCCCTGCCCGACCCCGACCGGACAGGACGTCGACTTCGGCTCCGGCGCCAACCTGTTCACCGCGACCATCAACGGCAAGAGCACCGACCTGGTCGGCGCCGGCCAGAAGAGCGGCGCCTACTTCGCCATCAACCGCGACACCGGACAGATCGCCTGGGGCACCCGGGTCAGCCCGGACGGCCCGCGCGGCGGCATCGAGTGGGGCACCGCCACCGACGGCACCCGCCTCTACGTGCCGAGCGCCAACTCCGCCTAAGTGACCACCGCCCTGCTTCCGTCCGGCAGGACCACGAACGGCGGCTTCTGCTCGGCGCTCGACCCGGCGACCGGGCGGATCCTGTGGCAGACCCCGACGGCATCCCCTGCGCCGGTGCCGGCGAGCAGCAGCGGGAGCCCGCCGCCGGCCGGCGCGCTGGCCGACGCGGAAGGCTCGGTATCGGTCGCCGACGGCGTGCTGTACGGCGAGGACGCGGCCGGCAACTTCGTGGCGCTGGACGCCGCCACCGGCACCGTCCTGCGCACCGTGCAGAGCGGCGGCGCTGCGATCGCGGCGCCGGCGATCAGCCTCGGCACGCTGTACTGGGGCTCCGGCTACGCGACCATCGGCGCCACCAACAACAAGCTCTATGCCATCTCGCCGCTCGGCCTGCCGTGAGAAAGGCCGGGTCCTGAGCCGAGGCCGCGCGGCCGCCGGCGCTCCGGACCTTCTCGATCAACCGGTGACGACGCGCATCCTCACGGTGTCGACCCTTCCGGCGCTTGCGCGCCTTTCAAGCGCAAGCGTCGCCAGGGCTTCGGTGATCGGCTACCCGGCCTGGGCGCCGGAGCCGTGGGCTTGGTTCGGACGCCACGCTACAGACGGTCAACGTGCTTTCCGTGCCGGCCGGCGAGACGCTCAACGGAAGCGCTCCTCATCTCACGATGCGAGACCAGGAGACGACGACCGGAGGCGTCAACCACGCCATCTGGAATGTCAACGGGGACGGCCCCGGCCGGACCTCCCATGTCGACCGCCGTGACCGAAACGCCAACCGGCTGATCCGCCTGCAGACACGCAGCACGATGCGATGCGACTGCACGACAACCGGACTGGTTTTGCGGCAGGGGATCAAGCATTCCCTCGTGTGCCGGTAGAGGTCGGCAGGCAGCACGCATCCTATGACCCCGTCCGGCCACTCAGCAGCTTGCCGCCATGGAGCCGTGGACGAGAAATCCCTGATGCAGGAACCAGCGTCCTCCGGTCCGCCGGTTCCTGCCTTCCAGCCGGAATGCGGAAAGTCCCAGCCCAGCGCGCGCAGCCGGAGGCAGGTCCAGCTTTTGAGCCTCAAAAACGATGCCCGTTCAGGACAAGGGGTTGCCTGCATGCCTCCGAACGGATCAGTCTGCGGTCGAATCAAGGCGCAACGCTTCGTGCCTTTGAATATTCAAGCTGCGATGAAGTATCTGGACAGCCATGCCGAACGCCGCTCGACCGGCAGATGCGCCAGATACGTACGCAACGCCCTGGCTGCCGGCGGCATCAACATCAATCCGCATCCCATCGACGCAGAAGTATGGTCCTTATCTGGAACTCCAAGGATTCAAGCAGGTCGATCCCGGAAACTATGCGCCCCGCGCGGGCGACATCATCGTGATCCAGAACTATGATGCCGGTCTCGACAGGAGCGGCCAGCCCTACCCGGCTGGTGATGCGGCGGGACACAATGCGATGTTTGACGGCGCGCAATGGGTCTCGGACTTCAAGCAGCGGGACATGTGGGCCGGTCCCGGCTACCGAGCGGCTCGGCCGAACGCAATGATCTGCCGGCCATGAAGCCCTTCCTTTGCGGCGTGCTCGTCCCGTTCCTGCTGTCCGGCAGCTTCTGCCGGGCGGCACCGCCACGAACGCCCCGGGCGTTCCTGCAGGCGCTCCATGCCCACTACGCGCCAGGGCGATCGGGTTTCAGCCCGACCGGGGCCGCCGATGCCCTTTTCACCCCGTCCCTGCTCGCCCTCATCCACCAGGATCAGGCGGTCCCGGCCGGCGCGGTGGGGCGGCTCGACAGCGACCCTGTCTGCGCATGTCAGGATTATGACGGATTCATGCCCCAGACAATCAAGGTCACGGCGCAGACGGCGGATACCGCACGGGCCACCGTCCGATTCAATAATGACGGCACGGAAACAGTCGTTGGTTATGATCTCGTTGGACGGGCAGGGCAGTGGCGTATCGATGACATTGCCGATCCACAAATGCCGAGCCTGCGCGCCTTTCTCACCGTGAAACGATAGTCCGGAACTAGAGCTGCATCGTTTCCAGGGTTCCGAATCCATGGGCAACCATGATCCAGAACACGATGAGGTTGAGGATACGCTGGAACTGGGCCTCTGGACCCGCGGCTGCTGGTCCGCCGCCGCATCGTCGACGGCACCGCCTGTTTCACGACGTGGTGCCCCAGGCACACCCCGTCGGGACCCTGGTCCGGGTCGGGGGCGCGGGCACTTGATCTTCGTGGTGTCTGCGCAGCCCTTCCGACGAGCGACATGGCCTGGCAGATGCCGCACTCACACGAGGACACGGCGTCACCGGTTACAGGAGGGAGTTTCTCGATCCTTCGAACTTTCGTGACGCCACGCGCAAGTTCTCCACGGCGTCACGCCTCCCAGCCGAATGCCGGGAAGCTCCAGCCCAGCGCGCGCAGCACCATGTCGTTCAGCTCCGGCGTCAGGGTGTTCGGCCAGTCGCCTGGCACGCCCTTGCGGAAGAAGGCGCCGTTCTCCGCCACGCCCGCCGGACGCCCGGCCAGGGCGGCGAAGCTGTTGCGTGCGATGCAGTCGCCGACCACCTCCGCGCCGTCCGACACGCCCAGGAACCGGAACAGCGCGCCCAGCGCCGGCTCCGGGGCCCGGTGCAGCGCCTCGTAGGTGACGAGGCGGAACTGCTCCGGGAACTGCTCCCTTGCCGCGAGCATCGCCCGCATCCACTGCACCGCCATCGGCAGCACCTGCCGGACGAAGGCGAGCTTGTCCGCTTCCGTGGCACCGGGCCGGTCCTGGAAGCGGTGCCAGTTCGAGCTGATCACGTCGCGCGGGTCACGGACGATGCCGATCAGCTTCGCGTGGGGAAACAGCGCGCGCAGCTGCGGGAAGAAGAACAGGTTGCCCGGCGTCTTCTCGCCGATCGCCCGGGCGGAGCTGCCGGCCGCCTGCTGCCGGAACGCCGACAGGATCGCGGTGCCGAGCAGGAACTGCGTGTCGCCCGGGTCCGGCAGCGGATAGCCGCCGGTATGGCCGAAGATGCTCGTGTTGCGCTCGTGCAGCGCCGCATGGCGCTGCCGCATCGCCCGGTCGAGCGGCACCGCGCAGTGGTCGCGGAACTGCGCCTCGCCCCGGCAGCACACGTCCGGATGGCTGTCGAGCATCTGCTGCAGCCAGGTGGTGCCGGAGCGCGGCTGGCCGTCGACGAAGAACAGCTGGCGCTCCGCAAGGCGGGCCAGTTCGGCGTGACGGTCGAGCCAGCTTTCCACGCTTGAACCCCCCGCGACCGGTGATCCGGCAGCGACCGGATGTAGGGGGGCCCAGGCGCAATCCACAAGCGGCCGGTTCCGCTCGTCCGGTTGACACCGGCATCCTCCGGCTCTAGATGCTGATGCGAATGATTTGCATTAACGGCTTGGGGTGACCCGCCTTGGAGATGTCGGTTGCGGATTGGCACAAGCCTCAGAACCCTCGCGGTCGCCGGGTCGATCGGCATCGGCCTGCCCGGCGCGGCCCTGGCGCAGGCCACCAGCAGCAACCTGCTCGGGCCGATCTGGGGCGCCCGGCCCTGGCTCGGCCAGTACGGGGTGTCGTTCGGCCTGGACGAGATCAGCGAGGTGTTCGGCAACCCGACCGGCGGCCTGCACCAGGGCGCCGACTATGACGGGCTGACCGAGATGAGCGTGGGCGTCGATCTCGGCCGCGCCTTCGGCCTCCAGGGCGGCACGCTCAACGTGAGCGCGTTCCAGATCCACGGCCGCAGCCTGAGCCAGGACAACCTCGACGACCTCGACACCATCAGCGGCATCGAGGCGAACCGGGCCACCCGCCTGTGGGAGCTCTGGTACGACCAGCAGTTCCACGACGGCGACTACGACCTCAAGATCGGCCAGCAGAGCCTGGACCAGGAGTACATCGGCAGCGGGAGCGCCAGCGTGTTCGCCAACACCATGTTCGGCTGGCCGGCGCTGCCGTCCTACGACATGTACGCCGGCGGCCCGGCCTACCCGCTGGCCTCGCTGGGCGTGCGGCTGCGCGGCAGCAGGGGGCGGTTCAGCCTGCTCGGCGGCGTTTACGACGACAACCCGCCGGGCGGCCCGTTCGAGAACGACCCGCAGACCAACGCCGACAAGACCGGCGCGCTGTTCAACCTCGGCACCGGCGCCTTGTTCATCGCCGAGCTCGACTTCGCCCTCAACCAGCCGTCCGGCGGCGACATCGTGGTCGGCGGCCAGAGCAGCGGCCCGGGCGTGAACTCGAGTGGCGGGGGAGGCGGGACCACGGGCGGCCTGCCCGGCGTCTACAAGATCGGCGCCTGGTTCGACAGCGGGTCCTTTCCCGACCAGCGCTACGACGACCAGGGCGGCCTGCTCGCCGATCCGGCAAGCGACGGCCAGCCGAAGATGCTCCGGCACGACTACGCGGTCTACGGCGTCATCGACCAGATGGTCTGGCGGCCGGTGCCGACCGGTGCGCGCTCGGTCAACCTGTTCACCCGCCTGATGGGCGCACCCGGCGACCGCAACCTGATCGACTTCGCCGCCAACCTCGGGCTGGTGATGAAGGATCCCCTGCCGGGGCGGGATGCCGACACGCTGGGCTTCGCCGGCGGCTTCACCAAGATCGGCCGCCACGCGCTCGAGATGGACCAGGACTTCGCCCGCCTGGACCCGGGCACCTACGCGCCGCTCCGTTCCTCCGAAAGCTACCTGGAGCTGACATACCAGTACGTCCCCGTGGGCTGGCTGACGGTGCAGCCCGACGCGCAGTACATCTTCGACCCCGGCGGGGGCATCGCGGACCCGGACGCGCCCGGCCAGCGGATCGCGAACGAGCTCGTGCTGGGCGTGCGCAGCACCATCGTCTTCTGAACAGTGTTCACAGTCCTAGCGCCCGGAGATCCGATGACCTCCTCATTCCTGCGCCGCCTCCTGCCGGCGATCGCGCTCTGCCTTCCGGCGCTGCCGGCGGCCGCGGTGGACGCACCGTTCCTGGCCGGGCTGAAGCACCGCACGACGATCTCCTCGACGGTGCCCGCCAACGGCGACCAGAACCCGTATGCGGTGGTGGTGTCGCCGGTCAGCGCCGGCCGCCTGGTGCGGGACCACGTGCTGGTGGGCAACTTCAACAACGCCGGCAACCTGCAGGGGCTGGGCACCACGATCGTGCAGATCGACCCGCAGGACCAGAGCCTGTCGCTGTTCGCCTCGGTGCCGCGGACCCTGGACCGCTGCCCCGGCGGCGTCGGCCTGACCACGGCGATGGCGGTGCTCAAGACCGGCTGGGTGATCATCGGCTCCCTGCCAAGCCGGGACGGCACCACCGCCACCAAGGGCGACGGCTGCCTGATCCTGTTCGACCACGACGGCAAGGTGGCCGACGTGTGGAGCGGGCCGAAGATCAACGGGCCCTGGGGCAACATGGCGGTGATCGACCGCGGCGACAGCGCCACCCTGTTCTTCAGCAACACCGGCTACGGCGTCGGTGCGCCGCCGGCCGAGGGGGTCATGAACACCGTGTCCAGGGCGACCGTGGTGCGCCTGGAGCTGCGGATCCCGGCCGGGGGCAGGCCGCGCGTCGCCGGCATGACGGTGGTGGCGGACGGCTTCGCCGAGGCGCCGGACAGGGGCGTGTTCATCGTCGGCCCGACCGGGGTGGCGCTCGGCCCGAACGGCTCGATCTACGTGTCGGACGCGATCGGCAACCGGATCGTGCAGATCCCGGACGCGCTGACCCGCACCACCAGCGCCGGCACCGGCACCGCCGTCACCGCGGACGGGTTCCTCCGCCGGCCGCTCGCCCTTGTAAACGCGCCGAACGGCCACCTTCTGGTGACCAACGCGTTGAACGGCCAGGTGGTGGAGGTCGACCCGCTGGCCCGGCGGCAGGTCGCGGCGCAATGGGTCGACGTGGACCGGGCGCAGCAGCCAGCCGGCAACGGCGACCTGTTCGGTCTGGCCATTACGCCGAAGGGCGACGGCTTCTATTATGTGGAGGACGACGTGAACACGCTCGTCCTGTCCCACTAGAACCCCCAGCGAGGAACCGGCAGCCTTGCCCGACGACCAGACCGACCCGCCGGACACCCCCGTCCCGGCGCGACGCGGCTTCCTGAAGGGAGCCGGCGGCCTGGCCGTGGCAGGCGCCATGTGCCCGTTCTCCGGCGCGCGGGCGGCCGCCGCGCCGCTGTTGCAGGCCAAGGGCGTGTCCGCAGGCAGCCAGGGCGCCTCGCGGGCGGTGCCGGAACCGTTCGACGGCCCGCACCAGGCCGGCATCCTGACGCCGCTGCAGAACCACAGCTGCTTCGTCGCCTTCGACCTCGTGACGGCGGACGGCCCATCGGTCGCGCGGCTGATGCGGTCCTGGACCGAGGCGGCGCGCCGGATGACGCGCGGCCAGGCCGCGGCGACGATGGACGGCAGCCCGGACAGGCCCCCTGCGGACAGCGGCGAGGCGGTCGGGCTGGGCCCGGCCCGGCTCACCATCACCTTCGGCTTCGGCGCCGGGCTGTTCGAGAAGGACGGGCAGGACCGCTACGGCCTGCGCGCACGCCGGCCGGCGGCGCTGGCCGACCTGCCCCGCTTCAACGGCGACCAGCTCGCCCCCGGCAGCAGCGGCGGCGACCTGTCGGTGCAGGCCTGCGCCGACGACCCGCAGGTGGCGTTCCACGCGGTGCGCCAGCTGGCGCGGATCGCCGACAGGGTGGCGCAGCTGCGCTGGATCCAGAACGGCTACAGCGCCCAGTTCGCCGCCGAGGACACGCCGCGCAACCTCCTGGGCTTCAAGGACGGCACCCAGAACCCGATCTCGCGCCGGCCGGACCAGGCCAGCGCCATCGCCGGCGGCAGGCGCTACCTGGCCAGCACCGCGGACGAGATCGTCTGGGCCGACGGCACCGACGGGGAGTGGATGCGCAACGGCTCCTACCTGGTGGCGCGCCGGATCCGCATCGCCCTCGAGCATTGGGACCGCACCGAGCTGTCGTTCCAGGAGCAGGTGTTCGGCCGCTCCAAGCAGTCCGGCGCGCCGCTGACCGGTCGCAGCGAGTTCGACCCGCTCGACCTCGACGCGGTGGATCACGACGGCAACCCGGTGATCGACGAGAACGCCCACGTCCGGCTGGCCTCCGCCGCCAGCAACGACGGCGCGCAGATCCTGCGCCGGTCGTACTCCTACAACGACGGGCTGAACTTCGTCGCCGAGCGCTGGCCGCCCTGGCACCAGGGGCTGGAATACGACGCCGGGCTGTTCTTCGTCTGCTACCAGCGCGACCCGCGCGCGGGCTTCGTGCGCATCTTCGAGAAGATGTCGAAGCTCGACCTGCTGAACCAGTACGCCACCCATGTCGGCGGCGGCCTGTTCGCGATCCCGCCGGGAACCGGCGGCCCGGACCGCTACGTCGGCCAGGCGCTGTTCGAGGGCGTTCCGCTGCGCGTGGCGGAGAACAGGCCTGCCGCCTACTGAGGCGGGGGCGGCCGGCGCGGTTCCTTGACAGGTCGTTGCACCGCCGTTAGTGGACGGCGGCGCCCGGCGGAAGGTGCGTTCTATGGATGAGGACACGACCGACCGGAGCGCGTTCGACCGGAGGCTGCAGGAGGCCAGGACCAGGCAGGGCCTGGACCCGGAGCCTCCACGGACCGGGACGACGCCCGACGCTTCGGCCATGGCGGTGTTCTTCCGGGTCGGCGTCGAGCTGGTTTCGGCGCTCCTGGTGGGCCTGGCGGTCGGCTGGGGGCTGGACCGCCTGCTGGGAACCAGGCCGCTGTTCCTGATCCTGTTCGTGTTCCTCGGCGGGGTCGCGGGCATCGTGAACGTTTGGCGGCTGGTCGCGCCGCCACCGATTCTCGGCCGCAAGAGCCGGGATCGCGGTTGAAGGGGGGGCTTGTGGCGGGCGGACACACCATCGACGCGCTGGGGCAGTTCGCGCTGCACCCGGTCCTGGGATCGCCCGGGGCAAGCCTGCGCTTCAGCCAGTCCAACCTGATGATGGTGATCGCGTCGGCGATCATCCTGCTCCTGCTCTACGTCGGCATGCGCCCGCGCGCCATCGTGCCGGGCCGGCTGCAGGCGGCGGCCGAGCTGCTGTACGACTTCATCCACAGCATGACGACCGACCAGATCGGGCCCCAGGGCCGGCGCTTCTTCCCGTTCGTGTTCACCCTGTTCGCCTTCATCCTGGCCGGCAACTACATCGGCCTGGTGCCCGGCGCCTTCACCTTCACCAGCCACATCGCGGTGACCGCGGGACTGGCGATCCTGGTGTTCGTGGTCGGGCTCCTGGTGGCGCTGCGCGAGCAGGGGTTCGGGTTCTTCGCCCATTTCGTGCCCGAAGGCGCCCCGGTGGCGCTGGCGCCGCTGCTGGTGCCGATCGAGATCCTGTCCTACCTGTCGCGCCCGATCAGCCTGTCGGTGCGGTTGTTCGCCAACATGATGGCCGGCCACGTCATGTTCGAGATGTTCGCCGCCTTCACCATCATGCTGGGCGGCATCCACCTGATCGGGCCGGTGCTGGGGGTGGCACCCTTGGCGATCAACGTCGCCCTGATGGCGCTGGAGCTTCTGGTCGGCGGCCTGCAGGCCTACGTGTTCGCCATCCTCACCTGCATCTACCTGCGCGAGGCGGTGGCGCACTGACGCGCCGCCCCGGTCCGGCTTTCCTTCTTCCAAACCCAAGGATACGTTCCCATGGATCTCGCTGCCGCCCGCTACATCGGCGCCGGTCTCGCCGTGATCGCCCTCGCCGGCGTCGGCGTCGGCATCGGCAACATCTTCGCCGCCCTGGTGAGCGCGATCGGCCGCAACCCGGCCGCCCGCCCGCACGTGTTCGGCCTCGGCATCCTGGGCTTCGCGCTGACCGAGGCGGTGGCGCTGTACGCCCTGGTGATCGCCTTCATCATCCTGTTCGTCTAACGCACCGGAGCGGTTCCATGTCGCGCGCGACCCTCGGCCTGCTGTCGGTCCTCGCGACCACCGCGGCAGCGCCCGCCTTCGCCGCCGGCATGCCGCAGCTCCAGTTCAACAACCCGCTCACCACCGGGCAGGTGTTCTGGGGCGCGGTCATCTTCCTCCTGCTCTACCTCGTCCTGAGCCGCTCGGCGCTGCCGCGCGTGGGTGCGGTGCTGGCCGAGCGCCGCAACCGGATCGAGGGCGATCTCGACGCGGCCAAGGCGGCCAGGGGCGAGGCCGACCGGGCGGTCGCCGAGCTGCGCCGTGCCCGCCGCGACGCGTCCGCCGAGGCGGGCGGGATCGTCGACACGGTGGTGGCCGAGGCGCGCAGCCAGGCCGCGACCGCCAACCGCGAGATGAACCAGCGCCTCGAGGCCGAGATCGCCCGTGCCGAAGCGGAGGTCACCGCGGCGCGCGACGCGGCGATGGGCTCGCTGCGCGGCGTCGCCACCGAGACCGCGCAGACCCTGGTCGAGCGGCTGACCGGCGCACCCGCCGACGCGGGGCTGCTGTCCGCCAAGGTGGATGCCGCTCTCTCTGCCCGCGCCGCCTGACCACGGGGGGATCACCATGGACGCCGCCGCCCTGCTGCACGAGCCGCGCTTCTGGTACGCGGTCGCGTTCGTCCTGTTCTTCGTGCTGTTCGGACGCAGGCTGTGGCGCCCGCTGGCGGCGCTGCTCGACCGCCGGGCGGCCGAGGTGCGGCTGGAGCTGGACGAGGCGGCCCGGCTGCGCCGGGAGGCGGAGGCGATGCTGGCGGAGGCGAAGCGGGAACGGGACGCCGCCCTCGCGGAGGCGAGGACGACCGTCGAGAACGCCAGGGCGGAGGCCGCCCGGATCGCCGAGGCCGCGAAGCGGGACGCCGAGGTGACCGCCCGGCGGCGCGAGCGCCTGGCGCAGGACCGGATCGCGGCGACGCAGCGCGCGGCGGTCGCCGAGATACGCAGCGTGGCGGCCGACGTCGCCACCGAGGCGGCGCGCGCCGCGGTGGCCGAGGCGCTGACCGCGGAGAATGACGCCGCGCTGATCGACCGGGCGATCGCCGCCCTGCCGGCCTCGTTCGCGACCCGCGTCGCCGCGTGAACGAACAGCTCCGGCGGTTCGACCCGGCGTCCCAGGCCGAGCCGCCCGTGTTGTCGATCGTGGCCGCGGTGCTGAACGAGGCGGAGAACATCCGCCCGGTCTGCACCGAGATGGCGGAGGCGTTCCGCTCGCTGCCGCCGCACGAGGTGGTGTTCGTCGACGACGGCAGCAGCGACGGCACCGTCGCCGCCCTGCTGGCGGCGCGCGACGTGCTGCCGGCGCTCCGCGTGGTCAGCCACGACCGCCGCTGCGGCAAGTCGGCGGCGCTGCGCACCGGCATCGAGGCGGCGCGCGGCACCTGGATCGCCACCATCGACGGCGACGGCCAGGACGACCCGACGGAGATCGCGCCGATGCTGGCCCAGGCGCTGGAGGCCGGGCCGATCGTGCCGGGGCCTCTGGTGGTCGGCGTCCGGCTCAAGCGCCACGACACCCTGTCCCGCCGCCTCGCCACCCGGGTCGCCAACGGGCTGCGCCGACGGCTGCTGAAGGACGGCTGCCCGGACACGGGGGCGCCGATGAAGCTGTTCCGCCGCGCCGACTTCCTGCGCCTGCCGCAGTTCGAGGGCGTGCACCGGTTCCTGCCGGCGCTGTTCGGGCATTACGGCAGCCCGCTGATCTGCTATCCCGTCCGTCACCGAGCCCGGCTGCACGGCAGCTCGAAATACACCAACCTGAACCGCGCCCTGGTCGGCATACGCGACACCGCGGGCGTGATCTGGCTGCAGTCGCGCACCCATGTTCCGGACCGGCTGACGGAACGCTGACGGACCGGACCCCGGCGGGATCGGGGCGCCGTTCCCGCCCGGCGGAGATCCCGATGCTCAACCTCCGGCACACCGTCCTGATCCTGGCCCTGGTGACCGCCCTATTCCTGCCGGGACGGTCGAGCCTGCCGCCGTTCGACCGCGACGAGCCGCGCTACATGGAGGCAGCTGCGCAGATGCTGCGCTCGGGCGACTTCGTCGACGTGCGGTTCCAGGACCAGCCGCGCTACCTGCAGCCGGCCGGCATCTACTGGCTGGAAGCCGCCGCGGTGGCCGCGACCGGCACGCTCCGGAGCCGCGAGGTTTGGGCCTACCGGCTGCCGACCCTGCTGGCGGTGGTGGCGTCGGTGCTGCTGACGGCGCGGATAGGGACGACGCTGTTCGGCCCGACCGCTGGGCTGCTGGGCGCGCTGATGCTCGCGGTGTCGGTGCTGATGACCGCCGAGGGCCGCCTCGCGACCATCGACAGCTGCCTGCTGGCGGCGGTGATGGCGATGCAGACGGCGCTGCTGCGCGCCTGGAGCGACCGCGGCTCCACCCGGCGGACCCCGCCCGCGGTCGCCGCCCTGTATTGGGCGGCGCTCGGGGTCGGACTGATGCTGAAGGGGCCGGTGATGCTGATCCCGGCCTTCGGCACGCCGCTGGCGCTGGCGCTGGTCGAGCATCGCGTCGGCTGGTGGCGCCGGCTGTACCCGGCCTGGGGGGTGCCGCTGATGCTGGCGATCGTGCTGCCGTGGTGCGTGGCGATCGCGCTGCGCAGCCACGGGCTGTTCTTCCAGCGCGCGGTGGGCACCAACTTCCTCGGCAAGGTGGCGTCGGGGCAGCAGGCGCACGGCCTGCCGCCCGGCTACCACCTCCTGGTGTTCGCGGTCGCGTTCTGGCCCGGCTCCCTGTTCGCGGCGATGGCGGTCCCGTTCGTGTGGTCCAGGCGGCGCAGCGCGTCCATCCGGTTCCTGCTGTGCTGGATCGTGCCGCACTGGCTCCTGTTCGAGCTGATCGCCACCAAGCTGCCGCACTACGTGCTGCCGGCCTATCCGGCGATCGCCCTGCTGGCCGCGGCCGCGGTGGCCCAGCCGGGCGGATGGCGCCGGCCGGCCGCGCGCTGGGGGCGGGCGCTGCTGGCGGCCTACGGGCTGCTCTGGCTCGGCATCGGGCTCGTGCTGGCGGCGGCGGGACCGGTGCTGCTGTGGCGGCTGCAGCACGAGCTGTCGCCGGTGTCGCTGCTGATCCCGGCGCTGTCGATGCCGCTGCTGCTGCTGTCGGCCTTCCTCCTGCTGCGGAGACGGGTGCAGGACGGACTGCTGTCGGTGTGCGGTGCCGCGGTGATCATCTATTTCGGCCTGTTCACCGCCGTGCTGCCGCAGCTGGACACCATCTGGCTCAGCCCGCGCATCGCCCGCACGGTGGCGCTGGTGCGGCCGTGCCCGGACAGCGTGCTGGCCTCGTCCTCGTTCAGCGAGCCGAGCCTGGTGTTCCTCGCCGGCCAGGACACCCGGCTGGTGAACGCACCCGCCGCGGCCGACTTCCTGTCCGGCGACCGGCGCTGCGGGCTGGCACTGGTCGGCAGCCGTGACGAGGCGGCCTTCCGCACCCGCTCGGCCGCCGACGGGCTGCCGCTGCGACAGCTGGCGCTGATCGAGGGCATCAACTATTCGACCGGCCGCAGGCTGTCCTTGAAGCTGTTCCGCGCAGCACCCTGATGGCGGTCCAGGCCAGGAGGACGTGGCGCGCCGGACCACATGCTGGCGCGGTCGTCCATCCCTGCGTGGCGACGGACCGGGAAATCAGCGGGTTGATCCTGGCACGGGACTTGCGATGGAGTCGGTCGCGAGGCGTCGTGCCTCCGGAGCAGTTCCGATGACCGTTCGATACAGTGCGTTCGCAGGGGCCGGCGACGTGTCGTTCGCCTCCGACGACCGGGCCGGCCGCGACCTGGCGAGCCTGAACTACGTCCTCCTCATCCTCGGCTTCCTCACCGGCATTACCGCCTTCGTGGCGGTGCTGCTGGCGTACTGGCGGCGCGGCCGCTGCTTCGGCGCGGCGCGCAGCCACCTCGACTGGCAGATCCGGATCTTCTGGCACGGCGTGCTCGCCTTCCTGGCGATCGGTGCGCTGCACGCGGTGATCCTGGGGCTCGGCGCCATCACCTTCGGCATCGGCCTCGTGTTCATGGTGATCCCCTGGGGCCTGGGCGTGCTCTGGCTGGTCTGGACGGTGTGGGCGATCGTGCACGGCATGCGCCGGCTGAACCGGGGCCTGCCGGTCCGCTGACCGACGGGCGAGCAGGCGCGCAACCAGGCGGCCGCCTGGACGGCGCAGGCGGCGTCTGCCCGGCGACCGATGGGGTGGCGCCGGACCGGAACCGCGGCCGGGTCGCGGGCGGCACGAGGACCAGGAACGGGGATGCCGCGCCCCAGGCCGGGACCGGGCGGCGGCGGGCCGATCGCCGGGAAGCAGGATGCACGGCCCGCCGGTTTCGTGGGACGATCGTGCCATCCATGAAGGGGCGCCGCTTGAACCCGAACAGCTTCCGCCCGCTCCCCCTGCTGCTGCTCGCCGGCGCGCTGCTGGGCGGCTGCGCGTCGACCGATCCGGCGCATCCGGTCGCGGCCGCCGGCTGGGTCGACACCCGGCTCTATTTCGGCCTCGGACCGGCCGACCGGCCGGACCAGGGCGTCAGCCCGCAGGCCTGGCGCGACTTCCTCGACCGGGAGGTGACGCCGCGCTTCCCCGCCGGCCTCAGCGTGATCGACGTGTACGGGCAATGGCAGGGCACGCACGACGCGGTGCCGCAGCGGCTGCGCTCCAAGCTGCTGCTGATCGACCACCCGGACGACGCGCGCGACCGCGCCGCGATCGAGGCGATCCGGGACGCGTGGAAGCGCCGCACCGGCGACCTGTCGGTGCTGCGGGTGACGCTGCCGGCGGAGGTGTCGTTCTGAGGCCGGGGCGCGCTCCCGCCGTTCCGGACGAAGCGGCCACGGCCGGGTCCGGACCCTTGGCAGGCCGCGTCAGGCGGGAACCAGGGTCAGGGCGGGTGCGCCGATCAGCGGCGCAAGGCGCTGCTGCATCGCCACCAGCGCGGGCAGGGGACGCCACTGGATGGTCATGCTGGCCACCAGGCCGGCGGCATCGACGTGCATGTCGTCCACGCCATCGACGGTGATCGCGCCGCAGCGGATCGTCACGAACACCGCCGCATGGCTGTCCGCCGCGACCAGATCCGTCACGGTGAAGCTGTCGGCCACCTGCAGCAGCACGGCAAGCAGCCTGCCGACGGCAGTCCTCCCCTGGACCGGATCGGCCAGGATCGGGCTTCGCAGGATCACGTCCTCGGTCATGTGTCCAGGCAGGGCGGCAGGATCGCGCCGGTGCATGGCGTCGAGGAAAGGCTGCAGGTGAGTCATGTCCATGGTCGGCATCCAGCTGGTTCATCATGAACCTGACGGGTCGGCGGCGCAGGTTGTAGGATGGCGGACGTCAAGGCAGCGTTGACGCCATGTCGACCAACCCCGCCGGCGCGTCGCTCATCCAGCTCCGCTGCTACGTCGCGGTGGTCGAGGCGGGCTCGCTCGCGAAGGCCGCACGACGTCTGGGGCTCACGACATCCGCCATGTCGAGGAGCATCGCCCGCCTGGAGGCATCCGCCGGCGTCCGGCTGCTGCACCGCTCCACCCACGCGCTGTCGTTGACCGAGGCGGGCGAGCAGCTGCTGGTGCCGGCGCGGGAGGCGCTGGACAGCTTCGGGCGGGCGGACGCCCTCCTGGCAGCGCTCGCAGCCGAGGGATCGTCCGGGCGCGTCAGGATCAGCGCACCGCCCGCCTTCATGCGCACCTGCCTCGTGCCGATGCTGCCCTCCTTCCTGGCCGAGCATCCCCTGGTCCGGCTCGACCTGCGCGCGACGGATGCGATCGTCGACCTGGCCGATGCCGGCGTCGATCTCGCGCTCCGGAGCGGTTCCCTGGCCGGCGTGCCCGGCCATGTCGGCCTGCCATGGTTCCGCTTCGCCTGGGTGGCGTGTGCGTCCCCGGCCTACCTGGCCCGGCGCGGCATCCCGCGAACCCCCGAGGACCTCGGCAGCCACGACCTGATCGGCTTCCGCAACGTCCGGACCGGCCTGGTCGAGGGCTGGCAGCTCGCCGGCACGAGGTCGCCGCTCCCGGCCTCGGCCTGGCACGTCGTGCTCGACGACGCGGAAGCCGCCTGGCGGGCGGCGCTCGCGGGGATCGGCATCGCCTGGGCACCGGAGTGGCTCGCGGCCGAAGCGCTCGCGTCCGGAACGATGGTCGAGGTGCTGGAGGACCGGCGGAGCAGGATGACACCGATGTCGATCCTGCGCCGCAGGGACAACCCGGTGCCCGCACGGGTCAAGGCGGTCGTGACGTTCCTGAGGGCGTCCACGAGGACGCTGCCCGTCCGGAACCACGGGAACACGCCGCCGCCGCGATGAGGCTGCCTGCGTGAAGGCCTGCGCCCCGGGACGGGACACGTCGAGGCGGACGGTCGGCTCCTGGTCGTCAGGGAACGGATCGGCCGACGCCGGTCCGGCCGCACCCTTCATCCGTCGACGAGCATCACCCGATGGCCGTCGGGATCGCCCAGCATCCGCAGCGGCGCCGAGGCGTCGGCGGCCACCATCATCGTGCGCGTGCAGGCGATGTCGGCAGCGCCGGCGGCGCCTGGCCGCACCGGCGGGGTGCGGTAGGCCAGGAGCTCGAGATGCGGGGGAACGGCCGGCGGGTCGAGCCCGACCACGCCGACGACAACCTCCGGCGCGTCGTCCAGTTGGACCTGTGCCGCTCCCTGGTTGGACGAGCGCGCGTTCACCGCGAGGCCGAGGTCCGTATAGAAGGCGAGGCTCCGGGCCTCGTCCGCGACCGCGATCGCCGAATGGTCGATGCCGAGGCATGGCATGGTCCGCGGCTGCCCGGACCAGGCGGCCGGCGCCCGTCCGGGCGGGAACGCCAGCAGCTCCAGCGGATGGCCCTCCGGGTCGCGGAACTTGAACGCGGTGACGCCGCCGGACGATTCCGGCAGCGTCACCGGGCCGCCCTGGCTGATGCCGTGCCAGCCGCCCTGCCGCGACAGGCGCCCGTGCGCGGCCGCCATGTCGGACGTGACCAGCGCCAGGTGCTGGAACCAGCCGTCATGGCTGGTGCTCCCGGCCGGATAGGGCGTGCCCGCCTGCTCGAAGGCGACCAGTTCGATCTCCTGCAGCCCGAGGCGCAGGCGGTGGACGGTGGCCTGGCCCGGCACGCCATAGGGTGCTGCGTCCTGCCGCCAGGTCGCCGCCTGCTCGAAGCCGAACGCGTCGCCGTAGAACCGCGCCAGCCGCTCGGGGTCGGCGCTGGTCAGGCTGAACCGGGCGATCCGGGTGATCGCGGTCATGGCACCTGCGCCCCGCGCCGGTTGAGGAAGATCGAGAACAGCGTGTGCGAGCCGCCGATGAACAGGCGCGACCGGTAGCGGTCGCCGAAGGTGAGGTTCGACACCGTGTACGGCACCAGGATCTTGCCGAGCAGCCGGCCGGCCGGGTCGATGCAGTGCACGCCGTCCGCGGCACTGCTCCACAGGTTGCCGTCCTCGTCGACCCGGAAGCCGTCCGAGTAGCCGGGCTCGACCTTGTGGAACACGTCGCCGCCGGTCAGCCGCAGCCCGTCCGCCGACACGTCGAACACGCGCAGGTACTGCTTCGGGTCCGGCCGCGCCTGGTCGCCGGTCTCGGCGACGTAGAGCCGGCGCTCGTCGGGCGAGAAGGCAAGCCCGTTCGGGCCGTCGAAGTCGCCGGCCACCACCCGGATGTCGCCGCTGTCCGGATCGAGGCGATACAGCGCCGGCGGCTGCTCGCTCCGCTGCCGCCCGCCCTCGTAGTCGTTGGACAGGCCGTAGAGCGGGTCGGAGAACCAGATGGTGCCGTCCGACTTCACCACCACGTCGTTCGGCGCGTTCAGGCGCCTGCCGTCGTGGTGGGTGACGAGCGTGGTGACGGTGCCGTCCCATTCGGTGCGGTAGACGCAGCGGCCGCGATGCGAGCAGGTGACCAGCCGTCCCTGCCGGTCGCGTGTCTGGCCGTTGCCGTAGTTGGACGGCTGTCGCCACACCGAGAACCCGTCGGCCTCGCTCCAGCGCATGGTGCGGTTGTTCGGCAGGTCCTGGAACAGCAGGCAGTTCCAGTCCGCCATCCACACCGGCCCCTCGATCCAGCGGTAGCCGCCGCCGAGCTGCTCCAGCGGCGCGTTGCCGAGGATGTAGGCGTCGAAGCGCGGATCGCGGCTGTCGAAGCCCGGACCGATGCTCAAGGCCGGGTGCCTTCGCCCGCCACCGGACCGTAGGCCGCACTGGCATAGGGATGGGTCGAGGAGAACGGGTGGTGCAGGAAGGAGGACAGGGTCAGGCTGCCTAGCGTGATCAGCAGGAAGCCGCCGGCAAGGGAAAAATTCTTCAGGAAGTCCCAGAACAGGCCGCGGCCCTTGCTGTCGCTGCCGGCCCAGAAGTCGCCGGTGGCCCAGAACCGCTTCCACAGCACCGCCGTGACCATGCAGTAGCCGGCCATGACGAAGGCGGCGAGCCGGTCGCAGTAGCCGGTCAGGATGCACAGCGGCATCACGATCTCCACCGCGAGGCCCGCCATCAGCATGAGCGTCGCGGCACCCCGCGACGGCACCATCTCCTGCGCCTGGCCCACCGCGCCGCGGAAGTTCAGGATCTTGTCCAGCGCGCTGAAGGGGAAGAACAGCACCACCAGCAGGTAGCGGACGCCGAGCACCACGATGAAGCTGAGGCCGGTCATGGATGCTGGATCTCCGCCGGGTGCGTGGCGCTGCCGGTGTCAGGCTGTGGATCGTGGGGGCAGGACGCCTGCGGAGCCGGCCGGTTCCTGGAACGAGGCGATGCCGCCTGCGTTGCCCGCCCGACCAGCACCGGGAACGTGGACGCCATGGGCAGCAGCCAGCACTACGACGTCATCATCGTCGGCTCCGGCCCGGGCGGCGGCACCATGGCCTGGAAGCTCGCCCAGACCGGCAAGCGCATCCTGCTGCTGGAGCGCGGCGACTACCTCCAGCGCGGCCGGGAGAACTGGGACAGCAAGGCGGTGTTCGTCGACGGCATCTACCAGGCGACCGAGACCTGGTACAGCAGCAGCGGCGACACCTTCCACCCGGGCCTGCACTACTTCGTCGGCGGCAACAGCAAGGTGTACGGCTCGGTGCTGTTCCGGCTGCGCGAGCGCGACTTCGGCGAGATCGTGCATCCCGACGGCATCTCGCCCGCCTGGCCGGTCGGCTACGACGCGTTCGAGCCGTACTACCAGGCGGCGGAGGAGCTGTTCCAGGTGCACGGGCTGCGCGGCGAGGACCCCACCGAGCCGCCGGCGCGCAAGCCCTACGCCTACCCGCCGATCACCCACGAGCCGCGCATCCAGCAGCTGTTCGACGGGCTGAAGGGCCTCGGCCACCACCCGTTCCACCTGCCGGTCGGCGTGCTGCTGACCGAGCGCGACGGGGTGCCGACGCCGGAAAGCCCGTGCTGCAAGTGCGACGCCTTCGACGGCTACCCGTGCGCCACCAACGGCAAGTCGGACGCGCAGGTGATCGTGGTCGATCCGGCGCTGCGGGCGCATCCGAACCTGACCCTGCTGACGCGCGCCTACGTGGAGAAGCTCACGACCGACGCCTCCGGCCGCACCGTCACCGGGGTGGAGGTGATCCGCGACGACGAGCCGATGACGTTCACCGCCGACATCGTGGTGGCCGCCTGCGGCGCGCTGAGCTCCGCCCTGCTGATGCTGCGCTCGGCCAACGACGCCCATCCGAACGGGCTCGCCAACGGCTCGGACCAGGTCGGCCGCAACTACATGCGCCACAACAACTCGACCATGCTGGCGGTGTCGAAGATCCCGAACCCGACCAGGTTCCAGAAGACGCTCGGCCTGAACGACTTCTACTTCGGCAGCGACGACTGGGAGTACCCGCTCGGCCACATCCAGATGGTCGGCAAGTCCGACGGGGTTCAGGTGCACGGCGAGGGGCTGCCGAACTTCCTGCAGTGGCTGCCGGAGATGCCGTTCGACTACATCGCCAGGCACTCGATCGACTTCTGGCTGACGGCGGAGGACCTGCCGCTGGCGCAGAACCGCATCTTCTACAAGGACGACAAGGTCCACCTCGACCTCACCGAGACCAACATGGAAGGCCTCAAGCGGCTCAAGCACAAGCTGCACGGCCTGTGCAACGGCCTGGACATCCATCCGCACCTGTTCGACCGCGAGCTGTACCTCGGCAAGGACACGCCGATCGGCGGCACCGCGCACCAGGCCGGCACGCTCCGGTTCGGCACCGACCCGGCCTCCTCGGTGCTGGACGTTGACTGCAAGGCGCACGAGCTCGACAACCTTTACGTCACCGATGCGAGCTTCTTCCCCTCGATCGGGGCAGTGAACCCGACGCTCACCATCGTCGCCAACGCGCTGCGGGTGGCGGACCGGATCGCCGAACGGCTGCAATAAAAGAAGCGCAGGCACGACCGGACCGCGGGCCGGGCCTATTGTCAGACAAGAAACATCTTCCTAGGCTGGCCGCATCGCGCGGAAGCGTGCAAGGAACGGGTCGCGAAGGCCCGTCAAACAGGGGGTTATCCATGTCCCGACAGGGAAACTATGTGTCCGGCGGCAACAGGCGCCTCGGCGGCCCACGCGGTCTCGGCCGCTTCTCCATCCTCGCCGCCGCGGCGTCCATGCTGGCCGCACCCGCCGCCCTGGCGCAGCAGGACGCGGGCAGCGCCGTGGTGCAGTCGAGCTCGAGCGCCAGCTGCACCAATCCGAGCCCGAGCCACGCCTCGCTCGCCGGCATGGTGGTCGGCTTCTCCCAGTCGGAGAACGAGCAGAACCCGTTCCGTGCTGCCGAGACCGCCTCGGTGCGCTCGGCCGCCAAGCAGGCCAAGGTTGCACGGCTGCTCTACACCAACGCCAACGACAGCCAGGCCAAGCAGGTCGCCGACATCGAGAGCATGATCGCCCAGGGAGCGAAGGCGATCATCGTGGCGCCGCTGAACGCCACCGGCCTGCAGCCGGCGCTGGAGCAGGCGGCGGCGAAGAACATCCCCGTGGTGACGATCGACCGCGCCACCGCCGGCACCCCCTGCCACGACTTCATCACCTTCCTGGGCTCGGACTTCCTGGTCCAGGGCCAGCGTGCGGCGGACGCGATGAACAAGGCGACCGGCGGCCAGGCCAAGATCGTCGAGATCCAGGGCGCCTACGGCAACTCGGTCGAGTCGCAGCGCACGGAGGGCTTCGCCGACGTCCTGAAGAAGTATCCCGGCATGACCCTGGTCGCGGCGCAGACCGGCAACTGGTCGGCCACCGACGCGCAGAAGGTGATGGAGCAGCTGCTGCTGGCCCATCCCGACATCAACGCGCTCTACTCCCACGCCGACGTCATGACGCTGGGCGCGATGCGGGCGATCCAGCAGGCGGGCAAGACCCCGGGCCACGACATCAAGATCGTCTCCATCGACGGCACCAAGGGGCTGGTGCAGGCGATCGCCGAGGGCAACGCCCAGGCCGACGTGCAGACCAACCCCCGCTTCGGGCCCAAGGCGTTCGCCGCGCTGAAGGGCTGGTTCGACGGCGACCAGGTGGCGCAGGCGCAGATCATGAAGGACGCCCTCTACGACGACGTCGCCGACTCCAAGGCGGCGCTGAAGAGCGGCGCCACCTACTGAGGACTTCCGCCGTGCTGCTGGAGACGCGCGGACTGGTCAAGACGTTCGGGCCGGTCCGGGCCCTCCGGGACGTGTCGTTCGACCTGCGGGCCGGCGAGGTGCACGGGCTGATGGGCGAGAACGGCGCCGGCAAGTCGACGCTGATCAAGCTGCTCACCGGCCTGAACCGGCCCGACGGCGGCACCATCCTGCTCGACGACCGGCCGGTGTCGTTCGACAGCCCGCGCGCGGCGCAGGCGGCCGGGGTGGCGGCGGTGTACCAGGAGATCAACCTGATCCCCGAGCGCAGCGTCGCCGACAACCTGTTCCTCGGCCGCGAGCCGCGCCGGTTCGGGCTCCTGGTGGACCGGGCGCGCATGGTGGAGGACGCCCGCGCCCTGCTCCGCCGCTACCGGCTCGAGATCGACCCCAGGCGCACCCTGCGCACGCTGGGGCTCGGCCTGCAGCAGCTGATCTCCATCGCGCGCGTGGTGTCGCTCGGCGCCCGCGCGGTGATCCTGGACGAGCCGACCTCGGCCCTGTCCGGCGCCGAGGTGGAGCTGCTCTACGGCGTGGTCGACCAGCTCCGCCGCGACGGCATCGGGCTGATCTACGTCAGCCACCGGCTGTCGGAATGCTACCGCCTGTGCGACCGGCTGACCGTGCTGCGCGACGGCGCGGTGGTGGCGAGCGAGCCGACCGCCTCGCTGCCGCGTGCGCGCCTGGTCGCGGCCATGCTCGGGCGCGAGCAGGTGGCGGCGCAGAAGGAGCACGGTGCGGCACAAGGGCACGCGCCCGGGACGCAGGCCGGGCGGCAGGAGGCGGTGGCGCTCGCCGTCGAGGACCTGTCCTGGCGCCACCGGGTGCGCAACGTGTCGCTCCAAGTGCGTCGCGGCGAGATCGTCGGCCTGGCCGGGCTGCTCGGCTCCGGCCGCACCGAAACCTTCAAGACCATCTACGGCGCCGAGAAGCCGGAAGGCGGCACCGTGTCGGTGGCGGGACGGCGGATCGCCAGCCCGCGCCCGTCGGAAAGCATCCGCCGCGGCCTCGCCTTCCTGTCCGAGGACCGCCGCTCGGAAGGGGTGTTCGCACAGCTTTCGGTGGCCGAGAACCTCACCGCCGCGGTGCTGCCGCGCATCTCGCGCTTCGGCGTGATCTCCCGGCGCCGGCGCGACGACATGGTGCGCCGCTACGTGCAGTCGCTGGGCGTCAAGGCCGCCGGCCCGGACGCGCCGATCACCTCGCTCTCCGGCGGCAACCAGCAGAAGGTGCTGATCGCGCGCGCCCTGTGCACCGAGCCGGACATGGTGATGCTGGACGACCCGACGCGCGGCATCGACGTCGGCGCCAAGGCGGAGGTGCACCGGGTGGTACGCGGCCTGGCGGCGGAAGGGCTGGGCGTGCTGCTGACCTCGTCGGAGCTGGAGGAGGTGGTGGAGCTGTCGGACCGCCTGGTGGTGCTGGACGAGGGCCGGGTGACCGGCGGCCTCGACACCGCCGGCCGCGACAGCGACGACGTGCTGGCGCTGCTCGCCGGCGGTGCCGCTGCGGACGCGCCGGCGCACGGAGCCGCCTCGTGACGGCGGCGGTTCCGGAAGGACGGATCGCCGAGCGCGGCGCACCGGAACCCGCAGGCGGACGCCGCCTGTCGATCGACTGGCGCGCGCAGAGCGTCTACGTCGCCTTCGTCGCCCTGGTCGCGTTCGACCTGCTGGTGACGCCCGGGTTCCGCAACCCGACCGTGATCCGCTCGCTGCTGTTCGAGGCAGCCCCCCTGATCCTGATCGCGCTCGGCCAGTCGCTGGCGATCGGCACGCGCGGCATCGACCTGTCGGTCGGCTCGGTGATGGCGCTGTCGTCCGCGATGATCGGGCTCACCGTGGATGCGGGGCAGGGGCTGGCGATCGGCGCCGGCATCGCCGCCGGGCTCGCCTGCGGCGTGCTCAACGGCCTGCTGGTGGCGCTGCTGCGGATCGCGCCGCTGATCTCCTCGCTCGCCCTGCTGGTGGCCGCGCGCGGCCTGGCGCAGGCGCTGCTGGGCGGGGCCCGGGTGGACCTGCCGTTCGGCGGCCCGATCCCGGCGCTGGGCCAGATGGCGCCGCTCGGCATCCCGGTGGTGGCGATCGTGTCGCTGCTGCTGGCGGCCCTGTTCGCCTTCGTGGTGCGACGCACCCTGCCCGGGCGCTACGCCCTGTTCGTCGGCGCCAGCCGCACCGCGGCGACGCTGGCCGGCCATCCGGTGCGCTCGACGCTGGCCTTCGTCTACGGGCTGTCCGGGCTGCTCGCCGGCCTCGCCGGGGTGTTCGCCACCGCGCGGCTGGGGGCGGCGGATGCCAACTACATCGGCGTGCAGTTCGAGCTCGACGCCATCGCCGCCGCGGTGATCGGCGGCACGCCGCTGTCGGGCGGCCGCATCTCGACGCTGGGCACGGTGTTCGGCGTGCTGCTGCTGGTGGTGCTGGACGCGTCCTTCATCATGAACAACGTGAACGCGAACTACGCGCAGATCCTGAAGGCGGCCTTCATCGTCGGGGCCCTCTACCTCCGCCGTGGTGCCGCGTGAGCGCCAGCGTTGCAGCACCGGGCACGGCCGAGGCGCGCGCGGAGTCGCGGGCGCGCATCGTCGGCCTGATCCAGGCGCGCGGCGCGATCGCCGTGCTGGTGGTGGCGGCCCTGGCCGCCGGGCTGGTGTTCCCGGACTTCCTGCATCCCGGCAACCTCGGCGACATCGTCACCGCGGCCAGCTTCCTCGGGCTGGTGGCGATCGGCCAGACCTTCGTGGTGATCCTGGGCGGGTTCGACCTGTCGGTGGGCTCCATGGTCGGCCTCGGCACCGTGCTCGCCGCCTACGCCGCCCCCTACGGCGCCCTGGCAGCACTCCTGCTGCCGATGCTGGTCGGGCTTGCGGTCGGGCTGATCGATGGGCTGCTGATCGTGCGGGCGCGCATGGCGCCGTTCATCGTCACCCTGGCTGCCCTGCTGGCGCTGAAGGGCCTGGCGGTGCTGCTCGCCGGCGAGAGCCTGGTGATCACGGATCCGGGCCTGTTCGGGCGCCTCGCCAACGGGTCGTGGCTTGGCATCGGCAACCTGGTGGTGATCCTGCTGCTCGCCTACGCCCTCGCCGCCCTCCTGCTGAACCGCACCCGCTACGGCGCCGCGGTGTTCGCCATCGGCGGCAACGAGGAGGCGGCGCGGATGCTCGGCGTGCGCGTCGAGCGGGTGAAGATCGCCACCTACTGCCTGTCCGGCACCCTGGCCGGCCTGGCAGGCTCCCTGCTGGCGGCGCACCTGTCCTCCGGCCTGTCCTCCGCCGGCACCGGCTACGAGCTGCAGTCCATCGCCGCCGCGGTGATCGGCGGCGTGCTGCTGACCGGCGGCGTCGGCACCATGCTGGGCGCGCTGTCCGGGGTGCTGCTGCTCGGCGTGATCGAGAACGTCATCAACCAGATCGGCTCGCTGAGCGCCGCCTACCAGGGCCTGGCCAGCGGCGCCTTCCTGCTGCTGGCGGTGATCGTGCAGTCCGGCCTGACCCGGCAGCGGGCGGCATAGGCGCCATGTCCGTGCACCTCATCACCTACCTGACCCGCATCCAGTTCGGCGCCGGCGCGCGGCGGCTGCTTGGCGACGAGCTCGACTTGGCCGGCGTGACCCGGCCGATGATCGTCACCGACAAGGGCGTGGTCGCGGCGGGGCTGATCGGACAGATCGAGGCGGCGGGCCTCGGCCCGGTTCCGGTGTTCGACGCATGTCCCGAGAACCCCACGGAGGAGGCCGCCCGGGCCGGCCTCGGGTTCCTCCGCGGGCACGGGTGCGACGGCATCGTCGGCATCGGCGGCGGCTCGCCGATCGACCTCGCCAAGGCGGTGTCGCTGCTGGCGACCCATCCCGGCCCTCTGGAACAGTATGCCGCGATCAACGGCGGGACGCCGCGGATCACCGACGCCAAGCCGCCGGTGATCGCCGTGCCGACCACGGCGGGGACGGGAAGCGAGGTCGGTCGGGCAGCACTCATCACCCTCGGCGACGGCCGCAAGCTCGGCATCATCTCGCCGCACATGATCCCGCGTGCGGCGGTGTGCGACCCCGAGATGACCCTCGGCCTGCCGCCGCGGCTGACCGCCGCCACCGGCATGGACGCCGTCACCCACTGCATCGAGACGTATCTCAGCCCGCGCTACAACCCGCCGGCGGACGCGATCGCGCTGGACGGGCTGTCGCGGGCGGTGCGCTGCATCGTGGAGGCGACGCGCGACGGCGCGTCCCTGGACGCACGGACGGAGATGATGATGGCCGCCCTCCAGGGCGGCATGACGTTCCAGAAGGGTCTCGGCGCGGTGCACGGCCTGTCGCATCCGCTCGGCGGCCTGCATGCACTGCGGCTGCACCACGGCACGCTCAACGCCGTGCTGCTTCCGGCCGTGCTGCGGTTCAACGCGCCGGCGATCGGGCCCAGGCTCCCGGCGCTGCGCCGGGCAATGGGCCTCGGCGAGGACGACGACGTGGCGGAGGCGATCGTCGGCCTCAACCGGGCGCTCGGCCTGCCGGCGCGCCTGTCGGAGATGGGCGTCCGCGAGGAGCATCTGGCCGGGATGGGGGAGGCCGCCGCGCGCGACCATTCCACGGCGACGAACCCGCGGCCGATCGAGGCGTCGGACTACGACGGGCTTCTGAGAGAAAGCCTCTGAACCGACAGACGACAAGCCGTGGCACGGCCGAGCTTCGGGAGAACGGCATGACATCGTTCGATGCGTTTCGCGACAGCCTGTCGGACCCGGCGCCGCCTGCCGGCCTGTCGCTTGCCCTGCAGGGACTGTGGTGGGCCGGCAAGGGCGACTGGAACGGCGCGCATGGCTGCGTCCAGCAGCGGGAAGGCGAGCCGGACTGCGATTGGGTGCATGCCTACCTGCACCGAGTGGAAGGCGACCGTGCGAACGCCGGCTACTGGTACAGGCGTGCCGGCCAGCCGGTGTCGCGGGCCGCGGTGGAGGAGGAGTGGACGACGATCGCAGCGGCGCTGTGCGCCCGCCCGACCGGGTGACCGGCCTGCACCACCCGCACAATCAGCGGCGGCCGAGTTCGCGCAGGCAATCCGCCCCGGGTCATCCTGATCGCCATCGCACGCAAGCTGCCGAGGCGGATCCCGATCAACCGGATCAGCCGATCGGTGAAGATGCCCGTTGGGACAACACGCTGGAGGATTTGACGTGACCCCGCCCGAACGGGGATGTCCCGGTGTTCGTCCACGCCGTGGCCCGCACCACGGCACCGTTCGTGATGACGTCACGTTCAGCAACAGGTTTGACAGCGGGGTAGCTACCGCTTCGCAAGCCTTGGCTCCGCTACTGCCTGGCGCTGATTGGAACAACAACGAGGTTGGGTCTTGCGGAAGCGATGCCGGCCTCGATCGCCGGTGCGATGTCGCCCACGCGCTCGACGCGGTGGGCATGGACACCCAGCGACATGGCGAGGGCGGCCATGTCGATCGTCGGCGACCGCAGTTCCATGCCGATGAAGCCGTTGCGTGCCGATGCGCCGGATGCCGGACGACCCCGCATGTAGTTCTTCAGGATGTTGTATTCGCCGTTGTCGAAGACCACGACCGTCACCGGGATGTTCTCGTGAGCGGCGGTCCACAACGCCTGGGGCGAGTACATGAATGATCCGTCCCCGACCAGGACGACAACCGGTTCCCGTTCCAGCCCGAGCGAAACTCCGACAGCCGCCGGCACGCCCCAGCCGAGGATCGCCGCGCGCATGCCGTAGTATTGCCGGGTGGCGTCGTTGTTCAGAAGCAGCCGAACGGCGGCACTGATCGCCGGCGCTTCATCGACGACGGGTGTCGTTCCCATGCCCTTGACGGCTTCCACCGCGGCTGTCGAAGGCGACGCGACCGGCGCATCCGGATCCCCGACCGCATCGCGATCGAGGGTTGCACGACGGTTCCGGTACCGTCGGGCCGCCGCAGGCCCGCCAGCCTCCGCGTCGCGCCTGCCAAGCCGTGCCCGCAGGTGTGCGACCAGCACCTCGAGCGATGCGGCCAGATCCCCGACGCAGGCGAGGTCGGTCGGATGGTAGCGGCCGAGATCCGACACCGCGTCGGACAGGTGCAACAGGCGGCATCCCGGCGGGATCGCCGGTCCTTCCGAGTAGGGGTAGGCGATCAGGGGGTTGCCGCCGAGGAAGAGGATGGTGCTGAACTCCTCCAGCAACCGCCTGGCTTCCTCGGTGCGGACCGGCAGGCTTCCCGCCCAGCACGGGTGCGCACTGGGGAACGGATGGTGGGCGGGCCAGGACGCGCCGAACACCGGCGCGCCGAGCGCGTCCGCCAGGGCGACCGCTTCCCGTTCCGCTCTGGCCGGCACGAGCCTGTCGCCGGCGACGATCGCCAGCCCGCCGCCGTGATCGCCGACCAGGAGTGCGGCCAGCTCGTCCAGACGAGGAGCGATGGACTGCCGCTCGATCCGCGAAACCTTTCCCAGCTGCGAGGGGGCGGGCCCGTCCATCACGTCGATGGGCAGCGACAGGAACACCGGCCCCTGGGGCGGAGCGACGCAGTCCTGCAGCGCGCGCCGGAGCAGGACGGGCAGCTGATCCGGATGGGTGACCTCGCGAGCCCATTTCGTGGTTGGTGCCGCGATCGACACGAGATTTCCGGACAGGAGCGGATCGTGCACCGCATGGCGCTGGTCCTGCTGCCCGGCGGTCACGACCATCGGCACGTTCGACATCTGGGCGTTGATCAACGCACCCATGGCATGGCCGAGGCCGCCCGCCGTGTGCAGGTTGACGAAGCCGGCCCGGCCGGACGCGCGGGCATAGCCGTCGGCCATCGCCACGACGCATGTTTCCTGCAGCCCGAGGACGTAGGCGGGGTCCCGGCCGGGATCGAGCTGCTCGATGAGCGGGATCTCGGTCGTGCCCGGGTTGCCGAACACGTAGCGGATCCTCTCGTCGCGCAGGATCTGCATCATGGCGGCAGCGCTGCTTGATGGCCGTGTGAACATGCAGGTTCCGTCCCCGCCCGATCGAGCAGCCGTTCAAGCAGGACGGCTCACGATGATCAACGTGGCCATGGACGTTTCGCTGTGGTCGGGACACGGGCCCCGGTCCGGAAAGCCGAAACCTGCCGACCATCCGGCACGGCATCGACGGGTTCCGGCACCTGTAGCCATCCCGTCGCTACCGGATCGTGTAGCCGCCATCCACCACGAGGTTCTCACCGTTCACCATGCCGGCGGCGCCGCTGGCGAGGTAGAGCGCCGCCATGGCGATCTCGTCGGGCTGCGCGAAGCGGCGGCGCGGGATCAACTGCTTCATTGCCTCGCCGACCTCGCCCGCCCAGGCCTTCCTGCCGAGCTCGGTTTCCACCACCGTCGGGCTGATCGCGTTCACGGTGATGCCGCGCGGCCCCCATTCCAGCGCCAGCACCCTGGTCAGGCTGATGATCGCCGCCTTGGACGCGCAGTACGCCAGGTGCCCGTCGATCGCGACCAGGCCGGCCTGGCTGGCCAGGTTGACGATCCGCCCGGAGCCCTGCTGCAGCATGTGCCTGCCGACGATCTGCGACAGCACGAACGGCGCGCGCAGGTTCACCGCCATGGTCAGGTTCCAGTCCAGCTCGGTCAGGCTGTCGGCCGGGGCCAGCCGGACGATGCCGGCATTGTTCACCAGCACGTCGATGCGCCCGAGCCGCTCCAGCACGGTCGCGACCGCCCGTTGCAGCGCCTCCGTGTCGGTGACGTCGACGACGAGTGCCAGATGGCCGGTGCCGGGAAGGGCGGAGACGCTCGTCTCCACCGTCCCGTCGCGGTCCAGCAGCGCCAGGCGGGCGCCGCGCCCGGCGAACACGGCCGCGACCGCCTGCCCGATCCCGGCAGCACCCCCGGTCACCAGGACCACCTGGCCGGTGAAGTCGAAGGCGCTGTCGAAGGCGGTGTCCATGGTTGCCATCCCTCCGTGCTTCCTTGTGCCCGTTCCTACCGGTCGCCCCGCGTCGCGTCGTCCAGGTCGAGCACGCCCTGCGCGTTCGACAGCGTGGTCGCCAGCGTGTCCACCACCCCGGTCCGCAGCACGCCGAGCAGGATGCCCACCTTGGTGTTCTCGCTCGCCACCACCACCACGTCCTCGATCGCCTCCAGGTCCTTCAGCGTCAGCCCCACCACACGCCCGGCGACGATGGTGCGCGACGGCCGCCCCTGGATGTCGATGAAGTCGTTGCCGAGGATGTCGCCCACCGTGCCCGTCGCCTGCGCCCGCGCCACCTCGCGCGGCGACAGCCAGCCCATGCGGATCATGTTGCTGTCCTCGGTCATGTCGCCGACGCCCATCAGCGCGATCGAGGCGCCGCGGCCGCGGTCGAGCGTGCGCCGGACGTTGTCGTTGCGCAGCAGCGCCAGGCGCAGCGTCTCGTCCTCGACGATCGCCGGCGCGTACAGCGTCTCGCTGCGGCCGCGGAAGCGGGCCGCGAGGCGGCGCGCGATGTGGTCGGCGTTCACCATCTCCCCGCTCTGCACCGACCCGCCGATCGCCGACACGAACAGCACGTCGCGCGGCAGCGGCAGTCCCGGCCCCTCGGTGATGGCGCTGACGTTGCGTCCCATGCCGACCGCCACCGTGGTGCCGTCCACCAGCACCTTGTCGAGATAGCCGGCGACCAGCGAGGCGACGTTCAGCCGACGGTTGACCGGGTCGAACAGGTCGATCGCGCAGAGCAGGCGGGACAGGCCGAAGCGCGCCTGCAGCTCCTGCTCGATCCGGCGCGCGCGGTCGGGCCGCGCCCGGACCTGGATCTCGACGATCCCGGAATCGTGCGCCTGCTTCAGCAGCCGCGAGATGGTCGAGCGCGAGGTGCCGAACTGCTTGGCGAGGTCGTCCTGGGTCAGCCGGTTGATGTAGTACAGGCCGGCGACTTCGGTGACCAGGTCGGCGTCGCTCATGCCGCCCGGTCTCCCAGCGCCGCCTGCACCTCCGCCATGGTCGGGATGCCGGTCTGCGCGCCGTGCCGGGTGCAGCACAGCGATCCGGCCGCCACGCCGTGCCGCAGCCCCACCTCCAGCCCGAGCCCCCGCTCCAGGGCGGCCGCCACGTAGCCGGTGAAGCTGTCGCCGGCGGCGGTGCTGTCGACCACCGGGACCGCCAGCGCCGGAGCGTGACGGCGCACGCCCCGGTCCCACAGCACCGCACCGCCGCCGCCGAGCGTCACCACGGTGGCGCAGCCATGCGCCTCGTGCACCAGGCGCGCGATCCGCTCCGGATCGGTTTGGTCGAGACCGGTCGCGGCGGCGATCGCCTCCGCCTCGGTCTCGTTGACCACCAGCAGGTCCAGCGACGCCAGCACGGCCGCCGGCACCGCGGCCGCCGGCGCCGCGTTCAGCACCACCCGCGCCCCGCGCTCCCGCGCCAGCCGCACGGCCGCGAAGGTCTCGGCTGCCGGCAGCTCGCATTGCAGCAGCAGCACGTCGCCGCCGCCGAACCCGCACGCCTCCAGCTGCGACACCGCCGTGTGCCGGTTGGCGCTGGACGCGGCGATCACGGTGTTCTCGCCTGCGTCGTCCACCGTGATCAGGCAGGTTCCCGTCGGCGTCGCCACCGTCCGCACGTGCCGGAGATCGACCCCCGCCTCCTGCAGCAGCGAGGTCGCCACCAGGCCGGACGCGTCGTCGCCCCGGGTCGCCACCAGCGCCACCGCGGCGCCGGCGCGCGCCGCCGCCAGCGCCTGGTTGGCGCCCTTGGTCCCGGGCACCACGTCGTAGCCGTCGCAGCCGATCGTCTCGCCCGGCCGCGGAAAGCGCGGCACGCGGACGACGATGTCCACGCCGATCGCACCGAACACGACGATCACGCCGTTCGTCCTCCGCTGCGGTGGCCGGGGCGCGTCAGATGCCCTTCTGCCGGCGGGCCAGCAGCTGGTCCACGTTCTGCGGCGTCACCGGCGTCCACGGCACGTTGTAGTCCTTGGCATCGCCGTTATCCCACTTCATCTGCGGATACTGCTGCCAGATGTCCGATTCCGGCTTGAAGCTCGCCCCGTCCACCTGTCGCACCGCCACGTCGAGCGAGCCCTGTGCCTGCGCGTTGGCGTCCTGCAGGATGGACGTCATCTCGCCCGCCTTCACCGCCAGCAGCGCGTCGGTGATGCCGTCGATGCCGGCGATGGCGAAGCTGCTCACCTTCAGGTTGGCGCTCTTGATCGCCTCGATCGCGCCCAGCGCCATCTCGTCGTTCTGGCCGATGATGCCGTTGATGCGGCCGGGATAGCGCGTCAGCCAGTCGTCCATCAGCGTCTGCGCTTCCGCGCGCGACCAGTTCGCCGTCTTCATCTCCAGCACCTTGACCGACGGGCACTCCTTGAGCGCCTTCAGGTTGCCTTCGCGCCGCTGGATCTGCGCCGAGATGCCGATCGGGCCCTCGATGATGACGACGTTGCCCTTGCAGCCGATCTTGTCGAGCACCGCCTTGGCCTCGAGGTAGCCCGAACGGGTGTCGTCGGAACCGACATAGGAGGTGAGCAGCGGGCTGTTGGCCCGGGTGTTGGTGCCGATCACCGGGATGCCGGCCTTGTGCGCCGCCTCGACCGCGGTGGCGGCGGCATCGGCGTCGATCGGCGCGAAGATGATCGCGTCGTACTTCTGGCTGATCATGGTGTCGAACTGGTTCTGCTGCACCAGCGAGTCGTAGCGCCCGTCGAACACCGTGACCTCGACGCTGCCGTTCTTGACCTCCGGGCTCTGCTTCACCGAGGCGGCCCAGAGCTGCATGAACTCGGCCTTGAGGCCATAAAGGTCGACGCCGATCTTCAGCTTCTTCGCCGGGTCGGCGTGGGCCGCGCCAAGCGTTGCGAACAGCGCGGCGGTGCCTGCGAGGCACAGGGTGCGGAAACTCATCGTGTTCTCTCCCATGGTGACGGCCGGCTTGGCTGCCGGCGTCTTCGGTGTTGTCAGTGGGCCTCGCCGCGTCGCGCGGAATCGAGCATCACGGCGCCGACGATCATCAGCCCCTTGAAGATCTGCTGGTAGTTGGAGTCGACGCCGAGCAGGTCGAGCCCGTTGTTCATCACCCCGATGATCAGCGCGCCGAACAGCGTGCCGGTGACGCCGCCGACGCCGCCGGACAGGCTGGTGCCGCCGATCACCACCGCCGCGATCGCGTCCAGCTCGTAGGAGATGCCGGCCTGCGTCAGGCCCGAGCCGGTGCGCGCCGCGAGCATGATCCCGGCCAGCGCCGCGAGGCCGCCGGAGATCAGGTACACCAGCAGCCGCACCCGCGACACGTTGATGCCGGACGAGGTCGCGGCGCGCGGGTTGCCGCCGGTGGCGTAGACGTGCCGGCCGAAGCGGGTGTAGCCCAGCACCCACCAGGCGGCCCCGAACACCACCGCCAGCACCAGGATCGGCAGCGGCACGCCGAACACTTCCGCCGTGCCGATCCAGCGGAACTGCGGCGTCAGGTTGGGGATCGGCCGGCCGCCGGCATACAGCAGGGTCAGGCCGCGCGCGGTCGACAGCATGCCCAGCGTCACCACGAACGGCGGCACACGGAACCGGGTGACGATGCCGCCAGAGACGGCGCCGCTGGCGAGCCCCACGCCGAGCCCGACGGCGATCGCCAGCAGCGCCGGATACGGCGCGCCAGGGATGCCGGCGATGGTCGACCGTGTCGCGAACGAGGTGGCGACGATGCCGGCAAGCGCTGCCACCGAGCCCACCGACAGGTCGATGCCGCGGGTCAGGATCACGAACGTCATGCCGATCGCCAGCACGCCGTTGATCGAGGTCTGGCGCAGAACGTTGACGATGTTGCCGACGGTGAAGAAGTAGTCCGACACGAAGCTGAGCACGATGCACAGCGCGAAGAACGCGGTGACGATGCCGTAGCGCTTCATGTACTCCACGGCGACGCGCGCACCCGCCATCCGCCGCCCGCTGCCGATGCTGCTCGCGCTCATGCCATCCCGCGTCCGTGCCTGGTCATGCCGCGAGATGCAGCATGGTTCGTTGATCCGCCTGGTCGCGCTCCAGGATCGCGGCGATCCGGCCCTGGCGCATCACCACGATGCGGTCGCACATGCCCAGGATTTCCTCCGCCTCGCCCGACACCATGACCACGGCGCCGCCCTTGGACGCGAACTCCGACATGATGGCGTAGATCTCGCGCTTGGCGCCGACGTCGACGCCGCGCGTCGGCTCGTCGAACAGGAACACCTTGGGCGTCGTCATGTCGAAGCGGCCGATCACCACCTTCTGCTGGTTGCCGCCGGACAGGCTGCCGACGGGAAGCCGGTCGGTCGCCGTCCTGATGCCGAAGCGCCGGATCGCCTCCGCCGCCGAGCCGGCCTCGCGCCTGCGGTCCATCACGCCGCGCGGCGACAGCGCCGGCAGCATCGCCAGGCTCAGGTTCTCGCGCACCGAGCTGGTCAGCACCAGGCCGCTCTGCTTGCGGTCCTCCGTGACCAGGGCAAGCCCCGCGTCCATCGCCGCGCGCGGCGAGGCGGCGCGGACCGGCACGGAATCCACCGTCATCCGCCCGGTCCAGCCGCGCTGCAGCCCGAACAGGCATTCCATCAGCTCCGTGCGCCCGGCGCCGAGCAGCCCGTAGAACCCCACGATCTCGCCCGCGCGCACCGTGAACGAGATGTCGCTCAGCGTGCCGGGCAGCGACAGCCCGTCCACCGCGAGCCGCGTCGCCTGGCCCGGCACGTTGGTCTTGACGTACTCGTCGCTGAGCGCGCGCCCGACGATCATGCCGATCAGCCCGGCTCGGTCGATGGCGGCGACGCGTCCGCTGGACACGTAGCGGCCGTCACGGAACACCGTGTAGTGGTCGGCAAGCTCGAAGATCTCGGTCAGGCGGTGCGACACGTAGATGATGCCCTTGCCCGCGTCGCGCAGCCGCTTCACCGCCGCGTAGAGCTGCCCGACCTCGGTCTCGCCCAGCGCCGAGGTCGGCTCGTCCATGATGATGATCCGCGCGTCGTGGCTCAGCGCCTTGGCGATCTCGACCAGCTGCATCTGCCCGATCGACAGGCTGCGCATCGCCGCACCCGGGTCGATGGCGAAGCCCAGCTGCCCCAGCAGGCGCCCCGCGTCGCGACGCATCGCCGCGAAGTCGATCCGCCCGAACGCCGCCACCGGCTCCCGGCCGAGAAAGATGTTCTCCGCCACCGACAGGTCGAGCACCGGGCTCAGCTCCTGCTCGATGATGGCGATGCCGGCCGCGAGCGCCTGCGAGGGATGGGTGAAGGCGACCGGCCTGCCGGCAACCTCGATCGTGCCGCCGTCGCGCCCCTGGATGCCCATGACGATGGACAGGAAGGTCGACTTGCCGGCGCCGTTGCCGCCGCACAGCGCGTGCACGGTGCCGGGCTCGAGCCGGAACCTGCCATCGGCTAGCGCGACCACGCCCTCGAACGACTTCGTCAGGCCGATGACGTCCAGCAACGCCGATGACACCGGATCATGCCTCCCCAGGCGATCTTCGTCCTGTTCCGGACGGTTCGATCGGACACGGTTCGCCTCGTGCAGGTCGTCATGAAGCGCCTGCTTCCGAAAGGATGTCAACCCACCTGGACATCCGTGCAGGAGCGCCATCGCGTTTCCTGTCCGGAGGCAGGGATCCGCCTCGCGAGGCCGGTATCCGCTCCGCCTGCAGACCGGACATCACCGCTCGTGCACTATCGTGCAGGCTTGATGAACAAAACACCAGACGCGAGGGCGCGTCGCCGCGGCTTGCGGCGGTCGGCCTCCGGCCGTCATGCTCGACCACGACATCCCGCTCCGCACCTGCGGAGCAGGAGACCCGAAAGGTTGCGCGTGAAGCCACCGATCCGCACGATCAACCGGCTGGTGCCGGTCATCGCCGTCCTGGGCCTGCTCGCGACGATCCCTCCGGCCGGCGCCGCGTCCCCTGCACCCGGCCCGTCCTCCACCCTTGCCGACGTCGATCCCATGATCGGCACCGGACCGGACGGCCACACCTATCCCGGTGCCACCGTGCCGTTCGGCATGGTCCAGCTCAGCCCCGACACCTGGATCGGCGACTTCCACCACTCGTATGCCCACGCCGCCGGCTACCGCTACGAGGACCCGACGATCCAGGGCTTCTCCCACACCCACTTCTCCGGCTCCGGCCACTCCGATCTCGGCGACGTGCTGGTCATGCCGGTCGCCGGCGCGGTGTCCCTCGATCCCGGCGACGCGGACAAGCCGGGCTCCGGCTACCGGCAGCGCTTCAGCCACGACACCGAGCATGCCGAGCCTGGCTACTACGCCGTCACCCTGTCCGATTCCGGCGTGCGTGCCGAGCTGACGGCGACGCCGCGCGTCGGCGTGCACCGCTACCGTTTCCCGGCCGGCAAGCAAGCGCACCTGCTGATCGACCTGCGGCAGAGCATCTACAACTACCCGGGCAAGGTGCTGTGGTCGCGCATGACGCTGCATCCGGACGGCAGCATCACCGGGTTCCGCGAAACCCGCGGCTGGGCGCCGGCGCGGCAGCTCTACTTCGCCATGCGCTTCTCCCGCACCCCCACCGGCCACGCCTTTTCCGACCGCGAGCCCGGGCCGGTGCCGTATCGCGGCTTCAGGGGCCCCGGGGACGACCCGTCCGACACCGACGCCGTCGCCGGACGCGGCCTGGTCGGCGTGGTCGATTTCGGCCCGCTCGACGCCCCGCTGGTGGTGAAGGTGGCGCTGTCCTCGGTCAGCGAGGAGGGTGCCGTCGCCAACCTCCAGGCGGAGGTGCCCGGGTACGACTTCGACCGCGTGCGCGCCGCCGCCAGCACAGCCTGGCAGCAGGCGCTGTCGTCGGTGCAGTTCGAGGCTCCCGCGCCGATGCGGCGCACGCTGGCGACCTCGCTCTACCACGCCCTGCTGGCGCCGAGCCTGTCGATGGACGTGGACAACCGCTACCGCGGCCCGGACAACGCGGTGCACCAGGCCCGCGGCTTCACCTTCGTGTCCACCTTCTCGCTGTGGGACACCTACCGCGCCGAGCAGCCGCTGATGACGCTGATCGAGCCGGCCCGCCGCACGGTGGACGTGGTGGACAGCCTGCTCGCCTCCCGGGAGGAAAGCCCGTTCGGGATCCTGCCGATCTGGCAGTTCCAGGGCCAGGAAACCTGGTGCATGATCGGCTACCACGCGGTGCCGGAGATCGCCGACGCGATCCTGAAGAACATCCCCGGCATCGACCGGAACCGCGCGCTGGACGCCATGGTCGCCAGCGCCACCTACGCGCCGTACGGCCATCTCGGCGACTACATGCGCCTCGGCTTCGTCCCGGTGGACCACGACGACGAGGCGGTGTCCAAGACCATGGAGTACGCCTTCGACGACTGGACGATCGCGCGCACGGCACGCGCCATCGGCCGCGACCGCGTCGCCGACGCCTTCGACAGGCGCGCCCGGAACTGGCGCAACGTGTTCGACCCGGGCGTCGGCTTCGTGCGCCCGCGGCTCGCCGACGGCCGGTTCCGCGAACCGTTCGACCCGGCCCGCGCCGGCGCGGGCAGCGGCTTCACCGAGGGCGATGCGTGGCAGTACTCCTGGTACCAGCCGCAGGACGTGGGCGGCCTGATCGCGCTGCTGGGCGGCGACGACCAGCTCTCGGCCAGGCTCGACGCCATGTTCGAGGCGAAGATCGCGCCGCACCAGTACGATGCGGTCGAGGACATGTCCGGCCTGATCGGCCAGTACGTGCACGGCAACGAGCCCAGCCACCACCTGGCCTACCTCTACGCCTATGCCGGCCAGCCCTGGCGCGGCCAGGCGCGGCTGAAGCAGATCGTCGACAGCCAGTACCGCCCGGCGCCGGACGGGCTGGTCGGCAACGACGACCTCGGCCAGATGTCGGCCTGGATGATCTTCACCGCCCTGGGCTTCTATCCCGTCGCCCCCGGCTCGGACCAGTACGTCATCGGCCGCCCGTTCGTGGACCGCGCGGTGCTGCACCTGCCCAACGGCCGGCGGTTCACCGTCAGCACCGACGGGCTGTCCGACGCCCATCCCTATGTCGGCCGGGTCATCCTCGACGGCACGCCGCTGTCCCGCAGCTTCCTGCGCCACGACGAGATCATGCGTGGCGGCACCCTGCGCTTCACCATGCAGGCCACGCCGGACAAGGCCTGGGCGGTCAGGCCGGAGGACCGCCCGTTCTCGACCACGCCCTATGGCGGGTGACGCAGCACCGCCAGGCGGTCACGGGATCGCCCCGGGCCGGCGCGTTGCCGGCGATGCCGCGACCGGGACGCCGGCCGGCGACCCGTCGCCATCCGCTCAGCCCGGCCCGGCGGCGATCCGGCAGGCATGGTCCTCCAGCTCCTCGCCGGAACCGGGACCGAGCCTGATCGCGGGCGGGATGGTGACCGACAGCGGCCCGGACGTCCCGTCCAGCAGCACGAAGCCGGGCCGTCCGTCCCGCTCCGCGCCGACCAGCACCAGGGTATGTCGCCCCATCTCGGCCGCCGGATCGGCGAGCGAGGCGGCGAGCAGGCGGAACGGGTTCGCGTCCGGCGTGTCGCCCGGCAGCCAGACGGCGCGATACCGGTGCCCCGCCAGGCGCACCGGAAGGTCCTGCCACCGGCCGTCGAGCAGCCCCGGGACCGGACCGAGGGCGGCGCGGACGTCCGGACGGATGCAGTCCACGTGGATGTGCAGCTGGTCCTGGCTGCGCCCCTCCTCGGAGTTGATCGCCAGCGCGAGGTCCTCGCGCGGCAGGGTACGGTTCAGCCGGGCGTCGACCAGCGCGGTCGCGGCCCAGGCCATGGCGAAGTAGTTCGGGGCGCCCGGCGCCAGGATCGCCGGCGACTCGATTCCGGTGATCCGCGCCGTCGGGATCAGCAGGTACTGCGTGTCGCCCCTGGCGTCCTTGAGCACGGCGCTGCCGGCCCGCTCGCCGTGCGACAGGTCCACGCTGGCGCAGGGCGCCGGACGCCCGTGCTCCTGCTGGTCCGTCACGCAGCGCCCGTGCACGATCATCCACAGCGCGTCCCGATCGTGCGCCCGGGCGGACGCGCTGGCCGCGGCGAGCCCCAGCCAGCCCAGCAGGCCCGCGAGCAGCAGTCTCCCGGGCAGCAGGCGGCGCCCCGTCACGCGGTGGCGATCTCCGGCGGCAGCCCGACCGCCTGCGCCAGCCGGTCGAGCCGGCGGCTGACGCTCTCCCCGTTGATCATGCCGCGCTCCCCCGCCAGGCGCAGCACCAGCCGCCCGCCGTCCAGCGTCAGGCTGGTGCCGGCCAGCAGGTCCGGCACGCCTGCGCACAGCGAGTAGGCCAGGCGCAGCGCCAGCCCCAGCACCTCGGCGCGGCGGAAGGCGGGGATCTCCAGCAGGCGCCTGGCCGGCTGCAGGAACGGCTGGTCGAGCTCGGTCTCGTAGCGCATCGCCAGGGTGAGGGCGAGAAAGGCGCGGGTCGGATGGTCGAACGCGACGCCCGGCTGGCGCAGCACGCGCAGGAAGGTCTGCTCGGCGCGGTATTCCGGATGGTCCAGCGCGCCGCTGTCGGACATCCAGCAGGCGCTGACGCGCAGCCGCCGTTGCGCCGCGGTCTCGCCGCCCAGCACGCCCCCGCCTGGCTGGGCGAACAGCGGGTCGGTCCAGGCCACCAGCGCCGGCGGCAGGGCGGTGCTGCGTCCGAGCTGCTCGGCCATCTCGCGCGACGCCGCTTCCAGCGGGTCCTGCCCCATCACCTCCGGCGCCACGTGGCGCATGAACCAGCCCTCGCGCACCCCGTCGACGCAGAACATCACCCGGTCCGGGCCCATGCGCCGCAGCAGCCGGCGCAGCACGATCGCGGCGTAGGGCAGGTCCTCCAGGCGCTTGCGCGGCGCCCCCGGCATGCGCTCCAGGGTCCGCCTGCTGGAGCCCATGATCCAGCCGGTCATCTCGCGCGCCTCGTCGGCGGCCAGCTCGTAATGGTGCACGATGTTGAGCGGATAGAAGGTGCGCGCGATCTGCAGCCGGGCCAGGGCACGGAACGCGCCGCCGACCAGGTACAGCGTGCGGCCGCCCTGTCCGCGCAGCCAGTCCACGCCGCCGAGGTCCTGCTCCACCAGCGCGCGCGCCCGCTCCAGGTCGCCGCCGGCCCGGTCGCTCAGGCGGATCACGCCGAGCTTCAGCGTCTGCGCGCGCCGCTTGCTCCCGCCCTGCACCCGCACCAGCTCCAGCGAGCCGCCGCCGATGTCGGCCACCGTGCCGTCGGCGTCCGGAAGGCCGCACAGCACGCCGGTGGCGGCGTAGTCCGCCTCCTCCTCGCCGGACAGGATGCGGATCGGCACTCCCGGCATGATCCCGCGCAGCTGCTCGACGAAGGCGGCGCCGTTGCTGGCGTCGCGCACCGCGGCCGTCGCCAGCACCTCGAACGGGTCGGCACGCAGGCTGAGCGCCACCGCGTGGAAGCGGCGCATCAGCGCCAGCGCCTGCACCACCCCGTCCGGGTTGAGCAGCCCGGTGGTCTCCAGCCCGCGCCCCAGCCGCACCACCGCCTTCTCGTTGAAGATGGTGACCGGGTTGCGCGCCTTGCCCTCGAACACCACCAGCCGCACCGAGTTGGAGCCGAGATCGACCACCGCGGCGCGCGGCGCCCTGGCCTGCGCGGCGGGAACGGCGGAGGCGCTGCTCATGGCGATCAATCCTCCAGGATCCGGTCGGGCCGCCTGGGCAGCGTCCGCGCCACCGGCAGCGCCACCTTCTGCCCGGCCGAGCCGCGCCCCGACAGGGACGGGTTGGTCATGAAGTACTCGTGCGCCGAGAACGGCTTCGCGCCCGGATCGAGACGGGTCCAGCTGCCGTCGGAACCGAGGGTCCAGGACTGGAGGTTGTCCTTCAGGCCCATCACCATGATCTGGTCGAGCACCTGCGCGTGCGCGGTCGGGTTGCGCACCGGCACCATGCTCTCGACCCGCCAGTCCATGTTGCGCGCCATCCAGTCGGCGCTGCTGATGTACACCAGCGCGTCGCGCGACGGCAGGCGCGAGCCGTTGCCGAACACGAAGATGCGGCTGTGCTCCAGGAACCGTCCGACGATCGACTTGACCTGGATGTTCTCCGACAGCCCCGGCACGCCGGGCCGCAGGCAGCAGATGCCGCGCACGATCACCAGGATGCGCACGCCGGCGCACGACGCGGCGTAGAGCCGGTCGATCAGCTCGTCGTCGACCATCGAGTTCATCTTGAGCCAGATCTGCGCCGGCCTGCCCGCCCTGGCGAAGCCGACCTCCTTGTCGATCAGCGCCACCAGCGTCGAGCGGATGGTCAGCGGGGAAAAGGCGAGCGCGTCCATCGAGTTCGGCCTGGCGTAGCCGGTCATGTAGTTGAACAGCCGCGCCGAATCGCGCGCCAGCGCCGGGTCGGCGGTGAAGAAGGACAGGTCGGTGTAGATCCGTGCCGTGATCGGATGGTAGTTGCCGGTGCCGAAATGCGCGTAGGAGCGCACCGAGCCGCCCTCCCGGCGCACCACCAGGCTGAGCTTGGCGTGCGTCTTCAGCTCGGCGAAGCCGAACACCACCTGCACGCCGGCCGCCTCCAGGGTGCGGGCGAGGCGGATGTTCGCCTCCTCGTCGAAGCGCGCGCGCAGCTCCACCATGGCGGTGACCGACTTGCCGTTCTCGGCCGCCTCGATCAGCGCCTTGACGATCGGGCTGTCGCGCGAGGTGCGGTACAGCGTCTGCTTGATCGCCAGCACCGCGGGGTCGAGTGCGGCCTGCCTGAGGAACTGCACCACCACGTCGAAGCTCTCGAACGGGTGGTGGACGATGATGTCCTTGGCGCGGATCGCCGCGAAGCAGTCGCCGCCGAAGTCGCGTATGCGCTCGGGAAAGCGCGGCACGTAGGGCGGGAACAGCAGGTCCGAGCGGTCGCTCTCGATCACCTGCTTCACGTCGACCACGCCGACCAGCCCCTCGTGCATCTGCGCCTCGGCGAGCGGCACGTCGAACTCGTCGGCGACCAGCTCGGTCAGCTCGGGCGGCATGCCGTGGGCGATGTCGAGATGGATCACCACGCCGCGCCGCCTGCGCTTGAGGGCCGTCTCGTAGGAGCGGACCAGGTCCTCGGCTTCCTCCTCGAACTCCACGTCGGTGTCGCGGATCACCCGGAACACCCCGCCGCCGCCGACGTGGAAGCCGGGGAACAGCCGGTCGAGGAACACCCCGATCAGCTCCTCCAGGATGATGAACCGGGCCTGCGGCGGCGCCTTGGGCGCCCCCGGACGGGTCGGCAGCCGGATGAAGCGGTCGACCTGGCCCGGCAGCATGATCAGCCCGGTCATGGCGTGGCGGTCGTCCTCGTCGCGCAGCAGCCGCAGCACCAGGCCCAGCCCCATGTTGGGGATGAACGGGAACGGGTGCGCGGGGTCGATCGCCAGCGGGGTCAGGATCGGGAAGATCCGCTCCATGAAGCAGGTCTCGAGCCAGGCGCGGTCCTCGGCGTCGAGCCCGCCCGCGGACAGCACGGTGATGCCCGCCTCGCCCAGGGCGACGCACAGCTCCTTCCAGATGCGCTGCTGCCGCCCCAGCAGGACGCGGGCGCGCTCCTCCACCCCGGCGAGCTGCTGCGACGGGCCGCGGCCGTCCGGCGAGCGCGTCGACAGCCCTTCGCGCACCTGGCCGACCAGGCCGGCCACGCGCACCGAGTAGAACTCGTCCAGGTTGCCGGCGCTGATGGACAGGAACCGCACCCGCTCCAGCAGCGGGTTGCGCGCGTTCTCCGCCTCCTCGACCACGCGCTGGTTGAAGTCGAGCCAGGACAGCTCGCGGTTGATGAACCGCTCCGGCGAGCCGATGTCGATCGCCGTCGCGGCCTCGTCCGCTGCTCCGGGCTGGTTCGGCGGCGCGACCCGCGCCGGCCGGCCGCTGCCGAGCGGCCGCGCCCGCGGCCTGCTGCGCGTCGCCGCCCGTGTCGCTGCCGGCCTTCCTCCGTCCACCTGCATCCCTCCGATCCGCGTCCCGGAGCCTAGAGCACTTCCCGGTGCATCGGAACCGGGCGCGAGGACTGCCGGGAGCCGCACGCCGCCTGGACGAACGCCCTGGAGGCCTGTCGGGGGCCTCGCCTGCGATCGTGGTGGCCGCCTATGTCGGCTCGGTGGAAGATGGTCCCGGCCGGAAGCTGCCGGTCCGGTATCAGGAAGAACCTTCGAAAAGCGAACACGGCATCGACTCCCCCACGCCGTATGCGTCTGGGCTCGACACGCTGACTTCGTGATCGGTTTCTGCTTTCCCGATGGCTCTTGGTCGGGAGCCTTGAGTTGGAGCAGGACGAGTATTGGCGCGGTCATGTCGACGCGTTCCTGCGGCAGCGTGGGTCGCAGCGGGATTACTGCCAGCAGCATGGGATCCCGGCTCGGGAGCTGCGCAAGTGGCGGACGCGGTTCTATGGGCCGGTTCGGCAGCGGCGCGCGTCGGAGCCAGGCGCTGCTCCGGCAGAGGCGGGCATAAGCGAATTCTCTTATGCCCGCCCTCCGGGGCCTAACGTCGCCTCAGGAGACGTGACCGTTGCGGCTCCGGTCGTCCGGCGTCGCTGGACCATCGATCAGAAACGCCAGCTGGTCTGGAACGGCCTCAACTCGGGCCAGCCTCTCGCCCGGTTTGCTCGGCACCACGGGATCCACGCCAGCGTGGTCCATCGATGGCTTCGTATGTTTGCCCGACCGATGCTGACTGCTCCCCAGGCCGAACCGCCAGCCACATTTGCCGCGGTGCGGACTGCCGAGCCAACGGAGGAGCATGCAATCGTGCATCGGGCATCACCACCCTCGTCGGTGGCCTATCAAGCCCCGGTCGGACAGGTCGAGATCGAGCTGCTTGGCGGTCGTCGGATCCGCGTCGGACATGACGTCGATATCGATCTCCTGCGGCGGTTGATTGTCGCGCTGGAGGCGTGGGCATGATCACCGCGCCAGCGGGCATGCGCATTCATTTGGCGCTGGGCCCGACGGACATGCGCAAGGGGTTCGATGGCTTGGCCCTGCTGGCGCAAGAGGTGCTGCGGGCGGACCCGTTCAGCGGCCACCTGTTCGTGTTCCGCGGCAAGCGCGCTGGGATGCTCCGATGGGCGATCATCGCGTCCCTGGTAGAAACGGCCAAACTCAACGGCGTCAAGCCCTACGCATGGCTGCGCGACAGCCTGACCCTCATGGTCGGTGGCCACCCGGCCAGCCGCCTGGATGAGTTGCTGCCATGGGCATGCTATGCCCGCTACCCCTGAGTTTGGCGGCAAACGGGTAAAGACTACCCGAGCTTGCACCGGCGGCTAGAAGCCCATCAAAGCTCCCGGAACACCGATAGTACGGGTTCTGCTCCCCCGTGCTAAGCTAAAGATAGAGGACAAGAAGTTACCGATGAGGTCGCTGGTCGTTCAGTTTGTGGGCTCCGGCCTAAGCCAGCCATATCCGTCGATCCTGGCCGGAAAGCCCACCTACAGACGCTGTAGCTTCGCGAAGGAACCAACATGCCGGAAGATGACGGGGATCAAAACGACCATCCCAACGTAGTTGCCCTGACGGATACCAATCCGGAAACCGCCAAAAAGCGGCTACCTTTCTTCATACGGGGCAACACAGCGGCAATCGTCAGCGAGTGGGAGGCGTTTGCCCGAACGCTCGTACCTTCAGCCGAGGGTATGACACCGCACGCGTTGCGGGACCATATTCATCAAATCCTCGCATTCATAGAAGCCGACATAGCTTCATATCAAACGCTCACTGAACAGACAGAGAAGTCTCACGGCGAGAAGAAACAGACCCAGCCAAATACAGCCGCTCAGACGCATGCCGCCATCCGCTTCGCTGGCGGCTTCGACATCGGGCAGATGGCCTCCGAGTATCGGGCCCTTCGCGCGAGCGTCTTGAAGCTCTGGACCAAAACGGCTCCTGCTTTCGACGCCCAAGACATCGCCGACATGACCCGGTTCAACGAATCTATCGATCAGGAACTGGCTGAATCCGTCAACTTCTACACGCACAGGGTGGCGCAGTCCCGGGAGCTGCTGGTCGGGATCCTCGGCCACGACCTTCGTAGCCCGCTGCAGGCGATCGCCCTGTCAACGGAGCTTTCCCTTCACATTGGACAGGGCAACGAACGGCAGACCATGCTGAGCAAGCAGGTGCTCGAATGCACCAATCGCATGAGCGTCCTGATCAACGACTTGCTCGATGTCACACGAGCGCGCTTTGGAGCGGGGCTTCCGGTCGTGCGAGCCATGATGAACATGGGAACCGTCGCTGAACAAATCGTTGACGAGGTCCGGGTGGTCCATCCGCGCCGAATGATCGAGTTGGCCATGTCAGGCATCCTGGTTGGAGCGTGGGACAAGGCCCGAATTGGGCAGATCTTCTCGAATCTGCTCAATAACGCGATGCAGTACGGCTCCCACAGCAAGCCGGTCCGCGTTGGTCTTACAGGAGATCCAAAGGCAGTAACTCTTACCGTCAGCAATGACGGCATTCCTATCCCGCCCGACAAGATCAGGATGATCTTTGATCCTCTTGTACGGGCCGCAGGCGAAGAAGGGGATGTTCCAACATTCGGAAACCTAGGTCTTGGTCTTTATATCACTAAAGAGGTTGTGGTGGCGCACGGCGGTATCATTGAAGTTACGTCTTCAGAGATGGAAGGCACCACCTTCACTGCTCGTCTTCCACGTGCGCAGCCCGAGCCGACGCCGCATGATGCGCGCAAGCTCGCATGACAACTGAACCCGTGAAGTTAGGCCAAGTCACGATTGCCTAGCCTCACGCCTCTCATTCCACGACGAGAGCCCGGTGATGGGTCAAACCGGCAGTAGCAGGTCAAGGTGCCGGCACCGTTCGCTTACCCCACGCCTGCTCTCGATCCACTGCAAACGTCCTCAACGAGGGACGCCGTGCTCAGCAGCTTCCATCTCGGCCGCACGGGCAGGCGCCTCGACCCAATCCTGATGATGGCTGCAGAGGGCGCCCGTGTGCCTATGCCCGAGCTGATCGGGGCCCCGGGGCCTTGCCGCGTTCCCTCGGACAGCACGTGGCAACCGTTCCCGGTCGGCGTGATGACCCGGCCAGGAAAGGCCGTCGAGCCGGTCTCCTCGCACAGCGGTGGTGCAAGATCCCGCCCGTATGATGCCAACGAGACATGCCCGTTGTCCGGCCGGCAAGTGGCGGAGGTGTTCAGGTGGTTGACTGGGACGACGTTCGGTTTTTCCTGGCCGTCGCTCGCGGCGGTTCGGTTCGTGCGGCTGCAGATCGCCTCGGCGTCGATCACTCCACCGTCCTGAGGCGCATCGGGCAGCTCGAGAAGCGCCTGGGTGCACGGGTGTTCGAGAAGTTGCCTTCGGGGTATCGCCTGACACAGGGAGGCGAGGAGGTGCTTTCACTCGCCAGCCAGATGGAGGCATCGGCCAACCAGCTGGAAGCTCGGCTTCTGGGGCGCGATCAAGGTGTCCGAGGGCACCTGCGGGTCACGATGGCGCCGACCCTGGCGAGCCACCTTCTGATGCCGGACTTTGCCGAGTTCGCACGGCTCCATCCCGAGATCGAGCTCGACATCCACTCCTCCGACGATCCGGTGAACCTGACCAACCGCCAGGCCGACGTGGCTCTCCGGGTCGTCTACGAGAGCACGTCGCTACCCCTCAACCTGCACGGATCGAGAGGCCCGGAACTGTCCAGCGGCGTCTACCTGTCACGCGATCTTCTCGTCGCCTGGCGTGCCGGACCGCCCCGGCCGATCCGCTGGGTCGTCAAGGAGTTCGACGGCATCCCCGACTGGGGACTGGAAGGGGATGTACCGGTCGCCGGGGTGCCTTTCCGGACGATGGACGCCAGCGCCCACCTGGCCGCGGTGCGGAACGGGATCGGCATGACGGCACTCCCCTGCTTCGTCGGCGATGCTGATCCATTCCTGGTCAGGGTGCCCGGAAGCCCACGGCATGCGCATGGGAGACTGTGGCTCCTCACGCAGGGCGAAACGCGCAAGACCAAGCGTGTCCAGCTCTTCACGACGTTCATGTCGCGCAAGCTCGTCGGCCATGTGCCGCTTCTCTCGGGCCAGGCTCCGGCCCCCGAATAGGGCGCGAGGGCGGATCGCGCTGAACGGGTGGTGCGTTCGTGCAGAACCGATGTCGAGATCCAGGCAGTCCCGCAAGGCTGCGTAAGGGCCCAGATCATTCCCGGCCGCCGCTGGCTTCGCCGCCTGATGGAGCGTTCAAGGCCCCACTCGTCGAGCGGGCCTTGGCGGATCGGCGGTTGTCGCTCGGTTGCTGTTGATCGAGCCTGGGAGGCTCCATGTTCGAAGCGATCGCCTGGCCGGATGACATGAAGCCGAGCCGGTCTCCGATCCATTGCACGAACGAGCGCGAAGTCGCCGTTTCCGCGGACACGATCTGGTCGCTTCTTGCCGACCACACCTCCTGGAAGGAGTTCTACCCGGGCGTCCAGCAGGTCGAGCTTCTCGGCGGACACTCGGCGCTGCGGCTCAACACGAGGTTCGAGGCCAACCTCATGGGTCAGGACGTGTCCGCGATCGTGACGGAATACGAGCCGGGCAGGCGCATCGCCTGGCACGGCGGCCCGAAGACGTCGAGGACGTCGGTGTCCTGTCACGCCTGGATCATCACGCCCACGCTGACCGGCACTCACCTGTGGACGGAGGAGACCATGCAGGGTCCGCTCTGGATCGAGCTGGCCAGGCAGGCTCCCGACATCTTCTGGCGCACGCACGAGAGGCTGCTCGAGGACTTGGAAAAGGTCGCGGTCGAGCGCGAGCGGTCTGGCACCTGAAGTCAGCACGCGAACGCTCCTTGCCGCATCCGAACAGGAAGGGAAAACACGATGACCTACGCAATCATTGGCTTCGGTCCGGTCGGGCAGGCCCTGGCTCAGATGTTCGCCCGCAAGGGCCTTGAGGTCGCCGTCGCGAGCCGGCGGCCGCCGGCAGCCCTTGCGCCGGTGGCCGAAGCCATCGGTCCCACGGTCACGCCCAGGCCGCTGGCGGACGCGCTGGAAGCGGACACCATTCTGCTCGCCGTACCTTTCGGACAGCACCGAGAGGTGGCGACTGCTGCGCGCTGGGACGGCAAGCTCCTTGTCGACGTGACGAACGCGTTCGGCGTGCCCGTCGAGGACCTCGACGGCCGTCCCTCGTCCGCCGTGATCGCCGACGCCTTTCCCGGCGCCAGGCTGGTGAAGGCATTCAACCACCTGCCGGCGGCAAGGCTGGCCGCGGATCCGGACGTCAACGGCGGCCGACGGGTTATCTTCCTGTCGAGCGACGACGAGGGCGCCGCGGAGCCCGTCAAGGCCCTGGCCGAACAGCTCGGGTTCGCACCGGTCTGGCTGGGCCGGCTCGCCGAAGGCGGCGCGCTGGTCCAGGCAAGGGGGCAGACCTGGGCTCCCCTGATCTTCCAGGACCTCGTCAAGTTCGACGACAAGCGGGGACGCGATCAAGGCGCACACGCTCCTGTCCGTTCGGAAACAACACCATGATCATCGATCTGAAGGGCCGCAGGGCGGTCGTCACCGGGTCGACGGCCGGCATCGGTCGCGCGACCGTGGAAGGGCTGGCGCGCGCCGGCGCCGCAGTCGTGGTCAATGGCCGTGGACGCGAGCGGGTCGACAAGGCGGTGCAGGAGCTGCGCCTGTCCTGTCCCGACGCCGACATCTCGGGTGTCGCTGCCGACCTTTCGACGGAGGCCGGGACACAAGCTCTCCTGTCTCAGGTTCCAGACGTTGACGTTCTCGTCAACAACGTAGGCACGGCCTACATCCGCGACTACGGCGGCATCGAGGACATCGCCAGGATCCCCGACGACGACTGGCTCAGCCTGTTTCAGCTCAACGTCATGAGCGGCGTGCGTGTGACGCGCCACTACCTGCCGCGGATGGTGCGGCGGGGCTGGGGCCGCGTGGTGTTCGTCAGCAGCGAGTCGGCGGTCAACATTCCGAAGGAGATGCTCGACTACGGCATGACCAAGACGGCGCAGCTCGCCGTCTCGCGCGGGCTGGCCGAGGCGGTCGCCGGCACGGGCGTGACCGTCAACGCCGTCCTGCCCGGCCCGACCCGGTCCGAGATTCTCGGCGACCTCATGGCCAGGCAGGCCGAAGCGCAGGGCATCACGCAGGCCGAAGCCGAGCAGGCCTTCCTGACATCGGCCCGACCGACCAGCCTCCTCGGGCGGTTCGCGATGACGGGGGAGGTGGCCAACATGATCGTCTACGCCTGCTCGAATCAGGCCTCCGCGACCAGCGGCGCGGCGCTCCGCGTCGACGGCGGCGTGGTGAGGTTCGTGGCCTAGAGCATCATCCGATCGAACCGGGTCGGTCGATCGGATAAAGATGCTCGACAAAACAATGGGCTAGGGCATGTTCCGTGAGCCTATGCGATCGGATCATGCTCTAGTGGCCTTCAACTCCGGTGATGCCGGGAGACGAGACATGGACTCGCACAACGCAGGCAAGGCGACGTCGCTGCTTCGAGGCGTCTCGTCCGGCGACGCGGACCTGGCGATCCGGGACGTGAGCCCGGAAGGGTTCGTCCAGCACGATCCATCCGTCGCGGACGGCGTGGCCGGCCTGCGCGAGCAGGCGGGCCGGTCGGCAGGCGACGGCCACCTGCACATCGTCAGGATGCTGGAGGATGGGCCCTTCGTTGTGGTCCATGGCCGCAATGGCGCCGGCGACGAAGGCGAGGTGTTCTTCGCGGTGTTCCGGTTCGAGAACGGCCGACCTGTCGAGCACTGGCGCTTCGCGGCGGCGGCCGCTCCCCCGAACGAGAGCGGGCACACCCAGACTGACGGGCCGAGCGGGCCCGACGGCCGGCAGGACACGGCCAGTGCCAAGGCCCTCGTGCGGGATTACTACGAGACCGTGCATGTCGGCAGGAAGCATGACCGGATTGGCCGCTACATGTCGGGCGACCTCCAGATCCGCCACGAGCCCGGCACACGGGACGGAGTCGCAGCCTTCGAGCAGGATCTCAGCGTGCTGAGCCGGTCGAGGACAATCGACGAGATCGTGCTGCTCGCGGGCCAGGGCGACCTGGTCTTCATCGCGGCGCGGGGAACGCACGAGGGTGAACCCTGCGCCTACATCGACCTGTACCGCGTCGAGGCTGGCAACCTCGTCGAGCACTGGGGCTTCCCGCAAGCGGTCCCCCCGCGGGAAACGTGGAAGAACGGCAACGGCATGCTTTGAGCCGCTCCTGCGCAAGCCACGCCATCGGTGCCGTCGAGGCTCCGGGTGCCCAGCCCTGCTTCCCACCAAAGCGCGCGCGTCGATCAGTGCCTGTTTCCAGGGACCTGGCCTGGCTCGACCAGATGACCGGATCGACCGCAGAACGGCCGTCTACGGCCTGAAGACAACATCCGTCAGCGACTGCGCGCATGGCATGATGGAACCGCGCCAGTCGTCCCGTTTGCTCGACCCGACGGGTGGAACTCCGTCGTCTCCACCACCCGGCACCCGTTCGCATCGGCGTCGGCGGGGAGTGCCTCCCATCGGACGCTCCCCGCCGGCGGCTCCCGCCGCAGGACCGCCGACACGGGATCATGACACCATTTCGTGACACCACGCTGGAGCGTCCCTCCACCCTTCGTCGGGTCCCCATGCCCGCCATTCCGTTGCACCCTCGCCCTTGGGACAGCGTAGTCTCCACGCCCAGGACCGCCGAGGCAGACCAGCCGGATGCCGATCCATTCCACCCAGCAAGTCAGCCGGTCGAGATGTCTCCCCCTGGCCGGCCGCAAGGCCGCCCGCCAACCCTGCCCAGCCCAAGGAAGACCCGGTTGAACGAATGGCAGCTCCTGGATAGCGGGCACGATCATCCGAAGGTCCGGAACTGGCCCAAGGCAGCGATCAGCCCAACGGATCATGAGGTCGGCTGCCCACTATGGCCGCTGCCGGGCTGCGACCACAGCTCGTGCTTCTGACCACCCCTAGGCACGGGAACGGCAGGCACGGATAGTGCAGGGACCCCATCCTCCAGGCACCGAGGAGCCCGCACGGTGCGACGCAGATCCTTCATCGCCACCCTTCCCGCCGCGGCCGTCGCCGCGCTGCCGTCGTCGCGCGGCACCGCCCAGCCGGCCGGCCAGCCGGGCGCGACCACCAGCGCCCCCGGCCAGGGCGGCGCCCCCCAGCCCGCGCCCGCCGCGCTGCCCGGCTTCCAGCCCCCCGGCGCCGACCGCTTCACCCGCCCGGACGTGCATGCCGGCGACCGTCCGTTCGGCGCCAGCTTCGCCACCCGCTCCGCCGCCATGGGCCGCAACGGCGCCGCCGGCACCGCCCACCCGATCGCCACCCAGGTCGCGATCGAGACGCTCCGCCGCGGCGGCTCCGCGGTGGACGCCGCGGTGGCCGCCAACGCGTCGCTCGGCTTCCTGGAGCCGACCAGCTCCGGTCTCGGCGGCGACTGCTACGCCATGGTCTGGGACCCGGCGCAGGCCAAGGTGGTGGGGCTCGCCGGCTCCGGCGCCAGCCCGCGCGCCCTGAGCCTCCAGACCGCGCGGGCGCACGCCCGCAACGGTGCGCTGCCCCCGCTCGGCGCCGTCACCGTGTCGGTGCCGGGCGCGCTCGACGCCTGGTGGACCCTGCACCAGCGCTACGGGCGCCTGCCCTGGCGCGTGCTGTTCGAGCCCGCGATCGCGCTCGCCACCGACGGCGTGCCGCTGCCGCAGATCATCGGAAACTACATCTACCGTAACCTGCGCGCCTTCGTGAAACCCGGCTCCGGCGTGGAGGAGACCGCCAACGCGCTCCGCACCTACGCGCCGGGCGGCCAGGCGCCGCGCGAGGGCGACGTGTTCCGCAACCCCGACCTCGCCCGCACCTACCGCACGGTCGCGGACGGCGGACGCGACGCGTTCTACGACGGCCCGATCGCCGACACGGTCGAGCGCTACTTCCGCCGCATCGGCGGCTGGATGACGCGCGACGACCTGCGCCGGCACCATTCGGAATGGAACGAGCCCCTGACGACCACCTACCGTGGCGTCACCGTGCACGGCATGGCCGAGAACACGCAGGGTGCGGCGACCTTGCAGATGCTCAACATGCTGGAGCACTTCGACCTGCGCGGCATGGGCTTCCAGTCGGCGGCCTCGTTGCAGGTGCAGATCGAGGCCAAGCGCCTGGCCTACGAGGACCGCGCCCGCTACTACGCCGACCCGCACTTCTCCAAGGTGCCGTTCGAGTGGCTGGTGTCCAAGGAGTACGCGGCAAGCCGCGCGGCGCTGATCCGGCCCGACCGCATCAACGCCGCCGTGCGCCCCGGCGACGCGCCGAGCCACGGCGACACCACCTACTTCACCGTGTCCGACAGCGCCGGCATGATGGTGTCGATGATCCAGTCCAACTTCCGCGGCATGGGCTCGGGCCTGGTGGCGGACGGGCTCGGCTTCATGTTCCAGGACCGCGGCCAGCTGTTCTCTCTGCGTGACGGGCACCCGAACCTGTACCAGCCCGGCAAGCGGCCGTTCCAGACCATCATCCCCGGCTTCGCCACCAGGGACGGCCAGCCCTGGATGAGCTTCGGCGTGATGGGCGGCGACATGCAGCCGATGGGACAGCAGCAGATCATCGTCAACCGCGTCGACTACGGCCTCGACATCCAGGCCGCCGGCGACAGCCCGCGCTGGCACCACGAGGGCTCGTCGCAGAGCATGGGCGAGGACGCGCCGGGCCTGCCGCCCAACGGCATCCTGCGCCTGGAGACCGGCGTCCCGGCCGCGACGCGCGCCGCCCTGGCCGCACTCGGCTGGACGCTGGCGCCGTCCGACGGCGGCTACGGCCGCTACGAGTGCATCGAGCACCGCATGAGCGGCAACGACCGCGTCTGGGCGGCCGCCAGCGAGATGCGCGCCGACGGCTGCGCACTGGCCTACTAGGCCGCCGCTCCAGCGCCCGGGCGCTGGCCCGCGAAGCTCCTGGTATCGGCGTGTAACCATCGTCCCGGCGCGACGAACTCTCCCAGGTCACATCTGGGAGGACATAATGACGAACCGGCACCCGCGGCGCCTTCGGCTGACGGCCGCGACGGCGCTCACCTGCCTTCTGCCGACCTTGGCAATGGCGCAGACCACCACACCGGCCGCGACGTCCGCGCAGGCACCACAGCCGCACGTCCTGTACGTCGAGAGCAACCTGACGGCGGCGGGAGGGAACTCCATCCTGGCCTACGACATCGCCTCCGACGGCAGCCTCCACGCCAAGGCGGGATCGCCCTACCTCACCGGCGGCACCGGGTTCTTCGACGCCACCTATGCCCTCGGCCCGTTCGACAACGACCAGAACATCATCCTGAGCCCGGACCGGACCGTGCTCTACGCCATCAACGGCGGCTCGAACACGATCGCGGTCATGCACGTGCGGCCGGACGGCAGCCTGGTCCCGTTCTCGAGCTCGCCGGTGGCCGCGCACGGCGCGACACCTGTTTCGCTCGGGCTGCACGGCAACACGCTGGTGACCGCCGACTACGCCATCAACCCGGCGGCGCCGGACAGCGACATCGCCCCGCGCCTGAACGTGTTCGGAGTCGCTCCGGACGGATCCCTGAACGACCTGCCGTACGCGGAGACCTACCTCCATCCCGGCGCCGATCCGAGCCAGGTGCTGACCACCAACACCGGGCCGTTCGTCTTCACCTCCGGCTTCCCGGGTGGGGGCGTGATCGACTCCTATGCGCAGCTCCCGGGCGGCTACCTGTTCAGGACCGGCACGGTGACGCCGCCGGTCGAGAACGGATCCAACGCCCTGGTCCTGGGCCTGTGGGCCAACCCGCACGCGCCGTACGTGTACGCCGGCCTCGTCGTCAACAACCTGCTCGCGACCTACCGCAGCAACGAGCTGGGCCAGCTGACCCTGGTCGGCACCTCGGCCGACTCCGGCCAGGACCTGTGCTGGCTGCGGACCAGCCGCGACGGACACACCCTCTACGCCTCCAACACCGGCGACCAGTCGATCTCGGTGTTCGACCTGTCCGATCCCGCGCATCCGGTCGAGATCCAGCACGTGGTCGCCGGCGGCGTCGGCGGCTTCAACCAGTTCTCGCTCGATCCCGAGGAGAACTTCCTCTACGTGCTGCAGGAGGAGAACAGCCCTGCCTCGGCCGGCAAGAGCAACAAGGTGTACGCCTACAAGGTCGACCACGCGACCGGCAGGCTCACCTTCCTGAGCAACCTGACGCTCTCGCTGCCGGTCCCGTCGCAGACCCGCACCGTCGGCCTCGCGATCCGCTAGGGCCGGCCGGTCCCGTCCGGTGGTGCGCCGCCGGACGGCAGGTGCCGCTCGACCAGGTAGAGCGGCCGCTGCTTCACCTCGTTGAACACGCGCCCGAGGTACTCGCCGATGACGCCCAGCGTCATCAGCTGCACCCCGCCCATGAACAGGATCACCGCCATCAGGCTGGGGTAGCCGGCCACCGGGTTGCCGAACAGCAGCGTCCGGACGATGAGCTGGCCGCCGAACAGCAGCGCCGCCACCGCGGTGAACAGGCCGATATAGGTGGCGATCTTGAGCGGCAGGACGGTGAAGCTGGTGATGCCCTCCAGCGCCAGGTTCCACAGCGTCCAGTAGGTCCAGCTGGTGCGTCCGGCAGCCCGCGGCGCGCGGTCGTAGGGCACCGCCCGGCTCGGGAACCCCACCCAGGCGAACAGCCCCTTCATGAAGCGGTGATGCTCGCGCAGCCGCAGCAGCGCGTCCACGCTGCGCCGGCTCATCAGGCGGAAATCCCCGCTGTCGGGGGGAAGCGTCACCCGGGCGCTGAGCCGTCCCATCACCCGATAGAACGCCTTGGCCGCCCCGAGCTTGGCCAGGCTCTCGCCGGACCGCTGCCGCCGCCGGGCGTGGACCACGTCGATCCCCTGCCGCCACACCGCCACCAGCTCCGGGATCAGCTCCGGCGGGTCCTGCAGGTCGGCATCGATCACCACCACGGCGCCGGTGGCGGCGGCATGGTCGAGCCCGGCGGTCATCGCGACCTCCTTGCCGAAGTTGCGCGACAGGTTGAGCAGCGCCACCCGCGGGTCGGCCGCGGCAAGACGGTCGAGCACCGGCAGCGTGTCGTCCCCGCTGCCGTCGTTGATGTAGACCACCTCCCACTCGTCTCCGGTCGCGCGCATGGCCGCGGACAGGCGCCGGTGGAACGCCGGCAGCACCGCGCTCTCGTTGAAGCACGGCACCACGACGCTGATCAGCGGACGGGCGTCCGGCCGGTCCGGCGGGGCAGGCCGCGCCGCGTCCACGGCCGGCGCCGGACGATCCGCCTGCTCCGGATGGATCCGCTCCAAGGAGGTCCTCCCCGCTTCCTCCGCCGGGCAGGCCATGACAAACCCCCGCCGCGCGGCGCCGCGCAGCCTATCGGCCAGCCGTCCCCGCTGCGCAAGCGTCGCCAGCTCCTGCCGACATCCGCGCTCCTGGCGGCACAGGTCCGGCGCGCGCCCGGCCGTGCCATGATGGCGCCATGACCGTTCCCGATCCCACCCTGGCGGCGCTGCGCCGCGGCGACCTCCTCGGCGCGCGCACGCTCAGGCTGTCCGGGCCCTTGCGCGAGTTGCCGCGCGAGGTGCTGGGCCTCGCCGACACGCTGGAGCTGCTCGACCTCGGCGGCACCGGGCTGGACGCGCTGCCGGCGGATTTCGGGCGGCTGCCGCGGCTGCGCGTCCTGTTCTGCTCCGGCACCCGCTTCGACCGCCTGCCGCCGGTGCTCGGCGACTGCCCGTCGTTGAGCCAGGTCGGCTTCCGCAACACCGGCCTGCGCGAGGTGCCGGGGGAGGCGCTGCCGCCCGGCCTGCGCTGGCTGACCCTGACCGGCAACCGGATCGAGCGCCTGCCCGATGCCCTCGGCGACCGGCCGCTGCTGCAGAAGCTGATGCTGTCCGGCAACCGTCTCGACGCCCTGCCGCACCGCCTGGCCGGCGCCCCGGCGCTGGAGCTGCTGCGCCTGTCCGCCAACCGGTTCACCGTCCTGCCGTCCTGGCTGACGGAGCTGCCCCGCCTCGCCTGGCTGGCCTGGGCCGGCAACCCGCTCGGCGGCATCCGGACGCCGGCGGCCGGTCCCATGATCCCGTGGAGCCGGCTGGTCCTGGGGCCGAAGCTCGGCGAGGGCGCGTCCGGGGAGATCCATCGCGCGTCCTGGCGCCCCGACGGGGCGGCCGACTCCCGACCGGTAGCCTGCAAGCTGTTCAAGCATGCCGTGACCAGCGACGGCCTGCCCGGGCACGAGATCGCCGCCTGCCTGGCTGCTGGCCAGCATCCCGGCCTGGTCGGCGCGCTGGGACAGTTATCCGGTCATCCGTCCGGAACGACGGGCCTGGTGATGCCGCTGCTCCCCGGGCACTGGCGGCCGCCGGCGGGGCCGCCCAGCCTGCAGACCTGCAGCCGCGACGTCTACGACCCCGGGCTGCGCCTGCAGCCGGCCACGGTGTTGCGGATCGCCCGCGGCATCGGCTCCGCCGCGGCGCACCTGCACCGGCACGGGCTGCTGCACGGCGACCTGTACGCCCACAACGTCCTGTGGGACGGCACCGACGGCGACGCACGGCTGGGCGACCTCGGCGCCGCCTCGGTCCTGCCGGACGGCAACGCCGCGGCGCTGCGTCGGCTGGACGTGCTGGCCTGGGGCGTGCTGCTCGGCGAGCTGCTGGAGCGCTGCGACCCGGCACCCGAGCTCCTGCCGCTGCGGGCCGTGCAGCGCGCCTGCACGCAGCCCGGGCCGCGGACCCGGCCGGAGCTGCGGGAGGCGCTGGCGTCGTTGTGACGGATGGGATGCCGTGGCCGGATGGCGCCGGCTCAGCGCCGGCTCAGCAGCGCAGGGTGGCGACCGTGCTGCCGCTCTTGTTGAGCGCGAAGCTGCGTCCCTCGATCCGCACCGTGACGCGCGAATTGTTCTTGAAGCCCAGGCCCCGGAGGTCCACCGCGAAGCCGTGCTCGCCGCTGCCGATGCCCGACTGCAGCAGGTCCTGCCGCAGCCGGTCGGCCCTGCAGTCGGTGACCGGAACCTCGTCGCGGAACACCGTGACCGTGACCGGCAACGGGACGTCGCGCTGGCAGGCCCAGCCGATCAGGGTGTTGTCGCGGATCTCGTCGATGTAGCCGTCGAAGCGGCGCCGCGCGCTCTGCAGGTAGGCCGGCCGTTCCGGCTCCACCAGGCCAAGGAGGCGCTGCTGCGCCGCAGGCTCCAGCACGACGCCGCAGAACTCGAGCAGCCGGGTGATGAAGCGGGCCGGCTGCCGCACCGCCTTCTCATAGCTGACCAGCAGCACCGGACAGGTCAGCGACCGGGCAAACTGCAGCATCGCCTGCAGGTCCTCCATCGCAGCCGCCAGGCCGTGCGCGGGATCGCGCTGCTCGGCGATCGCGTTGCGCTCGGCGATGGCGACCGGATCGCGCACGGTCAGGATCACGCGCGGGTTGCGGAACGCCGTGACCGCGCCCACCCCCTGGACATGGAGGTGGGGCCGCTTGAAGCCCCAGACCTGGTGCCTGGCGTCGCGCACGCGGCGCAGGCGGCTCAGCCCCTTGGCGTCGAGGCCGCCATTCTCGAACAGCAGCGCGAACGCGTGGTCCTCGAACACGATCTGGTCCATGTCCTCGCCCATGAACACGCCGGCGCCGTGCAGCACGCGGGCGACCATGCTGGTGCCCGATCGGGCCACCCCGGACACGATCAGGGTGCGCGTCCGCGACGGACCGATGCCGTCCGCCCGCGCGCCCTGGAAGCTGATGAGGCCCTTGTTCTGCAGGTCCGTCACCGGTCGGAGACCTCCCGGCCGCGTCCGACGTTCCGGTCGCGGCATCGTCACCGATCCTTAACAAATTCCCCTGCGCAACGAAACCACCAAGGCAACCGGCGTGACGTCAGGCGGGAGCGGTCGCCGCGCACTTGATGAACTTGCCCTTGTTGTCGCGGCAGGTCTTCTTCGCTGCCGGCGCCGGGCAGGTGATGAACTTGCCTTTGGCGTCTCGGCAGGGCGCGGCCGACGCCGCGCTGCCGAGCGCGAAGCAGAAACCTGTGGCCAGCAGCACCATCGTCTTCATCGTCGTTCGCTCCTGTTCGGGGGTGGATGCCGGCGTTCAGCCCTGCAGCTCGAAGGCGCCGGCAATGGAAAGGCGGACGTCGTCGCCGACCAGCGGGACATAGGTCTTCACCCCGAACTGGCTGCGACTGATGGTGCCGGTCGCCTCGAAGCCGACGGTGTACTTCTTGTCCAGCGGGTTCACCCCGTCGCCGACGAAGTGGACGGTGAGGGTTTCCGGCTCCGAAACCCCGTGCAGGGTCAGGATGCCGTCGACGCGCGCCGCATCGGTACCCGTCCGCGTCACCCGGGTCGAGGTGAAGGTGGCGGCCGGGTACCGGGCGGCGTCGAACCATTCCGGCCCCTTCAGCTCGCCGTCCAGCTTGGCGCTGGTGGTGGCGACGGAGTCGATCGGGATGGACACGTCCAGCCTGGATGCTTCGGGCTTCGACGGATCGAGGTGCAGCGTCCCGGACACGTTCGAGAACACGCCCGAATAGTACGAGAAGCCGAGATGCAGCAGGGTGAAGCCGACCTGGGTATGGCCGGGCTCGACAGCATAGCTGCCCGCCTTGACCGTGGCCGGCTCGTGCGACGCGGTCTGCGCGCGCACGCTGCCGGCCAGGCCGACGCCCAGGGCCACGGAGGCCGCCGCGAGGAGAAAGAGCTTCATCCGGAGGTCCGATCGATACGGGGATGAACTGTCTCAGGCCGCCAGCCTGCTGGCAAGCTCGGCGACGTGGCGGCCGAGGAAGCGGGCGCCGTCGCGCTCGTTCCCGCTCACCGCGCGCGACCCGTCGCCGCCGGCCAGGGTGGAGGCGCCGTACGGGGTGCCGCCGGTCACCTCGTCCAGCCTGAGCTGACCCTGGAACGAGTACGGCAGGCCCGCCACCACCATGCCGTGATGCAGCAGGTTGGTCAGGATGGAGATCAGCGTGGTTTCCTGCCCGCCGTGCTGGCTCGCGGTCGAGGTGAAGGCGGCGCCGAGCTTGCCGACCAGCGCGCCCTTGGCCCAGAGCCCGCCGGTGCGATCGAAGAAGTTGGCCATCTGCGACGACATCCGGCCGTAGCGCGTGCCGGTGCCGACGATGATCGCATCATAGGCGGCGAGCTCGTCCGGCTCGGCGACCGGCGCCGGCTGATCGAGCTTGAAGTGGCTGGACCGGGCGACCTCGTCCGGCACCAGCTCGGGCACGCGCTTGACCGTGACCTCCGCACCGGCCGCCTCCGCGCCCTCGGCGACCGCGTGCGCCATCGTCTCGACGTGTCCGTAGCTGGAATAATAAAGCACCAGGATCTTTGCCATGGGTCGGTTTCCTTGCCTGTTGATGCCGTGCGGCGGTCGCGGCCGGCTCAGGCCGCGTCCACCAGGATGATCTCCGCGTCCTGGACCGCCGTCACCCGAAGGACGTCCTCGCCCCGCACGGCGACGCCGTCGCGCGCGTCCGCGTGAACGCCGTTCACGCTCATGCTGCCGGTCGCCGCGACCAGGTAGAGGTGCCGCGACGGATCGGCCGCATAGTCGGCGCGTTCGCCCGTCTTCAGCGTGGCGCCGGCGATCCGGGCGTCGGCGCGAATCGGCAGCGCCCCATCCTCCGTCCGGCCGCTGGCAAGGATCGCAAAGCCGCCGGCGCGCGCGTCGCGCGGGAACGGCCGGGTGCCCCAGGCCGGCGCGCCGCCGGTGCGGGTGGGCTCGATCCAGATCTGGAAGATCCGTGTCGGACCGGCCTCGGCGTTATACTCGGCGTGGCGGATGCCGGTGCCGGCACTCATCACCTGCACGTCGCCGGCCTCGGTGCGGCCGTGATTGCCGAGGCTGTCCTCGTGGCTGATCGCGCCGTCGCGGACATAGGTGACGATCTCCATGTCGCGATGCGGATGCGCCGGGAAGCCGGCGCCGGCGGCGATCTCGTCGTCGTTCCACACCCTGAGTGCCCCCCACTGGCTGCGCGCCGGGTCGTGGTAATGCCCGAACGAGAAGTGGTGCCGCGCCTTCAGCCAGCCGTGGTCGGCGTGGCCGAGCGAGGTGAAGGGCCTGAGTTCGATCATCGTCGTGCCTCCCGTAAAAATCGGAGCCGGTTGCTGACGAACAGATGGGCCTTGCCTGAGCCTGAAGAAACGGAAACATCTGAAACTCATCTTTTCCGGAACCAGCATCATGAGCACCTTGCCGGACCTCGAGGCCTGGGCCGTGTTCGCCCGCGTCGCGGAAACCGGATCGTTTTCCGCCGCAGCCGGCGAGGCCGGCCTGTCCACCGCCACCGTGTCCAAGGCGGTGGCCCGGCTGGAGCGGCGGATCGGCGCCGCCCTGCTGAGCCGCACCTCGCGGCGGGTGTCGCTCACCACGCTGGGACGGGAGGTGGCGGAGCGGGCGCAGCGCCTGCTGGCCGACGCCGAGGCGATCGAGGCCGACCTGCTCGACCGCACCGCGGCACCACGCGGCCTGGTGCGGATCGCGGCACCGATGTCGTTCGGCCAGGCGCAGGTGGCGCCACTGCTGCCGGAGCTGATGGCCACCCATCCGGAGCTGTCGGTCGACCTGCACCTGAGCGACGAGATCGTCGACCTGGTCGCAGGCGGCTACGACTTCGTGCTGCGCATCGCCCGCCTGGAGCCCTCGTCGCTGCGCGCGCGCCGGATCTGCGACGTCAGGCTGCTCCTGGTGGCCTCCCCCGGCTACGCCGCGCGGCGCGGCCTGCCCGCGCATCCGCGGGCGCTGGGGGACCATCCGTGCTTCGTCTACGCCTACACCGCCAACGCCAGCTGGAGCTTCACCCACCGCTCCGGCGAGCAGGCGAACGTTTCCCCGTCCGGCCCGCTCCGGATCAACAACGGCGAGGCGGCGATGCCCGCGCTCCTGGCCGGGCTCGGGATCGCGGCCCTGCCGGACTTCCTGGTAGCCGAAGCGGTGCGGGCCTGCCGTCTGGTCGAGGTGCTGCCCGACTGGTCGCTGCCTCCCGTGTCGCTGAGCCTGGTGACGCCGCCCGCGGCGCTGCGTCCGGTGCGGGTCTCGGTGGCGATGGAGTTCCTGTACCGGCGGCTGTCCGGGACGCCGTGGACGGCTGCCCGGCCGGCCCCGGCTTGATCAGCCGGACGCATCGATCAGGCCGCGGATCAGTGCGACCAGCTCTGCCACCCGGAACGGCTTGTCGAACACGGCGGCGAACAGGCTGCTCTGGCGCCGGGCGATGTGCGCCTGCGCCCCGCTCATCAGGATCACCGGCGGCGCGTCCGCGCCCCCGGCGGCCCGGATCGCCTCGGCGAGCTCGACCCCGTTCATCGTCGGCATCATGTAGTCGGTGATCACCAGCGCCACCGTCTCGCCGGCGAGCTGCTCCATCGCCCTGGCGCCATTGCTGGCGCGGAGCACCCGGTAGCCCTCATCCTCCAGCGCGTACACCAGGACGTCGGCCACCAGCAACTCGTCGTCGACCACGAGAACGGTTGCCATCTCCGACGGCGACGGGCTCAGCGACCGCAGGCGGCGTGCAGGGCGACCCGCTCGATCAAGCGTTCCAGTTCAGCCCCCTGTGCGACGGCGTGGCGCGGCAGCCGGCGTGCCTGCCGCGGTTCATCGGCAGAACGGGCGCCTCACCGGGGAGTTCGGTCGTCCGTTCCGGCCGACGGCCTCAGCACCGGAATGTGTGGTCAGTCCGGCGGGACGCCGTCCCGCCCGGGCTCAGTGCCCGCCTCCCGGCACCAGCGGCAGCCAGACCGCGCTGGCCTGGGCGCCCTCGTGCTCGATCCGCTGCGTGGCGGACACGTAGTCGGCGGGCCCCGCCTCGAAGATGTTCGCCACGTAGCGCTGCGGGTTGCGGTCGTAGAGCGGGAACCAGCTGGACTGGATCTGCACCATGATGCGGTGCCCGGGCTGGAACACGTGGTTGGTGGGCGGCAGGGTGAAGCGGTAGCGCTCGACCTGGTTCGCCGGGATCGGGGCCGGGTGGGCGAAGTCGGCACGGTAGCGGCCGCGGAAGATGTCCATCGCGATCGGCAGCTGGTAGCCGCCCATGCTCGGGTCGTTCGGCATCGTGTCCGGCTGCACGTCGATCAGCTTCACCACCCAGTCGGCATCGGTGCCGGTGGTGGCGGCGAACAGGTCGGCGCGCGGCTGGCCGGAGATCCGCACGGGTGCCGTGAGCGGCGCCGTCTCGTAGCTCAGCACGTCCGGACGGTCGGCGACGCTGCGCTGGTCGGTGGTCAGCCAGGACTTCCAGCGCGTGCTGTCGCCGAACGCCACCGGCCGGGGGAGGTAGGGCACCGGCTTGGCCGGGTCCGACACGTAGCTGTCCGAGCCGGCGCCGTCGGCCGGCCGGTCGAACGACAGCCTGGAACCCGCCTGGAGGTAGAGCGGGGTCATCGGCGCGTCGCAGCCGGCATCGCAGGCGAGCGGCCAGCGGTCGAACCGGTCCCAGTGGTTCTCGCCGGTGTTGTAGATGAACGCAGCCGCCGGCACGTCCGCCTTCGGGCTGCCTGGCTTGAGGTACTGGTCGAAGAACGGGCGCAGCACCTGCTGGCGGTACTGCAGCGCGGTGTCGCCGTTCCAGTCCAGCCGGCCCAGGCTGGCACCGCCGTAGTTCACCTGGCTGTGCCGCCACGGCCCCATCACCAGGATGTTGTTGTCCGCATGGCCCTTCGCCTTGAGCGCCAGCCAGCTGTGGATCGCCCCCCACATGTCCTCCTGGTCCCACAGTCCCTGTTCCCACAGGGTCGGCACGGCCGACGGATGGTCGGCCACGAACCGGTCCAGCGCCTGGCCCTGCCAGAACGCGTCGTAGGCGGGATGGGCCTTCATCCGCTGCCAGAACGGGAACTGGTCCAGACCGGCGGCGGTGGCGTAGTCGCCGGCGGAGCCCGCGCGCAGGAACGTCTCGTAGTCGTCGTAGCGCGGGCGCGGGATGGTCAGGCCCTGGCCACGCACCGTCATCTGCTCGGCGACGTAGTCGAAGTTGGTCTGCCGGAAGGCGCCGTAGTGGAACCAGTCGTCGCCCATCCAGCCGTCCACCATCGGGCTTTCCGGGGCGGCGACCTTCAGCGCGGGGTGGGGATGCAGCAGCGCCATCACCACGGTCCAGCCCTCGTAGGAGGAGCCGAGCATGCCGACCCGGCCGTTGCTCTCGGGGGTGTTCTTCACCAGCCAGTCGATCGTGTCCCAGGCGTCGGTGGTGTCGTCGGTGGCGGACGGGTTGAGCGGGCCCGCCGGCGGCCGGGTCATGGTGTAGTCGCCCTCGGAGCCGTACTTGCCGCGCACGTCCTGGAACACGCGGATGTAGCCGCCGGCCACGAACACGTCGTCGCCCTGCGGCAGGGTGGCCAGCAGCGACGGGCTGTCGTTGCGGGTGACGCGCTTGGCCGCGTTGTAGGGTGTGCGGGTCAGCAGGATCGGCGCGTCGTGCGCGCCGCGGGGCACCACGATCACCGTAAACAGCTTCACCCCGTCGCGCATCGGGATCATGACGGTGCGCTTGACGTACTCGTCGCCCGCCCGCGGCAGGCTGACATGGGCCGGGATGTCGTTGCCGGTGGCAACCAGCAGCGGATCGGGCGGAGCCGCGGCGGCGGCGGGCAGGCCGGGGCACGCGAGCAGGGTCGCGGCCAGCAGCAGGAGGCGGCCAGACATCGCAACGGGGCCGGGAGGGCGTTTGTCTTGTACGAACATCAGCCCATTGTTCCCGATCGTGAGGGGCGCCACCAGTCCCCGCGGCGCCGCGACCGCCAGCCTGCTTTCCCCATGCTTCGCAGCGTGCCGAGCGGGAGGTCGCGCTTCGGATGCGGCGCCGTCGCCCGACCGGGCCTCGCAGGATGCCTGGCTGCCAGTGGTCGTTCCGGTCCCGGCATGGGTCCACCCTGCGGCCTCGACCGCTCGGACGGTCTCTCCCGCTGTTGCTCGCATCCGGCCGGGATGCCGCCACATCGGCCCCAGGCTGGGAGGAAGGGCCCTAGTTCCGCGCAGGCGGCATAGAAGCAGCGGCACGTCGGTGATGCTGGAGGTGAAGGTCTGGCAGCCGGCGCGGTGCAGGCGGAGGGCGGCGATGCCGTCCCGGATGCGCGACGCCATCAGCGTGGAAAGCCAGGGCTGCGTCAGGTTGTTTGTGCCGTAGAACCGCATCCTACCCGGTTGGCGGTGGCCAGGAAGGCGAGCGGCGACTTGTCGAGGAACAGCACCAGCGAGCCCCCGGAGAGGATCGGCATCATTTCGGCGGGCGGACGGCCGCCGGCACGCGGCTGCCGTCCCCAGCGGCGGCACCGTGTAGAGCACCAGCAGGGCGAGCAGCGCCGGTGCCGCTGTCGCCATCGCCCGGCTGCCGTGCGGACCGGGGAACACCGTCAGGGCGAGGATCGCCAGCATCGGGCCGCTGAGCAGCTCCAGCAGCGACAGGTAGCGGAAGATCGAGAACTGCCTCTGCCACAGCACGGCGCCGACCAGGAACAGCAGGCACAGGAAGCAGACGCGGCCCGGCACCAGGGCACGGCGCCACGCGCCGAGGGCCAGCAGGCCCAGGCAGCTGAGCAGGCCCAGCGCGATGCGGGGATCGCGCTGGGCCTGCTCGGTCACCAGCGGGTCCGGTCGATCGCCCACCGGAACGGATGGAACAGCGCCTGCATCCGGCTGCGCGGCAGGAAGCGCACGTCGACGAAGTGGCCGGGCGTCGCCAGGGCCGAGCGGAACACGTTGTTGTAGAGCGGGAACAGGGGGTTGCCGGAACAGCGGTAGAGCCGGAACCACCACCAGCCGTCGCAACCGGCCAGCCCGATCGCGACGCCGAGCGACAGCAGCGCCGCCGCGCGAAGCCGCGCCTGCGCCGGCACCCCGGCCCAGAACAGCAGACCGATTGCCATGCCGGCCGCCGCGTAGGACAGGGTCAGCTTCAGGCCGAGTCCGACGCCGACCAGAAGCCCGCCAGCCCGATCCGCCAGGCGGCCGCGGCGGCCAGCCGCTCGTCCAGGCGCAGCAGCATCAGCATCGCGCCGAGGATCAGCGCGCACGACGTCATGTCGCTCATGGAGCTGGCGAGCACCGGATGGGTGGCCCCCGGTGCCGCCGATCACCACCGACAGCAGCACCACCAGGCGCGCGCTGACGGTAGCTGCCCGCACGACCTGCACCGCGCACAGGAACACTAGGGACAGCGCCACCGCCTCCGGCAGCACCAGCAGCGCGTTAAGCGCCCGGGTGCTGGCGATCCGGCGGCTCAGCAGGTAGTACGGCAGGCCGCCCAGCGGCGGCAGGTAGCCTTGCGCCTACGCCGGGGCGAGGTCGCGGCCGAGCTTGCCGTGCAGCAGCGCGAACGGCCCGTACAGGTGGTAGTTGGTGAGGTCGTAGGAGGCGTCGCCGTGCGCGCGGATCCCTGCGAACAGCATCCAGCCGAGCAGGAAGAGCAGCGACAGCGCCAGCTGGCGCGCCGCCAGCCAGCCTGCGAGGCGCTGCAGGCGGACCAACGCCGGCAGCGTCTAGGGCTTCTGCCCCGCCGACGGCCCGAGGTTGTCGGTGCGACGGATGAAGTCGGCCGCGTTGTCGTGCAGCTGCCGCAGCGAGTCCTCGTGCGCGTACACCATGTGGCCGGACTGGTACTGCCGGATCTCGACGTTGCCGGCGAGGGCGTGCGGGATCGGCAGGTGGCGCATCTCGTAGACGCCTTCGAAATACGGCGTGCCCAGGTCGAAGTAGCCCTGGTTTAGCTGCACCTTGAGCTTGGGGTTGTACTTCATCGCCGCCGCCAGGTCCGGCAGCACGTTCGGCACGCCGCGCACCGGGCGCTCGGCGCCGGGCGGCTGGTGGGTGAAGCTCCACTCGCGGATGTTGTTGGCGCTCTGCTTGTATTCGGTCCAGCTGTCGCCGGTGGGGCCGCCATCGCCATAGTGCAGCACGTGCCGGACGTAGTCGTTGAAGGCCGACAGGTAGGCCGAGGACATCGCCGCCCCCTGCGGGTCGTAGTCCGGCCGCTCCGCCAGCGGGTCCATCGCCGGGCCGGAGAAGCGGCTGTCCAGGCGGCCGGTGTCGAGCGAGTCGGCGCCGAGCAGGGTCTGCTCGAACTCGCCGCCGTTCACCCGCAGGTCGGCCTTCCTGATGTAGTCGACCGGCAGGCCGGTGTAGTCGTGCAGCCGTCCGGCGATGCGGTCGCGGTCGGCATCGGACAGCCCCGTGCCCTGCTGCAGCGCTGCGGTGTAGTCGGTCAGCGCGAAATGCTCCACCTCGTCCAGGAAGCGGCGCAGGTCGGGAGGCTGGGTCGGCAGCTTGTGGTGGTAGAAGGCGGTGGCGGCGAAGCTCGGCAGCGCCAGCACGTAGGGCTGGTCGACGCTGGGGTTGTTCTGCGGCCCATCGATCGAGTTGTCGTAGTCCAGGATCTGCGACAGCAGCATGACCCCGTTCAGGTCGATGCCCATCTCGTGCTGCAGCATCTCGGCCACGATCGCCGACCGGGTGGTGCCGTAGCTTTCGCCGAACAGGTACTTGGGCGAGTTGAACCGGCCGTAGCGGCCGAGGAACTGGGCGATGAAGCTGGCAAAGGCGTAGGCGTCCGGGTCGGTGCCGTAGAAGGCCGCCTCCTTGTCCTTGCCCTCGATGCGGCCGAAGCCGGTGCCGGGCGCGTCGATGAACACGAGGTCGGAGGCGTCCAGCAGGCTGTCGTCGTTGTCGACCAGACGGTAGGGGGCCGCGTCGGTATGGGTGTCGTCGGCGGTGACGATCCGACGCGGTCCGAACGCGCCCATGTGCAGCCAGATCGTGGCCGAGCCCGGGCCGCCGTTGTAGACGAAGGTGATCGGCCGGTTCTCCGGGCGCACGCCCTTCCGGAGGTATGCGACATAGAACATCGACGCTTCCGCGGTCGGGTTCCTGTCGTCGCGGGTGCCGTCGGCCGGGTCTGAGTCGTCCCAGCCCTTTGGGTGGATCACCAGCGTGCCGGCGCTCGCCTGGTAGTCGATCTTCTGTCCACGCACCGTCACGCTGCCGTCCGACAGCTTCTGTTGCGGCAGGAAGTGCGGCGCGTGCACGGACGGCTTGGTGTCGGCCGGCGCCTCGTCGGCGTGTCCGGACACGATGCGGGCGGACAGCACCAGTGCGGCCAGCACCGTGCCGCGCAACAGGAGGGATCGGGACACGGACACGCTCCGGAAGGGGAAGGGACCGGGGATGCGCTCCCCGGCCCGTCTTCTGGGCTCGAAACCGTCGCGTTACAACGCGCTCAAAGGTGGAACACCACCTTCACGCACTTGTCCGCCTTGTCGCGGAACGTCTTGTACAATTCCGGACCGTCCTCGAGGTTGCTCGAGCGGTGGGTGATCAGGAAGGTCGGGTCGATGCTGCCGTCCTGGATCAGCTTGGCCAGCGGCTCCAGGTAGCGCTTCACGTGGGTCTGGCCGGTCTTCATGGTCAGGCCCTTCTGCACGATCGCGGCCATGTTGAGCGGCACCGCGCCGGAATACACTCCCGGCACCGAGATGATGCCGCACGGCCGCACCGCCTGGACCATCTGCTCCAGCGCGTAGGGCCGCTCGGTGGCGGTCAGCTTCTCCTGCACCTTGGACAGCACGCCGAGCACGCCGCCATGGCCCGACGCCTCCATGCCGACGCAGTCGACCACCGCGTCGGCGCCCTGGCCGCCGGTGATCTCCCGGATCCGGTCCTGCACGCTTTCGTCGGTGGGATTGATGATGTCGGTGGCGCCGGCGATGCGGGCCAGCTCAATCCGCTCCGGCACGCTCTCGATGGCGATGATCCGCCCCGCCTTCATCAGCACGGCCGACTTGATCGCGAACAGCCCGACCGGGCCGGCGCCCCAGATCGCCACCGTCTCGCCGCCCTCGAGGCCGCAATGGTCGATCGCCTGCCAGCCGGTGGGCAGGATGTCGGACAGGAACAGCGCCTGCTCGTCGGACATGCCCTCGGGCACCTTCATCGGGCCCACGTCGGCCATCGGCACCCGGACATACTCGGCCTGCCCGCCAGCATAGCCGCCGGTGAGGTGCGAATAGCCGAACAGCCCCGCGGTCGGGTAGCCCTGCACCTTGGCCGCCATCTCGCCGTTGCGGTTCGACCGCAGGCAGCAGGACCAGTTGCCCAGGCGGCACATGCGGCATTCGCCGCAGTTGATATTGAACGGCACCACCACGCGGTCGCCCTTCTTGAGCACGTGGTCGGGGCTGCCGACCTCGACCACCTCGCCCATGAACTCGTGGCCGAGGATGTCGCCCTTCTCCATGGTCGGCATCTGCCCGTCCATCAAATGGAGGTCCGAGCCGCAGATGGCGCAGGAGGTCACGCGCAGGATCACGTCGCGACGGTCCTCGATCGCCGGGTCGGGCACCGTCTCACAGCGGATGTCGTTCCGTCCGTTCCAGCATAGGGCGCGCATGAAGGCTCTCCGTTCCAAAAACTATCATCCGAACGCAGGCCGGCTTCGTCCGCTTTCGCGGAAGCCGATCACGCTTCGGCGCGTTCGAAGAGGACACGCAGTCAGGAGCGGGACATGACCATGGAACACAGGCGGCTCGGACGGTCGGGGTTCAGCGTGCCGGTGCTGAGCTTCGGCACCGGCACCTTCGGCGGCAAGGGCGAGTTCTTCCAGGCCTGGGGCAGCTCGGACGTGGACGAGGCGTCCCGGCTGGTCGACATCTGCCTCGAGGCCGGGCTGACCATGTTCGACAGCGCCGACATCTACTCTGCCGGCGCCGCGGAGGAGGTGCTGGGGCAGGCGATCAAGGGCCGGCGCAGCCAGGTGCTGATCTCGACCAAGGCAACCTTCCGCGCCGGCGACGACCCGAACGCGGTGGGCTCGTCGCGCTACCACCTGATCGACTCGGTGGAGAAGTCGCTCCGCCGCCTCGGCACCGAGCACATCGACCTGTTCCAGCTGCACGGATACGACGCCAAGACCCCGGTGGAGGAGACCCTGTCGGCGCTGGACGACCTCGTGCGGGCGGGCAAGATCCGCTACGTCGGCTGCTCGAACTTCTCCGGCTGGCACCTGATGAAGTCGCTGGCTACGGCCGAGCGCTACAACCTGCCGCGCTACGTGGCGCACCAGGCATACTATTCCCTGATCGGCCGCGACTACGAGCAGGAGCTGATGCCGCTCGGGATCGAGCAGGGCGTGGGGGCGGTGGTATGGAGCCCGCTCGGCTGGGGCCGGCTCACCGGCAAGATCGGCCGCGACAAGCCGATCCCCGCCGGCTCGCGGCTGAACACGGCGATGGTGACCGAGGCCGGGCCGCAGGTGCCTGACGAGTACCTGTATCAGGTGGTCGACGCGCTGGAGCAGGTGGCCGAGGAGGTCGGCAGGACGGTGCCGCAGGTGGCGCTGAACTGGCTGCTGCAGCGGCCGACGGTGGCGAACGTCATCATCGGCGCCCGCAACGAGGAGCAGCTGCGGCAGAACCTCGGCGCGGTAGGCTGGTCGCTGACGGCGGAACAGGTGGCGACCCTGGACAAGGCAAGCGCCCGGCCCAAGCCCTACCCGTACTGGCACCAGGACGGGTTCGCCGAGCGCAACCCGCCGCCGGTCTGAGCCGGGAAGCCATCATGAAGTGCTACCACCTGCCACGTGCGATCGGGATCGACGACCTGGCGCTGACGGAGCGGGAGCGCCCGGAGCCCGGTCCCGGCCAGATCCTGGTGCGGATGCGGGCCTGCTCGCTGAACTACCGCGACCTGATGGTGGTGACCGGGCGCTACGGCGGCGGTCCGCCGGCACCCGGGCTGGTGCCGTTGTCGGACGGCGCAGGCGAGGTGGAGGCGGTGGGCGAGGGCGTGTCCCGGATCGCGGTCGGGGACCGCGTCGCCGGCAGCTTCTTCGCCACCTGGCGGGACGGGCCGCCGTTGCCGGAGCATCACAAGCACGCCCTGGGCGGCTCGGTGGAGGGGGTGCTGGCGGAGTACCGGCTGTTCGATGCGGAGGCAGTGGTCCGGGTGCCCCCGCATCTGGACTTTGACGAGGCGGCCACCCTGCCCTGTGCCGGGGTCACCGCCTGGAACGCCCTGTTCGGGGGCACGCCGCTGCTGCCGGGACAGACCGTGTTGACCCTGGGCACTGGCGGCGTGTCGACGTTCGCGGTGCAGTTCGCGCGGGCGGCCGGCGCGCGCGTCATCGCCACCTCGTCGTCGGACGCGAAGCTGGAGCGGCTGCAGGCGCTTGGGGTCGAGGCGGCGGACTGCATCAACTACCGCAACCTCCCGGACTGGGAGCGGGAGGTGTGGCGCCGCACGGACCGGCAGGGGGTGGACCACGTGGTGGAAGTGGGGGGTGCCGGCACCCTCCCGCGCTCGATCAACGCGACCCGGAGCGGCGGCGTGGTGAGCCTGATCGGCGTGCTCACCAGCGGGCAGATCGACCCGACCGCGCTGCTGTTCCGCTCGGCCACCCTGCGCGGCGTGTATGTTGGCTCGCGGGCAATGTTCGAGTCGATGAACCGGCTGGTCGCGGTCAACCGGATCCGGCCGGTGATCGACCGGGTGTTCCCGTTCGCCGAGGCGAAGGACGCGTATCGGGCGCTGGGCCAGGCGGATCACGTCGGGAAGATCGTGATCCGGATCGACTAGGACCTGCACCGACGGCGCGGCGATACGCTCCGCGCGCCTGCCGTCGGCCGCAGGGGCCACCCGTTCGCGCTCGCCACTGGAAGGAACGGTGCGGCGGAGCTACGATCGAACTGGGAAGCAGGGACTTGCGGCCGATGTCATACTCGTCGAGGCAGGTCGAGCCGGACCGTGCGGTGGTCCACGCTTTCGACACGGTGCGGGCCCACACCGAGGCGCTGAGCGCCGCCTTGCAGCCGGAGGACCAGGCGATCCAGTCGATGCCGGATGCCAGCCCGGTGAAGTGGCACCGGGCGCACACCACCTGGTTCTTCGAGCAGTTCGTGCTGCTGCCGCGCGACGGGCACTATCGCGCCTACGACGACAGCTTCTCCTTCCTGTTCAACTCCTACTACGAGGCGTTGGGCGCGCGTTATCCGCGCGCGGCGCGCGGGCTGGTAACCCGGCCGGGTGCCGCCGAGGTCGGCGCCTACCGTGCCGTCGTGGACGAGGACATGCGGGCGCTGCTGCGGGCGGACCGCTCGGCCGAGCTGGACGGCTTGGTCACCCTCGGCCTGCATCACGAGCAGCAGCACCAGGAGCTGCTGGTGACCGACATGCTGCACGCCTTTGCGCAGAACCCGCTGGCCTGGCGCGGCGACGGGCTGGCGGTGCTGCCGGGCTGGACGCCGTCGCCGGGTGCTGCCGGGCCGACGCGGTTCCTCGACCGGCCGGGCGGCCTGGTGGCGATCGGCCACGGCGGCGACGAGTTCGGCTTCGACAACGAGTTCCCGCGCCACCAGGCGCTGCTTCAGCCGCACGCGCTGGCGAGCCGGCTGGTCCGCAACGTGGAATGGCGCGCGTTCATGGAGGAGGGCGGCTACCGCACCGCCTCGCTGTGGATGTCGGACGGCTGGGCGCTCGCCTGCCGGGACGGCTGGGACGCGCCGATGCACTGGCGCCCCGACGGCGAGGGCGGCTGGCTGACGGTGACGCCGGCCGGGCTCGAGCCGGTGGACCCGGAGCAGCCGGTGCGCCACGTCAGCTGGTACGAGGCCGACGCCTACGCGCGCTGGGCGGAGGCCCGGCTGCCGACGGAAGCTGAGCTGGAGGCGGCCGCGGACGCGCTGCCGGAGTTCCATGGCCATGCCTGGCAATGGACCAACAGCGCCTACCTGCCGTATCCGGGGTTCCGGGCGCAGCCCGGTGCCATCGGCGAGTACAACGGCAAGTTCATGATCAACCAGATGGTGCTGCGCGGCTCCTCGTACGCCACGCCCCCCGGCCACGCGCGGGCGAGCTACCGCAACTTCTTTCCCCCCGAGAAGCGCTGGCAGGCGACCGGGCTGCGGCTCGCCAGGGACCTGTAGGCGCCGGGCCGATCACGATGCCAGACGCGATGGAGCCGGCTGCCTCGGTGCTGGACGAGATCCTGGCCGGACTGTCGGCCCCCCAGAAGACGCTGCCGGCGAAGCTGTTCTACGACGAGGCCGGCTGCGCGCTGTTCAACCGCATCACGCTGCTGCCGGAATACTACGTCACCCGCGCCGAGATGGCGCTGCTCCACCGGCACGCCCCGGAGATCGCCGCCTACGCGCCGCCCGGCGCGGCGCTGATCGAGTATGGCGCGTCCGACGAGGCCAAGGGGGTGGCGCTGCTCGATGCCGGGCGGCGCGACTTCACTGCCTACGTGCCGGTGGACATCGCCGACCCGGCGCTCCTGGCGATCGCCGACCGGATGCGGAGGAGCCATCCCGCCCTGGCGGTCGTCACGGTCGCGGCCGACTTCCTGCAGCCGCTGGCGCTGCCGCCGGCGGTGGCCGGACTGCCTCCATTCGGGTTCTTCCCCGGCTCCACCATCGGCAACTTCCGCCCGCCGATGGTGCGGCGGTTCCTCCGCACGGTGCGCGCCACCCTGTCCGCCGCGGACGCGCCCGGCTTCGTGGTCGGCACCGACCTGCGCAAGGACCCGTCTCGGCTCCTGCCCGCCTACGACGACAGCGAGGGGATCACGGCGGCGTTCAACCGCAACATCCTCCACCACGTGAACCGGATCGCGGACGCGGAGTTCGAGCCCGACGCCTTTGCCCATCGCGTAGTCTGGAACGCGCACGAGGGCCGGATCGAGATGCACCTCGAAAGCCGGACCGCGCAGGCGGTGCGGGTGGCCGGTCGGACGGTGCGGTTCCGGGCCGGCGAGACCATCCACACCGAGGACAGCTACAAGCACACGCCGGCCGGCTTCCTGGCCCTGGCGGCGGAGGCCGGCTGGCGCTCAGGTGGTTTTTGGAGCGATCCGGACGGCTTGTTCGGGATGCACCTGTTGCGCGGCTGAGACGACCTGCTCCCAGCCGGAGCGCTTGCTGGCCAGCACCGCGGCGTGGCGGATCTCCGGCATGGCGTCGAGGTAGCGGCCGACCTGCTGCGCTAGGCCCTGCGCCACCGCACCCTGCAGGTGCGCCTCGCGCGCCGCCTCTTCGGCGAAGAAGTCGACGATTGCGAAGCTGTTCGGCCCGCTCCGCAGCGCATACCAGGCGATCGTCCCGTGCTCCGCTTCGACCAGGCTGCGCGCGCCCACCAGGAACTCGCCGAAGTCGCGTCCCTGACCCATCCTGGTCTCGATCGGCACATAGAGCGCATGCTGCGGGGCCACGTCGCCGGTCGGCAGCTTGGCCGCCACCAGCTCCGAGCTGGTGATGTCGGGCAGGCCGTTCAGGCTGCTCATGCTCTTGACCACGAGGCTGCGGCCGATGCCGCCGGCCAGGTGCTTCAGCCGGCCCAGGTTGCCGTCGAAGGTGTCGAACACCGCGAAGTGGCTCGCGTCGAACCGGAGCGCGTACCAGTCGCGTGTGTCGGGCTCGCTTTCCGCGGTGGCCAGGGCGCCCTGCAGGAACTCGGTGATCTCGCCCTCGGCCCCCGCCTTGGCCTCGATCTCGACGAACAGGGCCTTGGGCATGGTGGTCTCCTCGCTTCGCGTGCCAAGGAAACAGCCAAGCCCGGGGGCGGTTTCACCCCTGGCCGGGGACGTCCAGCCGCACGCTCCAGCCGAGCCGCACGTCGGCGCCGGGCTTGAGGTGCATGAGGTGCGGCTTGTCCGCGAACGCGCCGTCGAACCCGGCCGGGCTGGCCAGGCCGTGCCACGGCTCGATGCACAGGAACGCGGCCCCGGGCTTCGACCAGATGCCAAGTGCCGTCATGCCGTGCCAGGCGACCTCCAGCGCCAGGCCGGTGCCGGGCGCCTCGTAGCGCAGGAAGGCGCTGGCCGGGTGGTCCAGGATCACCGCATCGTTGGCGAACAGCTGCTCGGCGAGTGGAAGGATGCGGCCGTCGACCGGGCTCGGTTCCGGCTCGGGACGCAGCAGGCCGCCCTCGACACGCCGGATCGGCGCCGGCTCGTCGTGCTCGAACACCAGCCGGTGCGCCTCCTTCGGCGTGGTGTCGGCCAGCGGCCAGCGGAACGCAGGGTGGGCGCCGAGCGAGGCCGGCAGCACCGCGTCGCCGGGGTTGTGCAGGCGGTACTCGACCGCGAGCCGGTCGCCGTCGAGCCGGTAGCCGATCTCCAGGGCGAAGCGGAACGGGAAGATCGCGCGGCTCCCCGCGTCGTCGCGCAGCAAGAGGCGGCAGCCCTGCGCGTCGCGATCGAGCCACTCGAACACGCGGTCGCGGGCGAAGCCGTGCTGGGTCATGCGGAACGCCTGCCCGTCGTGGCGCAGCGTGTCGCCGGCCAGGCGGCCGACGATCGGGAACAGCACCGGCGCGTGCCGCGGCCATTCCGGCCCGGCCTGCCACAGCAGCTCGCCGGCGGCCGCGCTGCGCAGCGAGGACAGCTCGGCGCCGTCCGCTTTCACCGTGATCGTGAGCCGGTCGTTGCCGAAGCGGTAGGTGGTGTCGGAACTTGTCATGGTACGGACCGCATCAGCATGAGGGCCTGGTGGTTAGCGTCGCGAAGACCGTTCATCGCACAGGCAGCGGCAGGCCGTCCTGCGGTGCGCACCGCGACGCGGTTATATTGGAGATGAACGCGACGATCATCTTGCTGCCGCGAGCGCCGCAAGGCAGGCGGTCCTGGCTGACGCGAGCTTTGTGTCCTTGACCTCCTGCACCGCTCGTATCGCCTTCAACCGGTAGGTCGGGAGGTCGGGCACCGTGTCTTCTACGAACGGCAAGCCGCACACGCGGTCTGCACCGATGACGTGTCCGTTCGCGGGATCAAGAGCGGCCAGCACGGCCCTCGGGTTCTTCGGAAGGGAAAAGGCCAGCGAGATGCCGAGGTCCTCGGCACTGCCGGCGTCGCTCCCGGGCTCCAGCAGGGGAGCAAGCGTAATCCAGTCCGCGCTGCCGCTGTCCATGCGGTCGGAAACGGCACCCCACTGGTCTGCCTTCGCGAGGTCCGCAATCGTTGCCTTCGCACCTTCCCGCCTGATGCTGTCCCTGACGGCAGCGGGATTGGGAGCGGGCGCCGCGACACTTGGTGACACAGCAGCCAGGAATGCTGTCACCATCACGGCAGCGACGAGCCTCGTCATGACGTGACCTGGATGACATGGTCGCCGCTGGTCCAGATCGACTGCCGCGCAGCACGAGGCAGGATGATGCAGCGATCAGATGCCTGCCCAGGACCATGCACGCGCAACAGCGTCCGGCCGAAGGTGTTCGTGCTCGGTAGCGCATCGAGGCTCAAGGTGTAGGAACCCGTGCCATTGCTGTTGTGCAAGCTGCTATCGCGCAAATCCGTTGCGATCAGGGCCGATGGTGGGTCCTGGCGCTACATTTGTCTTGTTGTGGCAAATGCCATGCGCGGACTCACCCACCCGCGGGAAGAATTTCCAACACTGTGCCGATCCCGACGAGTCTGGTGCCTTCCTGGATACGCCACTCGCGTCCTGGGTAGATTTGATCCTTCAGGCCCGGCCAGTTCCAGAACGTGATCGGGAGCTCGATGCTTTCGCCTGGATGCAGGCTCGTCCCGTGGGGAAGATCAATGAAGCCCATGGTCATATCCCGATCATCCGGGCCGAAGAAGTTGTGGTTCGGACGATAGCTTCCTCGGATCGCCCTAGTCCGGCCGCTCTCGGCGGCAGGCAAGAGCCGGATGTTGGCCCTGACGGCAATGCCTTGATCATCCATTGCCTTGCTCCTGAACGAGGAGAGTAGCCTGCCGTCCAATTGCCGCAACCTTTCCCTGCAAAAGTAAGCCGGCTCAGCTCTGGCGGCAGGTCCAGGACATCGATCGCACTCCTTCACGACAGGCATCCGCGCTACACGATGGGCGTGCGTGTCCGTGTTTGACAGGCCACCAGAACAAGGACGAACGATGGACGCGCTGCTGGTCGAGGTGCTGCGTGGCGGCCGGGTAGAGTCTCGTCATGGCGGCAGCGCCGTGGTGGTGGACGCGCAGGGCGGCGTGGTCTTCGCGGCCGGCGCAATCGAGGAGCCGGTCTACACCCGCTCCACGGTCAAGGCGCTGCTGGCGCTGCCCCTGGTCGAGACCGGTGCGGCGGACCGGCTCGGCCTGTCGGACGCCGAGCTGGCGCTGGCCTGCGCGTCGCATTCCGGACTGCCGGTCCACGTCGGGACCGCCGCCTCGATGCTCCGCAAGGCGGGACAGGAGCCGGGCTGCCTCGAATGCGGCACACACTGGCCGATCGACCGGGACGCCGCCGCCGACCTGGCCGCGTCCGGCGCCGCCCCGTCGGCGCTGCACAACAACTGCTCCGGCAAGCACGCCGGCTTCGTGTGCGTCGCCTGCGACGGACACCTCCCGGTTGCCGGCTACATCCGGCCGGAGCATCCGGTGATGCGCGCGGCGACCGCGGCGGCATCCGAAATGACCGGCACGCGGATGGACGCGGGCAACCGCGCGGTGGACGGCTGCGGCATCCCGACGCACGCGATCCCGCTGCGTGCCCTGGCGCACGGCTTCGCCCGGTTCGGCAGCGGCGTCGGCATGGCGCCGGATCGCGCCGCCGCGTCGGCGCGGCTGCGCCGGGCGGTGGCGGCGCATCCGGAGCTGGTGGCGGGACCGGACCGGTTCGACACCCGGCTGATGCAGCTGTTCGGCACCGCCGTGTTCAGCAAGACCGGCGCGGAAGGGGTGCACGTGCTGGCGCTGCCGGGACAGGGGCTCGGCATCGCGGTCAAGTGCGCGGACGGCGCCACCCGGGCGGCGGAGGTCGCGGCGGCGGCACTGCTGGCGCGCTACCTCCTCGCGTCGCCGGAAGGGGAAGCGACGCTGGACCGGTTCTGCCGGCCGGTGTTGCGGAACTGGGCCGGCACCGAGACTGGCCTGATGCAGCCGGCTGGTTTCCTCGGCGCGTGAACGTCGTTCAGGAACGGGTGACGAGCGGTGCCGCCACGTCCTGCGGCGAGGCCTGCCCGCGGCCGAAGGTGGCGTAGAACGTCCCCGCGGTGAACACGAAGGCGCCGACGGCGTTGCCGAGCGTGACCGGGATCTCGTTCCACAGCCACCAGTCGCTCATCGTCACCGGGGCGCCCAGCATCATGCCGACCGGGATGGCGAACATGTTCACCACGCTGTGCTCGAAGCCCTGGCTCACGAAGATGAAGATCGGCAGCCAGCAGCCCAGGATCTTGCCGACGGTGGAGGTCGAGGCGAGGCCCATCACGGAGCCCAGGCTGACCATCCAGTTGCACAGGATCGCCTTGACGAACACGGTCAGCAGCCCGGCCAGGCCGAACGCCTCGTAGGCGGTGGTCTTGGACACTGCCAGCGCGCGCAGCTTGTCGCCGATCAGGCCGCCGGTGGTGTGCCCGGCCTCGGTGGCGGCGATCCAGAACAGCAGGGCATAGACCAGGCTGCCGAACAGGTTGCCGAGGAACACCAGGCTCCAGTTGCGCAGCACCGCGCCCCAGCCGATCCGGCCGGCGAACAGCGCCACCGGCAGCACCGCGAAGTTGCCGGTCAGCAGCTCCATCCCCAGCACCACGATCAGCGCGAAGCCGGCCGGGAACAGCAGGGCGCCGACCACGAACTGCCCGGTCTGCGCGCCGACCAGGAAGGCCATGGAGGTGACGAAGGCGAGGTAGGCGCCGGCCAGGGCGGCACGGATCAGCAGGTCGAGCCCGGGCAGCCTGGCCTTCACCAGCCCGGCCTCGACCATGAGGCTGACGATCTGGGCCGGCTTCACGTAGTCGGACACGGCGTGGCACTCCTTCGGCCGGTCAAGGCGTGCCGCGGCACACCTAGGGGCAGGGTGGTAGGCCTGCCGCGCGCATGACACAACACGGCGCCTGCCGCGGACCGGCATCCCGCGCCGGCCCAGGGCAACATCATGGACGACCGCTTCACCGACCTGCTGCAACGCGACACCCGACCGGACTGGTCGGCGGCGACCGGGCACCGCTTCGTGCGGGAGCTGTGCGACGGCACGCTCGGCGACCGGGTGATGGCGCGCTACCTCGTGCAGGACCACCGGTTCCTCGACAGCTTCCTGATGCTGCTGGGTGCGGCGATGGCCACCGCCGACACTGCCGCGGCGCGGCTGCGTTATGGACGTTCCGCCGGGGTCGTGTCGGGCGAGGAGAACACCTACTTCCTGCGCGCCTTCGCCGCCCTCGGAATCGGCGAGGCCGAGCGGGCGGCGGTCCCGGACTCGGGAGCGACCCGGGCGTTCAAGGCGCTGATGCGCGAAGCGGCCGGCAGCGGGCGCTACGCGGCGGTGCTGTCGGCGCTGTGCGTGGCGGAATGGCTGTATCTGGACTGGGCGTCGGCAGCGCCGCGGCCGCTGCCGCAGCGCTTCGTCCACGCCGAATGGATCACCCTGCACGACAATCCCGACTTCCGGGCCTTCGTCGGGTTCCTGCGCGAGGAGCTGGACCGGGTCGGGCCGGCCGATCCCGACACCGCCCGCGACGTTTTCCGGCGGACGGTGGCGATGGAGGCGGCGTTCTTCGACGCCGCCTATGCGCAGGAGGAGTAGGAGCGGCCGGTTTCTACTTGCCGGCCTTGATCTCGTGGTCGCCGGCCGCGTCGGCGGCCTTCTTGCACATGAACTTGCCGCGCTTGGTGTGGCCGAAGAACTTGTCGCCCTGCATGTGGTACCCCTTGCTGCGCAGGTTGACCCAAACCACCGCGTCGCCGGGGCAGGAGATCCCGGGGGTGACCGCGTTCGCGTCGGCGGGCGCGCGGGCGGACTTGCCGGCCGAGCTCTGGCTGGGAGAGCCCTGGCCGGAGGAGCCCTGGCTCGAGGAGCTTTGGGCAACGGCAGCAGAGGCGGACATCAGGACGGCGGCGACGGCAACGGCGGCGAGGCGGGTCATGGTATGCGGGAACTCCTTCGGAGGGATGGGAACGGTAGGCTGCATCAGTCGACCAGCCGGCGGGCGAGGTAGATGGCTTCCAGCGCCTGTTCGTGTGCGACCTCGTGGAGGTTGGCGGTGCCGGCGTGGCCGCCTTCTGTATCCTCGTAGTACAGGAACGGAACGCCAAGCTGCTGCAGCCGCCAGGCGAAGCGGCGCGCATGCACCGGCCCGACCCGGTCGTCCCGGGTCGAGGTGAAGATGAACGGCTCCGGATAGGCGACCCCCGGGCGGAGCGCCTGCAGCGGCGAGATCCGGGCCAGGAAGGCGCGCTCGTCGGGGCGCGACACGCTGCCGTACTCGTCGACCCAGGAGGCGCCCGCCGCCATGGTCTCGAAGTGCAGCATGTCGAGCAGCGGCACGCCGATGATCACCGCCCGCCACAGTTCCGGATGCTGGGTGAACTCCACCCCCATCAGCAGCCCGCCATTGGAGCGGCCGCGTATGCCGAGCCGGCGCGGGCTGGTGATGCCGCGCGCGACCAAGTCCCGGCCGACGGCGGCGAAGTCGTCGAACACGCGCTGCCGCTCGGTCTTGCGCCCGGCCTCATGCCAGGCCGGCCCGAACTCGCCGCCGCCGCGTATGTTGGCCAGCACGTACACCCCGCCGCGCGCCAGCCACAGCCGGCCGGTCGCGCCGGAGTACAGCGGCGTGCTGGAGATGCCGAAGCCGCCATAGGCGGTGAGCTCGGTCGGGTTGGAGCCGTCGTGCTTCATGTCGCGCCGGTGCACCACGAAGTACGGGATCGCCGTGCCGTCGGTCGAGCGCGCCTCCAGCTGCTCGACCACGAGGTTGGACGCGTCGAACTGCGCCGGCAGTGCCTTCACCCGATCCGCGGCGCCGGTGCCGGCGTCGACCAGCCAGAGCTGGCTCGGGGTCAGGAAGCCGGTCACCTGCAGGAAGGCGCGGTCGTCGTGCGGGCCGCTGTCGACCAGGCTGATCGACGCGTTGTCCGGCAGGGACACGGGCTGCGCGTGCCAGCCGCCAGCGTCCGGGGTGAACACCAGCGCCCGGCCGCGGACGTTGTCGGCGATGGCGGCGACCACGTGGCCATGGGTGACTCCGACCGACTCCGCCTCGACCGACTGGCGCGGACCGGGCGCGAACACGAGCTGGGGTGCCGCGTCCGGACGGGACGGATCGAGCGCCGCGACGCTGCCGGCCGGGATCAAGGGGCCCGCCTTCGGCTGCCAGTCCTGGTCCAGCTTCGCCACCAGGCGCCCGGCGACCAGCCCGACCACCACCGCCTTCGGTGGCAGCGGCAGCGGCAGGAGCCCCTGCGGCGTCAGCTGCGCGTAGGCCTTGGTGAAGAAGGTGACGCCGCGATCGACCAGCACCGCCTTGTGGTTGTCGCCGTCGACCAGCACCTCCGGGCTGACGGCGATGTCGGCAACCGTACCCCGCGTCACCTCCACCGCCTGCTCCAGCGCCTGACCGCGACGGAGGCGCTTGACGATGAAGGGATAGCCCGACGTGGTCAGGCTGCCGGGTCCCCAGTCGCGGGCCACCAGAAGCGTGTCCGGGTCCTCCCAGGCCACCGTCTGCTTGGAGTGCTCCAGCACGAACCCGCCCGACACGAAGCGCCCGCTGGGCAGGTCGAACTCGCGCGCGGTGGTGGCGTCCTCGCCGGCGTCGGACAGCTGCACGAGGCAGCGCGTTTCCGCAGGCTCGGCGCAGTCGGCTCCCTTCCAAACCCAGTTGGCATGTTCCGAGGCGGACAGCGCGTCGAGATCGAGCACCGTGTGCCAGGCGGGCGAGGCGCTGCGGTAGGATCCGAGGTCGGTGCGACGCCACAGGCCGCGGCGGTGCGCGGCGTCCTGCCAGAAGTTGTACACCTGTCCGTTGATCACCTGCGGAGTCGGGATCCGCTCCGGCGCCTGCGCCACCGCCAGCGCGTCGGCGTGGAACCCGGGATAGCGGGAATCGTGCTCCAGCACGCCAAAGGTGCGGGCGTTCTGTTGCCCGACCCAGTCCAGCGCCTGCCCGCCCTCGACGTCGGTGAGGAAGGCGGGCGGCGTCCCGGCCGGAGCCGGATCGGCGAGCGTGGTCGCGGCCCGGAGCGGCAGCGGGCAGGACAGGGCGATCAGCAGCAGGGCGAGGGAGCGCATGGATCTTCCAGCAATGGGCGGTAGGCCGGATGCGGCCCGGGTGGCGACAAGGCAGGAACCGGGAGAGAATGCAACATCCGTGCGCGTCCGGGCCTCCTCAGGTCGTTTTCCGGATTCGGCGCCGGGAAACGAGGTGCCGGCGCCGCGCATTGTCGGCATGGATGGACCGGGCATCGATCCGGCAAGGGAATCCATCATGGACGGGCAGCTATCGGCGACCGCATCCCCCCTCGATCTCCTGCGCGACCCGCGCTGGGTCCGCATCCTGGCGCGCGACAAGGCGGCCGATGGCACGTTCTGGTATTCGGTGGTCACCACCGGGGTGTATTGCCGGCCGTCCTGCCCGTCGCGCGCTTGCAACCCCGGCAACGTCGTCATCCACGACAGCCTGGAGGCGGCCCGGGCGACCGGCTGCCGCGCCTGCCTGCGATGCCGCCCCGATGATCCACACGGCGACGCCGCGACCGCTTCCGTCGTGCGGGCCTGCCGGCTGATCGACGAGGCCGGGCAGGCGGTGCCGCTGGCCGAACTGGCGGACGCGGTCGGCTTGAGCCCGCAGCGCCTGCACCGCCTGTTCAAGGCGGCGACCGGGGTGACGCCCAGGGCCTATGCCGGCGCGCGGCGCGCGGCCCGGCTCCGGGACCGGCTGGGCGGCGGCGGCACCGTGACGGAGGCGATCCACGACGCCGGATACGGGTCGAGCGGCCGGTTCTATGCCGAGGCGGAGGCCGTCCTCGGCATGACGCCGCGGCGCTACCGGGCCGGTGGCGCCGGGGAGACGCTGCGGTTCGCCACCAGCACCTGTTCGCTCGGCGCGATCCTGGTGGCTGCCAGCACGCGGGGAGTCGCCGCCATCCTGATCGGCGACGACCCGGACCGGCTGCTGCGCGAGCTGCGGGACCGCTTCTCCGGTGCGCAGCTGGCCGGTGGCGACCGGACGTTCGAGGCGGTGGTGGCGCGGGTGGTGGGCTTCGTCGAGATGCCGGCAACCGGCCTCGACCTGCCGCTCGACATACGCGGCACCGCGTTCCAGCAGCGCGTCTGGCAGGCGCTGCGGCAGATCCCGGCCGGCAGCACCGCGAGCTATGCCGAGATTGCCGCCCAAATCGGCGCGCCCGGTGCCGTCCGGGCGGTGGCGGGGGCCTGTGCCGCCAACCCGCTTGCCGTCGCCATCCCGTGCCACCGGGTGGTCCGCCACGACGGCGCGCTGTCCGGCTATCGCTGGGGGGTGGAGCGCAAGCGGGCGCTGCTCGATCGTGAGAGCGCATGGTCCCGCGTCACGCAGGCGGCGGAGGAGGCCGACGGTGAGATGGGTGAACAACGTTCATGAAGGCGGGGCCCGGAACCGGTGAGCTCGACCTGCCGTCCGGGGAGTTGGAGCTGGGACCGGGCGCCGTCCTGCTGGGCGGGTTCGCCTCCGCGGAGGCAGTGGCCCTGCTCGCGGCACTGGACGGGATCCGGCGCTTGGCCCCGTTCCGCCACATGACGGTGCCGGGCGGGCGGCGCATGTCGGTGGCGATGAGCAACGCGGGCCGGGTGGGCTGGGTGGCCGACCGCAGCGGCTACCGCTACGTCCCGGCCGACCCCCACACCGGCCGTCCCTGGCCGGCGATACCGCCGGCGTTCGCAGCCCTGGCGGACAGGGCGGCGGAGCGGGCGGGATATCCGGGCTTCGTGGCGGATTGCTGCCTCCTCAACCGCTACGAGCCGGGCGCGCGGATGTCGCTGCACCAGGACCGGGACGAGCGCGACCTGGGCGCGCCGATCGTGTCGGTCTCGCTCGGCCTGCCGGCGACGTTCCTGTGGGGCGGTGCATCACGGGCCGACCGGCCGCGGCGCCTGCGCCTCGGGCACGGCGATGTGGTGGTGTGGGGCGGCCCGTCGCGGCTGGCGTTCCACGGGATCGACGTGCTGAAGGCGGGCGAGCACCCGGTGACGGGTGCTGCGCGATTCAACCTCACCTTCCGGCGGGCGCTGTGACGCGGGCCTACCGGCTGCGCGACAGGTGCAGCCCGACCAGGCGCGACAGCAGGATGGCCGGGAACAGCTGGCCGATCACCGTTTCCAGGTCGGCCAGGCTGGATGCCAGCGGCGACCGCGCCGCGATCGTGCCGTCGCCGATGGAGGTGAGGCGGGTGAGGCTGAAATGCAGCAGCTCGGCTGCGTGCGCCGACGGGGAGGACAGGCCGGACAGGGCGTGCGGCGACAGCAGCGTCAGCCCGGCATAGGCCATGGCGAACAGCAGCGAAACGTTGAGGTAGACGAACACGGCACCGGCGATGCGGTGGTGGTTTACGTCGCCGGCCCCGAACACCGCCCGCGCCATCGCCGCCGTCACCAGCAGGTTGTAGGCGAAGGCCATGCCCAGGGTGATCGCGTGCGGCAGCAGCCCGGGCAGGAGGCGCGACAACAAGGTGAGTCCGAAGCTGGTGGCCAGCGCCAGCCTGAGGGAGATGGATCTGGCCAGCAGCGCGATCGCGGTGCCGGCCAGGAGGAGCTGGAGCAGCGTCACCACGCTGCGGTCCACGCCGCCGGCGCTCAGCGCCGGGATGGCGACGAACAGGAACACCACCTCGAGCGCCAGCATCAGGCTGAACTGCCAGCCCGGCTCGCGCGCGAGGAGCTGACGACGGGCGGGCAATCCGGCCACGGGAACGCGTTCGGTCACATCCATCGCGGCGCTCCGCGGGAACAAGGGTCGGAACACGAAGCCTGGCCCGGATCCTGTCCCGATGCCAGGACCTCCGGCGGCCGGGTCAGCGCGGCGCCGCGGCGGTCTCCGCCGGATCGGCGACGGCGATGCGCGTCCACTGGTACTGTCCATCCGGGCCGTTGACGCCCAGCAGCCAAGTCTCCCCGGTCACGGTGTTCAGCAGGATGGTGGCGTGCGACGGCGGGCTGCTTGGATAGATGACGAATACCGGCGATCCGCCCGGTGGCGGCGGCTGCGCTGCCTGTACCGCGGCGGCTGGCGGCGGCTGGGCAGCCTCGGTCGGAGGCTGGGGCTGCGTCGGCGACGGTGCCTGCGCCAGGCTGGCCTGGGCCGACATGACGGCGACGACGATCCCCGGGAACACCCAACGCCCTGCCTTCCTGCCGACCATGTCACCCTTCCATCGCCTTGCCCCCGCGGCCTACCTGTCAAGTTGGGCGCGGAGGCGTCGCCACAGCTTGTCTTCCGGCCGGTCGCTTTCCGTCACCGCCTGGGCGGATAGCTGCTCGACCAAACGCGTCGCGATCAGGCCGCGATGCCCGACCTGCCAGTTGTCCGGGCTGGTCCCCGAGGCCGACCAGGGCGGCAGGGTCAGCAGCAGCCGGTCGGCCAGCGCGTCGAGCAGCGGCTCGTAGGTTGCGCGCAGGGCGGCCAGGGTGCCCTGCGCGCCGGACGCGTTGGTCCAGCGCAGCCCCGCCTTCGTCAGGGTGTCGACCATCTGCCGGTAGTCCTCGTCTCCCAAACGGTCGCCGCCGTCGTAGCGGGATGGCGAGACGCCGAAGGAGCGGGCCATCTCGACGATGACCATGCGGCCCATGGTGAAGGTCATCCGCGCCTGCAGCGGCCGGGTGCCCTCGATGCCGACCAGGATCAGGGCGCAGGTGTCGATCACCGCCGCGAGGGCCGCCAGCCAGGACTGGCTGTCGTGCTGCGAGCGGTAGTAGACCAGCATCGGGTAGCTGAGGTGGCTTTCCAGCAGCTCCGAGCCCCACACCTCCCATTCGCGCAGCAGCTCGTCGAGCTTGAGCAGGCCGTCCGGCTCGCTGTGCCGGGTGAGCAGGGTGCAGGCGGTGGGCGGCGTGCCGGCGCGGACGTCGAGCTGGATGACATGCGCCTCGCGGCGGGAGAACAGCTGATACAGCACCGGCAGGTAGCCGATCACCAGGGCGAGGAAGCCGAAGCCGAGGCCGGCCTCGGACACCGACAGCGTGCGCGCCAGGTGCGAATGCGGCACCACGTCGCCATAGCCGAGGGTGAAGAAGGTGACCCCGCTCATGTAGATCTGGTCGGCGAGGGGCGAGGCGTGCGGCGCGTGCGCCTGCAGCGCCCAGCCCAGCGTGCCGAAGCCCAGGATCAGGCCCATCGCCCACAGGGTGAACAGGACCACCATCGACAACGGCCCGAACACGCTGAGGAAGTGCTCCCGCCGTGCCCCGTGGAAGATACGGGAACAGCGCTTCCACACCCCCCAGACGCTGCGGAAGTAGAGGCGTGCGGCACGGAAGCGGCGGACCACGCGCCGGGGCAGCAGCATCACCTCGAAGGCATCCTGGAGCACGAGGACGATCAGGCCGGCAGCCGCGAGCGCCAGGAGCGGGATGAGCATGGAGGTGGAATGCAGGGTGCGGACCCGGAGTTGCCGGATCGACTGGTAGCGGATTGCAAGGAAGCCTTGCCGGCGCGATCCAGGCTGAGGACCGGTTCCTGCTGCGGGCAGCGGATCACGCAGAGGAGCGGATGGAGACCCGGTGACCGGCTCTAGCCCGAGGATGCAGGAGGAGTGCGGTTCTGCCGCCGCAGCTACTTGCTTCGGGATCCGATCACGCGGTGGCCGCTCGATGCCGCACGACTCGATTGCCAAGCCAAACCACGCCGACCGCCAAGAAGAATGCAACGGTTGCGGACAGGATCATGAAGAAGTCCTCGACCGCCTCGTCGCCGTTGAAGCCGAAATACGAGCTCAGATGCACGAGACCTGCGGTCATGCCAGGCGTGAAGCTGACATGGCCAAGAGCCACTGCAAAGCCGAACCAGAGGATCGCAGCAGCCAAGAGGTTGAGAAGTGTTCTCATTTCACGTCCACCGTTCCGTAGGCCTGTCCGGAAAAGCCTGGAACATCCATGAGCTTGGTTGAGAGCAGGGCCTTTCGTAGTGCATCGAAGTTCACCGGGTTAGCCAAAGTTATGCATCCCTCGCTCAGGCCGCGTGGCCCAATTGGGTGCAGACGAAAGTTGCCCCGCTTGATCCCCTGGATGAAGGTGAAGTCGTCAATCACCCCATCGTCCCGATAAAGCGCAAACCACTTCCCCCGATCCGTGCCGTATATGTGTTCAAGGAAGAAGTCCTTTAAATAGCCAAGATGACCACCGGACTGCCGATCGACGATATAGTATCGACCCGGCGGCAAGGGGCCTATGTCGGCCATTGCCACGTCAGCGGGATTGTCTCGCCCTGCGCCGGTGCCGGAGAAAACTGGGAAATTTCCCAAGCCCTTACACTCAAGGACAGTAAAGGCCTTGCTGTTGAGCGTCATGTTGCAGGCGATTGGCATACGTTGCGGCGCCGCTCTTTCCTGATTATGCGGACCCGAGAACCGCATCAAGGTGCTGATCAGGACTCAGCATGGGGACCGATCTATTGAAAAAGAACAGGACTCATAATCCCTGGTCCTCCTTGATGGAGCGCAAGCCGTACACGTAGCCGCTATGTCATTCTCAACAGCATGTTTCCCACCAACAGGGCGACCGGGACGTTTTCACTCATCCCGACACGCCTCTCCAATTGGGCCACCTTCCTTTCCAGCTGCGCAATCGTGCGCTGGTATCGTCTTTCTGTGTGCCAGCCGGAAACGGTTCCCTGTGTGGTCTTCAAGGCGGCTGCGGCTCCAGCCTGGGTCGCGCCGAAGTCCTCGATCAGAGTGACAACGGCATCCCTGGAGCTATTCTTCGATTGACCTCCGGCGTTTCGATAGCGTGCCGTGGCATGACGTCTCCCAGGTTGCGGCTGGCCGCGAGACGATACTGCAGCCTAACGCCCCTCGGTCAAGGAGAACATCACGGACCCGGAGCATCGCTCCTGATCCTTCTGTTGAATCCTGTGCGAGGTCTCAGCCTAGGCGTCGGGGTCGGAACGCCCGGTGCGCCGGGTACCCTTCAGGGCGGAGCGCACGGTCTTGGCGGTCAGCCTGCGCTCGTTCGAGCCGCGGGTGGGCCTGGTCGGCCGCCGGACCGGTGCGGGCGGTTTGGCCGCCTCCCGGACCAGGGCTGCCAGACGCTCCAGCGCGTCGGCGCGGTTGCGCTCCTGGGTGCGGTGGCGGTGCGCGGTCAGCACCAGGATGCCGTCCTTGCTCAGGCGACGCCCGGCCAGCGCCTTCAGGTTCGCCTTGACCCGGTCGCCGATCGAGGGCGAGGCGGTCATCGCCCAGCGCAGCTGCACTGCGGTCTCGACTTTGTTGACGTTCTGGCCGCCCGGGCCGGCCGAGCGGATGAAGCTCAGGGTGATCTCGTTCTCGTCGATCGACAGCCGGTCGGTGATCCGGATCGCGGCCATCAGGGCCTGCCCGGAGCGGGCCGGACCGAGCCGCGGGCGCCGCGCCGCGTTGATCGAACCGGCCGGTGCGGCGTTGAGCGCGGGCGGCTCGTTCGAGAAGGATGACCATGACGCCCTGCCTGCACCGGCTGCTCCTGCTTCTGGTCCTGCTGCCGCCGCCGGGCCTCGCGCTGGCGCAGCAGGTGCCGCCGCCGCCGATGGATGTCGGACGCTGCGACACCTTCTCCCGGCTCCACCGTTTCGCCGAGGAAAGCAAGAGCATGTGCGACGAAGGCAGGCAGGTGAAGGTCGGCCCGCTGACCGCGCAGATCCTGCAGCAGTGCCGCGCCCTGCAGGGCGACCGCTTCGACCGGCAGCCGATCGACGACATGATCGCCGGCTTCTCGTCGCAGGTCTCGTCGCAGGGGCTCGGCAATGCCTGCCACGCGGTCAAGCTGCAGGTGTGGGACCTGATCGGGCAGTGACGGGGGAGCGGCGGCTCCGGGCAAGGAGGACGGGCGGGTGAAGAAGCTGATCAACGATCCGGACCGGGTCGTGCGGGAGATGCTGGAAGGCAGCGTGGCGCGTGCGCCATTCCAGGCGCTGCTGCCGGACGACACCGTCGTGGTGCGCCGGGGCGACGGGGAGGGGGTGGCGGTGATCTCGGGCGGCGGCAGCGGCCATGAGCCGGCCCATGCCGGCTACGTGGGTCCGGACATGCTGGCCGCCGCCGTTGCCGGGAACGTGTTCACCTCGCCGAGCGTGGACGCGGTGCTGGCCGCGATCCGGGCGGTGACTGGTCCGGCGGGCGCGCTGCTGGTGGTCAAGAACTACACCGGCGACCGGCTCAACTTCGGCCTGGCCGCCGAGCTGGCACGGGCAGAGGGAATGGCGGTCGAGCTGGTGGTGGTCGCCGACGACGTGGCGCTGCGCAACACGGTGCCGCGGGCGCGCAGGCGCGGGATCGCCGGGACGGTGCTGGTGCACAAGGTGGCCGGCGCCGCCGCCGCGGCCGGCCGGCCGCTCACCGAGGTGAAGGCGCTGGCGGAGCGGACCGCGGCCGGGCTCGGCACGATGGGGGTGGCGCTCGGCGGATGCACCCTGCCCGGTGCCGGCGGGTCCGGGTTCGCGCTCGGGGATGACGAGGTCGAGCTCGGGCTCGGCATCCACGGCGAGCCGGGGGTGAGCCGGGTGAGGTTCGACGGCTGCGACCGGCTGGTCGGCACCATGGTCGGGACGATCCTGGACGAGCTTGGCCTCGCCGGCGGCGAACAGGTCGCGATGCTGGTGAACGGCCTCGGCGCGACGCCGCCGATGGAGCTCGACATCGTCATGCGGGCGACCCTGCGCGCGCTGCGGCAGAGAAACCTGAACGTCGTTCGCGGCTGGTGCGGGAACCTGCTCACGGCGCTGGACATGCCCGGCTGCTCGATCACGGTGCTGGCGCTGGACGAGGAGCTGCTCGGGCTTCTCGACGCCCCGACCGGTGCGCCGGCCTGGCCGGGACCAGGCCTGCTGAACGAAAACGTGGTCCATCGCGTCCCGCGCCAGGTCGGGACGGGTGGTGACGAGGCGCCCGCCGCGCCGTCGGGAGCGGGGCTGCAGGTCCGCACCGCTGCCTTTGCGGCCGCGCACGGGCTGATCGGCGCCGAGGAGACCCTGACGGCGCTCGATTCGAGGGCCGGGGATGGGGATCTCGGGAGCAGCATGACGCGGGCGGGCAGGGCGGTGCTGGCTCTTCCGCCCGAGGCCTGGCGTTCGCCGGCGCACGCGCTGCAGGCGATGAGCGACGCGATCCGGCGTGCGGTCGGCGGAAGCTCCGGCCCGTTCTACGCGGTGGCGCTGGCCCGCGCCGCACGGCGCCTGGAGGGGATCGAGCGGCCGGGCCTGCCGGACTGGTGCGACGCGCTGGAACAGGCGGTCGAGGCGATCTGCCAGCTCGGCGGGGCGCAGCCAGGCGACCGGACCATGGTCGACGCGCTCGGGCCGATGGCGGACGCGATGCAGGCGGCCAGCGGGAACGGTCGTTGGGATCGGGAGGTGTGGTCGCCCTGCGTCGCGGCTGCCCGCGCCGGCGCCGACGCGACCGCTGCGATGACGCCGCGGCTCGGACGGGCGAGCTACCTGGGCGAGCGCGCCCTGGGCGTTCCGGATGGTGGGGCGGTCGCCGTGGCGATCCTGGCCGCGAGCCTGTCCGACGGATTGCCGTTCGGGCCGGATTGAGGCTGGATCGGACAGGCCGGGCGATCACCGCCGGCGGAGCGGTCACGGTTCGCGATGTCCCACAACACGTTCGGCCACCTGTTCCGCGTCACCACCTGGGGGGAAAGCCACGGGGCCGCGTTGGGGTGCGTGGTCGACGGATGCCCGCCGCGGCTGAGGCTGTCGGAAGCGGACGTGCAGCCCTGGCTGGACCTGCGCCGGCCGGGACAGTCGAAGCACACCACGCAGCGCCAGGAGGCGGACCAGGTGCGGATCCTGTCGGGGGTGTACGAGGGGCTGACCACCGGCACGCCGATCATGATGGTGATCGACAACACCGACCAGCGCTCGCGGGACTACCGCGAGGTGGCGGAAACCTTCCGGCCGGGCCATGCCGACCTGTCCTACACGCTGAAATATGGGATACGCGACCCGCGCGGCGGCGGACGCGCGTCGGCACGGGAGACCGCAGCCCGGGTGGCGGCCGGGGCGGTGGCGCGGCGGGTGCTGGCGGAGGCGCTGGGGCCGGGCCTGCGGGTACGCGGCGCGCTGGTCCAGGTCGGGCCGCACGTGGTGGACCGCAGCCGCTGGGACTGGGACGCGGTGGGGCGGAACCCGTTCTTCTGTCCCGACCCGGTGACGGCGGCGCTGTGGGACGACTACCTGTCCGGTATACGCAAGCAGGGGTCGTCGGTCGGGGCAGCGATCGAGCTGGTGGCCGAGGGGCTGCCGCCCGGGCTGGGGGCGCCGCTCTACGGCAAGCTGGATGCGGACATCGCAGGCGCCCTGATGAGCATCAATGCGGTCAAGGCGGTGGAGATCGGCGAGGGCGTGCGGGCCGCGTCCCTCACGGGCGAGGAGAATGCCGACCCGATGGCGATGCGGGACGGCGCGGTGTCGTTCGGCAGCAACCACGCCGGCGGCATCCTGGGCGGGATCTCGACCGGGCAGCCGGTGGTGGCGCGCTTCACGGTGAAGCCGACCAGCTCAATCCTGACCGGCCTGCCGTCCGTCACGCGGGGCGGCGCCGACACCGTCGTCGCCACGCGCGGGCGGCACGACCCGTGCGTCGGCATCCGCGCGGTGCCGGTGGGGGAGGCGATGCTGGCCTGCGTGCTGGCCGACCACCTGCTGCGTCACCGCGCGCAGAACCCCGACGCGCCGGGCCGTACGGTGCTGCCGGGGTCCTGAGCCGTCCTACCTGACGGGGAACCAGTGCAGCGCCCGGTCGCGCTCGAACACCGCCATCGCGCCGGGGCCGACGGTCGCCGCGATACCGGCCGGCAGGGAGCCGATCCGGTCGGCGTCGCTGTTTGGCCAGACGGACAGGGCGCTGGCGCCGTCGTTGAACACCGTCACCGGCTCGCCGACCGGATAATCGGGCAGGGCGGCGCCGGTGCCGTCCGACACCGTCGTGAAGGTGTCTGTGTCGGCATAGATCGGGTAGGCGGTGGCGCGGGTGCGTCCGGCCGCGGCCAGTCCGCCGAGCGCGTAGCGGGACGAGGCGTAGCGCAGCAGGCCGAAATCGGATTGAGCGATCACGGAGCCCCAGATGGTGTTCCAGGCGCCCGAGGCCGGATGGTTGATGCCGTTTCCGCCGGTGGCGCCCGGACCATAGGCTTCCTGCTCGTCAAGGATCGGGGCGTAGCGCCGCGCCACCCCCTTGACGAACCTGGTGACGATGACGGCCTGACCTGGGTTGCCGTTGTCGACGGTGATGCGCGGGATGAACGGCGCGGTCGGCTTGATGACGGTTCTCTGGACCGCGCTGCCGTTCACCACGACCGTCAGGAAGTCCTGCTTGACCGCGATCTCGACCGTCAGGTCCGGGCCGCCTGCCGGGACATAGATCGGGCCGAACCTGACCGTGCTGCCGGCCGAGTAGTTGATGTAGACGCCGCCATGTCCGCTCGGCGTCACGTAGACGACCGGGTCGTTGTAGCGGCCGCCGTCGAACGAGCCGATCGTGAAGAAGATCCCCCTGGACACGGCGAGCGCGCCGGGAAAGGTCGCCAGGAGGTCGAGGTCGCCATCGGTCTCGGGAAGCGCGTAGCTGGCGGAGGGCGTGATCGTTGCCGTTCGTGCCGGAAGCAGGGCGGTGACGTCCACGCTGGTCTGGTCGCCGTAGTCCCGGCCGAGATAGGCCATCTGGAAGAACCGGCCGACGTCGATCAGCCCGATGGAGGCCGGGTAGCCGGCGGGCACGGCGGTGAAGCCGGCCGAGCCCAGCGCCGCCATGGCGCGCAGGAGCGAGGGCACCGCGATGAAGCCGTCCTGGTCGGCGGGGTTGCGGTCGATCGCTGGGTTGGCGACCCCGCTGGTCATCCAGATCACGCCGGGCGTGCCGTTCGCCTGGGTGGCGGCGATGACCCCCTTCACCAGGTCCGGGCCGACGTTCCACCCGTCGTTGACTCCCCAGTTCAGGATGGCGACGTCGCACGGGGTGTGCACGCCGAAATACTGGTACCATGTGCGCGCGCCGTCGGCGTACCAGGTGGCGCCGGCGGCGACGGCGCGGTCGTGGGCACTGGCGTTGGTGAACTGCCCCATGGTGGTGCCGGGGATCGCGAAGTTCTGGAACGCGAAGCGTACGCCGGGATTCTGGTCCTGCATCGCGCGCATCACCGCGTACCACAGGCCGTCGGTGAGGTGCACGCCGTTCGGGGTGCCGATCGTCGCGGTGCTGGACGTGCTGTCGCCGGCGATGCAGACCTGTACCGTCCGGCCTGCCTTGGCCTTGGCGATCGCCTGGCGGAGCTGGAGCGGCGGGATGACGCCGTTCGGCGGCAGGTGCGGCGTCGGCAGCGTGGGTGCGGAAGGCGGGTCCGCCAGCGCCGGATGGGTTGCGGTGGCGAGGAGGGCGGCGAGCAGGACGCGGTGGATCACCGTGCGGCACGCCGGCCGCAGGAGGCAGGGAGCCCGTGGCGCCTGCCTGGAGCGATCCTGACCTCGACCGGCATGCGCGATCGGAAACAAAGGCTCAACATCCGGAACAAGTTACTAAAGCGGTATATATGGGGAGCAGGAAGGATGACGGTTGCTTTTCCTGTTCGCAGGATGGAAGTGGATGCATCGGGATCGGCAACGAACGGTGTGGCAGGGCATCGTGGCACGATCCATCAACGTGTCGCGCCGCGACAGGCGACACGCCTCGACGCCGGCTGTCAACGGGCAGGCCTTCCTGGACGACCAGGTCGAACGGTTGCCAACCGTTCGTTAGGCTGCGGTTAACGTTGCCGCCTCAACCGTTGCATCCTTTGGAACCAGTAGGAGAAGATCGTGCGGATCGACGGCTGCATCGAATTCGCTTCGGCCTCCGGCTATCTGGGCGGCTGGGTCCGCTGCGAGGATCCCGAGGTGATCGCCGATCTCGCCCTGGTCGCCGACGACGTGGTCATCACGCAGGCCCGGCCGGACCGGCACCGCGACGATTTCGGCGGCATGTTCGGCTATTGGATCGAGATGCCCGGGCGCCTCGACCTGTTCGACCTGATCTCGGGACGGGTGAAGCTGGTTGCCTCGGTTCCGGGCGCCGGCTCGTCCAGGGTGATCGGCCTGCTCGATCGCGTCCGGGAGCAGGCGATCGAGGATCTCGTCCAGACGAAGCTGTCCCTGCTCGAGGAAACCGATCTCGACCGGCTCATGCGCGCGCTGAAGGACGAGACGGCGGATCGCGCGGTGCGTCTGGGCGAGCGGCACGTCGCCAACCGCCGCAAGCGGGACGAGCTCTTCCGGATGCTGGACGGGCTCCAGCCGGCGGCAGCGCTCCCGGACGCCGCCCGCTCGTCACCGGTCGAGGTGCCGCTCGGCCACCTGTCGCTGGACGGAACCGCGTTGGTCGGACGACAGGGCTTCCTGTTCCTCGTCGGCGGCACCAACTCGGTTCTCAGCCAGTACCTGACCGATCCCGACCATCCGACCCTTGTCGAGGCCGCGGACGGGTGGCTGGAGCGGATCTCCGGGCGCAACGCCCTGTGCCAGGCACTCGGGACCCGGTATCTCCAGCTCATCGTTCCGGAAAAGCTCGGCGTCCTGGCCGAGCTGCTTCCCTGGACCGTTCCGGCGGCCTCGCCGCTTCTGCAGCGCATCGAGACCGCCACCATGCGCGCGCCGCAGCTGGCGCAGGCTTACGTGTCCGGCCGGTCAGTGATGAACGCCCTCGATCTCGAGGCGCGGTGCCGGACCTTCCTGCGCACGGATTCGCACCTTTCCTATGACGGCATTGTCCGGACCCTGCGGGCGATGCTGGACGCGATGGGCCTTCCCGCGCCCGTCCAGCCGGACGCATGGAAGCAGGTCGTCTCGACCGGGGACCTGGCCGAGCGGTTCTTCGGCGTGCCGTTGTTCGAGACGATACGGCTGCCGGCAGATTCGTTCTGCGACGCGTTCTCGGCTGGACTGGAGCTGACGGAGGCGCATACGCCGCCGAGCGGCCACATCGGCACCCGCTTCGTGTGGAAGAACGCGAACGCGGCCATCCCGATGAAGGTGGTCGCCTTCGGCAACTCCTACTTCGAGCGCGGCGGCGACGCGGGTGGCCTGAGCTGGTGGTTCGCGCGGATCTTCGCCGAGTTCCACTTCGTCTGGGACCCGCGGATGGATGCGGATTACATCGCGGCGGAGAAGCCGGACTGGGTCATCTGCCAGACGGTGGAGCGGTTCCTGCCATCGGTTCCCGAGCGCTGAACCGCCTGGCCGGACACCCTCAGGAAGCGCGCTTGCGCGAGGAGTGCAGCTTCGGCGCCGCCCGCTTGCGGTCGAAGGCGGGAGCACCGGCAGCACGACGCATCGGCGGCCCGTTGGACGGCGACGCGGGAGGGGCGTGGATGCGCGAGCCCTGTCCGGGCGCCGGCGCCGTGGCCGGCACGATCCGCACCTCGTCGTCGTCGGCCGCCGACACGGCGTCGGCGAAGCGCGCCGCCATGACGGGGCTGATCTCGAAGCGCGTCTCGGCGTCCAGGATGCGGATCAGGCCGATGTCGCGCTTGGTCACCGCACCCAGGCGGCAGATCAGCGGCACCAGCCATTTCGGGTCGGCCTTGTCCTGCCGGCCGATCGGCATGCCGAACCAGACGCCGGGGCCGCTGGCGCGGTCGTCCGCGGGTCGGGGCGCGCGCGGCGTACGCTCGGCGCGCTCCTCGTAGGTGCGGCGCTCCGGGCCCGGCTGCACCGTGCGGATCTCCTCGGGGTCGGGCAGGCGGGCGCGGTACAGCCGCACCAGGGCGGCGGCGATGTCGTCGGGGGTGCGCCCGGCGAGCAGCGACTGTGCCAGCGCCTGATCCTCCGGGGTCGGCTCCTCGGTCAGGATCGGGTCGGCCAGCAGGCGTTCGCCGTCGCGGGCGCGTATCTCGTCGGCGGTGGGGGCGCCGCTCCAGTGCGCCTGCACCCGGGCGCCCGTCAGCAACTGCTCCGCTTTGCGACGTCGGACCTGCGGCACCACCAGCACGCAGGTGCCCTTGCGTCCGGCGCGCCCGGTGCGGCCGGACCGGTGCAGCAGGGTGGCGCTGTCGGTGGGCAGGGCCGCGTGGATCACAAGGCCGAGGTCGGGCAGGTCGATGCCGCGCGCCGCCACGTCGGTGGCGACGCAGACCCGGGCGCCGCCGGACCGCAGCGCGTCCAGCGCCCGGGTGCGCTCGGCCTGGCTGAGCTCGCCGGACAACGCCACGGACGCGAAGCCGCGCTCCAGCAGGCTGCCGTGCATGTGCCGCACCATCTCGCGTGTGGCGCAGAACACCATCGCCGTCGGGCTCTCGAACCAGCGCAGCACGTTCACCACCGCATGCTCGGCCTCGTGCGGTGCCGCCAGCACGGCGCGGTACTCGATGTCGGCGTGCTGGCGGGTGCCGGACTGGGTGTCGATCCGCAGCGCGTCGCGCTGGTACTTGCGGGCGAGGGAGGCGATCTCGCGGGCGATGGTGGCGGAGAACAGCAGCGTGCGCCGCACCGGCGGCAGGGTGTCGAGGATCTGGTCGAGCTCGTCCTTGAAGCCGAGGTCGAGCATCTCGTCGGCTTCGTCGAGCACGACGACGCGGATCGCGGAGGTGTCGAGGCGGCCGCGGGACAGGTGGTCGCACAGCCGGCCCGGGGTGCCGACCACGATGTGGCAGCCGCCCTCCAGGGCGCGCGCCTCGCGCCGCACGTCCATGCCGCCGATGCAGGCGACGATGCGCGCACCGGCCTCGGCGTAGAGCCAGGACAGCTCCTTGTGCACCTGCACCGCCAACTCGCGGGTCGGGGCGATCACCAGCGCCAGGGGGACGGTGGCACGGCCGAGGCGCTCGGCATCGCCGAGCAGGGTGGGTGCCGCGGCGAGGCCGTAGGCGACGGTCTTGCCGGACCCGGTCTGCGCCGACACCAGCAGGTCCCGCCCCTCGGTGTCCGGCTGCAGCACCGCCAGCTGGACCGGCGTCGGCTCCTCGTAGCCGCGCGCGGCAAGGGCGCGGGCCAGGGACGGGTGGGTGGCGGGGAAGGGCATGACGCGGAAAATCCATGAGGGACGCGCGACCGGCCGCCCGCAGCCGCCGTGAGAGGCGGCGTGGAAGGGCAATGCGATCGGGTTGATGACCCGGCACATAGAGAGCCCGACCGGCAAAAGCCAGGAAAACCGCCGCGCGTGCCTGTCATGGCCTCCGCGCGACGGGCGCGTGGGCGGCTCCTACCGGGCGTTGGCCGCCAGCCAGCGGTCGATGGCCCCCTGGGCGGTGTGCACCGCCACCTTGAACGAGCCGCGCAGGCCCTCCCCGCGCGCAATGCCACCCTCCGCGCCGGCTTCCGGCCCGTTCGGCGGGAAGATGGTCCATGACCGGCCACGGTCGGTGTCCTGGCCGATCACGTAACGGCAGTCACGATAGGTCAGGATCTGCTGCATCAAGGCTCCGCAGGCTCGTTCACCGGTTCGGAGGTAACGCCGGTGCGGGCGAACCGTTCGTTGCGGCATCCCGGTTCGGAACGGGGCGCAGCAGCGCCTGGCTTGCGGGATCGCTGCCGAGCGAAGGCTGGTAGCCGGGCCGGAGCGTCAGGTGGTTCGCCTGCTCGAAGCTGTAGCCGAGCGCCAGCAGCCGCGCTTCCGACCAGGCCGGGCCGATGAAGGACAGGCCGACCGGCAGGCCCGACACCAGCCCCATCGGCACCGTCAGGTGCGGGTAGCCCGCCACCGCCGGCAGGGTGCCGGCGCTGCCCATGTCGTGGTCGCCGTCGATGGTGTCGATCAGCCAGGCGGGCGCGCCGGTCGGGGCCACCAGCGCGTCGAGGTGGTCCGTCGCCAGCAGCTGGTCGATCCCCTCGGTGCCTGCGCGGCGGCGGGCGTTGTCGCGCGCGGTGCGGTAGGCGGGATCGTCGAGGCCCTTGGTCGCCTCCGCCTTCAGGAACAGCTCCTGGCCGAACAGGCCGAGCTCGCGGTCGGCATGCGCCTGGTTGAAGGCGATCAGCGCCGACAGGGTGGCCGGCTGGCCGCGGGCGGGCGTGCCGGCGAGGTAGGCGTTCAGCCCGTCCTTGAGCTCGTACAGCAGCACGGTCTGCTCGTCGGCGCCGATCGCGTCGAGGTCGGGGAAGCTCGGGATCTCCACCAGGGTGGCGCCCTGCTGCCGGAGCACGGCCAGAGCGGCGTCGAACGCCTGGTCGAGCTCGGGATGGTAACCGGCAGCGAAGCGCATCACCCCGATCCGGCGACCCTTGAGCGCGCCGGCGTCGAGGGCGGCCATGTAGTCGGTGCGGTGGGTGTCGGCATCCCGCGTCGCCGGGTCGGACGGGTCGCTGCCGGCGATCACGTCGAGCAGCCGGGCGGTGTCGGCAACGGTGCGCGTCATCGGCCCGGCGGTGTCCTGCGTCGCCGAGATCGGGATGATGTGGGTGCGCGGGATCAGGCCGACCGTGGGCTTCAGCCCGACCAGGCCGCTGATGGAGGCCGGACAGGTGACGGAGCCGTCGGTCTCAGTGCCGATGGCGGCGGCGGCCAGCGAGGCGGACACCGCGACGCCGCTGCCCGACGAGGAGCCGCAGGCGGAGCGGTCGAGCGCGAAGGCGTTGCGGGTCAGGCCGCCGACGCCGCTCCAGCCGCTGACCGAGCGCGAGCCGCGCATGTTGGCCCATTCCGACAGGTTGGTCTTGCCCAGGATCACCGCACCGGCCGCGCGCAGCCGCGCCACCAGTGGCGAGTCGCGGCCGGTGACGTTGTGCTGGAGCGCCAGCGAGCCGGCGGTGGTCGGCATCCTGTCCTCGGTCTCGATGTTGTCCTTGACCAGCACCGGGACGCCGTCGAGCGGCAGGGCGTGACCGGCTGCACGGCGGCGATCGCTGGCTTCGGCCTCTGCGAGGGCGTCCGGGTTCAGCGCCAGCACCGCGTGCAGCGAAGGGCCGGCGTGGTCGATCGCGGCGATCCGCGCGGTGTAGGCGTGGACCAGACCGGCCGCGGTCACCCGGCCGGCGGCAAGGTCGGCCTCGACCTCGCCCATGCTCCGTCCTTCGACCGGATAGGGCGAACTGGCCTGGTGCGGCTGGTCGGCAGACATGGCGAGGCTCCCCCACGAGACGCTGCACAGCAGCGCCGCCACGATGCGTCGTGGCCGGACGGATTGCACGAACGGGACGGCGGAGGCGCGGTGTGGCATGGTCGCTTTCGGGCTGGACGCGGCACGCTACCAGCAAACACCGCGTCGTCGCGACCGCGGGAACCGGCTCAGGGTGCCGGCGAGGGGTGGGCTGCGGCCCAGCGGTCCATCTCGGCGATCTCGCGCTTCTGTGCGGTGACGATGTCCCGGGCCAGGCGGCGCAGTTCCGGATCACGGCCGTAGCGCAGCTCGGCCTCGGCCATGTCGATCGCGCCCTGGTGGTGCGGCGTCATCATCGACACGAAGTCGCGGTCGGGATTGCCGGTGATCGGCGCACGGTCCATCGCCTGCTGCATGGACTTCATCCCCGACATCATCGCCCGGTCCGCCGCACTGCCGGTTCCGGCCGGGGCGTTCATGGCCATCTGCTGGGCCTGGGCGAGCGGGAACGGCATCCCGGCGAGCAGGGCGCAGAGCAGGATCCTGCGGACGGGCACGCGGCGCTGGTGGATCATTCTGGCTCCCGTCGATGGTGGCGTGTCCCTCCCCGGCTCCGGGATCGGGACGGTGCCAAGGCTGCCATCACGCTGCGGCCGGCCGCAACCCATGTCCCGCTTCGCGGAGGACGCCGCGATCCCGTATAGGAGCGCCGATGCAGCTCGCCTTCCACAAGATGCACGGGGCCGGGAACGACTTCGTCGTGCTCGACGGACGTGCCCGCCCGCTCGGGCTGTCGCCGGAAACGATCATGCGGCTGGCTGACCGGCACACCGGGATCGGCTGCGACCAGCTGGTGCTGCTGGACGTAGGCGAGGCGCCGGACGAGGTGGGTGCGCGCTTCTTCAATCCGGACGGCAGCGAGGCCGATGCCTGCGGCAACGCCACCCGCTGCGTCGCCCTCCTGGTGGCGGACGCGGTGCCGGGGCGGACGCTGGCGGTGCGCACGCGCGCGGGACGGCTGCCGGCGCGGGTGCTGGATGGCGGGCTGGTCGAGGTGGAGATGGGCGCGCCGGCGCTGCGCTGGGGCGAGCTGCCGCTGGCACGGGAGGCCGACACGCTGCACCTGCCGCTCGACGGCGATCCCGCCGGCTGCTCGATGGGCAACCCGCACGCGACCTTCTTCGACCATCCGGGTGATCCCGGTCTGGTCGGGCCGGCGGTGGAGCGCGATCCGCTGTTCCCGCAGCGGGCCAATGTCGGCTTTGCCACCGTGCTGTCGCCGGAGCGGCTGCGCCTGGTGGTGTGGGAGCGCGGCGCCGGGCTGACCCGCGCCTGCGGCTCCGGCGCCTGCGCCGCCGCGGTCAACGCGGCCAGGCGGGGGCTGACCGGCCGCCGTGTCGCGGTCGAGATGCCGGGCGGGGTGCTGGAGATCGACTGGCGCACGGACGGGCCGGTGCGCATGACCGGACCGGCGGTGCTGGCCTTCACCGGCACCGTGGCCCTGGACGATCCCCGGTGAGCGGCCCCGAGATCCTCACCTTCGGCTGCCGGCTGAACACCTACGAGAGCGAGGTGATGCGCGCGCATGCCGGCGGGATCGAGGAGCTGGTGATCGTCAACACCTGTGCCGTCACCGCGGAAGCCGAGCGCCAGGCGCGGCAGGCGGTCCGGCGCACCCACCGCGACCGGCCCGGCGCGCGCATCGTGGTCACCGGCTGCGCCGCCCAGCTCGATCCCGCCGCCTGGAGCACGCTGCCGGGCGTGGTGCGGGTGCTCGGCAACGAGGAAAAGCTGCGGCCGGACAGCTGGAGCGAGGAAGCGCTGGAGGCCGGGGATGCGGTGTCCGACATCATGGCGGCGCGCGACACGGCGGCGCACCTGGTCACCGAGTTTGCCGGGCGGGCGCGGGCGTTCGTGCAGGTGCAGCAGGGGTGCGACCACCGCTGCACCTTCTGCATCATCCCGTTCGGGCGCGGACCGAGCCGGTCGGTGCCGGTCGGCGCGGTGGTGGAGCAGGCGAGGACGCTGGTGCGCGCGGGGTATCGCGAGGTGGTGCTGACCGGGGTGGACGTCACCTCCTATGGCGGCGACCTGCCGGGGCGGCCCAGCCTGGGGCAGCTGGTGCGCCGGCTGCTGGCGCTGGTGCCGGAGCTGGAGCGGCTGCGCCTGTCCTCGCTCGACCCGGTGGAGATCGACGACGACCTGTGGCGGCTGATTGCGGAGGAGCCGCGGCTGATGCCGCACCTGCACCTGTCGCTGCAGGCCGGTTCCGACCTGGTGCTGAAGCGGATGAAGCGCCGGCACCTGGTGGGGGACGCGGCGCGGGTGGTGGAGCGGGCGCGGCGCCTGCGCGGGGGGATCGGCTTCGGCGCCGACCTGATCGCGGGCTTCCCAACCGAGGACGAACGGTCGTTCGACGAGACGCTCAGCTTCGTGCGCGACCAGGCGCTGCCCTACCTGCACGTGTTCCCGTACAGCGAGCGGCCGGGAACCCCGGCGGCGCGCATGCCCGCGGTGCCGGTGGCGCTGCGCCGCGAGCGTGCGGCGCGGCTGCGCGAGGCGGGGATGGCGACGGCCCAGGCGTTCCACGCAGCGCTGGTCGGACAGACGCTCAGCGTGCTGCTGGAAACTCCGACCAGCGGGCATGGGGAACAGTTCGCGCCGGTGCGGTTCGCGACACAGGCGGGAAGGCCGGGACAGGTGGTTGCGGCACGCGCGGTTTCGGCCGACGCGCGCGGGCTGCACGGGACGAGGATCTGAACACCATGGCGCTTGGCTTCTTCAACCGGCTCAAGGAAGGGCTGTCGCGCTCGACCCAGAAGCTCGGCAACAACCTCGCCGTCGCCTTCACCTATCGCCGGCTGGACGAGGCGGCGCTGGAGGAGCTGGAGGAGCTGCTGGTCGCGGCCGACCTGGGGCCGGCGGTGGCGGGCCGGGTGATCGAGGAGTTCCGGCGCACCCGGTTCGGCAACGACGTCACCGACGCGGACGTGCGCGAGGCGCTGTCGGCGGAGATCGCGCGGGTGCTGGAGCCGGTGGCGATCCCGTTCGTGCCGGATCCCCTGCTCAAGCCGCACGTGGTGCTGGTGGTGGGGGTGAACGGCACCGGCAAGACCACCACCATCGGCAAGATGGCGCTGCAGTACGGTCGGCAGGGGCTGCGCCCGGTGCTGGTGGCCGGCGACACCTTTCGCGCCGCCGCGGTGGAGCAGCTGCAGATCTGGGGCGAGCGGGTGGGAGCACCGGTGATCGCCGGGCCGCCGAAGGCGGATGCGGCCGGCCTCGCGTTCGAGGCGCTGAAGCGGGCCCGCGCCGACGGTGCCGACCTGCTGCTGATCGACACCGCCGGGCGCCTGCACAACAAGGGCGCGCTGATGGAGGAGCTGGCCAAGATCATCCGCGTGCTGCGCAAGTTCGACGAGACGGCGCCGCATTCGGTGCTGCTGGTGCTGGACGCCACCACGGGTCAAAACGCGCTGGAACAGGTGAGGGTGTTCCGCGAGCTGGTGGCGGTGACCGGGCTGGTGGTCACCAAGCTCGACGGCAGCGCGCGCGGCGGGGTGGTGGTGGCGCTGGCGGAAGCGTTCGGGCTGCCGCTGCACGCGGTGGGCGTGGGCGAGCGGGCGGAAGACCTCCGCCCGTTCTCCGCTGCCGAGTTCGCGCGCGGCCTGGTGGGGGATACCATCCGGCTCGCGGCCGGCACCCGTGCCGAGTAGGCCTCCGGGCGCGCGGCCGCGACCGGCCTAGAGCAGGCGCCAGGTCACCACGACGCGGCGGTTGGCCGGCGCTGTGGGGTCACGCGAGTCGGCCGGATCGGACGCGCCGAGCGCCTGGAGCAGCAGCCGGTCGGCCGGGATGCCGCGGGCGACCAGCGCCTTCTTGACCACCTGGGCGCGCCGCGCCGACAGCAGCAGGTTGTGGTACTCGTCGCCGCGGTTGTCGGAATAGCCGGTGGTGAACATCAGCACCGGGTTGGCGTCGCGGAAAAGACGCGCCGCCAGGTCGAGCTGCTTGTTGGCTTCCGGCGTGAGCCGGGCGCCGCCCTCCGGGAACA
>CAXTVS010000007.1:0-101174 GCA_964247735.1 uncultured Acetobacteraceae bacterium
AGCTGCCCGCCCTCGCCGGGCTTGGCGCCCTGCGCCATCTTGATCTCGATCTCGCGGCAGTCGTTCAGGTACTGCGCGGTGACGCCGAACCGGCCCGAGCCCACCTGCTTGATCGCCGACGATGCGTTGTCGCCGTTCGGGCGCGGGCGGGACCGCGACGGGTCCTCGCCACCCTCGCCGGAATCCGACTTGGCGCCGATCCGGTTCATCGCGATCGACAGCGTCTCATGTGCTTCCGGGCTGAGCGCGCCCAGCGAGATGCCCGGCGCCAGCAGGCGCTTCCTGATCTCGGTGATGCTTTCGACGTCCTCCACCGGGATCGCCGTGCGTCCCTCGCGGAAGTCGAGCAGGTCGCGCAGCGCCACCGGCGGCTGCCGGCGCACCGCATCGGCGTAGCGGCGGTAGGTGGTGAAGCTGTCGCTGCCGACCGCGCTCTGCAGGGTGTGGATCAGCCCGCCGTCGAACGCATGCACCTCGCCCCGCCGGCGGAGCTTGTAGAGCCCGCCCACGGGAAGCACCACCGCGTCCTCGTCCCAGGCGCGACGGTGGAAGCCCAGCACGTTGCGCGCCAGGCCCGACAGGCCGATGCCGGAGATGCGCGACGGCATGCCGGGGAAGAACTCCGCCACCAGCGCGCGCGACAGGCCGATCGCCTCGAAGTTGTAGCCGCCGCGATAGGACGCGATCACCGAGATGCCCATCTTGGACATCACCTTGAGCAGGCCCTTGTCGATCGCGTTGCGGTAGCGTTCCACCGCGGTGCGCAGCGTCATGTCGCCGAACAGGCCGCGGCGGTGGCGGTCGGCGATGCTTTCCTGCGCCAGGTACGCGTTCACCGTGGTCGCACCCGAGCCGATCATGATGGCGATCGCGTGCACGTCCACGCATTCCGCCGTACGGACGTTGAGGCTGGTGAAGGTGCGGAGCGAGTTGCGCACCAGGTGCGTGTGCACCGCTGCGGTGGCCAGGATCATTGGGATGTAGGCGCGCTCCGGGCCCTGGTGCTCGTCGGTCAGGAACACGTGGCTGCAGCCTTCGCGCACCCGCTCCTCGGCCTCGCGCCGGATGCGGCCGAGCGCGTCGCGCAGGCCTGCCTCGCCCTGGCCCGCTGCAAAGGTGCAGTCGATCACGCAAGCGCTGCCGCCCAGGAACTCCAGCAGCGCGTGGCACTCGCCGCTGGTCAGCACCGGGCTGTCGAGCTGCAGCAGCTCGCACTGGCCGCCGTTCTCGTCCAGCACGTTGCCGAGGTTGCCGAGCCGGGTGGTCAGGCTCATCACCCGCGTCTCCCGCAGGGAATCGATCGGCGGATTGGTGACCTGGCTGAACGCCTGGCGGAAGTAGTGCGACAGGCCGCGATAGTACTCCGACAGCACCGCGAGCGGGGTGTCGTCGCCCATGGAGCCGACCGCCTCGGCGCCGTCGGCCACCATCGGGTGCAGGATGACCTCCAGCTCCTCCAGCGTGGTGCCGACCGCCACCTGCCGGCGACGCAGCTCCTCGCCGCTCCAGCCCGCCGGCTCGACGGCATCGTCGCGCACGATCCGGTCGATGCGGTTGATGCGGCCGACCCAGCCCTCGAAGTCCTGGCGCTGCGACAGCATGTCGAGCAGGTCGTCGTCGCCGTAGAAGCGCGGCGCGTCGAGATCCACCGCGACCGTCTGGCCGGGCCCGAGCCGGCCGCGGCTTAGGATGTCGCCTTCGGGAATCTTGACCATGCCGGTCTCGGAGCCGACCACCAGCATCTTGCTCGCGGTGACGGTGTAGCGCAGCGGGCGCAAGCCGTTGCGGTCGAGCCCCGCGATCACCCAGCGCCCGTCGGTGCCGCAGATCGCCGCCGGCCCGTCCCAGGGCTCCATCACCGCGTTGCAGTACTCGAACATCGCCTTGTGCGCAGGCTTCATCTCGGGGCCCGTGGTGGTTGCCGCCGGCACCAGCAGCGCCTTCGCCATCGGCGCGTCGCGCCCGGCGAAGCACAGCAGCTCGAACACGTTGTCCAGCGTGGCGGTATCGGAGCCGCCGGCCTGGATCACCGGCTTGACGTCGTCCATGAACGGGTCGAGCACCGGGTCGGCGAGCCGTGTCTCGTGGCTCTTCATCCAGTTGGTGTTGCCAGACACCGTGTTGATCTCGCCGTTGTGCGCGAGCTTGCGGAACGGCTGCGCCAGCTTCCAGGTCGGGAAGGTGTTGGTCGAGTAGCGCTGGTGGTAGATCGCGAACCGGCTGACGAAGCGGGGGTCGCGCAGGTCGGGATAGAACTCGGTCAGGTGCTCGGCCAGGAACATGCCCTTGTAGATCAGCGAGCGGCAGGACAGCGAGCAGATGTAGAACTCGCCGATCTGCGCCGCGATCACCTGCTTCTCGATCCGGCGCCGGATCACGTACAGGTCGCGCTCGAAGTCGGGCTCGGCGGATCCGCGCTGGTTGCGGATCATGATCTGCTCGATCTCGGGCCGGGTGGCGTTCGCCTTCTCGCCGATGCAGGCTGTGTCGATCGGCACCTGGCGCCAGCCGTAGATGCCGTAGCCGAACGCCAGGATCTCGGTCTCGACGATCTGCCGGCAGCGCTCCTGCGCCGCGAGGTCGGTCTTGGGCAGGAACACCTGCCCGACCGCGATCAGGCTGCCGCCGGGCGCGTTGCCGGTGCGCGCGATCGCGTCGGCGAAGAAGTCCTGCGGGATCTCCAGGTGGATGCCGGCGCCGTCGCCGGTCTTGCCGTCGGCATCCACCGCGCCGCGGTGCCACACCGCGCGGAGTGCTGCGATCGCCGCCTCGACCACGTCGCGGCGCTTGACGCCGTCAAGTGCTGCCACCAGGCCGACGCCGCAGGCGTCGTGCTCGTCCGACGGGTCGTAGCTGCCGGACAGGGCCGAAACGTTGGCGTCCCACGCGGCGACGAATTCGGTTCCGGATTCGGTCATGGCGGAAGCGTCCTCGCGACCCGTGCTCACAGCGCGATGCCCCTCTGCCGCAGCGCCTCGCGCTGCGACGAGAGCACGTCCTTCGCCACCTGCTGTCCCCAGGCCTGGCCCAGGGCCATGAAGGCCGGCAGGGCTCTGGTCTGCACCTCGACCAGCTTCGCGCCCGTCGGCGAGCGGAAGAACGCGTCCGCGGTATCAAGCTGCTCGGTGGTCATCGCATCGGCCCAGTACCGGGTGAAGGCCGCCTCAAGCTCCGGCAGGTGCGACCGCATGGCCGGCAGCAACACCTGGTCGACGATCCGGCCCGACTCCGCCGCGTCCTTGCCTTGCCCGGACACCAGCTGGACCATGAGGCCGCGCATCGCGGTCATGACCTGCTCCATGCGCGCCTTGCCGCCGGTGTCGGCCATGAGCCGGGACGCCGCCGCCAGATGCGCCGGGCCGATTGCCTTGTCCGCGGCCCGGGCCGCCACGCCGGGGGTCGTGCCGAGCAGCAGCACGCCAAGCGCCGCCCGCGTCGTGTGCATCGCGCTCATTCCGCCGCCTCCGCCACCCGTTCCGCCGCCTGTCGTTCCAGCCAGCGATGCATCTGCTCGGCGGCGTCGCGGCCGTCGCGGATCGCCCACACCACCAGGCTGGCGCCGCGCACGATGTCGCCGGCGCCGAACACGCCGGGCAGGCTGGTCATGAAGCTGGAATGGCCCACCTTGAGCGTGCCCCAGCGCGACACCTCCAGCGCCGACTCGCCCCAAAGTCCCGGCAGGTCCTCGGGATCGAAGCCGAGCGCCTTGATCACGATGTCGGCGTCCAGGACGAAGCCGCTGTTCTCGACCGGGTCGACCGACTGCCGGCCGGACGCGTCGGGCAGGCCGAGCTTCATCCGCACCGCGCGCACGCCCGTTACCCGCTCGTCGCCGAGGAACGCTTCGGGAGCGGCGAGCCAGACAAACTCGACCCCCTCCTCCTCGGCGTTCTTCACCTCGCGGAGCGAGCCCGGCATGTTGGCGCGGTCGCGCCGGTAGAGGCACTTCACCGACCTGGCGCCCTGACGCACTGCGGTGCGGACGCAGTCCATCGCCGTGTCGCCGCCGCCGATCACCACCACGTTCTTGTCCCGCGCATCCAGCCTCCCGCTGTCGAACTCCGGCACCGCGTCGCCGAGCGAGCGGCGGTTGGACACGGTGAGGTAGTCCAGCGCCTTGACCAGGCCATGCAGGCCGGAGCCTGGACCGCCGAGGGCGCGCGACTTGTAGACGCCGGTCGCGATCAGGATCGCGTCGTGACGGGCACGCAAGGTGGAGAAGGCGATGGTGGCGTCGTCGTCGACGGCACCGATCCCCCGGCCGAGGTGGAACGTGATCCCGCCCTGCTCGAGCAGGGCGTGGCGGCGCAGCACGACCTCCTTTTCCAGCTTGAAGCCGGGAATGCCGTAGATCATCAGCCCGCCGACCCGGTCGTAGCGGTCGTAGACGTGCACCTGGTAGCCCTGCTTGCGCAGCTGCTCGGCCGCCGCCAGCCCTCCGGGACCCGCGCCGACGATACCCACCGAGGCGCTGCGCTCGCGGCGCGGGCGCACCGGCCTGACCCAGCCCTGGTTCCAGGCGTTGTCGGTGATGAAGCGCTCGACCGCGCCGATGGTGACGCTGTCGAACCCCTTCTCGATCACGCAGTTGCCTTCGCACAGGCGGTCCTGCGGACAGATGCGGCCGCAGATCTCGGGAAAGTTGTTGGTGGCGGAGCTGAGTTCGTACGCCTCCTCCAGCCGCCCTTCCGCTGTCAGCTTGAGCCAGTCCGGGATGTTGTTGCCTACCGGGCAATGCACCTGGCAGAACGGCACGCCGCATTGCGAGCAGCGGCTGGCCTGGGTTGCCGCCTGCGGCACCGAGAAGTCGCGGTAGATCTCGCCGAAATCCTGCCGGCGGTCGGACGCGCTGCGCTTGTCCGGCTGGTGCTGGTGCACCGACACGAATTGCAGCATCCGATCGGCCATGAGCGCCGCTCCCCCACGTCCCGTCCGCAGACCGGACAGGGCGTAGGAAACTAGTGCCGCGGTGGCTGCCGATAAAAGGCAGTCTTGCTGTCCATTACAAAGGTTCTTGCGCCGTTTGTGGAGAAGAGCGCAATTTTCGTGCGGGAACTGGGGCCGATCCGGTCCTTTACGTCATGCAGGCAGCTCGCGCTTGCCGCCGCCGGGGCGATAGCGCGCAAGGTATCCAGGGACCACCAGCTCGACCGGGGTCGGCGTGATGCCGAGCGCGTCCAGGCCGTCCCGGCCGGGCGTCACCACGTTGTCTTGGCTCAGCATCGCCAGCTGGTCGCGGGTGAGCAGCTTGCCGGGCAGGCGCTCCAGCACCGTCGCCTGCAGGCGGGCCAGCGCCGGCGGCACCGTCAGCAGCGGCTGGCGCCGCCGCATCTCCCCCATCATCCAGGCGAGCAGCTCGCGGAAGGTCCACACGCGCGGGCCGCCCAGCTCGTACAGCCCGCCGCCGCCGGGATGTCCCGCCGACACCACCACCCGCACCGCGTCGGCGACGTCGCCGGCGTAGACCGGCTGCATCCGGGTGTCGCCGCTGATCACCGGCATCACCGGGGAGATCCGCGCCATCGCGCCGAACCGGTTGAAGAACGCATCCTCCGGCCCGAACACCAGGGACGGCCGCAGCACCGTGGCGTTCGGGAACGCGTCGCGCACCGCGGCCTCGCCGGCGGCCTTGCTCCGGCCATAGGCGCTCGGGCTCGCCGAGTCGGCCCCGATCGCCGACATCTGCACCAGCCGCGTGGCCCCCGACACCGCGGCCAGGCGCGCGACCCGTCCGGCGCCCTCCTCGTGGATGCGGGTGAACTCGCCGGACTTCCCTTCCGCCAGGATGCCCACCAGGTTGACCACGATCGAGGCGCCCTCGACCGCGCGCGCCACCGTGGCGTCGTCGCCCAGGCTGGCGTAGAGCGGCACCACCTGCCCGACCCGGCCCATCATGCGCATCTCGTTGGCCCGCGCGGTGTTGCGGCTCGCCACGCGCACCACGTGGCCGTCAGCCGCCAGCCTGCGCACGATGTAGCGCCCCAGGAAGCCGGAGCCGCCGAACACCGTCGCCACGCTGCGCACTGCCATGCCGTCTGCACCCTCATGTTCCGGGGCCGCATCTCCCGGAACAGCGACACTACGGGTGCGGGCGGCGCGCCTCAACCCGCGCCCTGCCCCTGCCGGGATGCGACAAACCCGCACACGGGCTGTTGACGGCCCCGACGCGGCTGGCTACATCGCCCCACCACCCGCGGCCCCAAGCCGCGGTTGCCCCTCGGCCCAGGTGGCGGAATTGGTAGACGCGCAGGTTTCAGGTATCTGTGGCCGCAAGGTCGTGGAAGTTCGAGTCTTCTCCTGGGCACCATGAAAGCTGACCATGCCCGGCCGATACGATCGGCCGGGCAGGTCCGTGCTTCGGCGGAACTCCCGCAGCGGAACCCGACGTGAGCGTCACCCAGTTCATGCCCAACGCCGTCATCCACCTGCACCAGGGCGACCTGCCGGACGGCGTCCCGTTTGGCGCCGCGGTCGCGGTGGACACCGAAACGATGGGCCTCGACCCGCACCGCGACCGGCTGTGCCTGGTGCAGTTGTCCGCCGGCGACAACACCGCCCACCTGGTGCAGATCGTGCCGGAGCGGCTCGGCGGTGGCGGCGCCGACTGCCCCAACCTCAAACGGCTGCTGTCCGACCCGGCCGTGGTCAAGCTGATGCACTTCGCGCGCTTCGACGTCGGCATTCTCCAGCACGCGCTCGGCATCAGGGTGGCGCCGGTGAAGTGCACCAAGATCGCCGCCAAGCTGGTGCGCACCTTCACCGACCGGCACGGGCTGGCGCAGCTGTCGCGCGAGCTGCTGGGCGTCGAGATGAGCAAGCAGCAGCAGACCTCGGACTGGGGCGCACGAGAGCTGTCGCCCGAGCAGCTCGCCTATGCCGCGTCCGACGTGCTGCACCTCCACGCGCTGTGGTCGCGGCTGGAAGCGCTCCTGCTGCGCGAGGACCGGCTGGCGCTGGCGGAAGCCTGCTTCGCCTTCCTGCCGGCCCGCGCCCGGCTCGACCTGCTGGGCTACGCGGAGCCCGACCTCTTCGCCCATTGACGCGCCGCACCGGTGTCGGCGCCCTCGGTTGACGCGTCCGCGGCAGGGTGCCCATACAGGCCGGCCGGCGTTGGCCGGTCTCCTGCGGAGCCGACACATCCTTGCATGGCATGACCCGGCCTGTTCAGTCGCGGCGGCCGGTCCGGTGAGCCCACCGGCCGATCCGGCCGCCGGCCCCGTGCCGCCGGCGCAGGACCCGGTCGCCGCCGCGGCGCGGCGGCGGCTCAGCCTGGAACAGGGCAGCGGGACCCGGCGCATCCCCAACGCCAGCCAGATCGCCCGCCGGCGCCGGGTGCTGCGCTGGACCAAATGGGTGCTGCCGGCGGCAGCGCTCCTGCTGCTGGCGTCGATCGCCTCCTGGCCGGAGCTGCAGCGCTCGATGAACAGCGCCCGCCTCGGCCTGCAGGAGGCGGCACAGGTCCGGGTCGACAGCGGCCGCATGCTCGGCGCGCGCTACCGCGGGCTGGACGGGCGCAACCGCCCCTACATGATCACCGCGGAGGAGGCCCAGCAGGTTGCCGCCCAGCCGACCGCGGTCCAGCAGGCGGGCGCGCAACAAGGGGGCGCGCAGCAGGCGGGCCCGCCGGCCGCACCCAGGACGGCCACACCCGACGACCGGATCAACCTGTCCCGCCCGGTCGCCGACTCCCTGGGCCAGAACGGCAGCTGGATTCGGATCAGCGCCGCCAACGGGGTCTACATGCAGCACAGCCAGCTTCTCGACCTCGACCGCGACACCCTGCTCTACCGCGACGACGGCATCATGATGACCGGACCGGACGCCGACCTCGACCTGAAGCGCGGCGCTGTCGCGTCGAAGGACTGGGTGCACGCGGAAGGGCCGTTCGGCGTGCTCGACGCGCAGGGCTACTTCATGTCGCAGCACGACGGGCTGGCGCAGTTCCGCGGCCCGGCCCGGCTGGTGCTGAACGACGACCGGATCGCCCAGCCGGTCCCGGCCGCACCCGCGACCCCCCCGACGGCAGCGGCCGCGCCGGCCCCGCGGCCGGCGGGGCCGGCACCATGATCCGGTGGAGGCTGACGGCGCTGGCCGGGGCGGGCACCGCGGCGGTGGCCCTCGGAACCACCCCGCTTCCCGCCCGCGCGCAGCAGATCGACCTGTCGCATGGCGGCCAGATCACGGTGACGGCGCTGGGCGGCTTCGACTGGAACCAGAACGCGCAGACCGTGACCGCCTACAACAGCGCGCAGGCGGTGCGCGGCGGAGTCACCGTGACCGCCGACCGGCTGATCGCCTACTACCGCAAGAAGGCGACGCCGCCCGGGGGCGCCAAGCCGGCAAGCACCAAGCCGGGAAGCGCATCGCCCTCCCCGGCCGCCTTGTCGGGCACGCTTCCCGGTGCTCCCGCCGGCGTCTCGTCCACGGGCATCCCGTCGGGCGGCACCGCGTCGGCCGCGGTCAACCCGCTCGCCTCGCCGCCTCCCGGAGCCGCCGCGCCTCCCAGCACGGTGGATCCCACGCCGGAGAACCCGACCGGGCTGGCGCCGTCCCTGGCGCCGGCCAAGCCCGGCCAGGCGGGGGTGCCGGGCGACGACACCTCGGCCAGCGAGATCTACCGGCTGGAGGCGATCGGCCACGTGCACATCTTCACCGCCACCCAGCAGGCGTTCGGCGACCACGGCGTCTACGACATCGACCAGGCGGTGATGGTGCTGACCGGGCACGACCTGCACCTGATCACGCCGACCGACCTGCTCACCGCGCGCGACCAGATGGAGTACTTCTCGCAGACGCGCATCTCGATCGGGCGCGGCAACGCGGTGGTCACCACCAACGACGGCCGCCGGATCCGCGCCGACGTGCTGGTCGGCTACAGCGCGCCGCCGGCGCCGCAGCCGGGTGCCGCCCCAGGGGCGACATCGGGCGCCGCACCGGGTGCGAAGCCGCCGAAGCCTGCTTCCGGCACCGCCGCGGCCAACGGCCAGGACCCGATCGGCAGCAGCGGCAAGCTGGAAAAGGTCAACGCGTTCGGCAACGTGGTGGTGCGCACCCAGACCGAGACCGTGTACGGGGACCGTGGCGTGTATGTCCCCGACACCGGCATTGCGCGCATCGTCGGCAACGTCCACATCACCAGGGGCCAGAACCAGTTGAACGGCGCGGCGGCAATCGTGAACATGCACACCGGCATCGCGACCATGACCGAGGACCCGGGCGCCAGGGTGCAGGGGCTGATCGTGCCGAACGAGGCGGGCGGGGCCAAGGGTGGCGCCGGGACCGCTGCCGGGGGTGCGGCGGGCAGCGGCAAGGCCCAGGCACCGCCGAAAGGGCAACGATGAACAAGATGACGCCGCGCGTCCTCGATCATGCCGTCCTGCCGGGCGACGCCGAAGGGCTGCACGCGCACGGCGTCGGCAAGACCTACAAGAAGCGCGAGGTGGTGCAGGCGGTCTCGATCAGCGTGCGCCGCGGCGAGGCGGTCGGCCTGCTGGGCCCGAACGGGGCGGGAAAGACCACCACCTTCTACATGATCGTCGGCCTGGTGCAGCCCGACACGGGCTCGATCAGCCTGGACGGCGCCGACATCACCCAGCTGCCGATGTATCGCAGGGCCCGGCTCGGCATCGGCTACCTGCCGCAGGAGGCCAGCATCTTCCGCGGCCTGAACGTCGAGCAGAACGTCATGGCCGCCCTGGAAGTGGTGGAGCCCGACGCCGACCGGCGCGACTCCATGCTGGACGGGCTGCTGGGCGAGTTCGGCATCGGCCACCTCCGCCGTGCGCCGTCGCTGGCGCTGTCCGGCGGCGAGCGCCGCCGCCTGGAGATCGCCCGCGCGCTGGCCAGCCAGCCCAACTACATCCTGCTCGACGAGCCGCTGGCCGGCATCGACCCGATCGCGGTGGGCGAGATCCGCGACCTGGTGTCGCACCTCAAGCACCGCGGCATCGGCGTGCTGATCACCGACCACAACGTCCGCGAGACCCTGGAGATCATCGACCGCGCCTACATCATGCATGGCGGCCAGGTGCTGATGGAGGGCGCGCCGCAGGAGGTGGTGGCCCACGAGGACGTGCGCCGCGTCTACCTCGGGGAAAGATTTTCGTTGTAGCCTTCCCGCATGGGGATCGGACCACGGCTGGAGCTCAGGCAGACACAGACCCTGGTGATGACGCCGCAGCTGCGTCAGGCCATCAAGCTGCTGCAGTTCTCCAACATCGAGGTCGCCGCCTTCATCGAGGAGGAGCTGGAGCGCAACCCGCTGCTTGAGCGCGACGACAGCCCGGACATCCCACCCGAGCGTCCAGCGCTCGACCAGCGGATCGACGGCCGGGAACACGAGCGCAGCGGAGGCGAGGAGCTGCCCGCCGCGGACGGCCTGTTGGACACCGGCCTGCTGCCAGCCGAAAGCAGCGCGCCGCTCGACACCGATCCCGCCGAGCAGTTCGACGGCGCCGCCTACGAGGGCGGCAGCGGTCCCGACCGGAGCGGCGGGGCCGCCGGCGGGGGTTCCGAGGACCTCGACGCCACCGCGCAGCTGGTCGCGCCCGCCCGCACGCTGCGCGACCACCTCGGCGAGCAGCTCCGCCTCGGCTTCGACGATCCGACCGAGCGGCTGATCGGCGCGCACCTGATCGCGCTGCTGGACGGCGCCGGCCGCGTGCTGGTGGACGATGCCGCCCTGGCCCGCGCGCTCGGGGCCGATCCGGCCCTGGTCGCGGCGGTCCGGGCCCGGATGATGCGCTTCGACCCGGTCGGGCTGTTCGCCGCCGACCTCCGCACCTGCCTTGCCGCCCAGCTCGCCGAGCGCAACCGGCTCGACCCGGCGATGGAGACCCTGCTCGACAACCTGGAGCTGCTCGGGCGGCGCGAGCTGAAGCGGCTGCAGCTGCTGTGCGAGGTCGATGCCGAGGACCTGTCCGACATGATCGCCGAGATCCGGGCGCTCGACCCGAAGCCCGGCGCCGGCTTCGACACGGCTCCGCCGGTGCCGATCGTGCCGGACGTGCTGATGCGCCCGGCGCCGGGCGGCGACTGGCTGCTGGAGCTCAACCCGGACACCATGCCGCGCCTGCTGGTGTCGGAAGCGTTCCACGCCAAGGTGCTGCTGCGCGCGCCGAAGGAGGACCGGGCGTTCCTGTCGGAGCGCCTCGCCAGCGCCAACTGGCTGGTGCGCTCGCTGCACCAGCGCGCGCAGACCATCCTGAAGGTGGCGGGCGAGGTGATGCGCCGGCAGGACGGGTTCCTGCGGGAAGGGATCGGCCACATGCGCCCGCTGATCCTGCGCGACATCGCCGAAGCGGTGGAGATGCATGAGAGCACCGTCAGCCGGGTCACCGCCAACAAGTACATCGCCACGCCGCGCGGGCTGTTCGAGCTGAAGTACTTCTTCACCACCGCGATTGCCGCCACCGCCGGCGGCGAGAGCCACAGCGCGGAAGCGGTGCGCCACCGCATCCGCGGCATGGTGGCGGAGGAGACCGCGCAGTCGATCCTGTCGGATGACGCGATCGTGGCAGCACTCCGTCGGGAAGGCGTGGACATCGCCCGCCGGACCGTGGCCAAATATCGGGACGCGTTGCGCATCCCGAGTTCGGTGCAACGCAAACGGGAGAAGTCGGTCCCGGCCTGACGCGGTCTCGCCATCGTTCCCCTCCGCGCCGCGCCGGTCCGTCACCCCGCGGGTCCTCCTCCCAAGCCGGAGTGGAATGCATGCGGATCAGCGTCGCGGGCAACCAGGTCGACCTGTCGGATGCGCTCAGGATGCGGGTGGCGAACCACCTGGACACGATCGCGGAGCGCTACTTCGGCCAGGCGCTGGAGGCGAACGTTTCCTTCGGCCGGGCGCGCAGCTTCTTCACCTGCGACATCAACGTCCATGCGGGCCGCGGGCTGGTGGTGCGCGGCGAGGGCGAAGGAGCGGACGCGCACGGCTCGTTCGACGACGCGGCCGAGCACATCGCCCGTCGGCTGCGGCGCTACCGGCGCCGGGTCAACGACCATGCCCGGGCGCTGGCCCGCCGCGGGCGGCCCGAGGTCGGCCGGCAGTACATCCTCAGGCCGGAGGACGACACGCGCCCGGAGGTGGACGGTACCGTGGCAACCCGACCCGCCGCCTACGCCACGGTCGTCGCGAAGCAGGATACCCAGATCGGCACCCTGACCGTCGGCGAGGCGGTGATGCAGCTCGACCTTGCCGACCGCCCGGTGCTGATGTTCCGCAACAGCGCCAGCGGCGGGATCAACGTGGTGTATCGCCGGGCCGACGGCCATGTCGGCTGGCTGGACCCGGACGGCCCGAACGGCTGAGCGGCCGGCCCGGCGGGATCACGGCGCGCCGGGTCCGGCAAGGGCGGAGGCCTGCAGCGACGCCGCCAGACTGTCGGTCCAGCGCCGGTAGTACGGGTCGGCGCCGGCCGACCGGAACGAGCGGATCGGCGGCTGCAGCAGTGCCCGGGCACGGGACACGCTTCCGGCTGCCCGGGCGATCTCGGCCTCCGCCAGGTCGGTCTCGGCATCGAAGCTGGAGTCGGCCATGAACTCGGCCGCCGACCTGCGGTCGATGTCCTTCAGCAGCGCCTCCGCGTCCGCGTACCGGCCGCCCGCAACCAGGCAGAAGGCGGCGGTTCCCTTCGGCGCCTCCGTGCCGCCGCTCTTCTCCCCGAGGTCGCCGGCGGCGAAGCGGTAGGCGCGCTGCGCCGACGCGATTCCCCGCGTCGACGTGTCCGGCGCGGCACTGGATGTCGGCGAGGTCGGACAAGGCGCCGGCGGCGAAGAACGAGCCTTCGCCCGCCTTGGCGACGGCCGCCTGGTCGTAGCGCTGCAGCTGATCGAGCGCGATCTCCTGCTGCTCGATCAGCTGCAGCGTCAGGCGGTGGGTCGGCCCGAAATACGCCTGGAACTCGGGCGTGATCCGGTCCAGGGCGTCGGCCGCGTGCGACGCGTCGCCGCACGCCAGGAGCACCTGCGCCAGGTTGAGCTCGACCATGAGCGTGCCCGGATGGTGCGGGCCGTGCAGCCTCAGCGCCGCCGGCAGCAGCCCTTGCAGGGCCCGCTCGGCCTCGTCGAAGCGCCCGAGACGGATCAGCGCCAGCGCCTGGAGGCGATGCAGCGTCAGGCGCTGATCGGCGTCGAGACCCTGCGGCAGGACGTCGGCCCGGTCGGCGGCGCGCTGGAACAGCCGGAGCGCCAGCCGCAGGTCGCCGCCCATGAGCTGGATCATGTCCGACGCCCAGTCCAGCCAGACCGCCTCGACGCCGGGCGGCCCTCTGCCGGCAGACAGGTCGGGCCGCACCCGCTCCACCAGTGCACCCGCCCGGTCGAGCGAGCCGGTCTGCATCGACTGCGCTTCCGCCGACGCCTGCTGCAGCCGGGCGACCGCGGCGTCCGTCCTGCCGCTGCGTCCGGCCCGGTCGAAGTCCCGCTCGGCGCGCTCGAACGCCAGCCGGGCCGGTTCGTCGGCGCTGCGCAGTGCAAAAGAGCGCGCCAGCGCGGCGTGGATCGAGCCGGCGACCAGGAGCTCGCCGGCGAAGCGGAGGTCGATCCGGTCGTCGGCGCGCCGGGCCGCGTCCACCAGGGTCTGCTCCGCACTGCCCGCGCTCGCGGCGCCGCCGCCGGCCAGCAGGTCGTCGGACAGGAAGCGGGCCACCGCCTGCACGATCCCGGCCTGCCGCCGCGCCTCGTCGTCGCGACGCAGCGCCGTGATCCCGGCCGCGGTGCTTCCCAGCCGACCGCCTGCGACGCACAGCCCCAGGAGCGCCGGCGGCAGCGCGGGACCGCATACAGGACCGGCTCGACAACGGCGGGGCAGCCTGACGATCCGCAGCGATCCCGACGCCCCGATTGCGCTGTTCCAGGCCCGCGACGGCATGAACCCGCTCGGAGCAGTACTGAACGATCCGGCCACGATGGCCTCGGCCGGGCCCAGCATCGGCGACTAGAGCACTGGGCCGGACCGCCTTGCGGTTCCGCTCCTTCGACGCTGCCGCGCCCGTCGCGCGGTCAAGCGGGGCGCTACCGGACGATCATGCTCCAGCGCCCTGCGACATCGGATCGAGACCTTCCTGTGCCGGCCCTCAGTGCACCAGGGCGGGGATCATCTCATGCTGGCGCACCGCCGCCAGGGCCACCTCGCGGTCGCCGGTGAGCGCCATCTGGGTGCCGTCGGCGGCGTGGATGGAGAACGCGGCCTCACCGTCCACCGTCACCGACTTGATGTAGGCCAGCTGGCTGACGCCCAGCGCCTGCAGCTCGCGCGCGGTGAGGTGGCGTATGTCGCGCAGGCCGGAGTCACGGCCCTGCTTGTTGGTCAGGCTCGTCATGATGCTTGTCCTTCAGCCAAGGACGGCGCCCCGCGCGGGCGACGCCGCCATTTCCGATCATTCTGACAATAGAACGGTTAACACGCTGCCGCCAGCGGCTCATTCCTCGGCGGCGGCGGCGCGGATGACCCGGGCCGGGCGCGCCTGCACCACCTCGGCGGTGCGCGCGGTGGGATCGCGCGCGTGCTCCGGCCGCTTGGAGATCTCGATCCGCTTCACCCGCACCTCCGGCTGCGGTCGCGCCAGGTCGATGTGCAGCAGCCCGCTGTCGAGCCAGGCGCCGGTGATGTCGATCCCTTCGGCGAGCACGAAGGCGCGCTGGAACTGCCGCGCGGCGATGCCGCGGTGCAGGAACACCTTGCCCTGGCTGTCGTCGGCCTGGCGGCCACGGATCACCAGCTGGTTGTCCTCCTGGGTGATCTGCAGGTCGTCCATCGAGAAGCCGGCGACCGCCAGGGTGATGCGCAACCCGGCTGGCCCGGTCTGCTCGATGTTGTAGGGCGGATAGCCATCCGACGAGGTCTTGGACGCACGCTCGAGCATCTGCTCGAGGTGGTCGAAGCCGAGGAACATCGGCGAGGCGAACAGTCTTCCCGACACGGCGCGAGCCTCCTCCTGGGAGCGAGACGGATGCGGAACCCGAAGCGTTCCGGTTCCCCGGATATGGCGTCCATGCGGTTGTCCTGCAAGCGGCGACACCTGCCCCGGTGTCCTGCGGGCGGCGGCGACACGCCGCCCTGGCGGATCGGCGCCGCGGTCGCTACATCGCCGGCATGAACGATGCACCGACGGCCGTCCTGCCGATCGAGATCCTGATCGCACCGCACCCGGTGCTCCGGCGCAAGGCGCGGCCGGTGCGGCCTGAGGACACGGCGCTGCTGCGCGCGCTGCTGCCGCGGATGTTCGAGTCGATGTATGCGGCCCCCGGGATCGGCCTGGCGGCGCCGCAGGTGGGGCACGACCTGCGCTTCGCCATCGTCGACCTGCACGAGAACAAGACACGGGCGCCGATCACGCTGATCAACCCGGAGATCATCCGCGCCAGCGACGGGCTGGTCAGCCGCGAGGAGGGCTGCCTGTCCCTGCCCAACCAGTATGCCGAGGTGGTGCGGCCGGAGAGCGTGCGGGTGCGGTTCCAGGACCTGGACGGCAGGCGGCAGGAGCTCGATGCCGACGGCCTGCTCGCCACCTGCCTGCAGCACGAGATCGACCACCTCGACGGGGTGCTGTTCGTCGACCACCTGTCGGCGCTCAAGCGCAACATGATCATGCGGCGCCTGGCCAAGGAACGGAAAGGCAAGGGCTGACGCCGATGCGGATCGCCTTCATGGGCACGCCCGAGTTCGCGGTGCCAGCCTTGCGCGCGCTGCACGCGGCCGGGCACGAGGTCGCGGCGGTATACAGCCAGCAGCCGCGTCCGGCCGGGCGCGGGCAGTCGGTGCGTCCGTCCCCGGTGCAGCGCGAGGCCGAGCGGCTGGGCCTGCCGGTGCGCACGCCGGCGCGGCTCAAGCGCGACGAGGCGGCGCAGCAGGCGTTCGCGGCCCTGGCGCTCGACGCCGCCGTGGTGGCGGCCTACGGGCTGATCCTGCCGGCCGCCATGCTGTCGGCCCCCGCGCGCGGCTGCCTCAACGTCCACGCGAGCCTGCTGCCGCGCTGGCGGGGTGCCGCGCCGATCCAGGCGGCGATCCTGGCCGGCGACCGCCACACCGGCATCACGATCATGCAGATGGAGGAGGGGCTGGACACCGGGCCGATGCTGGACCGCGGCACGGTGCCGATCGGCCCGCAAGACGGGTTCGCGGTCCTGCACGACAGGCTGGCGGAGCTCGGCAGCCGGATGATCGTGGACGCGCTGGCCTGTCCGCCGTCGCCGGTGGCGCAGGACGATGCGTCCGCCACCTACGCGCCGCGCCTGACCCGTGCCGACGGCCAGCTCGACTGGCGGCAGGACGCGCGGGCGCTCGACCGGCGGGTGCGAGCGATGACCCCCTGGCCCGGTGCGGTGGCACTCCTGGGCGACACAGCGATCAAGATCGTCGCGGCGACGCCACTGGACCGGCCGGACGACGACACGATCCCGGGCACGGCGCTGGACGACCGGCTGACCATCGCCTGCGGCCGCGGCGCGCTGCGCATCGACCGGCTGCAGTGGCCCGGCCGCACGGTGCTTGACGCCGACTCGTTCCTGCGCGGCCGTCCGGTGGCGCCAGGCACCCTCTTGAACGTCGTTCACAGTTGACCGTGCGCTGGGCGCTGCTGGTCGAGTACGACGGCACCCCGTTCCTGGGCTGGCAACGGCAGGCGCTCGGCCTGTCGGTGCAAGGGGTGCTGGAACAGGCGGCCGGACGCCTTGCCCGCGGTGCCGCGGTGGCCAGCATCGCCGCCGGCCGCACCGACGCCGGGGTGCATGCGCAAGGCCAGGTGGTGCATCTCGACCTGCCGGATGCCCAGGGCCGGCTGACCGCGTCACGGGTGCGCGACGCGCTCAACTTCCACATGAAACCGCATCCTGTGGCGGTGGTGCAGGCGGCACGGGTGCCGGAGGACTGGAACGCGCGGTTCCGGGCGATCCGGCGCCGCTACCGCTACCGGATCCTGAACCGTCCGGCGCGGCCGGCGCTGGACGGCGGCCGGGTGTGGCACGTGCGGCAGCCCCTGGACGTCCTGGCGATGCGGGAGGGCGCCGCTCTGCTGCTCGGCCGGCACGATTTCACCTCGTTCCGCGCCAGCGCCTGCCAGGCGAAGAGCCCGCTGCGCACGCTGGACCGGCTTGAGGTGATGGTGGACGGAGCCCTGATGGAGATCCATGCCGAGGCGCGCAGCTTCCTGCACCACCAGGTGCGCAACATGGTCGGCACGCTGAGGCTGGTCGGCGACGGGCGATGGCGGGCCGAACAGGTGGCCGAGGCGCTGGCGGCGCGGGACCGCTCCGCCGCCGGCCCCACCGCGCCGCCGGACGGGTTGTGCCTGATGGCGGTCGGCTATCCCGAGGACCCGTTCACGACGCCGGATGCATGGCCGCCGGAGCCGGCACCGGATCGGGCTGGAACATGACCTGCACCAGCAGCGGCTGAAGTGCCGCGGCGAGCAGGGAAGAGCCGGCGGTCAGGGCCAGCACCGTCAGCACCGCCTTGAACCGGCCGATCGCCAGGCCCTTCCAGGCCATGAACCATTGCAGCCACAGGAAGTAGCCGGCCAGCAGCAGCATCGCCGCCCGGCTCGCCGCGTCGTGGCCGAGGCCCATCTGCAGCAGCACGGACGCCAGCAGCATGGCCGGCAGGTAGACCGGCAGCACCAGCCAGATGCTCCAGGCCGAGGCGGTCGCGTAGCGCTGCCAGCGGTCGCCACGGCGCCACAGCCGCGCCAGGAGGTGTGACAGCACCGGCGGCAGCAGCACAGCGCAGAACAGCAGCAGCAGCAGGCATAAGGCCGCGGCGCTCGGACGCTGCGACAGCAGCAGGGCGGACAGCACCAGCAGGAAGGCGATCGGCGGCGACAACGAGGCCAGGAAGGCGTCGCGCCCGCCTTCGAAGCAGGCGAACCCTTCCGAGCGGCCGGTGCCGAGCAGGAACAGGCCGTACAGCACCTGCCTGATGGCGCCCGGCCGGCGCGGCAGCGGGGCGCGGAGCTTCGGGCGTCCGGGCTTGTTGCCGCTCACGGCGACGCCGCCGCGTCGGCCCGGGGCAGCAGCCGGTCGAGCAGGTCGAGATAGATATCCGACAACAGCTCGAGATCCGCGACCGGCACGTTCTCGTCGATCTTGTGCATGCTCTGGCCCACCAGGCCGAACTCCGCCACTGCGCAGTATGGTGCGATGAAGCGGGCGTCGGAGGTGCCCCCGAGCGTGTCCAACGACGCGTCGGCGCCAGTACGCGTCCGGATCGCCGCCTGGAGGGCTGCGATCTCCGGGCCCGGCTCGAACCGGAACGCTTCGCCGCTGATGCGGATGTCAAGCGCTGCGTCGGGAGCATGACGGGCGCAGGCGGTCCGGAGCAGGCCGGACAGCGACTCCCCGGTGTGGCAATCGTTGAAACGGACGTTGAAGCGTGCCTCGGCACGGGCCGGGATCACGTTGCTGGCCGGGTTGCCGACGTCGATGCTGGTCACCTGCAGGCTTGAGGGCTCGAAGAACGGGGTGCCCCCGTCCAGCGGCGTCGCGGCCAGCTCCGCCAGCAGCGCCAGCAGCCGGTGCACCGGGTTGTCGGCGCGACGCGGATAGGCCACGTGTCCCTGCACGCCGCGCACCACGAGGTGGGCGTTCAGGCTGCCGCGACGGCCGATCTTGATCGACTGGCCGAGCCGCTCCGGGTTGGTCGGCTCGCCGACCAGGCAGAAGTCCGGGACGTGGCCGTGCGCCGCCATCCATTCCAGCACGCGCCGCGTGCCGTGCAGCGCCGGACCCTCCTCGTCCCCGGTGACCAGCAGGCTGACTGAGCCCGTCGGCAGACCTCCCGAAACCAGGCGCCGCTGCACCGCGTCCACGAAGGCGGCGATCCCGCCCTTCATGTCGCAGGCGCCGCGCCCGTACAGCACGCCGTCGACCACCGCGCCCTCGAACGCGGGCACCTGCCAGCCGGCGTCGCCCGGCGGCACCACGTCGGTATGCCCGGCGAAGCACAGGTGCGGCACGCCGGTGCCGAGGCGGCCGAACAGGTTCGGGGTGCGCTCTGCTCCCTCGCCGAACGGCAGGGAGAACACGGCGAAGCCGAGCCGGCGCAGCGCCTCGGCCAGCACCGCCTGCGCTCCGTCGTCGGCAGGGGTGACGGACGCGCAGCGGATCAGCGCCTGGGCCAGCGGCAGCGGTCCGGACGAAGGGAGTTGCGCGCTCAATCGCGCAGCAGCTCGTTGATCGCGGTCTTGGCGCGGGTGCGCGCGTCGACCCGCTTCACGATCACGGCGCAGGCCAGGGACGGCAGCGGGCGGCCGTCCTCCGCGGGCCGCGCCGGCGGCAGCGTGCCCGGCACCACCACCGAGTAGGCCGGAACCCGTCCGACGAAGACCTCGCCGCTCGCGCGGTCGACGATCCGGGTGGACGCGCCGAGGAACACGCCCATGGACAGCACGCTGCCCCGTTCCACGATCACCCCTTCCGCCACCTCCGAGCGGGCGCCGATGAAGCAGTCGTCCTCGATGATCACCGGTGCTGCCTGCAGCGGCTCCAGCACCCCGCCGATCCCGGCGCCGCCGCTGATGTGGCAGTTGCGGCCGATCTGGGCGCAGGATCCCACCGTCGCCCAGGTGTCGATCATGGTGCCGGGGCCGATCCAGGCGCCGACGTTGACGAAGCACGGCATCAGCACCACGCCGGGCGCCACGAAGGCGGAGCGACGCACCACCGCGCCGGGCACGGCACGGAAGCCGGCGGCGGCGAAGCGCGCCTCGTCCCAGCCGGCGAACTTCACCGGCACCTTGTCGAAGGCCGAGCCGCCGCCGAGGCCCGGCATGGGCACGCTGTCGTTGAGACGGAACGACAGCAGCACGGCCTTCTTCAGCCAGTCGTGCACGATCCAGTCGCCGGACGACGCGTCGGGGCCGGAGGGTGCTGCCACCCGCAGCGTCCCGTCGTCGAGCCCCGCCATCGCCTGCTCGACGGCGTCGCGGTCGATGCCGTTAGTGGCGGACGACAACGCGTCGCGCCGGTCCCAGAGGGCCTCGATCCGGTGGCGGAGGGCGTCGAGGGTCATGAAGCGGTCCGGCTGATGGCGATCTCCCGCCCGATGCCGGGCAGCATCGGCCAAGGACGAGGGGACGGAGGACGGCGCGGACCATGCTCAGCCGGCCGGTCGCTGTCAACGCGACGTGATCGCTCCGTCGCCGCAACGTGGCATAGTCGTTTACCAGCAATTCAGCTTTCGGGACGAGAGTCGGGTTCGAGATGAGATGCGATCCATGGCCATGACCGGACCCAGCACTTCCCTGCCCTTCCCCCGGCCGGATGCGGCAGGCTTTGCTGCCCTGATCGACAGCCGGGCGCGCTGGCGCGACCTGGCGCTGATCGCCTCCGACCTGACCTTCGAGACCGACGCGAACGGCAGCTTCGTGCTGCTCAGCCCGGAGGACGCGTTCGGCTGGACCACCCGCACCCTGCTCGGCGTTCCGGCGGACACGCTTCTGGTCCGTCCGGACAGCGTGTCCGGCTTCAACCCATTCCTGCCGGAGGCCGCCGTGCGGCGGCACCGCGCCTGGTTGCGCAGGCCGGACGGAGAACCGGTCAGCATCCTGATCTCCTCCGCACCGCTGCACGCGCCGGACGGCACCGTGGCCGGCGCGCGCGGCACCATCCAGGACAACACCGAGCAGGACCGGCAGGAGGAGCGGCTGGTCGAATCCCTGCTGCAGCACCGCACGGTGAGCGAGATCAGCCGGCGCATGCGTCGCGCGGTGCTGCCGGACATGGTGATCAAGATCGGGCTCGAGGAGCTGCTGGACGCGACCGGCGCCAGCGGCGCGCTCGTGGTCGCCTGCGACGCCGCGTCCCCGGTGCCGGACGCTGCCGCGCCGCCGGCTGCGGGCAGCGGACCATCGTCCGGCTCGACCGACGGCGCGATCATGCCGCGGCTGCTGCCGCGCATCCTGCACCGCGCCGGCGCACCGTCCCCGGTGTCGGATCGCGAGATCACCGCCCATGTGTGCCGGGCCGCCGTCACGGCGGCGCCCTGGACCCGGATGGAGACCCTGTTCGACCGCCGCGTGATCCTGACCGCGATCGGCACCCATTTCTGCGAGCCCGTGGTGCTGGTGCTTTGGCGCGATGGCAGCCGCGGCTGGAGCAGCGGCGACGCGGCGGTCAGCGCCGGGTTCCTGGCGTCGCTGGCCGGCGTGCTGGAGCACGACCAGGTGCAGCGCGAGCTGGCACGGCAGTCCGGCGCGGACACGCTGACCGGGCTGCTGAACCGGGACGCCTTCACCCTCGAGGTCAACCGCCGGCTGGACCGGCTCGATGCCGAGGGCCTGTCGGCGACGCTGATGGTGGTAGGGCTGGACCGCTTCGGGGAGATCAACGAGGCGCACGGACCGGAGAAGGGCGACGACGCGCTGCGGCAGGCGGCGCACGTGCTGCGGGACGCGGTGCGGCCGACCGACCTGGTGGCCCGGCTCGGCGGCGACGTGTTCGCGCTGTGGCTCGACGGGGCGGACCAGTTCGCCGCCGCCGAGCGGGCCGAGGTGCTGTGCCAGAAGGGGGTGGCGGTGACCCTTGCCGAGGGTGTCCAGCTGCAGGTGTCGGTGGGCCTGACGACGCGGCCCAGCCGGTCCTTCGAGACGATCGAGACGCTGCTCGAGCAGGCGCATGCCGCACTGGCCGCGATCAAGCTCGCCGGCGGCGGCCGCTGGCACTTCTACAACGAGGGAGTAGGCACGTGACCCCGTTCCGGCCTGACATGCTGCAGGATCTGGAGACGAGGCCGGATGCTGCGGGCGACCGGCAGCCGGCGACGCCCGACGCGGATCCTGCGTTCCCGGTCCAGGCCCTCCTCACCCTGGTCCGCCGGCTGCTTCCTCCCGACCGCCAGGCGGAAGCGATGCAGCATGCGCAGCTCCTGGCGGGACGGATCGAGGCGCGGGTGGCGCAGTGCCGGGCTTCGATGATCAGGACCAGGCTCGAGGGGGCTGCGCCGGCGGTGACGGCGCGGATCGAGGCGGACACGGCGGACCTCGACAGGGTCCTGCTGGAGCTTGCCGAAAGCCTCGACGCCGTGTCCGCCCTCGTGCTGCTGGGCGATGCCGGGTCCTGCCCGGATCTCGGCGGGCTGCTGGACCGCGGCGTGCCGGAGCTTCGCGAGGCAGCGCTGGACGCGTTGACGCCCGGAAGCGCCGACCGGTTCGACGCCCTGTGCCGTGACGCCTGCATCGTCCAGCTCCGCGGCGCGATCAGCCGCCTTCCCCTGGGAGCCATGGACCGGGCGGCGCTGCGCCAGCGTATCCTGGAGCAGCGGCCGTCGGGCAGCGCCGCTCCGGATGGAGGTGAACCCGCCTTCCTGGGCGCGCTGCGTCGCGGCGATCATGCCGCCGCGCTGGCGTTGCTGGCGGCGTCCGCCCTGCTGCCGCGGGAGCTGGTCGCCGCGACGGTGGCCTTACGCAACCAGCGCGGGCTGGTGAGCCTGGCGTGGAAGGCCGGCTACTCGATGCGCGCTGCCGTGCTGTTGCAAAGCCAAGTCGCCGGGATCGCCCCGCACGCGCTGCTGTGCGCCAATGCCGATGGCGGCTGTCCGCTCGGGCGCAGCGAGATGGTCTGGCAGATCGGCCTGCTGTCCCGCATGTCGCCCTGAACGGACTGGTCAGGACGCGCGGATCAGGGTTCCAGGCCCGGCGGAGGTGAACAACTCCAGCAGGCAGGCGTGCGGCACCCGTCCGTCCAGGATCACGGCCGCGCGCGCGCCCTGCGCCACTGCGTCCAGGCAGGTCTCGACCTTCGGGATCATGCCGCCGGAGATGGTGCCGTCGGCGATCGCAGCGCGCGCCTCCTCGGCGGTCAGCTCCGGGATCAGCCGCTTGTTCGCGTCCAACACGCCGGGCACGTCGGTCAGCATCAGCAGACGGGTGGCGCTGAGGGCCCCTGCGACCGCGCCCGCCGCCGTGTCGGCGTTGATGTTGTAGGTCTGGCCGTCCTCGCCGATCCCGACCGGCGCGATCACCGGGATCACGCCGGAGCCGGACAGGGCGTAGAGCACGCGGGTGTCGACCCGCTCCGGCTCGCCGACGAAGCCGAGGTCCAGCACCCGCTCGATCCGGCTGTCCGGATCGCGCACGGTGCGGGTCAGGCGGCGGGCGCGAAGCAGGTTGCCGTCCTTGCCGGAGATGCCGACCGCCAGCGCGCCGGCACGATTGATCAGGGCAGCCACCTGCTTGTTCACCGATCCGGACAGGACCATCTCGATCACGTCGACCATCGCCGCGTCGGTGATGCGCAGGCCGTCGACGAAGGACGACTTGATGTCGAGCCGGTCCAGCATGGCGTTGATCTGCGGGCCGCCGCCATGCACCACCACCGGGTTGACGCCGACCAGCTTGAGCAGCGCGATGTCGTGGCCGAAGGCTTCCGACAGTGCCGGGTCGCCCATGGCGTGGCCGCCATACTTCACGACGATGGTGTCGCCGGCATAGCGGCGCAGGAACGGCAGCGCGCTCGCCAGCACGGCGGCCTGCTCGCTGGCGGTCCGGAGGGCGTCGTCGTCCATCGTCATCGGCGTCGGTCCTTCAACGCAAGGACAGGATAAAGAAGACTATAGCGCCAGCCCGGCCAGGGCCGCACGCAGTTCCGGGATGCCGGCGCCGGTGCCGCTGCTGGTGGCGAGCACGACCGGATGCGCCGCGGCGAAGGCTCCCGCCAGCGCCTCGACCTCGGCCCGCTTGGCGGCGAGTGCGGCGGATTTCGGCACGTCGCACTTGGTCAGCACCAGCTGGAAGATCACCGCCGCGCGGTTGAGCAGGGTCATCGCCTCGCGGTCGTTCTCCTTGAGCTCGACCCGGGCATCCAGCAGCAGCAGCACGCGGCGCAGCGTCGGCCGGCCGCGCAGGAAGTCGAACATCATGCCCTGCCAGTCTTCCTTCACCTCGCGGTTGGCCTTGGCGTAGCCGTAGCCCGGCATGTCGACCAGGGTGATCCGGCCGGCGAGGGCGAAGAAGTTGAGCTGCCGTGTACGGCCGGGCTCGGAGGAGGCACGAGCCAACGCCTTGTGGCCGGTCAAGGCATTGATCAGGCTCGACTTGCCGACGTTGGAGCGGCCGGCGAAGGCAATCTCGGGCAGGTCCGGATCCGGCAGCTGGTCGATCCGCTGCGCGCCGTGGAAGAAGCGGCAGGGGCCTGCGAACAGCAGGCGTCCGGCCTCGATCGCCTCGGCCTGCTCTTCCGCGGTCGGCGCCTGCGGCGCGAACCCGCCGGGATCCGGGCGGCTCAGTTCTGCACCGTGCTGACCCGGCGGGCCCCGCCGCCGCCGAGGCGGGTGCGCCGCTGGATCAGCCATTGCTGCGTCACCGTGAGCAGGTTGTTCCAGCAATAGTAGATCACCAGCCCGGCCGGCTGCCGCGCCAGAACGAAGGTGAAGATCAGCGGCATGATCTGGAACAGCCGCGCCTGTGCCGGGTCGGCCGGCGGCGGGTTCATCCGCTGCATCAGCAGCATGGTGCCGCCGAGCACGATCGGCCACACGCCGAGATGCAGGAACGGGCTCAGCACCGACGGGTCGAACGGGATGAGCCCGAACAGGTTGAACACGTTGGTGGGGTCCGGCTCGGACAGGTCGCGGATCCAGCCGAAGAACGGCGCCTGCCGCATCTCGATGCTGACCACCAGGTCCTTGTACAGGCACCAGAACACCGGCACCTGCACCAGCATCGGCAGGCAGCCGGCGGCCGGGTTGGCGCCTTCCTGCTTGTAGAGCTGCATCATCTCGGTGTTCATCGCCACCGCGTCGCCCTTGTGGCGCTCCCGCACCGCCTGCATCTTCGGCGCCAGCAGCTTCATCTTCGCCATCGAGCGGAACTGCTTGATCGCCAGCGGGAAAAACAGCGTCTTGACGATCAGGGTGAACGCCAGCAGCGCCAGGCCGAAGTTGCCGAGTGCGGTGTTGAGCCAGTCCAGCACGTAGAAGATCGGCTTGGTCAGGAACGCGAACCAGCCGAAATCCACCGCCTTCCAGAAGTCGGTGGCGTGCAGTCGCGACTGGTAGGCTTCCAGCAGGTGCACCTCCTTGGCGCCGGCGAACACGTGGCTGACGGTGTCGAGCGTGCCGCCGGCCGGCACGGGGAGCGCCGACTGGGTGATGAAGTCCACCTGGTAGACGCCGGCACCGGCATTGGCCTCGTAGCGGTAGCTGCCGGTCACCGGGTGATCGCGATCGGGCAGGATCGCGGTGAGCCAGTACTTGTCGGTGATCCCGCCCCAGCCGCCGTCCGGGCCTGCCGCCTGCACCGCGGACCAGCCGGTACCGTTGTTCTCGGCGGCATGGCTCTTGAGGCTGGTGTAGGACATCTCCTCCAGCCGGCCGTCGATCACCGCGATCGGGCCCTCGTGCACCAGGTAGCCGCCGGTCACCTGCGGCGTGTAGGAGCGGCTGACCCGTGCCCAGGGGTAGAGCGGGACCGGCTGACCCGACGTGTTGCGCACCCGCTGCTCGGCAGTGAACATGAAGTCGCGGTCGACCGACAGCACGATCTGGAAGACGAGGCCGGCGCCGTTGTCCCAGGACAGGGTCACCGGACGCGCGACGGTGAGCCCGGGCCCGTCCGCGGTCCAGACGGTGCTGCCGTTCGGGACCTTGACGTCGGGGGCGACGGCGCTCCAGCCGAGCTGGACGATGTTGGGCTGCTTCCGGTCCTGCGGCTCCAGCACGCGGACCTGGGGACTGCCGGGCTTCAGCGTTTCCCGGTAGTCGGTGAGCTGCAGGTCGTCCAGACGGGCGCCGACCAAGTCGATGCTGCCGTGCATGCGAGGCGCATTGATCGGCAGGCGCTGGTCGGGAGACGGCGCCGGGATCGCGGCTGGCTGGCTGCCGGGCGGCGCCAGCTCCGCGACAGGACGCGGCGCGTCGGCCGCCGGCGTCGACTGCGTGCTGCGCGCTTCCTGCTGATGCACCCGGCTCTGCGGCGGCATCAGCCGCTCGAAGCCGAGGATGATCGCGACCGAGATCACGAACGCGAGGAGAAGGCGCTTGTTGTCCATCAGCGGAAAAGCCGATCTCGATCAGGTTTGCACAGGTGTTCGGGCCGTCTCCGCGCAGGCGCAGCGCAGCGGCGGGACGGGGTCATGGCCGCCCGGATGCCACGGGTTGCAGCGCAGGATGCGCAGCGTGGCGAGGCCGCCGCCCCGGACGACGCCATGGCGGTCGAGCGCCTCCAGCGCGTAGTCGCTGCAGGACGGCGAGAACCGGCAGTTCGGACCCAGCACCGGCCGCAGCGCGATCTGGTAGCCGCGGATCAGGACGCGGAACGCGATCCGGGCCGCAGCCGCGATCACGGCGCACGGCGATCGGCAAGGCGCACCCCGGTCCGCTTCAGGGCACGCCGGACGTCATCGACCAGCGCCGGAAAGGCGCGCGATCGGGTCCCATCTCGCCCGATCAGCACCAGGTCGACGCCGGTCAGGGCGGATCCGCAGGCCGCCTGGTCGCGCAGCACCAGCCGGGCGGCCTCACGCAGGCGGCGCTTGGTGCGGTTGCGCACCACCGCGTTGCCGACCTTCTTGGTGACCGTGAAGCCGAGCCGGGCGGGCGCATCGTCGTTCCGCGGCAATGCCTGCAGCACCAGCCCCGGCATCGGCGCCTTGGCGCCCTTGGCGGCGACGCGGAGGAACTCGGCGCGACGCTTGAGCCGGACCAGGGAGGACGCCATGGCAGCACCGTTTCCTGCGGCCGGCCGGATCCGACCGGGTGACGGCTTCAGGCGGACAGGCGCTTGCGGCCCTTGGCGCGGCGGCTGGACAGCACGTTGCGGCCGCCCACCGTCGCCATGCGGGTGCGGAAGCCATGGCGCCGCTTGCGCACCAGCTTGGACGGTTGATAGGTGCGCTTCACGCTGCATCCTCCTGGGCGGACGGCCCGGCGCGGGAGCGGCGGACCGGTCGAGGGGTGTGGACAAGCGGAGGCGCCGCCGCGTCGCGCGCAGCCGCCCCCGGAGCGGCGGCTTATAGGCGTGCAGAGGCCGGACCGTCAACCAGCACCCGGATCGGGGACCGTGTCGCATCGGTAATGGCTTGAGCCCCGACGCGGAACGGCCGATGCTTCCCGCCGAATGCTGCGCTCGCGACCGATTCTCCGCTCGATCCTGCCGGCAGGGCTGGTGCTGCTCGCATCGCTCGCGGTGCTGCCCGAGGCGGTGCCGCAGCTGGTGCGGGTGCTGGCGCCGGCCGCCGCTGCCCTGGCGGCCGGGCTGGCGCTCGGGCGTGGCGATGCGGCGGGCCTCAAGGCGCGGCGCGAGATGGAAGCACGCGCCCTGGCGGCCGAAGCCGCCAACGCCCAGCTGGTGAAGGCGGCCGGCCAGATGCGCCACGACCTGCGCGGCATCCTGTCGCCGGCGCTGCTGACCGCAGACCGGCTCAGCATGAGCCAGGACCCGGTGGCGCGCCGCGCCGGCGAGACCATGGTGGCGACCGTCGACCGGGCGGAGGAACGGCTCCGCCGCGGCGACGAGTAGCCGCAGCGTCTCAGCGCTGGATCAGCTCGATCTTGTAGCCGTCCGGATCCTCGACGAAGGCGATCACGGTGGTGCCGTGCTTCACCGGGCCGGCCTCGCGCGTAACCTTGCCGCCGCCGGCGCGCACCTGCTCGACCGCCTCCGCCACGTTCGGCACGCCCACCGCGAAATGGCCGAAGCCGGTGCCGACCTCGTAGCCGTCGTCCTCTCCCCAGTTGTAGGTCAGCTCGATCTCGGCCTGGCCGTGGGCGTTGTCGTCGTAGCCGACGAAGACGAGGGTGTACTTGCCGGCCGGCACCTCGGAACGGCGCAGCTCGCGCAGGCCGAGCAGCCGGTAGAAGGCCAGGCTCTGGTCCAGGTTCCTCACCCGGACCATGGTGTGCAGGTAGCTGCCCATTCGACTTCCTCCGCTGGGCCCGTCCGTCGGGTGGATCCCGACCAGGAACAGGCCGTCCCGGTCGGCGGCGTCGCGCAGCCGGTCCGGGTCCGTCAGAAGGGTGCCCCCGGCCTCGAATGCAATCCCCCGCAGGCCGGCAGCACGCGCCGCGGCGACGGTGCGCGGGCCGATGGTGGGCAGGTCGGCGCGACGATCCTGGCCGGGCTTGACCAGCTTCACCAGGACGCCGCCCGGCCCAGGCTGCCGAAGCAGGCCGGCACGCTCCAGCATCCGGTCGGTGCCCTCGAGCGCCTCGACCGCCAGCACCAGCCCGTTCTGCACCACGCATCCCTGGCCGACGTCGAGCCGCCCCAGCGCCTGCACCACCGTGATCCCGCGCCTGATGTCGGCCCAGGCCTCCGGATCCGGCGCGTGGCGGCCGAGAGGTCCCGGTGCGCCGACGGAACCGGGAAGGAACTCGTGCGCGCCGCGGACGCGGAAGCCTTCCTCGCCCAGCACGCGCACCAGGGCGGCGAGCAGCCCGTCGTCGCCGGCGAACAGGGCGCGACCGATCCGGGCCAGGATCCGGGTGCCTTCCGCATCCGGCCGGAGGTCACGCAACGAGGGCCGGCGCACGGGTCCGATCAGCACCAGCTCGGTGCAGCCTTGGGCGCGCAGCACGGACAGGATGCGGCCGGCCGCGGCGAGGCGGATGAACTCGTGCGGCCAGGGCTCGACCACCTTGGGCTCGGCGAAGTCCTGGAAGGCGACGATGAACACCTCGCGGCCCGCCCGTGCGGCGCTGGCCGCCACCTGTCCCGGTAGCGGCCCGCCGCCGGCGAGGATGCCGAGCGGGCCGCCGGCGGCCCCGGGCGGTCTCAAGCGCCTTCGCTTTCCTCCGCGCCGGACCCGCGGGTGGCGATGCGCACCAGGCCGCGCCGGCTGGGGGCGTCGACGAAGGCCAGGATCTCGGCGACGCGCGGGTCGTCGCCGTGTCCGGCGCGCATGGCGGCGAGGCGCTGCGCGAACGCCGGCTGGCCGGACGGGTGGCGCGGGTAGAGCTCCCGGAACGCATGCCGGAGGCGGTGCATCTCGGGGCCGGCGAGGCCGCTGCGGCGCAGCCAGACCCAGTTCAGCCCGACCAGCCGGGCCCGGTTGCCGAGCACGCTGCCATACGGGATCACGTCGCTCTCGACCCCGCACACGCCGCCGACCATCGCGGCGCGGCCGATCCGCACGAACTGGTGCAGTGCGGCCTGGCCCATGATCCGGGCGTCGTCGGCGATGTCGACATGGCCGCCCATGACCACGTTGTTGACGATGATCACGCGGTCGCCGAGCCGGCAGTCGTGGGCCACATGGGCGTTGGCCATGATCAGGCAGTCGGCACCGATCCGGGTGATCCCGCCGCCGGCGGCGGTGCCGCGATGCACGGTGGCGCCTTCGCGGATCACGCTGCGCGGGCCGACGACGCAGCGTGTCGGCTCGCCGCGATACTTCAGGTCCTGCGGCGCCATGCCGACGGTGCAGAACGGGAACAGCCTCCCGCCGGCGCCGATCGTGGTCCGCCCGTCGACCACCACGTGGGACACGAGCTCGACCCCGTCCTCGAGCACCGCCTCGGCGCCGACGCTGCACCAGGGTCCGATCCGGACGCCGGCACCGAGCACCGCGTCGGGCGACACCACCGCGCTGGGATGGATGGTGGCGGGCTCGCGGCCGGCCTGGCGCATGCGCCCGGCCTGCGTCAGCCCGGCGAGGTCAGCGGACATCGGTACTGGAACTCCATCGTGGTGGCGCGGGCTCCGGGGAGCGGCCGACACCGTCCGACGCTTAAGGGCCACCCGCGGGGCGGCCAAGACACGAGATGTTACCGGGCTTGTCGCGCCGTCGCCTCGTCCATGATCATCGCGCCGTAGCTGGCCTCGGCCACCGGAAAACCATCCACCCGTGCCACGCCGCGGAACTTGTAGACGTTGCCGCGCGCGCGCTCCTTGACCACGTGGATGCGCAGCTGGTCGCCCGGACTGACCGGACGGCGGAACTTGGCGTTCTCGATGGTCATGAAGTAGACGAGCTTGCCCTCTATGCCGCCGAGCTGGAGCACCACCAGAGCGGCGGCCTGCGCCATTGCCTCGACGATCAGCACGCCCGGCATGACCGGCCTGCCGGGAAAATGGCCCTGGAAGAATGGCTCGTTGACGGACACGTTCTTGATCCCGATCCCGGACACGCCAGGCACCACGTCCACCATGCGGTCGATCATCAGGAACGGGTAGCGGTGCGGGAGGGCCGCCATGATCTGCAGGATGTCGATCGTGCTGCCGACGCCCTCGATGCCGGTCGCTCCGAGACCGCCGGAGGCGGCATCCTCCGCCTCGGTTGCCGATCCGTCCGGCTCGTTCTGTGTCGTCCCGTCCATCAGGATCGAACCCTTCTCCCTCACGCTGGTTCCGAATCGTCCGCAACCGGGTCGCCGCCACGGGACCTGCCCGGCCGCCTCGCCAGGCGCCGGAGTGCCGCCACGTTGCGGAAGAACTCCCGGAACGGCATCGCCGGGCTGCCGATCACGTCGGCGCCCGCGTCCACGTCCGACATCACGCCGCACTGCGCGCCGATCCGGGCCCGGCGCCCGACCCGGATGTGGCCGATCAGTCCCGCCTGCGCCGCGACGGTGACGAAATCCTCGAGCTCCGTCGATCCGGAAATCCCGGCCTGCGCCACCACGATGCAGCAACGGCCGAGGCGCACGTTGTGCCCGATCTGCACCAGGTTGTCGAGGCGCGAGCCGGCGCCGATCACCGTGTCCTGCGCCGAGCCGCGGTCGATCGTGGCGTTGGCGCCGATCTCCACGTCGTCCTCGATCAGCACACGGCCGAGCTGCGGGACGGTGACGAAGCCGGCCGGCCCGACCGCGAAGCCGAAGCCCTCCTGGCCGATCCGGGCGCCGGGAAACAGCGTCACCCGGGCACCCAGCACCGCGTGGCTCAGGCTGACATGGCTGCCGATCCGGCAGTCCGGGCCGACCGAGACGCCGGGACCGATCACGGCCTGGGCGCCGACACGGGTACCGCGACCGATCACCGCCCCGGACCCGACATGGACGAACGGGCCGACCTCGACACCGAGATCGATCGCGGCACCCGGCTCGACCACCGCGCTCGGATGGATGCCAGGCGTTGCCTGCTCGCGCGGATGGAACAAGGCAGCGATCCGTGCCCAGCCGAGATAGGGCTGCGCCGTGACCAGGGCCGCACAGGAAGCCGGCACCGTGCCGGCGAAGGCCGGCGACACGATCACCGCGCCGGCGCCGGTGGCGGCGAGCTGGGGCAGGTAGCGCCGGTTGTCGAGAAAGCTGACCTGATCCGGTCCGGCCGCCTGGAGGGGCGCCACGCCCGAGAACGATCCGCCTGCGGCGCCGCGGAGCTCGGCACCGATCTCCTCCGCCAGACGGGCAAGCGGATAGGGACCGGTACGGGCGAAGAAGCGTTCGTCCCCCGGCCCGGACCGGCCCGGATGACCCTCGCCCGTCTGCATCGCCCGGCCGTCGCCTTCCGCTACTTCCGGGCCACGGCCGGCGCTGCCGGGACCGAGGCGGCAGCCACCGGCTGCGGGCCTGGATTGGCGGTGGTCGGATAGGTGCCGCTCTTGGCCAGGACCTCGGAGTCGACCCCATCGGCCGGGATGAACACCGACGGCAGGGTGGAGTTGAGCTGGTTCACCACCTGGGGCGTGATGTCGAAGTCCGGCATGTTGAGCGCCACCTGCTCGCGGTGCAGCACGAAGTTCATGCCGTGCGAGGCGGACACCTGCTTGATCACCTGGACCAGCTCGCGCTCGATCTGGCCGATCGCGACCTGGGCCGCTTCCTGGATGATCCGGTTGCGGTTGCGGAAGTCCTTCTGCGCCGCCTGCACCCGCGCCTGCAGGGCGCGCACCCGGGTCTGCACCTGGTCCTGGCTCAGGCCCTTGGCGGCCGCCTGGATCTGCTGCTGGGTTTCGCGCCAGGCCGCCTGCTCCTTCTGGGCATCCCCGTTCAGCTTGTCGCGGCGAGCGCCCAGCACCTTCTCGACCTGCTGCGCGGCGGAGGACGCGTGCATCACCTCGGGCACGCTGATGATGCCGAACACCGCGGGCGGCGGCGGGGAGCCCTTGGGCAGGTCGGCCAGGGACGGGATCGGCGGCAACGGCAGCACCGGCTGCACCTGCGGGCCCTGCGACCCCTGCGCCTGGGGATCCCCCTGCTGCTCGTCCTGGACCGGCACCGCCGCCGGCACGGCCTCGGGAACCGGACGCGGCGGGGCGGGGCGGCGACGCGTGGCCGCGGGCGCGTCGGCCGGCTGGCTGCTCTTGGGCACGAACCAGCCGCCGTTCTGCTGCGCGCGCGCAGCCGGGATGAGAAGTGGCGCCTGCATGAGCAGGGCGCCCGCCAGCAGGAGGGCGCTGGTGGAACGGGACATCATCACCTCAGAATTGGGAGCCGAAGCCGAATCGGAAGACCTGCTGCTTGTCGCTGGGCTGCTTCACCACCGGGATGCCGAGATCGACGTTGATCAGGCCGAACGGGCTCTTCCAGGACACGCCGACACCGGTGCCGACGCGCGGGCGGAGGTTGTCACCCAGGATCGCCTGGCCGGCGCTGAACGGGATCTTGGAGAAGTCGGTGGTGATGACGCGCGCTCCGGACAGGCCGCCGACGTCGACGAAGTAGCGTCCCGACAGGCCGAGGTCGGGACCGACGGGAAGCGGGAAGTTCAGCTGGGAGGACTGCGTGTAGATGAAGCGGCCGCCGAGCGCGTCCGCCGCCGGGTAGTGGCTGGTCGGGTTGGAGTACGGGCCGACGCCGCCGTCGTAGAAGCCGCGCAGGTTGTCACCGCCCAGGTAGAAGTTGTCGACGATGTCGCGCCGGCCGTTGGCGTAGTCCACCAGGTAGCCGGTACCGGCCTTGAGCGAGATCGTCCAGTCGTGGTTGCCGGTGAAGTAGTCGAGCGGGATGAAGTAGGAGCCGTCGATCTTGCCGCGGACGTACTTCTCGTTGCCGCCGAGCCCGGCCACGTCGACGCCCAACGTCACCACGTAGCCGTCATGCGGCGCCAGCCGGCTGTCGCGGCGGTCGTAGGCCAGCGTGGTGCCGACCTGGGACAGCAGCGAGGTACCCTCCTCCGCCTGCACGTAGAGGCTGGCCTGGGTGAAGATGTCGGACACCCGCCGGTCGGTCAGGGTGTAGTTCCAGGACTGCGACAGGTAGCGATTGAAGGCGTAGCCGATGCGCGCGGTGCCGCCGATCCGGGTCTCGTAGTAGTTCTGGACGTTGGAGCTGTTGCCCTCGGTCTCAATGTCGAACAGGTCGATGCCGGCGACCATGTTGCGCCCGAGGAAGTACGGGTCGGTCAGCGAGAAGTCGACCTGGCTCTCGTACTGGGCGATCGTGCCGCTGAGGCTGGCGTCGATGCCGGAGCCGACCAGGTTGGACTGGCGGATGCCGGCATTGCCCAGCACGCCGGCATCGGTCGAGTAGCCGCCGCCCAGCGTGATCTGGCCGGTCGGCTTCTCGGTGACGTTGGCGTTGACGTTCTCCCGGTCCGGCGCCGAGCCGGGCGCGGTCTCCACCGTCACGGTGTTGAAGAAGCCCAGGTCCTGCAGGCTCTGCTTGGCGCGCCGCTGCTCGGCGGGCGTGAACGGGTCGCCCTCGGCGAAGCCGAACTGGCGCCGGATCACCCGGTCCTGGGTGATGGTGTTGCCGTTGATGTCGATGCGGTCGACGTAGACCCGCGGGCCCTCGCTGACGTCGAACAGCAGGTCCACGGTGTGGTTGTCGGTGTTGCGCGCGATCTCCGGCCGCACCGAGGCGAAGGGCTGGCCGCTGGCCTGGAGCTTCGTCTGCAGCGCTTCCGTCACCCGCTGGATGTCGTCGCCGTTGTACCACTGGTGCTCGAACAGCCCGATCTGCGGCCGCAGCGACTCCGAGCTGACGTGGCGCAGGGTGGACTTCACCTCGATGTGGCCGATGCGGTAGCGCGGCCCCTCGGTGATGGTGAAGGTGATCAGGAACGACTTGCGGTCGGGGGCGAGCTCCGCGGTGGCGTCGTTGACGGTGAAGTCGACGTAGCCGTTGCGCAGGTAGAAGCGGCGCAGCAGCTCGGAATCGTACTTGACGCGGTCCGGGTTGTACTCGTCGGAGGTGGAGAAGAACCGGTACCAGGCGGTCTCCTTCGACGTGATCACCTGCGCCAGCCGCGCCTCGCCGAACGCCTTGTTGCCGACGAAGCTGACCTTGCGGATCAGGGTCAGCTCGCCCTCGGTGATCTGGAAGATCACGTCCACCCGGTTGTGCGACAGGCGGATGATCTGCGGCGTCACGGTGACGGCGTAGCGGCCCTTCTGGGCATACAGGTCGAGGATCTTCTGCCGGTCGCGGCTGGCCATCTCCGGGGTGTAGACGGCACGGGCGCGCAGCTCGATCTCCTTGCGCAGGTCGTCGTCCTTGGCGGCGTGGTTGCCCTCGAACGAGATGCGGTTGACGATCGGGTTCTCGACCACCACCACCACCAGCGTGTCGCCGGTGCGGTGCAGGGTCACGTCGCGGAACAGCCCGGTGGCGTAGAGCGTCTTCAGGCTGCGGTCGAGCTCCTCCTGGTTGAACGGCTCGCCCGCCTGCACCACCAGGTAGGACAGCACGGTGCCGGTCTCGATGCGCGAGTTGCCCTCCACCCGGATCGACCGGATGGTGCCGCCGGTCTCCGCCGGTGCCGACATCGGACGTGCGGCGCCGTGTCGCGCCGAGTGGTGCCGAACCCCCTGGGCTCCGGTCCCCTGGTCCGCGGCCGGAGCCGGGGCTTGCGCGTCCTGGGCGGATGCGGCGGTGGCGAAGGGAAGCAGGCAGACGGAAGCGAGCAGAGCAGAGCGTTTACCGGACAAGGCGACCCATCCCCCGAAGCTGCTTTCCGAGGCCGTCTCCCCCCGATCGGGGTTTGCCGCTCGCTCGGATGCCGGCCCGTCGCCACCGGACGATGACGAAATCGGGAGGCAGCACCCGCTGGGCGGAGCTACCCGAATACCCAGCACCTGCGCAAGCGCGGTGCCGCGACCGTTGCGATCCCGCCCGTCATCCGATCACGTGGCGCAGCCAGCCGAACAGGCCGAACTGGGCCAGGTCGTTGACGGTGGCGAACAGGAACACGCCCGCGATCAGGGCGAAGCCGGCGCGGAAGCCCGCCTCCTGCACGCCACGCGACACCGGGCGGCCACGCAGCGCCTCGATTGCGTAGAACACCAGCCGCCCGCCGTCGAGGATCGGCACCGGCAGGAGGTTCACCAGCCCCAGGTTGATGGACAGGATGGCCATGAAGGTCATGAGGCTGGCGGTGCCGGCGGCGGCGAACTGGCCCGACATCTGCGCGATCCGGAGCGTGCCGCCGAGCTGGGAGGCGGCGACGTGGCCGGTGAGCATCTGCCACAGCCCGGCGACCCAGCTCGCGATCACCACCGCGGTGGTGTGGACTGCCGCCACCAGCGCCTCGCCCGGGCCCACCCGGCGCGGCGGCGGCGGTTCCGCCATCACGCCGAGCTGCCCGGTGGTCAGCCCGCCGCTGCCGTGCACCGTGCCGAGCACGGCCGGGAGGTCGAGCTCGCGGCCGTCGCGCCGCACCTGGAGCCGCACGGCGCGGCCGGGACTGGCGGCGATCAGCCGCTGCAGGTTGCCGAAGCTGGCAATCGGTGCCCCGTCCACCGCCTCGATCAGGTCGCCTTCCTTCAGGCCCGCCCGCTCCGCGGCGCTGCCGGCGGCGATCCCGCCCACGGTTGGCCGCATCATCGCCAGGTCGGATTGGTCGGCCGGCTTTCCCGCCGTCGCGAACACGGCAGCGAACAGCAGCACGGCGAGCAGGAAGTTGAACACCGGGCCGGCGGCGATGACGATCGCCCGGCTCAGCACCGGCTTGTCGTGGAAGGTGCGCCCGGGCAGCCATGCCGCGCGCATCTCCGGGGTGGCGTCCTCCGCCCCCTCGAAGCCGTGCGGCTTCACGTAGCCGCCGATCGGCAGCACGCACAGGCGCCACTCGGTGCCGACCCGGTCGCGCCAGCGGAACAGCGGCCGGCCGAAGCCGATGGAGAACACCTCGACGTGGACGCCGCGCCAGCGCGCCGCCAGGTAGTGGCCGAGCTCGTGCACGAACACCAGCACGCCGAGCACGAACAGGGCAGCGAAGACGGTACGCAGGAAGTCGGGCAGCATGATCGGAAGCCTCCAGGGCTCAGGCGACGGGGCTCAGGCGGCACGTGCGGCGGCGCGGCATGACGCGTGGGCTTCGGCCTGTCGCCGCGCCTCCCCGTCCCAGTGCAGCACCGCCTCGAGGGTGTCGGCGGCCGGCGCGCCCAGCCGGTCCAGCACCGCCTCGACCAGACGGGCGATGTCGAGGAAGCCGATCCGCCGGTCGAGAAACGCGTCCACCGCGACCTCGTTCGCGGCCGACAGGATCGCCGGCGCCGCACCCCCGATCCGGAGCGCAGCGCGGGCCAGGCGAAGAGCCGGGAAGCGCAGGGGGTCCGGCGCCTCGAAGTCGAGCCGGGCGATCCGCGCCAGGTCGAGGCGCGAGCTGCTGGTGGCGATGCGCACGGGCCAGGCCAGGGCGTGGGCGATCGGGATGCGCATGTCCGCGGCACCCAGCTGCGCCAGCACGCTGCCGTCGGCGTACTGCACCATCCCGTGCACCACCGACTGCGGATGCACCAGCACCTCGATCCGCTCCTCGGGGAGGCCGAAGATGCGCGCCGCCTCGATCACCTCGAGGCCCTTGTTGAACATGGAGGCGGAGTCGATGCTGATCTTGGCGCCCATGGACCAGGTCGGATGGCGCAAAGCGGCCTCCGGACCGGCTCCTTCCATCTCCTCCAGATTGGCGGTGCGGAACGGGCCGCCGGACGCGGTGAGCACGATCTTCTCGACCTGTGCAGCCTGCCCGTCGGCCATGGCCTGGAACACCGCGTTGTGCTCGGAGTCGACCGGCAGCAGGGTGGCCCCCGCCTCCTTCACCGCGCGCAGCATCACGTCGCCGGCGCACACGAGCGCCTCCTTGTTGGCCAGCGCCACCGTGCGGCCGCCGCGGACCGCTGCGAGCGTCGGCGCCAGCCCGGCGGCGCCGGTGATCGCCGCCATGGTCCAGTCGGCCGGCTCGGCGGCCGCCTCGCACACCGCCGTCCGGCCGGCGGAAACGCGTATGCCGGTGCCCTCGAGCAGGTCGCGCAGGACGGCAAGCCCGGCCTCGTCGGCGATCACCGCGTGTTCCGCCCGCAGCGTCCTCGCCTGCTCGGCGAGCTTGTGGGCGTTGCGGCCGCCGACCAGCACCGCGACGCGGTAGCGCTCCGGCGCCTGCAGCAGCAGGTCGACCGTGCTGCCGCCGATGCTGCCGGTACTGCCCAGGATGGAAACGCTCTTCATGTCAGGAGGTCCCGCGGGCTGCCGGCCCCGCCGCATGAGGGATGTCGAACGCATACCAGAAGCCTGCACCCTGCGGCGCCGCCAGGGACAGCAAGGCAGCCACCGGTGCTGCGGCCAGCAGGCCGTCGAACCGGTCGAGCAGGCCGCCATGGCCGGGGATCAGCCGGCCGGAATCCTTGACCCCGCTGCGTCGCTTGAAGGCGCTCTCGGCAAGGTCGCCGGCCTGCGACACCACGCCGAGCAGCAGCCCGGCGAACAGCCCGCGCCCGGCCGCGGAGGCCAGGCCGGCACCGCGCGGCACCGGCAGCAGCATCGCCAGCACCGCGCCGACCAGCATGGCGCCCAGCAGGCCGCCGACCGAGCCCGACCAGGTCTTGCCCGGCGAGATGCGCGGCGCGAGCCTTGGGCCGCCCAGCGCACGGCCGGCGAGATAGGCGAAGCTGTCGCTCGACCACACCACCAGCACCACGAACAGCACGCTGTCCCAGCCGGTGCCGACGGTGTACCGCAGCCAGAGCAGCGCCAGCCCGGCCAGCCCGATCGCCACCGTGCCGGCGGCCACCGAGGGCCCGAGCAGCACGGGTGCTGCCAGCATGAACACCGCGTCGACCCAGCGGCCAGGAACGAGGGCGGCAACGCAGGCGACTGAGGGCCACGCCAGCAGCACCAGTCCGCGCAGGCTGCGCGGGGAGTGACGCAGCAGCCCGGCCCACTCCAGCCCGGTCCCCGCCAGTCCCAGCATCACAAGCACCGCGAACAGCCAGCCGCCGGCCCAGATGCAGCCGAGCCCGATCGGCGCCAGCAGGCAGGCGGACAGCAGGCGCAGGCGCAGGTCGCGCCAGCTCCGGCCCGACGGTTGCGGCCCGGCGGAAGCGCCTGCCTGGGCCACCTCAGCCAGGACGGGCGCCATAGCGGCGCTCGCGCCGGGTGAACACGTCGATCGCCTCGGCAAGGTGGCGGGCGTCGAAGTCGGGCCACAGCACGTCGAGGAACACCAGCTCGGCATAGGCGGACTGCCAGAGCAGGAAGTTGGACAGGCGGCACTCGCCGCTGGTACGGATCACCAGGTCCGGGTCCGGGATGCCATCGGTGGACAGGTAGCGGGCAAAGCCGGCCTCGTCGAGCGCGTCCGGCTGCAGGGCGCCGGCCCGGGCCGCCTCGGCGATGCGACGTGCCGCCTGCAAAATCTCGGCGCGCGCCCCGTAGGACAGCGCCACGACCAGGGTCAGCCGGGTGTTGGCCGCGGTGAGCCGCTCGGCGTTGTCCAGCTCGGCGCGGATCTCCGGGCCGAAGCGCTCGTGCTCGCCGATCACCCGCACCCGCACCCCTTCGCGATGCAGTTCGGCGATCTCGCTGCGCAGGTAGTGCCGGAGCAGCGCGGTCAGGTCGGTGACCTCGTCGGCCGGGCGGCGCCAGTTCTCGGAGGAGAACGCGTACAGGGTGAGCCAGCGGACGTCGTTCTCGATCGCCGCCCGGATGCAGCGGCGCACCGCCTGCGCCCCGGCCCGGTGGCCCGCCACGCGCGGCAGCCGCCGGCCGGCGGCCCAGCGGCCGTTGCCGTCCATGATGATCGCGACGTGGTCCGGACGGCGTGCGCCGCGATCCGCAGCCGCGAGGGAGGACCCACCCAGGATGGGCGCGGCCGGAGCCGGCACGGGACGGACCGGTGCGGCCGCCGGGACGGGAACGGGCTCGGTCAGGACGGCGTCCGGCTCTGCCAAGTGTCAGACCTGCTTGATCTCGCGGTCCTTGTCCGCGAGGCTGTCGTCGATCCGCTTCACGTAGGAATCAGTGAGCTTCTGCACCGCATCGGACCAGTCCTTGACGTCGTCCTCGCTGATCTCGCCCTTCCTCTCGAACCCCTTGACTTGGTCCATGCCGTCGCGCCGCACGCCGCGTATCGCGATCTTGGCGTTCTCGGCGTAGCGGCCGGCCGCCTTGGCCAGCTCGACGCGGCGCTCCGCGGTCAGCATCGGGATAGGCACGCGCACGATCTGACCGTCCGCGGACGGGTTCAGCCCCAGCCCGGCGTCGCGGATCGCCCGCTCCACCGCACCCACCAGGGTACGGTCCCAAACCTGCACCGTAATCATGCGCGCTTCCGGCACCGCGATCGAGCCGACCTGGGTGATGGGCACCTCGCCGCCATAGGCCTCGACCCGCACCGGCTCCAGCAGCGCCGGGCTGGCGCGGCCGCTGCGCAGGCCGGCGAAGTCGCGGCGCAGGGTTTCCAGCGCACCGTCCATGCGCCGGGTCAGGTCCTCTTTCAAAGCGTTCTGGTCGGCCACGGCGATTGAACTCCCGGAAGCGTGCGGATCTGATATGGCGGCGTCAGGCCGGATCCACGATCCGGGTGAAGCGTCCCTCGCCGCGCATCACCTTGGCGAAGGCGCCGGGGGCGTGGATGTTGAACACGATGATCGGCAGGTTGTTCTCGCGCGCCAGGCTGATGGCGGCCGCGTCCATCACGTTCAGGTCCTGCGACAGCACGTCGAGGTAGCTCAGCTCCTCGAACCGCGTCGCGTCCGGGTTCTTGCGCGGGTCGTCGGAGTACACCCCGTCCACCTGGGTGCCCTTGAACAGGGCGGCGCAGTCCAGCTCGGCCGCCCGCAGTGCCGCCGCGGTGTCGGTGGTGAAGAACGGGTTGCCGGTGCCGGCGGCGAAGATCACCACCCGGTTCTTCTCCATGTGCCGCATGGCGCGGCGTCGGATGTAGGACTCTGCGATCCCCGGCATCTGGATCGCCGACATCACCCGCGTGTCGACGCCGACCCGCTCCAGCGCGTTCTGCATCATCAGGGCGTTGATCACGGTGGCCAGCATGCCGGCGTAGTCGCCCTGCGCCCGGTCCATGCCGCGCGCCGCCGCCGCGATGCCGCGGAAGATGTTGCCGCCGCCGATCACCAGGCCGATCTCGATGCCCATGGCATGCACGCTGGCGACGTCGGCGGCGATGGCGGACACCGTATCGGGATCCAGGCCGAAGCTGCCCCCGCCCATCAACGCCTCGCCCGACACCTTCAGCAGCACGCGCCGGTACAGCGCCGGGATCGACGGGTCGGCGCTTCGATCGGGTCCGGTCATCGATCCTCGCGGCGTGGCGGCCCATCCGGTACGGACCCGGTTGGCGCGCTCCTCATAATGCCCAGGCCGTACACCCACAAGCGCCGTGATGCCCTGTCCGGCCGGCACGCCAGCCGGTGCCGCGGGTGGAAAAGCCGGCCGGCTCGCTTGTCGCAGCGTCCGCGTTTGATCCGGGCTGTGCGAAAGGACGGCGGCTCAGGCGCGCATCGCTGCTTCTTCCGCCCCCGTGGACGCCTGGCAGGACGCGCAGGCAGTGTAAGGTCGGATCGGCAACGTGGCATGCCGCTCCTGCAACGAAGGCTTGGCGATGCGGGACGACGAGGGCGGCGAGGCGGCGCTTGTGGAGGCTCTGGTCAGCGCCAGGCGCGTCTGCAAGTCCTTCGGGACCAAGCAGGCCCTGTCGGACCTGACGGTCTCCATTCCGTCCGGCCGCGTCTGCGGCCTGCTGGGGCCGAACGGGGCCGGCAAGACGACGCTGTTCCGCCTGCTGAACGGCCTGCTGCAGGCCAGCAGCGGCGAGATCCGGGTGGCCGGCCGGGACGCGTTCACCGAGCGGGTCGAGGTCATGCGCCTGGTCGGCTTCCTGCCGGACGAGCCGGTGTTCTACTCCTACTTGTCCGGCCGCGAGATCCTGGAGCTGAGTGCCGCAATGCACGGGCTGGACGTGGCGATGACGCTCGAGCGGATGGCGCCGGTGATCGCGCAGCTCCGGATGGTGGACGACCTCGGGAACTACGCCGAGGACTACTCACGTGGCATGAAGAAGAAGCTCGGGCTGCTGCTGGCCCTGCTGCACCAGCCGCGTCTGCTGGTGCTGGACGAGCCGACCAACGGCCTGGACGTCGAGGCCATCCATCTCTTCTACGACCTGATTCTCGCCGAGGCAGGCCGGGGCACCACCGTGCTGTTCTCGACCCACCTGATGGATCACGTCGCCTGGCTGTGCTCGCATGTCATCGTCATCAACGAGGGCAGGATGGTGACGGAGGGCGCGTTGGACGAGCTGCGCGCCCAACATGGGGGTGCCACTCTGGAGGACGTGTTCCTCCGGCTCACGGCGCGACCGACTCAAGGATGACCCTCGGATGACGACCGCCCGGCCGCCAGGCTCCGTCAGGGTCGTCGGCCTCCTGCTGGCCGCGGCCCGGCGGCGGGCGGCGGGCCGGCGTTCCCGCGCCCGCGACATCATCCGCAGCCAGACCGGGCGAACCCGCAACCGCCTGCTCGGGTTCGGCAGCCTGCTGAGCCTGGGCCTGGCGATCGGGCTTTCCGTCCTGTCGGGGCTGCTGGTCCAGGACGCGGTCAAGGCAGGGCAGCGGGTCGACGCCGAACGCAACGGGCAGATCGTCGTGGGACAGGACTTCGTGGAACGGGTCCGTCGTGCGAAGGACAGCGCGTCGGATCACGCTTCGCTCCCGACCGAGACCGATACATCCCTGCGCTACACCCGCGCCTGGGAAGGCGAGCGGCTTGCCAGGGAAACAGGCGGGGATGCCAACCAGATCGCCCGGCGCCTGCGCGCCGCGGTGCTTGCCGGCCGGACCGATCGGTTCGTCGCGGAGGAGGACGCGGCGCCGGGGCTGGCTGGACTTCGGGCGACGGGTGCCGCAGCGCTGCTCGGCCTGATCGCGGTGGCCTGGTGGGCCGTCATGCTGGTCATGCAAGGTGAGGGGCTCGAACTCGACACCCAGCGGCGCCGCCATCCGATGTGGGAATGGGTGCTGAGCCATCCCGTCCGACCGGCGGCGCTGTTCTGCGCCGAGATGCTGGCTCCGCTTGCCGCCAATTCCACCTTCTGGGGCGCGCCATTGATGCCGGGCATCCTGTTCGGCTTCGTCTATGGCCCGGCCTCCGGCCTGCTGGCCACCTTTGTGGTCGGTGTTCCGGTCGCCGTGGCCGCCGCCTGCCTCGCCAAGGCGCTGGAGATCGCCGCCATGCTGCGGCTTGCCCCGCGCAGCCGCGGCGCCGCGTTCGGCCTCATGGGCTGGCTCGGCACCACCATGGCGAGCCTCACCCTTCTCACGTGGCTGTTCATCGACCCCATCGTGACCGCGCTCGCTCACCTGCTGGGCGGAGCGGCCCGGCTGCCCTGGCCCTGGCTCGGGCTGATGCTGGGCCGGCTGGGCACCGAGCCGCCCTCCTTTCCCGTCGGCGTGCTCGTCTGCTGCGTGACCGCCGGCGCCGGCGCCGCGTCGTCGGTGGCGCTCAGCGTGTGGGCCGTGATGCGCGGCCTCGGCGGCACGTCAGACACCCTCCCGCCCGCCCGCGCCGCCGGCCGGCGGCGCACCCGCTTCGGCCGCAACCCGATGCACCGCAAGGAGTGGCTGTGGTTCGCACGGGACCGCAGCGCCATCGTCCAGGCCGTCCTGGTGCCGCTGTCGCTGGCCGGGATGCAGCTGTTCAACATGCGGGGCCTGATCGCGAACGCGGGCCACGCGTGGAACGCGATCTGTGGTGCCGCCATCCTGTTCGGCACCTACTTCCTGATCGTGCTCGGTCCGAGATCGCTCGCCTCCGAGGGTTCGGCACTCTGGATCGCGATGACGTGGCCGCACGGGCTGGAAGCCCTGCTCCTTGCCAAGGCGCGGCTGTGGACGGTCGTGTCCTCCGGCTTCGTCGCCCTGCCGCTGCTCTACGCCGCCTGGCGCTTCCCCGGCGATCTGGCCGGCGTGGTGCTGGTCGGTGCCGGCTGGCTCGCGTTCGGCTACAGCATGGCGCTGAAGACGGTGACGCTGGTCAGCGTGACCGGAGTGTCCGGCGAGGCGGAGAGGATCCCCACCAGCCGCCGCTGGGCGACCTACCTTGGAACGCTCACCTTCGGCATCGGCGTCCTGACCCGGCAGTGGCCGATCGCGGCGTCCGGGATCGTCTACTCGGGCCTGGCCGGGGCGGCCATGTGGCAGAACTTCCGTGCCCGCCTCCCCTACCTGTTCGATCCCTGGTCGGAACGGCGGCCGGATCCGCCGACCCTGATGCATGCCATGGTCGCGGTCGCCGCCCTGGTCGATGGCGGAGCGGCGATCACCGGTATCATCCAGGCCTTCGCCGGGTCGGACTGGGCCGCCGCGGCGCGCACCTCCGGTTATGCCGTGGCAGCCGCACTGGTCGGCTTCGGCATGATGCGCTTCCTGAACACGCGCGGCGTGAGGGCGTCCGCGGTATGGAGGTGGGCAATATCGCCGCAGCCCGCGATCGCCGGGCGTCGCCGCGTGGTCGTGTTTCTCGCCGTCGGCGGGGCAGCCGGCGCGATGCTGGGCGGCCTCGCCCACCTCTACCTGCTCGGCCTGCACGAGTTCGCCTGGGCGCGCGCGATCCTGGACCGGCCCGACCCGTCCACCGCCTTGCCGCACTACCGCGAGTGGTCGTTCCTCCTTGCCGTGGTCGTCGCCCCGCCTGCCGAGGAGTTCCTGTTCCGTGGGCTGCTCTACCGCGCCCTGAACCGGGAATGGGGCGGCTGGACCGCCATCGGGGGAAGTGCCGCGTTCTTCGCCATCTACCACCCGGTGCTGTCATGGCTGCGCGTGGGGCTGCTCGGCATCAGCAATGCGATGCTGTTCCGGAAATCAGGCAACCTGGCGCCGGCCGTGCTGCTGCACATGGTCTACAACGCGGTCGTGCTCCTCTGACTCCGCCATCGCATCCGGTGCGGTGCCAGGCCGCGACCGGTCACGGAAGCGGTCCACCGGCGGCACCGGCGCCTCCGGGCACGCCGCTGGCGGTTGCGCCTGGACGAGCCGGCCCTCGATTGCCCTGTCGCGTTTCGCAACGGCAGAACGGCTGCCAGAAATGCCTCTTCCGGCCGAGCCGTGCCCCAGGCCGCACCTGATCTGTACGGGGTTCCGGTGCGGCTGAAAGAGCGGGCGTGCGCCGCCTCCCCGTCAACCTGCAGGCAGACTGCTCATCAAGCCGTCGTTTAGAACCGCTGGTTTTCAGCGGCTTGATCCAAGCGTTGTTGCTCAGCGGCGGCAGCCGTCGTTCATCCGCTACGTCGACCGGTCAGTCCAGGTTGTCCAGGCCGATCGCCCGCAGCCGGGCCCCCTCCTCGTCCCAGCCGGCGCGCTCCTTGACGTTGAGGAACAGGTGGCACGGCCGCTCCAGCAGCGAGGACAGGCCGTGGCGCGCCTTGGCGCCGATCTCCCTGATCCGGCTGCCGCCTTCCCCGATCAGGATCGCCTTGTGCCCGGCGCGCGACACGTAGACCGTGGCCTCGATCCGCACCGAGCCGTCCGGGCGCTCCTGGAAGCTCTCGGTCTCCACGGTGCAGGAGTACGGGATCTCCTCCTGGGTCTGCAGGAAGATCTGCTCGCGCACCAGCTCGGCCGCCAGCAGCCGGTCCGGCAGGTCGGTGAGGTCGTCCTCCGGATACAGGAACGGGCCTTCCGGCAGCGCCAGCGCCAGCGCGTCGAGCAGGTCGTCGAGCCCGTCGCCCTTGCGTGCGCTCACCATGTACACGTGCTCGAACGGCACCAGCTCGGCCAGCGCCTTGGTCAGCGGCAGCAGCTGGCCGCGCTCCACCGTGTCGGTCTTGTTCAGCACCAGCCAGGTGCGGCGGCGGGCGGTGCGCAGCCGGTCGGCGATCGCGTGCACACCGTCGGTCAGGCCCTTCTGGCTGTCCACCAGCAGCAGGGTGATGTCGGCATCCTCCGCGCCGGTCCAGGCGGCGGCGACCATGGCGCGGTCCAGCTTGCGCCTGGGCTTGAAGATGCCCGGCGTGTCGACCAGCAGGAGCTGGCTCGACGTGCCCGCCACCCGGCGCATCAGGATGCCGAGCACGCGGAACCGGGTGGTCTGCGCCTTGGGGCTGACAATGGACAGCTTGGCACCGGTCAGCCGGTTGAGCAGGGTCGACTTGCCGGCGTTGGGGGCGCCCACGATGGCGACGAAGCCGCAGCGCTCGACCGCCGGGGCGGGATCCGTGGTCACAGCAGCTGTCCCAGCAGGTCGGAGGCGGCGAGGCTTTCGGCGATCCGCTTGGTTCCGGCCTCGCCGGTCGCCGAGCGTCCGGCGGCTTCCGCCCGTATGGTGAAGCGCGGCGCGTGCGACGGACCCTCCGCCGCCTCCAGCACGTACACCGGAAGCGGCAGGCCGCGCGCCAGCAGCCATTCCTGCAGCGCGGTCTTGGCGTCCTTGGGCGGCAGGGTCTGGCCGGCGATGACGCTGCTCCAGGCGGACCGGACGAATGCCCGCGCCGGCTCCAGGCCGCCGTCGAGGTAGGTGGCGCCCAGCACCGCCTCCACGCTGTCGGCCAGCACGTTGGCGGCGTCGCGTATGCCGGCGCGGTCCTCGTGCGGCGCCACGTCCAGCGCCTCGCGGAAGCCGAGCTCGCCGGCGATCCGCGCCAGCACCGGACGCGACACCAGCTGCGCCAGGCGCGGCCCGAGATGGCCCTCCTGCTCGTCCGGATAGCGCTCGATCAGCCATTCGGCCATCAGCAGGCCCAGCACGCGGTCGCCGATGAACTCCAGCCGCTCGTTGGAGCCCTGTCCCTTGTGCTCCTGCCGCTTCTGCGGCGACCGGCGCTTGTGCCGTCCTCCTGCCCCGCCGCCGCGGGCCTCGTGCGCCGCGGAGCGGTGGGTCAGCGCCTCGCGCAGCAATGCCACCTTGCGGAACCGCCAGCCGATGGTGCGCTCGATCCCGGCGAGCGCGTCCTGCTCGACCGGGTTCAATGCACCCAACGGAACAGCCGGCTCCAGCGTATCTCGACCGGCCATTCCCAGAACTGCCAGACCGGATAGCGGGCGTCGTAGGAGAAGAAGATCAGCTCCGCCTTGCCGACCAGGTTCTCCAGCGGCACGTAGCCGAGGTCGTCCATGAAGCGGCTGTCGGCGCTGTCGTCGCGGTTGTCGCCCATGGCGAAGAAGTAGCCCGGCGGCACCACGTATTCGGGGGTGTTGTTCTGCTGGCCCTCGTCGGTCAGGCGCAGGATCTGGTGCCGGACGTCGGCGTGGCCGCCGCTGCCGGGCAGGGTCTCGGTATAGAGCCGGCCGGCCAGCTCGCGCCGCTGCTCGTCGACTGCGACATAGTCGCCGTCGTCGGTGCGCGGCACCTGAACACCGTTCACGAACAGCTGGCCGTCGCGCACCTGGATGTGGTCGCCGGGCAAGCCGACGATGCGCTTGATGTAGTCGATGGAGGTGTCGCGCGTGTAGCGGAACACCGCGACGTCGCCACGATGCGGCAGGGAGTTCATGATCCGGCCGGAGAACAGGTCCGGCGAGAACGGCAGCGAGAACCGGGAGAAGCCGTAGGACGGCTTGGACACGAACAGGTAGTCGCCGACCAGCAGGGTCGGGATCATGGAGCCGGAGGGGATGTTGAACGGCTCGAACGCGACCGTCCGCACCACCGCCGCGATCAGCAGCGCGTAGACGATCGTCCGCACCGTCTCGCCGAGCCCGGACCGGCTCGCCTCGGACCCCCTGGGCTTGGCCCTGGTGACCGGATGCGCGGGACGGGTGGTCTTGAACAGGCTCATGGCGGCAGGGTGCGTCCGGATTGAGGCCGGTTCCGGACGGCCGGCGGCAGCCCAGGAGGCGAGGAAGGGCGTTCGGTGGTGCGGCGGCCGGACAGCCGCGTCCGGGCAGGGATCAAGCCGACGCGGCCGGGTCGTGTCAAGCGAGCGCCGGATCCGCAACCGCCTGGATCATCACCTGCGCGAAGGCATAGGGCGGCTCGTCGGTCATGCTCAGCAGCACCAGCGGCCGGTGGCCGGCCGGCATCAGCCGCTCGAGCCAACGCAGCGCGCCGCCGGTCAGCTGCAGGGTCGGCTGGCCCGACGGGAGATTCACCACTCCCATGTCGCTGTGGAACACCCCCTGGCTGAAGCCGGTGCCGAGCGCCTTGGCGCAGGCCTCCTTGGCCGCCCAGCGCTTGGCGAACGTGCCCGCATGCAGCGCCTCCGTCCGCTTCGCCGCCTTTGCCCGCTCGGCGTCGGTGAAGCACCTTTGGAGGAACCGCTGCCCGTGCCGGGCGATCGCCTGCTCGATCCGCCTGATGTCGCACAGGTCGGACCCGAGCCCGATCACCGTCGCCATCCCGGCTTACGCCCTGGCGCGTTCGACCTGGGTGATGCCGCCGGCCGAGCGCAGGCCGGCGATCACCGAGGACAGGTGGCGCAGGTCGCGCACCTCGACGTCCACCAGGATCTCCATGAAGTCGAGCTGGCGGTTGACGATCTTGAGGTTGACCACGCTGGCGTCCTGCCTGGACACCGCGTTGGTCGCCGCCGCCAGCACCGACGGCTCGTTGGCGGCAATCACGCTGATCCGCCCGACATGGGTCTCGGCCGCCTGGCCGCGGCCGACCTGGTCGTAATCCCAGTCGATATCCAGGAAGCGCTCCGGGGTGGCGGCGAAGCTTTCCAGCGTCTGGCAGCCGGCGGTGTGCACGGTGATACCCTTGCCGTTGGCGACAATGCCGACGATCCGGTCGCCCGGCAGCGGGTGGCAGCAGCCGGCGAAGTGCTTGGCGACGCCGGAGCCGAGCCCGACCAGGGACAGGCCGCTGCCGGCGCCGCCGCCTGCCTTGCCACCCTGCTCGGTGCGCAGGCTGCCGCGACCCGGCAGGCTCGGCACCATGCGGGGACCGCGCGCGGCCCGGCGCAACTCCGGGTAGGTGGCCTGCACCACCTCCTTCGGGCCCAGGTTGTTATTGCCGACCGCGACGTAGAGGTCGGTCAGGGTGTTGCACTTGAGCCCCTTGAGTGCCGTCTCCAGCACCTTCTCCGAGCCGTCGACGCCTTCCTGGCGGAACGCCTTGGCCAGCGCCGCGCGCCCGGCGTCGAGGTGGGTCTCCCGCGCCTGGGCGGCGACGTGGCGGCGGATCCGCGCGCGCGCCTTGCCGGTGACGACGAAGCGTTCCCAGGCCGGCGATGGGGTACCGCCGCGGGCGGTCATGATCTCGACCTGGTCGCCGTTCTGCAGCTCGTGGCGCAGCGGCATCAGCCGGCCGTTGACCTTGGCGCCGACGCAGCTGTCGCCGATCTGGCTGTGCACGGCGTAAGCGAAGTCGACCGGGGTGGCGCCGCGCGGCAGCGGGATCAGCTGCCCCTTCGGACTGAAGCAGAACACCTGGTCCTGGTACAGCTCGAGCTTGGTGTTCTCCAGGAACTCGTCCGGAGCGGCGGAATTCTCCAGGATCTCCAGCAGGTCCTGCACCCAGCGCAGCCGGCGGGGATGCCCGGGCCCCGCCTCGCCCAGGCCCTTGTAGGACCAGTGCGCGGCGACGCCGTTCTCGGCCACGTCGTGCATCTCCGGCGTGCGGATCTGCACCTCGATCTTCTGGTTGCGCGGATGGCGCAGGGTCACGCCGGTGTGCAGGCTCTGGTAGCCGTTGGCCTTGGGCGTGGAGATGTAGTCCTTGAACCGGCCGGCGATGGTCGGATAGGCGCCGTGCACCGCGCCCAGCGCCACGTAGCAGGTCTCGCGGGTCGGTACCATGACGCGGAACGCCATGATGTCGGACAGCTGCTCGAAGGCGACGTTGCGCTTCTGCATCTTCTCCCAGATGGAGAAGGGCGACTTCTCGCGCCCCGTGACCTCCGCCTGCGGCACCCCGGCATCGGCACACAGCCGGGCGAGCTCGCGTCGCACCTCCTCGATCACGTCGGCGCCCTGGCCGCGCAGGTAGTTCAGCCGCGCCCGGATGGTGGCGTTGTGCTCGGGCTCCAGCTCGGCAAAGGACAGGTCCTGCAGCTCGGTCTTGACCTTGTCCATGCCGATGCGTCCGGCCAGCGGCGCATAGATGTCCATGGTCTCGGATGCGATGCGCTGCCGGCGGTGCTCCTCGCGCACGCAGGACAGGGTACGCATGTTGTGCAGCCGGTCGGCCAGCTTGACCACCAGCACGCGGATGTCGCGGCTCATCGCCAGCACCAGCTTGCGGAAGTTCTCCGCCTGCTTGGTGCGGTCCGACTGCAGCTCCAGCCGGGTCAGCTTGGTGACGCCATCCACCAGGGCGGCCACCGTGGGCCCGAACTGCGCCTCCAGCTGCGGCAGCTTCAGCCCGGTATCCTCGACCGTGTCGTGCAGCAGCCCGGTGCAGATGCTGGCGACGTCGAGCCGGAACCCGGCCAGCATGCCGGCGACGGCGAGCGGGTGGATGATGTAGGGCTCGCCGTTGTCGCGATGCTGCCCGTCATGGGCCGCGCTCGCGACCGCGAACGCGCGCTCGATCGCGCCGGTGTCGGCCCCGGGATCGTAGGACCGCACCCGGCGGAGGAGGCCGGCGCAGCTGACCGGCCGGTCGGCTGCGGGCTCGGGAGCTGGCGCCGAGCCCTGCGCCATGACCGGCCCGTCCGGCATCCGGACGGCCGCGTGTCGGCCTGGAGCGCCGATCCTGTCGTCAGCTCCAGGCCACATTCCCGCTCCTACCGGCGCGTGCGGCCGCCGAGCTCGGCCTCGATCGCGGCCTCGAGCTCCTCCGGCGACAGCTCGGTGCCCATGGCGCCGGCTTCCTCCTCGGCGGACACGTCCTGCAGGCCGAAAATGTTCTGGTCGGTCGGGATCAGGTCCAGCACCTCCTCGTCGGCCGGCTCCGGCTCCGGCGCACGGGCCAGCGACTTCACCAGGTCGCCGTGCAGGCGATCGAGGTCTACGGTCTCCTCGGCGATCTCGCGCAGCGCCACCACCGGGTTCTTGTCGTTGTCGCGGTCGAGCGTCAGCTCCTCGCCGCGACTCAGGTTGCGCGCGCGCTGGGCGGCGAGCAGGACCAGCTCGAAGCGGTTGGGGATGCGTTCAACGCAGTCTTCGACGGTGACGCGCGCCATGCGGCCAGCCTCCGTATGTCATCGATGTGGAATAGGTCGAGATAGCGAGCCCCGGCCGTCATAGCAAGGGCGGCTGCGCTCACGGCAGCGGCGAGATTGCCTCCGGCGACAGCTCGGCGTCCGGCAGGGAGGCGATCAGCGCCGCGACGTCCCGGCCGCATCCGGGATGCACCCAGCCCGGCGCCACGTCGCGCAGCGGCAGCAGCACGAAGGCGCGCCCGTGGGCACGGGGATGCGGCAGCACCGGGTCGGGACCGGTTCGGAGCAGGCTCCCCCCCTTGCCCATGGCGACGATGTCGAGGTCCAGCGTGCGCGGAGCGTCAGGGACGCTGCGCACCCGGCCGTGTTCCTCCTCGATCGCGGCCAGGGCTGCCAGCAGCCGCGCCGGGTCGGGCTCCTGCAGCCCAGGCCGCGGATGCAGCCGGACCATCCCGTTCACGTAGTCCGGCTGGGCCGAACGCGGCACCGGCGCGGAGCGGTACCAGCGCGACACCGTGATCACCGCCAGGCCCGGCAGGCGCCGCAACGCCTCGACCGCCTCGGTGCAGGATTGGTAGGGTATGCGTCCGTCCGCACCCGACAGGTTGGCGCCCACCGCCACCAGGATCATCGCCGGCACCGCGGACGGGGGGAAGACGGCGCACCGAAGCGCCGCGCCCCGGGGACACAGGGCCAGGAGCACCACATCATGATCTTCCGGCAGGACGAACGCGTTTGTCTGTTCATCGACGGGGCGAACCTTTATTCCGCGTCGCGCAACCTCGGCTTCGACGTCGACTACCGCAACCTGCTCGGGTACTTCCGCACCCGGTGCAACGTGATCCGCGCCTACTACTATTCCGCCGTGCTCGACAGCGAGGAGTACTCCCCGCTCAAGCCGCTCACCGACTGGCTGGCCTATAACGGCTACACCCTGGTGACGAAGGCGGCGCGCGAGTTCACCGACACCAGCGGACGGCGCCGGATCAAGGGCAACATGGACATCGAGCTGGCGATCGACATGCTCGAGCTGGCCCCCCGCATGGACCACGCCGTGCTGTTCAGCGGCGACGCCGACTTCCGCCGCCTGGTCGAGGCGGTGCAGCGGCAGGGGGTGAAGGTGTCGGTGGTGTCGTCGCTGCGCACCAGCCCGGTGATGGTCGGCGACGAGCTGAGACGACAGGCCGACCAGTTCCTGGAGCTGGCGGACATCGCGCCGGAGTTCACCCGGCGGCAGACCGAGCCGCGACACCGGCACGCTCCCCGCGTGGCGGCGGCGGAGGCGATCAGCGAACCGGACGAGGTGCTCTGACCCCGGGCCCGTCCCGGCGGCGCTGGACCCGACGCGTTCCGGCTGCCAGGAAGGCCGGGACCGGCGGGAACGGAGCGGAACCATGGCGGCGAGAACCACCGGCGCGCCCGTGCCTCCGGATGCGGCCGAGCCGCCGCGGGATTGTCAGCTCTGCCCCCGCCTCGCGGAGTACCGCTCGGCGAACCGGGCGTCTCACCCGGACTGGTGGAACGGCCCGGTGCCGAGCTGGGGCGAGCGCGGGGCCCGGCTTCTGGTGGTCGGGCTAGCGCCGGGCGTGCGCGGCGCCAACCGCACCGGCCGGCCGTTCACCGGCGACTACGCCGGCGTGCTGCTCTACGAGACGCTGGTCCGGTTCGGCTTCGCCCAGGGTCGCTACGGCGCCGATCCCGGGGACGGGCTGTCCCTGCCCCGCGCCCGGATCGTCAACGCGGTCCGCTGCGTGCCGCCCGGCAACCTGCCGCTGCCGGCGGAGGTGCGCACCTGCAACGGCTTCCTCAGGGCTGAGCTCGACGCCATGACCGCCAAGCGCGCGGTGCTGGCGCTGGGGGTGGTGGCGCACAATGCGGTGCTGCGTGCGCTGGGGCTTCCGGCGTCGCGTCAGCCGTTCAAGCACGGCCAGGTGCTGGTCCTGCCGGATGGACTGCTGCTGGCCGACAGCTACCACGTGTCGCGCTACAACACGAGCACGCGGCTGCTGACGACGGACATGTTCGAGGCGGTGGTGGGCGGCCTGCGCGACCGCCTCGCAGCGTGAAACGACCGATGGCGGTGTAACCGGCCCGACGATCGCAAGAGTTCCGGCGGCGCCTCGGGCCGATCGTCCCGGCCGCGCGCCAAACGGCAGCAGGGAAGACGTCAGGATGGGATTCGAGGGCTGGATCCCCTCCGACGCCGTGCAGGTCGTCGAGCGCGGGTCCGGCCGCATCCCGCGATCCGCAGCCCGTCCCGATCTCGGCCGAAGGCCTGCGATGATCGCCCGTTCGTCCGCGCGGGCATCGGGCTGCCGGGCTCGCGGAGCCGATGGACCGGCTCCGCCTTCGTCCGACGCCCGGAGCAGATCCTGCGGCCTTGGCTGCCCGATCGACACCCCCGGACCGGAACCCGCAAGCGGCACGTCCTGGACTCGCGCCAAGATCCTTCGGAGCGTGATCCGGAACCTTCCAGCCTCCGCTCGTCACATCACCTTCTTGTGATCTTGGATGCCGTGCAGGGCGTTCGGCCGCAGTCCAAGGTTTGACTGGTTGTTCCATGCGCCGGAACGGTTCTTAACCGTAACGAAATAGCGGCCTTGGCGACACGCCTCACGCGCCATGCATCCAGCGCAGCAACGAGAAGCCGGCCGCGACGCGCGACATCCGGACCTGGGTCATGGACATGTATTTACGACAGCCTGTCATGCGCCGGTCCAGGCAGGACAGTTCATTCTCGATATGACTGGCGTCGCATCGTCCAGGTCATCATACCGGGCCTGATCGATCGAATTTGAGGCGGTGTCAGATAGTAGAACACCGCAGGGTTTATCGACAGAGTCGATTTGATACGGCAACGGTTCGGAGCCGGCCATGCCGCCTGCCTGCTCGATCAGAAGGAGCGTCGCGGTCGTAACGGCTTCACCGAGCTGCGGAGGCCGGTTTCACGAGACTTTAACGATTGTTCTATATCCGGAAGGAAGGTAGTCCGTTGCGGGTCGTTAACGAATTACCAAGCTGCTTTTCCGGAGTGACATCATGCGACAGCTGCTCATCGCGACAACCACGTTTCTTCTTTCCGCAGCGCCGGCACTGGCGCAGACAGCCGCGCCGATAACCATGAGCGTGAACCTGACCAGCACCAGCTTCCAGGCGGCGTCCACGATCAACGCCGGCATCATCGGGGCGGGCGTCAACGGGCCAGGCCACGCGCAGGTCGGCCTTGCCGTCAACATGAACAAGGCGAACTGGTGGGACACCAGGGCTGCCGTCGGCGAGGAGGATGGTGTCTACTCGACGATCTACCAAGGCGGACAGGGTTCCGACACCTCCGCCTACCTCGGCCAGATCGTCGCGACCGGTCTCGGGTTCGCGAGCGTGATGGAAGGCACGGTCACGATCCAGCCGCCGATCACCTCGGGGAACGGCGTTGTCGACGCCATGCTCGACGTCCAGGTCGGCGTGATCAATGTCGGCAACCAGATCTACGGCTCGAACTACAACCTGGCCCTGAAGCCCAACGGAGCAACCGCAGTCGGCTACAGCCTGAACGGCAGCGGCTGGAACTACCTCGCACAATGGTGGAACGGCAGCACGGAGGCGTTCCATGTGGACGGCTCGGGCAACGTGAAAGCCGCAGGAGCCGTGCAGGCTGGCGTGGTCACGACAGCAAGTCTTCCGCCCAACTGCACCGCCGGGCAGCAGCTCTACGCAAGCGATGGTCGGAAGGCCGGCGAAGCGAGCGGGGGAGGATCGGGTGTTCCGGTGATCTGCACCGCGACGCGCAGGGGCTACCCGACCGCCTGGTTCAGCATGTGGAGCGGCGCGCTGGTTGCGGATTGAGCATCCGGCACAAAGCTGCTCGATGGTTGATGGGCGGGAGGCAGGCGGAGCAAGCGTCCGATCATGAACTTATTGCTCCGCCGCTTCCCGATCACGCCAGGCTACCCTCTGTTCAGAAGGTTTGACAGGACCGAGGCATCCGATCAGCAGGAACCGGGTGCTTCTCCCGATGTCCATCAGTGTGTTGCAGCTTGTCTGCGTCCGCTGTTGGCCGGGCGGTTCCAGGAGACGCTCCGTCTACAGATTCGCCGTGACAACGGGACGACTTGTTCGGGCACGGCGAGATCAAGTGCGAGGCGCACCCCAGGATCGAACTGTCGAAGCAACCAGCCTCCTGCCGACACCCGTCGACCATGGCACTTGGACAGACGCACCCTGTTCCTGTTCGTCCTGGCAGGGAAAGGGGTTTCCTAGTCCGGCACCGCCCCCAGCGTGGTCGGCTCCACCGCCGTGATACCGTCCTGCCTCATCCGGAATGCTGCCAGCGTCGAACAAACGTGCAGCCTGGCGCGCATCAGCGAGCCCAGCGGCCGGTGCGCTTCCAGCGAATGGGACGGCCGGAAGCTCATCCGGTCCTCGACGAACCGGACCCGTTCTGGCGACAGCGCATCCTGCCGCGGCAGCGTCAGGGTTGGCGACGGCGACATAAGGATTGTCCTGCTCCGCCCAGCTTACGGATGCGTCCTCGATCGGCATCGTTTCGGGATCAGTACAAAGCTGCACCCGCAGTTCGAACACGGCATCGTGCTCGCGGAAGTAGGCGACGGTCGCGTTGCGGAACACGTCCGGATCCGCGCCGGGATCCAGCGTCTCGCCGGACCGCGCCAGCTGCTCGGCAGACACCGGGAACAGGGCGATCTTTGCCACGTAGTCGCCGTAACGGATCGCCGCCTGGCTGTGGTAGCTTTCCGCAAGCGAATGCAGCGGCGCATGGCCGAAGAAGTCCAGCCGGGGCACGTCGTTGCCCGTCACCGTCGTGACCGCGGCGTTCAGGATGCGTGCCGTGACCGACACCGCAGTCTTGAGCAGCTCGTGACCGCCCAACGCGGCCTCGATCTGGCGCATGCTGTTGAGAAAGGCTGCGGCATCGGCCTCGGGAAACACCGGGCCGGTAGCCAGGACGAAATCCTGCGTGTCCTCCGCATGGCCGTCGATCTTCGGGCCCGCTACGCCGAACACCTTGAGGGCAAGCCCGCGATGGGTGGAGATCTTGTCGGACAGACGCTCGCCGGGTCCTTGCGCCAGCCGTGCCAGCACCGGGTATGACCCTGGCTGGGCGAACAGCCCCTGTCGGCGTGCCGGCGCCAGTCCGTCATGCACCACAAGGCTGCCCTTGAGCAGGCCGCTGGTCTTGGTATGGGACGCGCGCACCGCCGGGCCACCTTCGGCCTTCGAGACCTTGACGGTTTCGTTCTGCATGGAGGTGATGATGCCGTCGATGGTTTCCGTCTCGCCCGGCTCCGGGGTCTCGATGCCGAGATGATAACGCACAAGGTCCATCGTACTGTCCCTTGTTTCGGGGCCGCCAACACCCGCTTCCCTAGGTCGTCTCGGCGCCTGTACGTGTCGTCAGCGGAAGCGCCAGAGCCGGTTCGGTCAAAATCGACCGCTGCGCCATTGCGGCAGCGACGCGGCACCGGAACAGGATGTCGGCCAGGACCGGCATGACGGGTCCGGATGGCATGCATCCGGACCCCATCGAGGTTCAGGCGAAGGGCTATGCCTGCGCCGACTCGGTCGTCTCCGAGGCCTGCGTCAGCGCTTCGCCGAGCGCGCGCACCTTCTCCGCGTTCTTGGTGTCGGCCTTGCCGGCCAAGGTCACGGTCTCCTTGCCGAGCTTCGCGACCAGCTTCTTGATCGCCTCGCCGTCCAGCTCCTTGGCATGGAGGTGCTTCTTCAGGCTTTCGAGATCGCGGATGATGCCCTTCACGCCCGGCGCGTCGAGCTTGCCCAGCGTTTCCTCCCACCCCTCTATGTTCTTGGTGGCAGCGCTGATGGTGAAGCCCTTCACGCCGTCCTTGAAGTGCTTAATCGTGGCGTCGAACTGCGGCATGTCTTGGACCTACTTGGTTGAGGCACGGTGCTTGATCGCAACGTCGCCACCGCAACAGGCGACCGGGGCCGAGGGTTTCCGCTCCAACGCGACCGTGAGCGGGGCCGGATCCTCAGCCGCGGTTGCGCAGCAGCCTTGCCTTGTCGCGCTGCCAGTCGCGCGCGGCGATGGCATGGCGCTTGTCCGCGTTCTTGCGTCCCTCGCCGACGCCCAGCGTCACCTTGGCGACGCCCTTCTCGTTGAAATGGATGTCGAGCGGCACCAGCGTGTAGCCGCTCTTCTTCACCTCGCCCAGCATCTTGTCGATCTGCTTGTGATGCAGCAGCAGCTTGCGCGGAGCCTTGGGCTCGAACCGCGACAACACGCCGCCCTGGTACTCCGGGATGTAGCAGTTGAACATCCACACGGCCCCGTCGCGCTCGGCGGCATAGGCCTCGGTCAGGGTGGCGCGGCCCAGGCGCAGGCTCTTGACCTCCGGACCCTTGAGCACGATCCCGGCTTCCACCGTCTCCTTGATGGTGTAGTCGAACCGGCCCTTGCGGTTCTGCGCCGCGATGCCGTGCGAGATCATCCCGCTCTTCTTCTTGTCCTTGGCCATGGAGCGCGTCAGCCGAGCAGGCCGACCTCCTCCATCGCCGCCCGCACCAGGGCGCGGGTATCGTCGCGCAGCGGGGCCAGCGGCAGGCGGCAGGTCTCGCCGGCGCGTCCCAGCAGGCTGACGGCATACTTCACCGGCGCCGGACTGCTCTCGGCGAACAGGGCGTCGTGCAGCGGCAGCAGCCGGTCCTGCAGCGCCATCGCCGCCCGGACGTCGCCGCGGTCCCAGGCCGCCTGCATCTGCGCGCACAGGGCCGGCGCCACGTTGGCGGTCACGCTGATGCAGCCGGACCCTCCGGCGGCGTTGAACGCCAGCGCGGTGCCGTCCTCGCCGGACAGCTGGCAGAACCCTGGCCCGGCGGCGCGTCGTATCTGCAGCGGGCGCAGCAGGTTAGCGGTGGCATCCTTCACGCCGATGATGTTGGGATGGCGGGCGAGCCGCGCCATGGTCTCGACGCTCATGTCGATCACGCTGCGGGCGGGGATGTTGTAGATCACGATCGGCAGGTCGACCGCGTCGGCGATCGCCATGTAGTGCCGATACAGCCCGTCCTGCGTCGGCTTGTTGTAGTAGGGCGTCACCACCAGGGCGCCGTCCGCGCCCGCCTCCCTGGCGTGGCGGGTAGTGGCGATGGCTTCCGCCGTGCTGCTGGAGCCGGTTCCGGCCAGCACGCCGACGCGGCCGGAGGCGGCGCGGACCGCGAGGTCGATCAGCCGCCGGTGCTCCCCGTGGGTGAGGGTCGGGCTTTCGCCGGTGGTGCCGGTCGGCACGACCGCACTGGTGCCGCTCTCGATCTGCCACGCGATCAGCCGCTCGAACCCGGCCTCGTCCAGGACGCCGTCCGGCCGCATGGGGGTGATGAGGGCGACGATCGAGCCCTTGAACATGGTCGACTCCCGTCCGACGGCGTTCGGCCGGATCCATCTGCCGCGGCGTGTCGGGCCAATCGGCGACGCCCGTTCTAGACCAGCTTGGCGCGGGCTGGAACAGGCATGCTCTTGCCGCGGATAGCGGTTCGCCGGATGCTGCAACCGCCCCGATGACAGCCCGTCCCCGCCTTCCGACCTGCTCAGGAGCCGACGCGCGGACACGGCCAGGGCTGCTGTTCGCCGCCATCCTTACGCTGGCCGGCTGTGCCAGCAGCGCGTTGCCGGTGGCGGCCGGGGCACGGGCAGACACGCAGGCGCCACCCGCGTCCGTCGAGCGCGACGCGGCGGCGGACCGGGACGACCCGGTGGCGGCGCGGCTGTCGGTGTATCTGCGCCTGCTCAGGCCCGGCGGCGGGTCGGCCGCCGAGATCACCGGGTTCCTGGCGCAGAACCCGACCTGGCCGAACCGGGTGCTGCTGGGCCAGCGTCTGGATCAGGCGATCACCGCGGAAACCGATCCGGCGGCCCTCGGCGTCGTGTGCGGCAGCGTGAGCCCGGGCTCCGCCGCCTCGCTGCTGCGCTGTGCCGGCCTTGCTTCCTCATCCGGATCCACTGCCGGGCTGCCGGACGCGGTGCCGCCGGCGCTGGTGGCGGCAGCACGCAACGCCTGGGTGCACGGCATCGACCAGCCCGAGGAGGCGTCCGCGTTTCTCGGCGTCTGGGGCCGGTTCCTGACTGCCGACGACCAGCGGCGGCGCTTCGACCGGCTCGAATGGGCCGGCAACGCGTCCGCCGCCGGCCGCACCCTGCCGCTGCTGCCGTCGACCGACCAGGCCCTGGCGACGGCGCGGCTGTCGCTCCGACGCAACGCGTCGGATGCCGATGCGGCCGCGGCGTCGCTGCCGGCGTCGGACGCGCATGATCCGGTGCTGGTGCTGGAGCTGGCGCGCTGGCTGCGTCGCAACGAGCGCGTCGATGCCGCCGTGTCGCTCTGGCACGGCGACGGGACGGCGGCGGAGGCGCGGATCGGTCCCGATCGGCTCCCGGCCTTCTGGACCGAGCGCGATGCCCTGTCGCGGGACCTGCTGGGCAGGAACCGCGACGCCGACGCGTTCGCGGTCGCCGACGACCGGATACAGGTCGAGCCTGGACCGCGGCTCGACTCCGACTTCCTCGCCGGCTGGATCGCGCTGCGCCGCCTGCACGACCCGGCGGGCGCCGAGGCGCGGTTCGCCCCGCTGATGGACGCGACCGCCGTCATCACCCGCAGCCGCGGCGCCTACTGGACCGGGCGCGCCCGGCTGGCACGCGGCGATGCCGGAGGAGCCGCGACGGCGCTGGCCCGGGCCGCCGCTTATCCGACCACCTTCTACGGACAGCTTGCCGCCGCCCGGCTGCAGCCGCCGGCGCCCGGGCCGGCGACGCTGCTGGCGTCATCCGCGCCGGATCCGGTCGCGGACCGTCTCCGGCAGCTGCACGATCCCGGCTGGACGCAGGCCGAGGCGATCCGTTTCGCCGGGCTCGAGCTGGCACGGGCGGCGGAGCTGCTGGTGGCCTGGAACGACCGCAGGCACGCGCGCGCCTTCCTGCTCCGCCTCGACGCGATGGCGACCACGGACACCGGCCACACCCTAGCCGCGTCGCTGGCCGACCGGCTCGGCCTGCCGGACGTGGCGGTGGCGATCGCGCGTGCGGCCGGCCGGCACGGGCTGGTACTGCGGGAAGCGGGCTGGCCGCAGCCGTTCACCCCGCCGGATGGCGCCCTGCCTCCAGGGCTGGCGCTGGCGGTGATGCGGCAGGAAAGCAGCTTCGACCCGCAGGTCACCAGCCCCGCCGGAGCGCGCGGGCTGATGCAGCTCACCAACGGCACCGCCCGCGACACCGCACGGGCCGCCGGGCGGCCGGACCTGTCGGGCGGGGGGGCGGTCCTGTTCGATGCTGACGCCAACATGACGCTGGGAACCGCCTATCTCGACACCCTGCTGACCCGCTTCGGCGGCGTGGTGCCGTATGCGGTGGCGGCCTATAACGCCGGCCCGCACCGGGTCGACCAATGGCTGGCGGCAGGCGATCCGGCGCGGGCGCCGGCTCCCGGGATCGATCGCCAGGACGGCATGATCGACTGGATCGAGAGCATCCCCTACGCGGAAACGCGCAACTACGTGCAGCGGGTGATGGAGAACATGGCGATCTACCGCGCCGGGCCGGGCTCGCGCGCATGAACGGCGGAGCCCGCTGGGCGCGTCTGGTGGCGAGCTTCGGCGGAGTCGGCTTTGCGCCGAAGGCACCGGGCACGGTGGGGACGCTGGCGGCCCTGCCGTTGGGCTGGGCGCTGCTGCAGGCGCCCTGGCTGCTGGTTGCGGCGATCGGGAGCGCGTGCGTCGGCGGGACGGTCGCGGTGCAGCGGGCCGGCGGCGGCGCCGACCACGGCTGGATCGTGATCGACGAGGTCGCCGGCCTGTGGATCACGCTGCTCGGGCTGGTCGGACTGCCACGGCTGCCGCCGCCGCATGGGATCGGCGTGGCCGTCGGACTCGGGGCGGCTTTCGGGGTGTTCCGGCTGCTCGACATCATCAAGCCCGGGCCGATCGGGCGGATCGACCGGCGCCACGACTCGCTGGGAGTCATGGGCGATGACGTCGCCGCCGGCTTCGTGGGAGCGGGCCTGCTGCTCGGGGCCCGGCTGGCGCTGAGTTGGAGCCGATGATCGACCAGGACACGCTTGACCAGGCCGGGCTGCTGCTGGAACGGCTGAAGGCGGCTTCCTTCAGCGTCGCGACCGCCGAAAGCTGCACCGGTGGCCTGGTGGCGGCGGCGCTGACCCACCATCCCGGTTCGTCCGCCGCGGTGCTGGGCGGGTTCGTGACCTATTCCGACGCGATGAAGCACAGGCTGCTCGGGGTCGAGATCGTACTTCTGGAGCGGGTCGGAGCGGTGAGCGGGGAGGTTGCGGCGGCCATGGCCCTGGGTGCACTGACCCGAAGCGGAGCCGACTTGGCAGTATCCATCACCGGGATCGCAGGCCCGGGCGGTGCCACCGCGACCAAGCCGGTCGGCCTGGTCTGGTTCGGCTTGGCACGCATCGGCCATCCGGTGCGGACCGAGCATGCCGTGCTGCCCGGCAGCCGGCAGGAGGTGCGGGAGGCATCGGTTCGTCGCGCCTTGGCGTTGCTGGACAGCACCCTGCCTTAGGGCCGGACCGCGGTCGAAGCCTAGGCGACGCTGTCCTTGCGGTGCCTGTGGTGCGACCGGTTGAAGGCGTGGATCTGTTCGGCAGTGATCCAGCCCTTGTGGTCGGTGTCGATCTCATCAAAGTGCTTCGCCACGCGCGGCCAATCCGCCAGTTCGACCTGCTGCCGGGTCAGATGGCCGTCATGCGTGGTGTTGGCAGCGGCAAAATGCGCCTCCACACCGCCGGACAGGTGCCGGACCTGGATCCGGTCGGGATCGACGGCCTGCGGTCCGGCACTGACAAGCGCGGCCGGCACGGATGCTGCGCGCGATGGCGCCGACTGCGCCAGGGCGGACAGGCCGGCGAGGCCGCCGCAAAGCAGGACGGCGCTTATGTTGAGGATCATGCGCATCTGGATCGCTTTCCTGACGAGGTCGGGGCGCCCGACTGGTGTGGGTTCCCGGCCACCGGCCTTGAACACACATAGTTGATCAGGAAAAGCTTAAGTTGCGATGAACGATTTGTGATCGACGGGAGGCCGGTTCCGCCCGGCCTCCCGGATCGGGTACTACTGGCCGCCGGGCGTGTTCGACGGCGTGGTGGTGCCGGTGCTGCCGGAGGAGGGCGCGCTCCCCGCGGGCGGCATGCTGGACGGTGCTGCCATGCCGGTTCCCGGAGCGGTGCTTGAGGACGGCGTGCTGGTGTCGCCGGTGGCCGGCGCGCTGCCTCCGCGTGCGGCGGCGAGGCTCTTGGCGTTCAGCTCGTCGGTGGACGGGTCGCCGGCACGCTTCGAATGGGTCTTCGGACCCTGCATGTGGTCCATGCGGCTCGAATGGTGGCGATGGTGGTGCATGGGCTTGCTGGTGTCGGTCTGAGCCATGGCAGGAAGAGCGAACGCCAGCGCAGCCGTGCAGATCGAGGCACTCAGGATCGACTTCATGGATGTTCCTTTTCTGTCACGACCGACAGAGCTTGAGGCAAAAAGAAGCGCCGTCGGCAGACGCTCCGACACGACCAAGCAACGACCACCCGCCGTGGCAGTTGCGCCACAGTCGTATAAACCGAGACTTCGGCGTGAAAATCAGCCCGCGGGCGCCGGATCCGCCGTGGTGACGGGTTTCGCGACCGGGGCGGCCGGACGCGCCGGTGTGCCATAGATGTCGCGGGCGCGCTTGAGGAAGGCGCCGACCATCAGGCGGACCGCCTCGTTGAACACCACGCCGATCGCGGCCTGCAGCAGGCGCGAGCGGAACTCGAACTCGACAAAGAAGTCGACCAGGCAGCCACGTGGATCCGGCGTGAAGGTCCACACGTTGTTGAGGTAGCGGAACGGACCTTTCTCGTAACGAACCCGCACGGTATGCGGGCGGTCCAGGGCCACCCGGCTGGTGAAGCTTTCCCGGAACGGGCCGAAGCCGATGCTCATGTCGGCGATCAGCTCGGTGTCGGTATGGCTGCGCACCCGGGCACCGGTGCACCACGGCAGAAACTCGGGATAGCGGCCCACGTCGGCCACCATGTCGAACAGCTGCTCGGCGGTGTAGGGGATGAGGCGGCGTTCGGCGTGGGTCGGCATCAGAATGCTACGCGCGAGCCCGCCAAACGTGCCGCACGCGTTGCCCGCAGTGCAGCAAAATCCGCGTCCGCATGGTAGGACGAGCGGGTCAGCGGCGTGGCGCTCACCTGCAGGAAGCCTTTGGCCCGCGCCGTGGAGGCGTAGTCGGCGAACTCGTCCGGGGTCACGAACCGGTCCACCGCCGCGTGCTTCACGCTCGGCTGCAGGTACTGGCCGAGGGTGAGGAAGTCGACCTCGGCCACGCGCAGGTCGTCCATCACCTGCAGCACCTCGGGCCGGCTCTCGCCCAGCCCCACCATCATGCCGGACTTGGTGAAGATTGCAGGATCGAGCTGCTTGACGCGGTCGAGCAGGCGCACCGACTGGTAGTAGCGGGCCCCCGGCCGGATGGTGGCGTAGAGCCTGGGCACGGTCTCCAGGTTGTGGTTGAACACGTCCGGACGGGCGGCGACCACCACCTCCAGCGCGCCTGGCTTGCGCAGGAAGTCGGGGGTGAGGATTTCGATCGTGGTGCCGGGTGCCGCCTGTCGGATGGCGCCGATCACGGCGGCGAAGTGCGCAGCCCCGCCGTCTGGGAGGTCGTCGCGGTCGACCGAGGTGATCACCACGTGGCGCAGTCCCAGCGTTGCCACCGCGTCCGCCACCCGTCCCGGCTCGCCGGCGTCAAGCGCGTCTGGCTGTCCGGTGCGGACGTTGCAGAAGGCGCAGGCGCGGGTGCAGATCTCGCCCATGATCATCATGGTGGCGTGGCGCTGCGACCAGCACTCGCCGATGTTCGGGCAGGCCGCCTCCTCGCACACCGTCACCAGCTTCTTGTCGCGCATCAGCGTGCGCGTCTCGTGGTAGATCGGATGCGTCGGCGCCTTGACCCGGATCCAGTCCGGCTTGCGCAGGAGCGGGTTGTCCGGACGGTGCGCCTTTTCCGGATGGCGCGGCGCCGCCATGGCACCCCCGCTCCGGTGGTCGATCAGCAGTCGGGTGGACATGGAGTTCCGTGCATCCGTCCGGGGAAGAACCGTCTCCGACAGGTGGCGCCGCGCCGGACGGTCGTCAAGCACGACAGGACATCCGGCCTGCGACGCCGCACGGAACAGCGGTCAGAAGTGGATCGCCTGCCCCCAGGCATCCAGCACCGCCTCGTGCATGGTCTCGCTGACGGTAGGGTGCGGGAACACCGTGTGCATCAGCTCCTGCTCGGTGGTCTCCAGCGTCCGGCCGATGGCGTAGCCCTGGATCATCTCCGTGACCTCCGCGCCGACCAGGTGCGCACCCAGCAGCTCGCCCGTCTTGGCGTCGAACACGGTCTTGGCCATGCCCTCCGGCTCGCCCATGGCGATCGCCTTGCCGTTGCCGATGAACGGGAACCTGCCGACCCGGACCTCGCGGCCTTCCGCCCGCGCCTTGGCCTCGGTCCAGCCGACGCTCGCCACCTGCGGCCGGCAATAGGTGCAGCCGGGGATGTTGGTCCAGTCGATCGGGTGCACGTCGAGGCCGGCGATCTTCTCCACGCACAGCACGCCCTCGTGGCTCGCCTTGTGCGCGAGCCAGGGCGCGCCGGCGAGGTCGCCGATCGCGTACACGCCGGGCTCGCCGGTGCGGCAGAAATGGTCGATCACCACGTGGGTCTTCTCGACCACGACCTTCGTGCCCTCGATCCCGATGTTCTCCACGTTGCCGACGATGCCCACCGCGGAGATGACGCGGTCGAACTCCAGCGTCTCGCTCCTGCCGCCGGCCTCGATGGCGATGGTGACGCTGTCCGCGCTCTTTTCCGCCTTGCCGATCCTGGCGCCGGTGAGAATGCGCATGCCCTGCTTCTCGAACGCCTTACGGGCGAAGGCGGCGATCTCGACGTCCTCCACGGGAAGGATGCGGTCCACCACCTCGGCCACGGTCACGTCCGCACCCATGTTGCGGTAGAAGCTCGCGAACTCGATGCCGATGGCGCCGGAACCGATCACCAGCAGGCGCTTGGGCATCAGCGTCGGCACCATCGCCTCGCGGTAGGACCAGACGAGGTTGTCCGGCTCCAGCCCGGGCAACACGCGCGCACGCGCGCCGGTGGCGAGGATCACGTGAGGCGCGGTCAGGGCCGCGAGCGGGGCGCCATCCCTGATCACCGCGACCTTGCGCTTGTCGCCGTCGATGCCGTCCAGGGCGCCGTGCCCGTCGAACACGGACACCTTGTTCTTGCGCAGCAGGTGGCCGATGCCCGACGAGAGCTGCTTCGCCACGCCGCGCGAGCGCTTGACCACCTTCTCCAGGTCGTAGCGGATGTTGTCGGCGGCGAAGCCGAACTCGCCCAGGTTGTGCAGCAGGTGGTTGATCTCGGACGAGCGGAGCAGCGTCTTGGTCGGGATGCAGCCCCAGTTGAGGCAGATGCCGCCGAGATGGGTGCTCTCGACCACCGCTACCTTCAGCTTGAGCTGGGCGGCGCGGATCGCGGCGACGTAGCCGCCGGGCCCGCCGCCTATGACGATCAGGTCGAACTCGGTCTCGGCCATCGCTTCAGATCACCAGGCTCAGCGGGTTCTCGACCACGCTCTTGAACACTGACGCCCATTGCGCCGCCAGCGCGCCGTCCACCGCGCGGTGGTCCACCGACAGCGTCGCCGTCATCACGTTGGCGACCTCGATGCGGTCGCCGTCCGCGCCGCTGCGCACCACCGCGCGCTTCTCGCTGGCGCTGACCGCCAGGATGCCCGCCTGCGGCGGGTTGAGGATGGCGGAGAACTGCCGGACCCCGAACATGCCCATGTTGGAGATCGAGAACCCGCCGCCCTGGAACTCCTCGGGGCGCAGCTTGCCCTCGCGGGCCCGGGCGATCAGCGCGCGCGCCTCGGCGCTGATCTGCGCCAGCGACTTCTTCTCGGCCGAGCGCACGATCGGCGTGATCAGCCCGTCCGGGATCGACACCGCGACCGAGATGTCGACGTCCTCGTACTCGATGATCGCCTCGTCGGTGTAGCTGGCATTAACCTTGGGCACGCGGGTCAGGGTGACGGCGCAGGCCTTGATCAGCATGTCGTTGACCGACAGCTTGAACGAGCCCGCCCCTTCCGGGGAGGCGTGGTTGAGCTGGCCGCGCAGGGTGAGCAGCGCGTCCATCTCCACGTCGATCGACACGTAGAAATGCGGCACGAACTGCTTGGACTCCGACAGCCGGCGCGCGATCACGCGGCGGATGTTGGAGTTCGGCACCACACGGTGCGGCGCGGTGATCGGCACCGGCGTCGGACGCACCGGAGCAGGCGCCGGCGCCTGCGGCGGAACGCCAGCCTGGGCCGGTGCCGGAGCCGCCTGCTTCGCGGCCTGCTGCGGCGGCGCCGAGCGCGCAGCCTCGACGTCGGCGCGGATGATGCGGTTGTTCGGCCCGGATCCCTTGATCGTCGACAGGTCGAGCCCGGCTTCCCCGGCCAGACGGCGTGCCAGCGGCGAGGCGAACACGCGGCTGCCGCTGTCGCTGGTCCCGGCGGCGGTGGCGGGAACGGGTGCTGCCGGTGCCGAGTGTGCGGCAGGCGGTTCTGAACCCTGGCTGGTCGGCTCCGCCGCCTGCTTCGGCGCTTCCGCCCGCGCCCCGTCGCTGGCCGCGTCCGGCACCGCCTCGCCGTCGCCGACCAGGATGCCGATCGGCGCGTTGACCTTCACCCCCTCGGTGCCGTCCGCGACCAGGATGCGACCGAGGATGCCCTCGTCGACCGCCTCGACCTCCATGGTTGCCTTGTCGGTCTCGATCTCGGCGATCACGTCGCCGGATGCAACCGCGTCGCCTTCCTTCTTCAGCCAGCGCGCCAGGGTGCCTTCAGTCATGGTCGGCGACAGCGCCGGCATGAGGATGTTCACGGACATGGGCGGCGACCTTCAGACCAGCTTCTTCACGGCGTCGACCACCCAGTCCGGCTGCGGCAGGGCGAGCTTCTCCAGGTTGGCGGCATAGGGCAGCGGAACGTCCAGCCCGTGCACACGCACTGGCGGGGCGTCGAGCCAGTCGAACGCGTGCTCGACGATCTGCATCACCACCTCTGCGCCGATGCCGGCGAACGGCCAGCCCTCCTCCACAGTGACCAAGCGCGAGGTCTTCTTCACGCTGTCCACGATCGTGGCGGTGTCGAGCGGACGCAGGCTGCGCAGGTTGATCACCTCCGCCTCGATCCCTTGCCCGGCCAGGATCTCCGCCGCCTTCAGCGCCACCCCCACCATGATGGAGAAGGCGACGATGGTGACCGCGCTGCCCTCCCGTTCGACCTTGGCCTTGCCGATCGGCAGCACGAAGTCGGGATCGGTCGGGCATTCGAAGCTCTGCCCGTACAGGATCTCGTTCTCGAGGAAGATGACCGGGTTCGGATCGCGGATCGCCGCACGCAGCAGCCCCTTGGCGTCGGCAGCGGAATACGGCGCCACCACCTTCAGGCCAGGCACGTGGGCGTACCAGCTGGCGTAGCACTGCGAGTGTTGCGCGCCGACTCGCGACGCGGCACCGTTGGGGCCGCGGAACACGATCGGGCAGCCCATCTGGCCGCCGCTCATGTAGAGCGTCTTGGCGGCCGAGTTGATCACCTGGTCGATCGCCTGCATGGCGAAGTTGAAGGTCATGAACTCGACGATCGGCTTCAGGCCGGTCAGCGCCGCACCCACCGCCATGCCGGCGAAGCCGTGCTCGGTGATCGGCGTGTCGATCACCCGCCGGGCGCCGAACTCGTCCAGCAGGCCCTGGCTGACCTTGTAGGCCCCCTGGTACTCGGCGACCTCCTCGCCCATCAGGAACACGTCGTCGTCGGCGCGCATCTCCAGCGCCATGGCGTCGCGCAGCGCCTCCCGCACGGTGACCGTCGCGGTCGGGCCCCAATCGCGTTCCGGCGCGGGCCGGGCCAGCTCAGGCGTCTTGGCTTCCGACGCGCGGTCGGCGATCTCCTTCGGCTCCATCCCCTCGGCCGCGACCTTGGGCATCGCCGGGGCCTCGGCCGCAGGTGCAGGTGCACTCGCCTCGTCCTCGCCGGCACCCAGCAGCACCGCGATCGGCGCGTTGACCGCGACGCCGTCGGTGCCTTCGGCGACCAGGATGCGGCCGAGCGTGCCCTCGTCCACCGCCTCGACCTCCATGGTCGCCTTGTCGGTCTCGATCTCGGCGATCACGTCCCCGGCGGAGACCGGGTCGCCCACCTTCTTCAGCCAGCGCGCCAACTTGCCTTCCGTCATGGTCGGCGAGAGCGCCGGCATCAGGACCTGCGTCGACATGACCTCAGGCCTCCACCAGGATGTCGGTCCACAGCTCGGACGGATCGGGCTCCGGGCTGTCCTGCGCGAACTGCGCCGCCTCCGCGACCAATCGCTTGATCTCGTCGTCGGTGGCCTTGAGCGTCGCCTCCTCGACCCCGAGCTCCAGCAGCGCGCGGCGCACCTGCTCGATCGCGTCGTGGGTGCGGCGCATCTCCTCGACCTCCTCGCGGGTGCGGTACTTGGCCGGGTCCGACATGGAATGGCCGCGATAGCGGTAGGTGCTCATCTCCAGCAGGTACGGGCCGTTCCCGCCGCGGCAATGCGTCACCGCCTCGCGCGCCGCCTCGCGCACCGCGACCACGTCCATGCCGTCGACCCGCTGCCCCGGGATGCCCCACGGCTCGCCGTTGCGGTGCAACGCCTTGGAGGCGGAGGAGCGCGCAGCACTCGTGCCCATGCCGTACTGGTTGTTCTCGATCACGAAGATGCAGGGCAGGGCGTGCAGCGCCGCCAGGTTGAAGCTCTCGAACACCTGGCCCTGGTTGGAGGCGCCGTCGCCCATGTAGGCCACCGCCACCTCGTCGGTGCCGCGATACTTGTTGGCGAAGGCGAGGCCGGCGCCGATCGGCACCTGCGCGCCGACGATGCCGTGGCCGCCGTAAAAGTTCTCCTTCTTGGAAAACATGTGCATGGAGCCGCCCTTGCCGCGCGAGTAGCCGGTGGCGCGGCCGGTCAGCTCGGCCATCACCCCCTTTGGCTCCATCCCGCAGGCCAGCATGTGCCCATGGTCGCGATACGAGGTGACGATCTTGTCGCCGGGCTTGAGCGCCATCTGCACGCCCACCACCACCGCCTCCTGGCCGATATAGAGGTGGCAGAAGCCGCCGATCAGCCCCATGCCGTAGAGCTGCCCGGTGCGCTCCTCGAAGCGCCGGATCAGCAGCATGTCGTGATACGCGCGGGTCAGCTCGTCCTGCGTCATGGAAGGCGCATTGCCGCCGCGGGGCGCCTGCACCAGCTTCGTCGCTCCGCTCATCCCTGGTCCCCGTTCCTGTCTGCTTCCGGGCGGGCAGAACCCGTTCCGCGTTCATGCCGGTCCTGCACGGCCGGCTCGTCCCATGTGCCGGACTTGCCACCGGCCTTGTGCACCACGCGCAGCGACTCGATCCGCATGTGTCGGTCGACCGCCTTGCACATGTCGTAGAGGGTCAGGGCGGCGACGCTCGCCGCGGTCAAGGCCTCCATCTCCACGCCCGTCTGCCCGGTCGTGCGCACGACGGTCCCGATCGAGACCGCATCCCCGCCCGGCTCCGGCGCCAGGGTCACCGACACTGCGGTGATCGGCAGCGGGTGGCAGAGCGGGATCAGCTCGGCGGTCCGCTTCGCCGCCATGATGCCCGCGATCCGCGCGGCTGCGAAGACGTCGCCCTTGGGCAGGCTCCCGGACAGGATCAGCCGCAGCGTCTCAGGGCGCATCGACACCCGCGCCGCCGCCGTGGCCTCGCGCGCCGTCGCCGCCTTTCCCGACACGTCCACCATGCGGGCGTGGCCGGCATCGTCGAGGTGGCTCAGCCGGTCGCCATCCATGGTCAGATCGGCCCGAGCAGGGCGGCGCAGGCAGCGCCAGGGTCAGACTGCCGAAGCAAGCTTTCGCCGACCAGGAAGCAGGTGGCGCCGGCGCTGCTCAGCCGCAGCACGTCGTCCCGGGTCCGTATGCCGCTTTCCGCCACCACGATGCGGTCGGGCGGCACCCCCGGCGCCAGCGTGAGCGTGGTCTCCAGGTCGGTGCGGAGCGTGCGGAGGTTGCGGTTGTTGACGCCGATCAGGGAGGTGTTCAGCCCCAGCGCCCGGTACAGCTCGGCCTGGTCGTGCACCTCCACCAGCACGTCGAGGTCGAGCGAGCGGGCCAGCTCCAGCAGCTCCTCGGCCACGGAATCGGTCAGCGCCGCCATGATCAGCAGGATGCAGTCGGCGCCGATCAGGCGGCTCTCGTAGACCTGCCACGGGTCGACGATGAAGTCCTTGCGCAGCACCGGCAGCTTCACCGCGGCACGGGCGATCTGCAGGTCGGCGACGTGGCCCCCGAACGACGGCCCCTCGGTCAGCACCGACAGGCACACCGCGCCGCCGGCCTCGTACTGGCGCGCGATCGCCGCCGGATCGTATTCCGGACGGATCATGCCCCCGGACGGGGACGCCTTCTTGATCTCGGCGATCATGCCGACCTGGTGGTGCGCGGTGGTCAGCTTCAGCGCCTGGCCGAACCCGCGCGGCGCCTCGGCGAGGTCGCGCAGGCGCAGCCGGATCTCCTTCAGCGGCAGGCCGGCCGAGCGGCGGGCCACCTCTTCCCGCGTCTGGGCGCAGATCCGGGCCAGCACGTCCGGGATCTTTCCGTGCTGCAGGTCCCGATCCGGATCGGGCTCGGTCATCAGGGCGCCGCGCCCGGTTGAACGCTGTTCAAGTTGAAGCATCCTCAGCTGTCGCCGTCCCGCATTCCGGACACCGGCTGCCGGCGCATCGCCGTCAGGATCGCCAGCGCCGCACCGTCGTCGATCGCCCGGGCCGCATGGCCGAGGCCGTCGCGCAGTTCCTCGATCGGCGCCGCCACGTCGGCTATCTCCTCCGGATCCCGTCCTGGATCAACTGGTCCACGCAGGGAGATGCGGCCGCGCGCGCTCACCTGCAAGGCGGCGGACGCGTTGAGCAGCACCGTGTCCCGGTAGGGGCTGCGCTCCCCGGACAGCAGGCGCTCCAGCGCCGCAGCGTTGGACACGGCGTCGCCACCGGCGATGGCGCCTACGGGATGCGCCGGCAGGCCGAGATCGGCCGCCTCGAAGCTGAACCGCGTTAGCCTTCCGTCGTCCAGCGCCACCACACGGTTGACGCCGCACAGGCCGAGCTCATCCAGCCCATTCGCAGCACCACCGGGCGCATCCTCGCCATGCACCACCCAGACACGGTCCGAGCCGAGTCGGCCCAGGGTTCGGGCGATCGGCTCCTGCCAGGCCGGGTCGAACACGCCGATCATCTGCCGGCGCACCCCAGCAGGGTTGCACAAAGGGCCAAGCAGGTTGAACACGGTGCGGAAGCCGAGCTCGATGCGCACGGCAGCCGCGTGGCGCACGGCCGGGTGGTGCAACGGAGCGGACAGGAACGCGATCCCGTGCCGCTGCAGCGCGTGCTCCAGCGCTCTGGCGTCGGCGTCGAGGCGCAGGCCCAGCGCCTGCAGCGTGTCGATGGCGCCAGCGCGCGACGACATCGCCCGGTTGCCATGCTTGGCGACCGGCACACCGAGCGCCGCCACCACGAAGGCGACCGCGGTGGACACGTTCAGGGTCCCGTGGCCATCGCCGCCGGTGCCGCACACGTCGATCGCATCCGCCACGCCAGGCACCGCCAGCATCCGCGCCCGCATGGCGCGCGCGGCACCGGTCAGCTCGGCCGCGGTCTCGCCGCGCAGGCGCAGGCCCATGGCGAGGGCCGCGATCTGCGCCGGCGTCGCCTCACCCGACATCACGATTCCGAATGCCGTCTCGGCCTCGGCCTCGTCCAGCGTCGCGCCGGACGCGATCCGGGCCAGCACCGGCTTCAACTCGGAGAGATCGGCCATCCGGTCAGGACGGGTCCATCGCTCAGGCCGCCTTGACCGCGGACCGGTTCCGGCCGCGCACCAGGGCGAGGAAGTTGGCCAGGATCGCGTGGCCGTGCTCCGAGGCGATGCTTTCGGGATGGAACTGCACGCCGAAGATCGGCAGGTCACGGTGGCGCAGGCCCATGACCACGCCATCTGCGGTGCGGGCGGTCTCGACCAGCGTCGGGGGCAGGCTGTCCGGCCGCACCGCCAGGCTGTGGTAGCGTGTGGCGTTGAAGGGCGAGGGCAGGCCCTCGAACACGTCGCTGTTGTCGTGCCCGATCGGGCTGACCTTGCCGTGCATCGGCGCCGGCGCCCGCACCACCTCGGCGCCGAACACCTGGCCGATCGCCTGGTGGCCGAGGCAGACGCCGAACACCGGCACGCGGCCGGCCGCCTCGGCGATCAGCTCGCAGCAGATCCCGGCCTCGTTCGGCGAACACGGGCCGGGCGACAGCACGATCGCTTCCGGCTCCAGCGCCAGCGCGTCGCGCGGCGACAGGGCGTCGTTGCGTCGCACGTCGCACGTCGCCCCCAGCTCGCCCAGGTAGTGCACGAGGTTGAAGGTGAAGCTGTCGTAGTTGTCGATCAGCAGGATCATGGTCGTATTGTGGGGATGGCCCGAGGCAGGGTCAAACGGGAGACGTGATCAACGGGCGGCAGCCTGGGCGTCAGCGTGAGCCTGGGCCGCCTCCGCCGCACGGAACAGGGCGCGCGCCTTCTGCCGGGTTTCCTCGTACTCCGCCTCCGGCACGCTGTCCGCGACCACGCCGCAGCCGGCCTGGACGTGCATCGTGCCGTCCTTGAGCAGCGCCATGCGCAGGCCGATGCAGGTGTCCATGGTGCCGTCGGCGCCGAACCAGCCGATGCAGCCGGCATAGGTGCCGCGACGGGTCGGCTCCACTTCGTCGATGATCTGCATCGCCCGGATCTTCGGAGCGCCCGTCAGGGTGCCGGCGGGGAAACCCGCCACCAGCGCGTCGAGCGCGTCCAGCTCCGGACGCAGGGTGCCCTCCACCGTCGAGGAGATGTGCATGACGTGGCTGAAGCGCTCGATGGCGAAGCTTTCCCGCAACCGGACGCTGCCGAGTTCCGACACCCGGCCGACGTCGTTGCGGCCGAGATCGACCAGCATCAGGTGCTCGGCGCGCTCCTTCGGATCGGCAAGCAGGTCGGCCGCCAGCGCCCGGTCGGCCTCGGGATCCGCGCCCCGGGGACGCGTGCCGGCGAGCGGGCGCACGGTGACGATGCCGTCACGCAGCCGCACCAGCACCTCCGGGCTGCTGCCGACCAGCTGGAAACAGCCCTCCCCGGTCGCGAGGTCGAGGAAGAACAGGAACGGCGCCGGGTTGATCCGCCGCAGGGCGCGGTAGAGCGCGAACGGCGGCAGCGCGAAGGGGACGGAGAAGCGCTGGCTCGGCACCACCTGGAACGCGTCTCCGGCGGCGATGTACTCCTGGATGCGGCGCACCACGCCGAGGAAGCCGTCGCGGGTGAAGTTCGAGCATGGCTCGATCGGTGACGGCGGCGCTCGTTCCGGCGCCGGGTCAGCCAGCGGCGGCTCGGGGGGCAACTCCAGGGACAGCGCCGCCCGCGCGCGATCGAGCAGCGCGCGGGGATCGTCGTCCGCTTCCCGCACCGGCACGGCCAGGGTCAGCTCGTCGCGGACGTTGTCGAACACCGCGAACAGCGACGGGCGCAGCAGCATCGCTTCCGGCAGGCCGAGGTCGTCGGGCGGCGCGTCCGGCAGGTGCTCCATCCGGCGCACCGTGTCGTAGCCGAGATAGCCGAACACCCCGCCGATCATCGGCGGCAGGCCGGGCGGCAGGGGAAGGCGGCTGCCTGCGACCAGCGCCCGCAGGCTGTCGATCGCCGGCCGGTCGTCGGGCACGAAGCCCTGTCCGGTTCGGCAAGCGCGCGACGACACCGCGCCATCCTGGCAGCGCCAAAGGAGGTCCGGCAACAGGCCGATCACCGAGTAGCGGCCGCGCGCCGTGCCGCCCTCGATGCTTTCCAGCAGGAAGCCGTTGCGTTCCGCACCCGGCAGGTGGCGACGCAGCTTCAGGAAGGCCGCGACCGGGGTCAGCAGGTCCGCGGCCTCGACCGTCCAGACGACCGCGTCGCGGGCTCCGCTCACGACCCGCTGCCGGACTCGGCGGCGGCACCCGCGGGCGTGCCGACCACCTGCTCCACCGCCTTGCCGTCGATCGAGGGGTGGGCGCGGTCGCGCAGCGCGGTCACGTAGGTGTTCTCGACGTCGTCGGCCATGGCCGCGTCCAGGGCGTCGCGGGTGCGGGCGTACCCGGTGTGATCCTTTGTCGGATCGGGATGGCGGATCGCGGTCACGGTGGCGACCACGAATCCGTCCGGCGTCTGCAGCATGGTCGAGGTGCCGGGAGCGAGCGAGAACGCGATCTGCTGGAGGTTGGCCGGCACCGGGCCGGCGTTCCGGCCGCGACGCACCGGGATGCCGGTCAGCAGCCCCGGCACCGATCCGGGCCTGGCCGCCGCCACCGCTGCCAGCCCGTGATGCGCGTCGGCGTCGGCATACAGCGCGGCGGCGCGCTGCTCGTCGGCGTGGCGGACCTGGTCCTGCTGCCAGTCGGCGCGCACCCGTTCGGCTGCCTGCACGAAGGCGAGCGGCGACGCCGGGGTCACGTCCTCGACCACCAGTGCGTACCAGCTGTTCTCCGGGCCCTGGATCAGGGTCGGCACGTCGCCCTTCCGGGTCGAGAAGGCCTGCACCACGATCGCCTTGCGCACCGCCTCCGAGCCTGGCAGGGGCGCCGGGTCGCCGCCACGCGTCAGCCCCTGCGCGTCCAGCGAGCCTTCGGCCGGCACCGCGCCGAGGTCGGTCGGGATGGCGTCGAGGCCGCCGCCGGCGATCGCGTCCTGCAGCTTCTGCACACGCGGCGACACCAGCGCGTTGGCGCGCTGCCGGGCGATGATGTCATGCAGTTCGCCCTTGACGTCATCGAAGCTGCGGTTCTGTGCCGGGGTCACCTTGGTGACGCGGAGCACCACCCAGCCGGCTTCGGTCTTCGCCGGCCCCGCCACCGTGCCGGGCGGGGTGGCGAAGGTGAGCTTCGCGAGGTCGGGCGACGGAATGCTGGCCTCGGTGGAGTCGTCCAGCGCGATCGGCGTCGCATCCTTCGCCGTCGCCTGCAGCTGGGCCCAGCCGATGCCACCCTGCCACAGGGCGGCGATCTGCGTCGCCCGCGCCTGGTCGGACGCGATCATGACCTGCACCGAGCGCTTCTCCGCCACGTGGTAGCGTGGGATCAGCTCGTCGTAGAGCTTGCGCTCGTCGGCCTCAGACACGTCGAGGCCGCGGGCCACGGTGTCCGGCGACAGCAGCACCAGCTTGATCTTGCGATATTCGGGCGCCGCGAAGCGGTCCTTGTTGTTGTCGTAGTAGCGACGCAGCGTCGCCTCGTCCGGAGCGGGTGGAACGGGAATGGCGGAGAACGGGAGGCTCGCCATGTCCAGCACGCGCTGCTCGGCGCCGAAGGCATAGGCGCGGCGCACCAGCTCGCCGGGCGCATGGGCGCCGATCCTGAGCGGCTCGATCAGCGCCAACGCTGCGGCCTGCTCGCGGAAGATGCGGATCAGCCCGTCCTCGGTGAACCCGGCCGCCTGCAGCCTCTGGTCGAACAGGGCGCGGCTGAACCGGCCGTCGGGGCCCAGGAACGCCTTCTCGGCGAAGATCTGCTCGCGCACCACCGAGTCCGGCACCACCACGCCGATCCGGGTGGCGGCGTCGTTGATCACCGCCTGGAATACCAGCTGCTGCAGCGCCTGCACCGCGATCTGGCGCTTCTGGTCGAACGGCAGCGTGGTCGGGTCGGCCAGGCCCGCATTCTGGGCCGCGGAGGCCAGACCACGCCGGTAGGTGCGGTCGAACTCCTCGTTCGTGATACTGCGTCCGGCGACGCGGGCGACGCTGCCGGCAGACACCTGCCCTAGACCGGTGACGAAGCTGCCCATGCCCCACACGGCAAAGCTCAGGAAGATCAGCACGGCGAGGATCCGTCCGAGCCAGGAGCCGATGAACAGGCGGCGCATGAAGGCGAGCATGGAGAGTGTCCGGACGGTGAACGGTACTGGTGGCGCGCGAGACGCCGGCGCCGAAGGCGGCGCACCATAGGGTGCAGGCTGCTGCTTGTCATGCCGGGGCCTGGCATGGTCTACCAGCGCCGCCCGGACCTTCCCATCTTGTTCCAGCCTGGTCCCGGGATGGATGCGCGCATGGCTCGTCAGCTGATTGCCGGCAACTGGAAGATGAACGGCTCCACCGCCGAGGCGGACGCGCTGGCGCGGGCGCTTGTCGCCGGTGCCGGGCCGGTCGCTGCGGAGCTGCTGGTTTGCCCGCCCTTCACCCAGATCGGCACCGTGGCGCGTCTGCTCGCGGGCAGCCCGATCGCGGTCGGCGGGCAGGACTGCCACATGGCGCCCAAGGGCGCTCATACCGGCGACATCTCCGCCCCGATGCTGCGCGACCTCGGCGCCACCCACGTGATCCTGGGCCACTCGGAGCGGCGGCAGAACCACAAGGAGCTGGACGAGACGGTGCGCGAGAAGGTGGTGGCCGCCACCGAGGCTGGGCTGCTGCCGATCGTCTGCGTCGGCGAGACCGCCGACCAGCGCCTGGCGGACGGGCACGAGGACACCGTCGGCTGGCAGCTCAAGGGCAGCCTGCCGCACGGCTTCGCCGACGGCCAGGGCGTGGTCGCCTACGAGCCGGTCTGGGCGATCGGCACCGGCCGCAACGCCACCGCCGACGACGTCGCGACCATGCACGCCTTCATCCGCGCCGAGCTGGTGCGCCAGTTCGGTGAGAACGGGGCCGGCGTGCGCATCCTCTACGGCGGCTCGGTCAACGCGGAGAACGCGGCAGCCCTGCTCGCGGTGCCGGAGGTGGGCGGCGCGCTGGTCGGCGGCGCCAGCCTGAAGCCGGCCGACTTCCTCGCCATCGCCGCCGCCGCCGCCGCACGCGGCTGAACCCGGACCCCTCATGATCGCCACCCTGCTCGTCCTGCATCTCCTCGTCACGCTGACGCTGATCGGTACTGTGCTGATCCAACGCAGCGAGGGCGGCGGCCTCGGCATCGGCTCCAGCCAGGGCATGGGATCCTTCATGAGCGGCCGCGGCACCGCCAACCTGCTCACCCGCACCACCGCGATCCTGGCGGCGATCTTCATGCTGCTGTCGCTGGCGCTGGCGGTGCTGAACCGCGGCGGCGCAGGGCGCGGGCGCGACATCCTGGCGCTGCCGCAGGCCGCCGCACCTGCGGTCCTGCCGCCCGGCGTCCGCGCGCCGGTGCTGCCGGCGCGGCCGCCGGTGGCGCCGGTTCCGGGCCGCGACATCCTGGCGACGCCGCCGACGACCGTGCCGGCCACGCCGGGTGCCACGCCGCCCGCGGCAGCGGTGCCGGCATCGCCTCCGGTGCCCGGCCACTGACGCGACCCGCAGCCGGACGATGAGCGGCCTGCCGATCGTCATCGTCGGTGCCGGTGCGGCCGGGCTGGCCGCAGCCGCAGCACTTCGCCGGGCCGGACGGACGGTCGTGGTGCTGGAAGCGGCCGACCGCATCGGCGGACGCGCCCGTACCTCCCGCCCGGCCTCGCTTGGTGGCGCCCCGATCGACGAGGGTGCCACCTGGCTGCACCAGGTCGATCGCAACCCGCTGGTGGAGCTGGCACGCGCCGCCGGCGACGTGCTGCACCCGGGCCACGAGGGAGGACGCCGCCTCATGGTCGAGGGCCGGGTCGCCAGCGAGGAGGAGGAAGCGGCCTACGAGCAGGCGGACAAGGAATGGCGGGCGCAGGCCGAGGCAATGGCCGCCGACCCGGCGCTGCCGGACCGGCCGCTTTCCGCCGCGGGCGACATGCGGAACCCGGCTGACCCCTGGCTCGGCAACATCGAGGCCTGGGAAGGCGCCATCATCGCCGCCGCGGATGCGGACGTGCTGTCGCTCCGGGACTGGCACCGCAACGGGCTCGACGACGGCGACCTTCGGCCGGCCTGCGGCATCGGCACCCTGCTCGAGACTCGGCTGGGGCCGCTGGCGGGCCCGGTGCGCTGCGGGATCGTCGTCCAGGCGATCGACTGGAGCGTGCCCGGTCAGGTCTCGCTGTCGACGGATAACGGTCCGGTGCACGGATGCGCCTGCATCGTCACGGTGTCCACCGGAGTTCTCCGGGCCGGCCGGATCGCGTTCTCCCCGCCCCTCCCCGCCCGCATTGCCGGCGCGCTGGACGGGCTGCCGATGGGGCTGCTGAGCAAGCTGGCGCTGCCGGTGCCGGACAACGCGCGGGACCGGCTCGGGGTGGCGCCCGGGACGCTGGTGGAGCAGCACCTGCCGGACCGGCAGGGGCCGGCGATGCTGCTCGGCGTGCTGCCGGATGGGGCGCCCTACGTGACCGGCTTCCTCGGCGGCCGTCACGCCTGGTCTTTCGCCGGCCGCGAGGCGGAGGCGCTCGACGCGGCGCGGACGCGGGTCGCATCGCTGCTGGGTCCGGACGCGGCGTCGGCGCTCGGCACGGACGGATGGACGTCGCGCTGGGGCAGCGACCCGCTGTTCCTCGGCGCCTACGCCTATGCCCGGCCTGGCCATGCCGACGCCCGGGACCGGCTGGGCGAGCCGTTCGGCGACGGCCGGATGGTGCTGGCGGGGGAGGCCTGCCGCACCGACGGCCTGGCCGGAACGGTCGGCGGCGCGATGCGCGACGGGGAGCGTGCGGCGCAGGCGGTGCTGGACGCCGTTGCCGCGGCCTGACCTGCGGGTGCGGCGCTATTGTGCCGGGGACGGGTATCCCGGCCCGCGGATTCGGGTGTAGGACGGACGCCCATGACGCGGTTCGTATTCATCACCGGCGGTGTGGTTTCCTCTCTCGGCAAGGGCATCGCGTCGGCAGCGCTGGCGGCGCTGCTGCAGGCACGTGGCTATCGGGTGCGGCTGCGCAAGCTCGACCCCTACCTCAACGTCGATCCGGGGACGATGAGCCCGTACCAGCACGGCGAGGTGTTCGTCACCGATGACGGGGCCGAGACCGACCTCGACCTCGGGCACTACGAGCGCTTCACCGGCGTGCATGCGACGAAGGCGGACAACGCCACCACCGGACGGATCTACTCGGAGGTGATCGCGCGCGAGCGGCGCGGCGACTACCTCGGCGCCACCGTGCAGGTGATCCCGCACATCACCGACGCGATCAAGAACGCGGTGGTGCACGACACCGGCGACCTCGACTTCGCGCTGATCGAGATCGGCGGCACGGTGGGCGACATCGAGAGCCTGCCGTTCCTGGAGGCGATCCGCCAGCTCCGCAACGACCTGGGGCCCGCCCGCACCATGTTCGTGCACCTGACCCTGGTGCCGTGGATCCCGGCAGCGGGCGAGCTGAAGACCAAGCCGACGCAGCACTCGGTCAAGGAGCTGCAGAACGTCGGCATCCAGCCACAGATGCTGCTGTGCCGCTCCGACCGGCCGCTACCCGACAACGAGCGGCGCAAGATCGCCAACTTCTGCAACGTGCGCCCCGAGGCGGTGATCTCGGCGCTGGACGTCGACACCATCTACGCCTGCCCGATCTCCTACCACCAGGAGGGCATGGACACCGAGGTGCTGCGCCATTTCGGCCTGCCGCACGCGGGCGAGCCGGACCTGTCCGGCTGGCACCGCGTGCTGGACGCGATGCGCAACCCGGAGGGCGAGGTGCGGATCGCGGTGGTGGGCAAATACACGTCCCTGCTGGACAGCTACAAGTCGCTGAACGAGGCGCTGATCCATGGCGGGATCGCCAACAAGGTGCGCGTGCAGCTGGACTGGGTGGACAGCCAGATCTTCGAGGCCGGGGGCGAGCCGTCGGCGGTGATCGACCGGCTGCAGGACGTGCACGGCATCCTGGTGCCGGGCGGGTTCGGCGAGCGCGGCTCGGAAGGCAAGATCGAGGCGGTGCGGTTCGCGCGCGAGCGCCGGATCCCGTTCCTCGGCATCTGCTTCGGCATGCAGATGGCGGTGATCGAGTGCGCGCGGAACCTGGCCGACATCCCCGATGCGTCGTCCACCGAGTTCGGTCCCACGGCGCAGCCGGTGGTCGGGCTGATGACCGAGTGGGCGCGGGGCAACGAGCTGCAGGTCCGCGAGGAGGGCGGCGACCTCGGCGGCACCATGCGGGTCGGCGCCTATGACGCGGTGCTGGACCGCGGCTCGCGCGTCGCGGATGCCTATGGCACCACCACCATCCGCGAGCGGCATCGGCACCGCTACGAGGTCAACATCCACTACCGCGAGCGCCTGGAACGGGCGGGCTTGAGCTTTTCCGGCCTGTCCCCCGACGGGATCCTGCCGGAGATCGTGGAATATCCCGACCATCCCTGGTTCATCGGCGTGCAGTACCATCCCGAGCTGCTGAGCAAGCCGTTCGCGCCGCACCCGCTGTTCTCCGGCTTCATCGGCGCCTCGGTCCGCAAGGCGCGGCTGGTCTGATCCCGCGCCGGCAGCCAGGCGGTCCGGGTGTCCTGACGGCGATCTGCTGCTATGACGCCGTCGCATCTTCTCCTGGAGGCTCCATGCCGTTCGCCCGTGCTTCGCGTCCGTTCGTCCTGCTTGCCGCCCTTGCCGCGACGGCACCCGGCCTGGCCCGCGCCGGCACGCCGGCCGAGGCAGCCGCCTTCATGAGGCAGAACGCCGGCCAGCCGGGCGTGGTCACCCTGCCCTCCGGCCTGGAATACAAAGTGGTGCAGTCGGGCGACGCTAGCGGCGCGCGTCCCGGGCCCGCCGACAGCGTGATGGTGAGCTATGTCGGCAAGCTGTCCGACGGCGCCATCTTCGACGACAGCCACGGCAACATCGTCACCCTGCCGCTGAACGCGGTGATCAAGGGCTGGACCGAAGGGATGCAGCTGATGCGCCCGGGCGACGTGTGGATGCTCTACGTGCCGCCGGAGCTGGGCTACGGTGCCAAGGGCGCCGGGCCGATCCCGCCGAACGCGGCCCTGGTGTTCCGGATCGAGCTGGTCGCCGTAGCCGGGCACGGCTGAGCCGCCCGGGTTCCGCTCGGGATCCCTGCACGACGCGCAGGGCTGGTTCCACGCGGGTGGGCGCCACCAGTCCCCACATGCTGGCGTTCCGGCGGACCACCAGGGGACCAGGGACGTATGACAACAGGATTGGCGGGTGATCGGCACCCGCTTTGCGAGCGGTTCCGGGACTTCATCCGCGCCTCGGCCTTTTCCTGCGTCGGCGCCAAGTCGGCCCTGGCTCGCGACCAGCTCCGGATCATGGTCGCCCGCGACATCGGCTCGTCCTGGGACGACCTGCGCATCCTGCCGGAGCTGCTCGACTTCGTCCAAGGCTATCGGGAGAACCGGAAGCTGTACCAGAGCTTCGTGGTGCTGTTCGAGGGTCCGGAGATGCTCGGCGAGGACGCGTTCGAAGCCCATCTCTGGTCGCGCCTGCAGTCGCTGAGCGACAAGGACGAGTGGCTCGGGCAGGATGTGGACAGCCGGGTAAGCCAGGATCCGGAGCATCCCCATTTCTCGCTCAGCTTCGGCGGCGAGGCCTTCTTCGTGGTAGGACTGCACCCCGGTGCCAGCCGCCTCGCGCGCCGGTTCGAGCGGCCGGCGCTGGTGTTCAACCTCCACGACCAGTTCGAGCAGCTGCGCAGCGCGGGGATCTACACCCGCCTGCGCGACACCATCCTGCAGCGCGACCTAGCGTTGAACGGCACCGCCAACCCGATGCTGGCGCGGTTCGGCGAGAACTCCGAGGCGCGGCAGTACAGCGGCCGTGTGGTGAACGCCGATTGGCGCTGCCCGTTCAGCGGACGCGGCGCCCGCAGCGGGACGGCGGACGCCGACCATGCCGCCTGACATCGCGACGGTCGTCGAGATCCCGCCTCGTTCCGGCACCGCCTTCACCCTCGACAAGGGCCGGCGCCTGACGGTGATCGATCCCGTGGGCGAGCAGGTGGCGGACCTGCTCGCGTTCCGGCGCGACGACACCGAGGAGGTGATCTCCTCCGGGCGGACGCTGGACTACGCCAGCCGGCTGTTCCTGAGCACGGGCGATCCGATCTATTCCAACCGAAGCCGGGTCCTGCTCCGGATCGTGGAGGACACGGTGGGCCGGCACGACTTCCTGCTGACGCCCTGCTCGGCCGACACGTTCCGCATCATCTACGGCGACACCGAGCCGCACCGAGGCTGCTTCGGCAACCTCGCCGCGGCGCTTGCACCATACGGGATCGGGCCGGATCGCATTCCGGTCGCCTTCAACGTGTTCATGAACGTACGCATCGACGGCGATACCGGTGCGCTGACGGTGGCGCCGCCGTTGAGCCGCGCCGGCGACCACGCCACCTTCGTCGCCGAGGACGACCTGATCATCGGCCTGACCGCCTGCTCGGCGCTGCAGTCCAACAACGGTGCGTTCAAGCCGATCCGCTACCGGATCGACTGAACGCGCACGCGTCGCCTACTCGGCGGCGATCAGGCCAGGCTCGGACGCGGTGTCCTCCTCCTTGAAGACGCGCACCGGGATCGACTTCGCCGCCGGGGTCTTGCTTCCCTTGGCGTAGTGCCCGGTCGGCAGGAGCACGTTCGCTTCCGGGTAGTAGGTGCCGATGCAGCCGGCGGGAAGGTCGTACTGCACCACCGCCAAGCCGCCGAGCGCGCGGTGGTGGCCGTCGTTCGACTCCGTTTCCAGCCGCACCTTGCCGCCGACTACGAGGCCGAGCCGGTCGATGTCGTCGCGGCTCATCAGCACCACGTCCCGTGTGCCGTTGATGCCGCGGAAGCGGTCGTTGTAGCCGTACACCGTGGTGTTGAACTGGTCGTTGCTGCGCAGGGTCATCATGCGCAGCGACTCCGACGTCAGCTCCGGCAGGTCGGGGTTCTCCACCAGCCCGTTCGGCGTCACGAAGTTCGCGCGGCCGTTCGGAGTCTTCCATATCCGCTCGCGCGCGGGCAGCGGCCGCTGGAAGCCGCCCGGCTCCCACATCCGCGTCTCGTAGTCCCAGAAGATCTCCGGGTAGGTGACGCTGATCGCCTTGCGGATCAGGCTGTAGTCGGCCACCCAGTCGTCCCACGGCACGTTGGGGTTCGGGTCCAGCGTCGCCTTCGCCATCTCGGCGACGAACCGCACCTCGCTGATTAGGTGGGGCGAAGCCGGGGAGCGCACGCCCTTGGAACCGTGGATGCAGCCCGAGGTGTCCTCCATCGATACCGACTGGTCGCCGGTCGCCTGCCGGTCGGTCTCGATGCGCCCGATCACCGGCAGGATGAAGCTTGCCTGCCCCGGGAGCAGCTGGCTGCGGTTGAGCTTAGTGGCGACGTTCACGGTCAGGCGCATGCGACGCCAGGCCGGTTCCAGCCGGCCGTGGTCGGGGGCCGCGCGAACAAAGTTGCCGCCCAGGATCACGAATGCGTCGATCTCGCCGGCGAGGATCTTCTCGCACGCTTCCACCGTGTTCAGCCCCAGGCTGCGCGGCGGCTCGAAGCCGTACTGCTCGGCGAGCCGGTCCAGCGGCACCAGCTCCGGCTTCTCCGACACGCCGACGGTGCGCTGCCCCTGCACGTTGGAGTGGCCGCGCACCGGGCAGATCCCGGCACCCTGCCTGCCGATGTTGCCGCGCAGCAACAGAAGGTTGACCAGCAGCCGTATGGTCTGCACCCCCTCCTGCTGCTGCGTCACGCCCATGCCGTAGATGCCGATGCAGGACTTGGCGCGGCCGTAGATGCGCGCGGTGGCCTCCAGCGCGTTGCGGGCGAGGCCGGACTCGCGCTCGATGTCGGTCCAGTCCTGCGCACGCGTCCAGGACAGGAAGTCCTCCACCCCGTGCGTGTGCTCGGCGATGAAGGCATGGTCGAGGAACGGCGGCGAGCCTTCCGCGACGGCCCTGTCGTCGAGCTCGACCAGCGCCTTGGCGATGCCGGTGATGGCGGCGAGGTCGCCGGCGGTGCGCACCTGGTGGTAGGACGAGCTGATCCGGGTCTCGTGTCCGCCGATCATCTCGACCGGCGATTGCGGGTTCTTGAACCGCTCCAGCCCGCGCTCGCGCAGCGGGTTGAAGGTGATGATCGGCACGCCGCGCTCGGCCGCCTCCTGCAGCGGATGCAGCATGCGCGGGCTGTTGCTGCCCGGGTTCTGGCCGAAGAACATGATGCACTCGGCGTGGGCGAAGTCGTCCAGCGTCACGGTGCCGACGGGGACGCCGATGCTCTGCGGCAGGGCCACCGAGGTGGTCTCGTGGCACATGTTGGAGCTGTCGGGCAGGTTGTTGTTGCCGTACAGCCGGGCGAACAGCGCGTAGGCGTAGCTCGCCTCGTTGGAACAGCGGCCGGAGGAGTAGAACACCGTCTTCTGCCTGTCCTCGACCGCGCGCAGCTCGCGCCCGATCTCTGCCATGGCGGCACCCCAGGACACCGGAACATACTTGTCGCTGTCCGGGTCGTAGCGCATCGGATGGGTCAGGCGGCCGGCCTGCTCCAGCCGGAAGTCGTCCCACTCGAGCAGCTCGGTGACGGTGTGCTCGGCGAAGAACTCGGGCGTGCAGCGGTGCGAGGTGATCTCCCAGGCAGTTGCCTTGACGCCATTCTCGCAGAACTCGAGCGGCAACGGGGTAGCCGGCTTGATCCAGGCGCAGGACACGCACTGGAACCCATCCACCTTGTTCTGTCGCATCAGGGCGAGGGAGCCGCTGGCCAGCACGCCCTCCCGCTGCAGGATGTTGCCAACCGAGCGCGCGGAGCCCCAGCCGCCGGCAGGTGACTTGTACGGCTTGTAGACGGCCTTGCGTGTCATCGTAGGAACTCCGGCATCGCGAGGTGAACAGCCTGGAACCGCGGGCGTTGCATGGGCGGACGACCGGCTTCACGTGCCGGCGGCATAACAGCCGCCTCCGGTCGGAAAGGGAAGCCTCGATGGTCGATCGCGACTACATGTTGAAGAAGGGGGCCGGTCCATCGGCGCCCAAGGTGTTCCTCGACCAGAAGGTCGTTCCTGCCGCGATCAACGCGGCGGGTGCGGTCGAAGGCGTGCTGGAACGGGTAGCGGTGCGGGTGCGCCGGATGCCGGTGGCGGCGCTGGCGGCAGCGCTGGGAACCGGGACGCTGATGATGCTGCTGACGGTGCCGCGGCGCGGCTGACCGGGGCAGCCGGTCATCAGGCCAGGCGCGCCACCAGCACCGCGAGCAGGCAGAGCAGCACCACCGCGGTCAGCAGGTGGCGCATGGACAGGTAGCCGGGCGGCATCAGCCCGTGGCGCCCGGCCCGCGCTTCCGCGACGCTCGTCAACGCGAAGCCCGCCACCAGCAGGAGTAGGGCCGGCAGCGGACGGCCGACCAACACCACCAGGAGTGCCGCCCAGCCGACCAGCGCGGGCAGCACGCCGAGTCCGAGCCGCAGGCGCACGGCACGCGGCTGCGCCGGAGCGCCGATCGGGTCGCCGGCCAGCGCCAGGCCCCAGTGCACCGCACCGAGAAAGGACAGGATCACCGCGCCGTAGTCGACCAGTGCCGGCACCAGGCGCGGCACCGGCACCGCGGCCGGGAAGAACAGGATGCCGATGGTCATGCCGAGGAACGGGACCAGCCCGCCGACACCGAGCAGGATCGCGAGCACGGGCAGACGCTTCATCCGGTTCGAGCTCCTGTCGGGGTTGACGGCCTGCCCACAACGCCCTTGCGCCGTATGGGATGCGCGACGGGCGCCGGCCTTGCGGAAAGCCGGCCGAGGTGGTGGAACAGCGGCACCCTTGACCCTTCCCGGAGACAGCAGATGGGTGCCATCGCCGACATCGTCGCGCGCGAGATCCTCGACAGCCGCGGCAATCCGACCATCGAGGTCGACGTCGAACTGGCGTCCGGCGCCACCGGCCGTGCCGCGGTTCCGTCCGGCGCTTCCACCGGCGCCCACGAGGCGGCCGAGCTGCGTGACAACGATCCGGCCCGGTTCGGCGGCAAGGGCGTGCTCAAGGCGGTCGCCTTTGCCGAGGGCGAGATCCTGGAGGCGCTGACCGGTGCTGAGTCCACCGAGCAGGTGGCAATCGACCATGCGCTGATCGACCTGGACGGCACGCCGAACAAGTCCCGGCTCGGCGCCAACGCGATCCTGGCGGTGTCCCTGGCGGTGGCCAAGGCGTCGGCCGAGGAGCTGGGGGTGCCGCTCTACCGCTACGTCGGCGGTGTCTATGCACGCACCCTGCCGGTGCCGATGATGAACATCATCAACGGTGGCCAGCACGCCGACAACCCGATCGACATCCAGGAGTTCATGATCCAGCCGGTGGGCGCACCCACGATCGCGGACGCGATCCGCATGGGCTCGGAGATCTTTGCCCAGCTCAAGAAGGGGCTGAAGGAGGCCGGCCACAACACCAACGTCGGCGACGAGGGCGGCTTCGCGCCGGGGCTGAAGTCGGCCGACGAGGCGCTGACCTTCATGACCCGCGCGATCGAGAAGGCGGGCTACCGTCCGGGCGAGGATGTCAGCTTCGCGCTCGACTGCGCGTCCAACGAGTTCTACCGCAACGGCCGCTACGAGCTGAAGGGCGAAGGCAAGTCGTTCGACGCCGCCGGCATGGTGGCCTATCTCGGCGAACTCGCCAGCCGCTACCCAATCATCTCGATCGAGGACGGCTGCGCCGAGGACGACTGGGACGGCTGGGCGCACATGACGAGCGAGCTCGGCTCCAGGCTGCAACTGGTGGGCGACGACCTGTTCGTGACCAACCCGGAGCGGATCCTGCGCGGCATCCAGGCGAAGACCGCCAACGCGGTGCTGATCAAGGTGAACCAGATCGGCACCCTGTCGGAAACGCTGGAAGCGGTGGAGCTGGCGCATCGTGCCGGCTACGCCACGGTGATGAGCCACCGCTCGGGCGAGACCGAGGACAGCATCATCGCCGACCTGGCGGTCGCCACCAACTGCGGCCAGATCAAGACCGGCTCGCTGTCGCGTTCCGACCGCACCGCCAAGTACAACCAGCTGATCCGGATCGAGGCCGAGTTGGACAGCGCCGCCCGCTACGCCGGGCGCACCATCCTGCGCGACTGACCCGCCTCAGGCGCTGCGCGTGGACAGATCCAGGCGCAGCGTCATGCAGTAGGCGCCGCCGCCGGACAGGATGAACGGCGACAGCTCGACCTCGCGCACCGCATAGCCGCGCTCGCCGAGCCGGTCCCTGAGCGCCGGCGCGGCTCGCGCCATCACCACCGTCTGGTCCAGCGCCACGGCGTTGACGCAGAACCGGGCGGCATCCTCGTCGGAGGCCTCGATCAGCAGCTCCGAAGCGACGTGCTCGCGGATCGTGCGCACGCCGTCTGCGGTAAAGGCGGGCGGGTAGAACAGCACCTCGCCGCCCGGGAGCGCGCAGAAGCAGGTGTCGAGATGGTAGAACCGCTGGGTCGCGAGCTCGAGCGGGACGGTGTCGATGCCGAAGGTGTCGGCGATGACCGCTGGCGCGTCGTGGCCGGAGCGGGGACCGTAGCCGGTCCAGGCCAGCCGGCGGGAGCGGTCCCATATGCAGTCCCCGGCGCCCTCCTGGAACATTCCCTCCGGCAGCCGCACGACCCGGTCCAGGAGGCCGCGGTCGCGCAGGCGCTCGAAGATCACGGCAAACGGCGCCTCCTCGCCCCGTCGCTGCGGATGACGGAAGGCAGCGACCAGGACGGCACGATCCAGCACGACGCCGGCGTTGGCCGGGAACACCATGTCCGGCTGGCCAGCTGCACCTTCCACCGTTTCCACCGTGCCGCCGGCATCGCGCAGCGCCTGCTCCAGGTCGGCGAACGAGTGCTGCGCCTCGGCCAGGTGCCGCCCGGGGTCTTCCGACCAGGTTCCCGGCTTCATCCACGGGTTGATCGTGTACGACACCTCGTAGTGCGTCGGTGCGACGAGGAGATAGGTCGGCGTCATACGGGGCTCCGGTCGTGGATGGGCCGGACGGCGTTGCGGCGCCGTCACAGAACGGGAAATTCAGCTCGGCGCGGGTTGCGACATAGCCCGGGGGATCCGGGTCGCGCTAGGGTCGGCCACGATACGCGCCGACCGGAGACATGAGCCCCATGAGCATCGCCCAATGAGCTTCGCACGCGCGGTCAAGCGCAAGGTCCGGGCGGTGCTGCCGCCACTCCTGTTCCTGTCGCTGGTGGGATACTTTGGCTGGAACGCCACCCAGGGCGAGCATGGCCTGCGCAGCTACCGCGACCGGCTGCAGCTGCTCGGCGAGGCGAACGTGGCGGAGGACGCCGCGAAGATGGAGCAGGCGGCCTGGATGCAGCGCGTGTCGGGACTGCGCGACGCCGGGCTGGACGCGGACACCCTGGACGAACGCGCGCGGGCGATGCTCAACCTGGCCGAGCCGAACGAGCTGGTGGTGCCGTATGGCAAGAACAAGCTGTACTGACGCGGCCGGTCTGGAACCGGCCGCACGGGTCGAACCGGTTCCTACTTGATCTTGGCTTCGCGGTACTCGACGTGCTTGCGCGCGACGGGATCGTACTTCTTCAGCGCCAGCTTGCCGGTCTGCGCGCGCGCGTTCTTCTTGGTCACGTAGAAATGCCCGGTGTCCGCACTGGACACGAGCTTGATCTGGATGGTGTTGGACTTCGCCATGGGGGATCCTCGGGGCCTGCCTGCCGTCGTGGTGGCCTGGCCGGCGCCCCGGGGACGGGGTCGGGACCAGGCACCGGTCGCAGCTTCGGCGTAAGGGGCGGGAAAATGCGCATGCGCACGCCGAAGGTCAAGCGGGCCGTGCTCATGACTGGCAGGAGGTCCCCTGGGCGAACGGCCCGCGGAGCGGCTAGGATCTGCCCATGCTGAGCGTCGACCAGGCCAGAAGCCGGATCCTGGAGCGGCTGCAACCGCTCGGCGCGGAGATCGTGCCCCTGACCGAGGCGTGGGGCCGGGTCGCGGCGGCTGCCCTGCACGCCAGGCTGGACAACCCGCCTGCCGACCTGTCGGCGATGGACGGCTACGCGGTGCAGGGAACCGACACCGAGTCCGGCGGCCGGCTCCGCATGGTCGGCGCCGCTCCGGCCGGCCATCCGTTCGAGGGCGAGGTCGGGCCGGGAGAGTGCGTGCGGCTGTACACCGGCAGCGTCATGCCGACAGGTAGCGACAGCGTGCTTATCCAGGAGAACGCGACCCGGACTGGCGACGAGGTGGTGGCCGATGAGCCGGTGGCGGCCGGTCGCCACATCAGGCGGCGAGGCCAGGACTTCTCCGTCGGCGACGAGCTGGTGCCGGTCGGACGGCGGCTCGGCGCGCGCGACGTCGGCATCGCCGCCGCCGGCAACCACGCCTGGCTGGCGGTGCACCGGCGGCCACGGGTCGCGGTGCTGGCGACCGGCGACGAGCTGGCGCTTCCCGGCGACGCGATCCCCCGCGGCGGCGTGGTCAACTCCAACACGCCGATGCTGTCGGCGCTGATCCGGGCCGGCGGCGGTGTGCCGGTGCTTCTGCCGCCGGTGCACGACGACGTGTCCGCGATCGCCGCTGCGGTCGAGGGCCTGCGCGGGATCGACATGCTGGTGACGCTGGGGGGCGCCAGCGTCGGCGACTACGACCTGGTGCAGCAGGGCCTCGCCGTGCACGGGCTCCAGCTGGACTTCTGGAAGATCGCGATGCGGCCGGGCAAGCCGCTGATGCACGGCCGCGTCGGCGACGACACGCCGGTGCTGGGGCTGCCCGGCAACCCGGTCTCGGCGCTGGTGTGCGCGCTGCTGTTCCTCCTGCCGGCGCTGCAGCGCCTATCCGGCGAGCCGGCGGCCGGTCCGGAACGCGAACGCGCGATCCTCGGCACGCCGCTGGAGCCGAACGACGCCCGTGCCGATCACCTACGTGCCTGCCTCACCCGCCTGCCGGACGGCCAGCTGGAGGTCAGGCCGTTCGCGCGGCAGGATTCCGGCATGCTGCGCCGGCTGGCGGTCAGCGAGGCGCTGGTGCTGCGTCCGCCGCACGCGCCCGCCGCCGCGGTCGGCGAGGCGGTCGAGATCCTGCGGCTGGACCGCTACGGGATCTGACGCCGTTGGTGCAAAGACGCTTGACCCTGAATGAGGAACCAATATAGAACAACACTTCGTGTTGCCTGTTTGTTCCGTTGTGCTTGTGCTCCGGCGTCGGGTGGCGAGTCGTTCAAGGCCGATCGCAGCATCGGGACGGCCGGGTGGAGGGATGCCGATGCTCACACGCAAGCAGCACGAGTTGCTGAGCTTCATCGACCGGCATCTCAGGCAGACCGGTTTCTCGCCCTCCTTCGACGAGATGAAGGACGCGTTGAACCTGCGCTCGAAGTCCGGCATCCATCGGCTGATCTCGGCGCTGGAGGAGCGCGGCTTCCTCAGCCGCCGCCATCATCGCGCGCGGGCGCTGGAGGTGCTTCGTCTGCCCGAGCAGCCCGGTGTCCTTCCTGGAACGCCGGTCGGGGTGGAGGCGGATCCGGCTGACGAGGGCACCGCCGCGTTCGCGCCGAACGTGATACGCGGCGACTTCTCGCAACGTCTCGTAGGAGTGCGGGCGGCGGCGGATGCCGGCGCGGTGCAGCTGCCGCTGTACGGGCGGATCGCCGCCGGCCAGCCGATCGAGGCGCTGCGCGACACCGGCGCGCATGTCGAGGTGCCGCTGGCGCTGATCGGCGGCGGCGAGCACTACGCGCTGGAGGTGGCCGGCGACTCGATGATCGAGGCGGGCATCCTGGACGGCGACACCGCCATCATCCGGCGCGAGGACACCGCCGAGAACGGCCAGATCGTGGTGGCGCTGATCGACGACACCGAGGTCACTTTGAAGCGGCTGCGCCGTCGCGGCAGCGCGGTGGCGCTGGAGCCGGCCAACGCGCGCTACGAGACCCGGATCGTGCCGTCCGACCGAGTGCGCGTGCAGGGCCGGCTGGTCGGGCTGCTCCGCCGCTACTGAGTACCGGAACCGGGTGGTCCCGGTTCCAGGTCCAGGGTGTCCAGCGCCGGCATCAGCGCCGCCAGCCGCTCCACCGCTTGTCGGTCGACCCGGTCCAGGGGCGGGATCTCGGCCAGCACCCGGACCGCCCCGTGCCGCTCGATCGCGCTGCGGTTCCCGGGGGACACCGGGCCGTTCAGGATCACGCCCGCGACGGGGATGCCGCGACGTCGCAGCGCTTCCAGGCTGAGCAGGGTGTGGTTGATGGTGCCGAGCGTGGAGCGCGCGACCAGGATCGCCGGCAGGCCGAACCGCACAGCCAGGTCCACGATCAGGGTGTCCGCATCGACCGGCACCAGCACCCCCCCTGCCCCTTCGACCACCAGCGGCGGATCGTCTCCCGCACCCGGTGGCGGCAGAGACAGGCCGGTGTCGATCACGACGCCCTCCAGGGCTGCGGCGTCCTCCGGCGACAACGGCGCCTGCAGCCTGGCCGCTGCCGGATGCAGGCGATCGGACGACAGGCCGGCAAGGATGCGCACGGTGGCGCCGTCGCCGGGATCCTCGTCGAGGCCGGTCTGCAGCGGCTTCCAGTACTCGGCCGACCAGGCGCGCACCAGGCAGGCCGACACCAGGGTCTTGCCGATCCCTGTGTCGGTGCCGGTCACGAACACGCCGCGGCGCGACGGGCGGCGCAGGCTGCCATAGGCAACCTGGTATGACGCGACGCTGCCGTATTCCGACTCGAACCGGCGCAGCACGCGGCGCAGGCGGCCCGGGCCGAGCGGGCGTCGTCCCTCCGCTGGCAGGTCGGCGCCGATGCCACGCAGCCCGCGCAGGAAGGACAGGCCGTCCGGATGGGCGACCGAGATCGTCTCCGCGCTCCACATCCCGCCGAGCGCGGCCAGCCGTTCCAGCCGGGGATGATCGAGCCCGCCATCCGCCAGCCCTTCCGACCCATGCGCAGCCCGCCATTCGGCCAGGGTGCCGGCGGCCAGGGTCGCGACGTGCAAGGCTCCTCCGGGCGCCAGCAGCCTGACCAGCGCGCGGAGCGACGACGCCGGATCGCCCAGCCATTGCAGCGTCAGGCTGGAACAGACCAGGTCGAAGCCGCCGGCGACGGCCGGCTGCATCGCGTCAGTGGCCAGCAGGAGCAGCCGGTCGTCGGGAAGGCGGGCGCGGCAGGCACGGAGCATGGCGACGGACAGGTCGGTCGCCACGATGGTCGCCTGCGGCAGGCGGCAGCGCAGCGCCTGCGTCAGCAGCCCGGTGCCGCAGCCGATCTCCAGGATACGTGCCGCCCGATCGGGATCGGGCATGGCGGCGGCGATGCGGTCGGCCAGGCGCCGGGCGACCAGACGCTGCAACGGCGCGAAGCGGTCGTAGCTGTCCGCCGCGGCATCGAAACGGCGTCCGACCATCCGGCGACGGCTCACGACGCGAACCGGCGCAGGTGCCCGGCACACCAGGAAGGATCGGCCAGCGGCAGCACGTGACTGCTGACCGGATGCCAGGCCGTCTGGGTGTCGTCGAAGCAGGCACGGGTCATGGCAGCGGTCGCGACCGGATCGCCAGCGGACGCCAGCGCCAGCAGCCGCAAGCCGCGGGCATCGGCACGGTGGTCCTGCGTCGCCAGGACGGCGAGCCCGTCGCGCAGGCGGTCGCGCCGTGCCGCCCCGGTTGCCGGGGGCAGGCCACAGCGGTCGCGGAACGCCCGGAGGGCATCGTCCGGATCATCGGCCAGCCGGCGCGTCATGCGGCCGAGCACCCGTTCCGGCGTTCCGGCCGGGAAGTCGGCGGCCTGCGCGAACCGGGTGAAGCCGTTGATCGCGACCACGCCGGCGCAGCCGGGCGGGAGTGCTGCCAGCAGGTCCATCAGCCCGGCCGAATGACCGACCGCAATCGCGCCTGTCGGCACTGCCGGCCAGTCCGGGCAGGCGCCGAGGTAGCCGCGCTCGATGACCGCGGTCTCGATCTCCGGCAAGGCAGCGCGGAGCCCGTTCCAGATTGTCGCGTCGCAGCCCCAGCCATGCGCGAACAGGAGGAAGGGCACGCTCATCCGGCGACCTCGGCCAGCGCGCCGGCCAGCGCCTCGACGATCCGGCCCACCGTCGCCTCGTCATGCGCCGCCGTCATCGCCAACCGGATCCGGCTGGTGCCTGGAGGCACGGTGGGCGGGCGGATCGCGGTGCCGAGCACCCCGCGCCGCTCCAGCGCGGCGGCAAGCGCCATCGCGGCGCCCGCCTCGCCCACGGCGACCGGCACGATCTGGGTGGTCGAACCGGTCCCGCCGAGGCCGCAGCCGTGCAGCGCCGCCCGTACCCGGTCCGCGGAGGCGTGCAGGTGGCGACGTTCGGCATCCATGTCCGGCAGGAGATCGAGCGCGGCGTCGATGGCGCCCAGCACCGGCGGCGGCAGGGCGGTGGTGTGGATGAAGCCGGAACAGGCGTTAACCAGGTAGTCGCACAGCACCTGAGAGCCGGCGACATAGGCGCCGAAGCCGCCAAACGCCTTGCTGAAGGTGCCCATGACCAGGTCGACGCCGCCGGCCTCCACCGACAGCCCGGCTCCCCGGGGCCCGAGCACGCCGGTCGCGTGCGCCTCGTCCACGTAGAGGAAGGCGTCGTGCGCGTCGGCGATCCGGCGCAGCGCCGGGAGGTCGGCGCGGTCACCGTCCATGCTGAACACGCTCTCAGTGACGACGAAGCGGGCCGTGCACCCTGGCGCATGGGCGGCGAGAAGCGCACGCAGATGGTGGAGGTCGTTGTGGCGGTAGCGGTGCAGCCGCACGCCTCCGGCGGCGATGCCGTGGTGCAGGCTGCCGTGGATCAGCCGGTCGGCGAACACGACCGGCACCGCTCCTCCCTGCCCGGCCGCCTTCAGCAGCGCCGGAAGCACCGCGGCGTTGGCCTGCCAGCCGGATGCGAACAGCAGCGCCGCCTCGCATCCCTTGTAGGCGGCAAGCCGCGCCTCGACACGCACATGCAGGTCGAGCGTTCCGGTGACCAGACGGGACGCGCCGGCGCCGGTGCCATGCCTTACCGCCCAATCGGCCGCCCGGTCCGCCAGCGCCGGATGGTGCGACAGCCCGAGGTAGTCGTTGGCTGAGGCGTTGATCAGGCGTCGGCCGTTGCGGGTGACCAGGCCGGCTCCGGCGGTGGTGGGCTGGAGGTCGCGTCGGAGCCGGCGCCGTGCCAGGTCCTGCAGCGCCTCGCTGAGAACGGGATCCAGACGGGACATGAGGGGCACAGTCCTGCCGGATCGGGCCGGCCTGGGTCAATGGAGCGCCGGGCCGGCCTGCGGAATCGACGGCCGCCGCGGCCCGGTGCATCACCGTCCCCATGACAGCGACAGGTTCCACCGGCGATGCCGGCTCGCTCTGGCTTCCCTACACGCAGATGCGCACGGCGCCGCCGCCGCTTCGCGCCGCCTGGACCGACGGCTGCCGGATCGGCCTCGCAGACGGGCGGGTGCTGGTGGACGGCATCGCCTCCTGGTGGACCGCCTGCCACGGCTACAACCACCCGCACATCCGGCGGGCGGTGACCGACCAGCTCGGCCGGATGCCGCACGTCATGCTGGGTGGGCTGGTGCACGACCAGGCACTGCGCCTGGCGGAACGGCTGGCGGCGCTGCTACCCGGCGACCTCGAACGGGTGTTCCTCGCCGACAGCGGCTCGGTCGCGGTCGAAGTGGCGATGAAGATGGCGGTGCAGTTCTGGCTCAACCGCGGCGAGCGCTCCCGCACCCGGATGGTGTCGTTCCGCGGCGGCTACCACGGCGACACGATGGCGACCATGGCGGTGTGCGACCCGGAGGAGGGCATGCACAGCCTGTTCGCCAGCGTGCTGCCGCGGCACCACCTGGCCGAGCTGCCGCGTGACGACGCGGCGGAAGCGGCCCTCGATGCCTTCCTCGCCTCCCATGCCTCCGGGATCGCGGCCCTGCTGGTGGAGCCGCTGGTGCAGGGCGCCGGCGGCATGGTGTTCCATCCGCCCGAGGTGCTGCGACGCCTGCGCCGGCTGGCCGACCGGCACGGGCTGCTGCTGATCCTGGACGAGATCTTCACCGGCTTCGGCCGCACCGGCACCCTGTTCGCCTGCGAGGCGGCCGGGATCGTGCCGGACATCGTGACGCTGTCCAAGGCACTGACCGGCGGCACCATGGCGCTATCCGCCGCGGTGGCGCGCCGGCACGTGTTCGACGCGTTCAGCTCGGAGAACCCCCTGCACGCGCTGATGCACGGCCCGACCTTCATGGGCAACCCGCTCGCTTGCGCGGCCGCCAACGCTTCGCTCGACCTGTTCGAGCGGGAAGACCGGCTGGGGCAGGCGGCGGCGGTCTCGGCCCAGCTGGCCTCGGAGCTGGAACCGTGCCGCACCCTGCCGGGGGTGTCGGACGTGCGGGTGCTGGGCGCGATCGGCGTGGTGCAGCTCGAGGCGATCCGCGACATGAACCGGCTGAAGGCGGCCCTGGTGGCGGAAGGCGTGTGGGTCCGCCCGTTCCGGACCATCGTCTACCTGACGCCGGCGCTCACGATACGGCCGGACGAGCTCGGCCGGTTGACCGGAGCGATCCGCGCCGTGCTCGGCGCCGCCTGAGCGGCCAGGCTCAGTCCCAGCGCCGCGCCGCGGCGTCGTCGGCGTCGCGCGCCTCGACCCACTCGCTGCTGCCGTCGTCGAAGTCCTGCCGCTTCCAGAATGGCGCCCGGGTCTTGAGCCAGTCGATCAGGAACCCGGTCGCCTGGAGGGCGTCGCCGCGATGCGGAGCGGCGGCCAGCACCAGCACGATCCCCTCGCCGACACCGAGCGTACCGACCCGGTGCAGCACGGTGCAGCCGAGCAGCCCGAACCGTTGTTCCGCTTCCGCGGCGATCGCCAGGATCGCGCGCTCGGTCATGCCGGGGTAGTGCTGGAGGGTCAGCGCCCGGAGCGTCCGGCCCCCGGCTCCGGGGTCGCCGCGCACGACGCCAACGAAGCAGCCGATGCCGCCTACCGACGCGCCGGACGCGGCGAGAAGGGCCGCCGTCTCCGCACCGACGTCGAACCGCGCCTCCTGCACCCGGATCGTGGCCATCAGCCGCCCGCCATCAGCCGCCGGTCACCGGCGGGAACAGCGCGATCTCGTCCTCCTGCGCCACCGGATCGTCGGCGGCGGCGAACTCCTGGTTGACCGCCACCCGGACCGTGCGGCCTTCCTCCACCAGCGTCGCAAAGGTGGGCTCGCGCGCCTGCAGCCAGGCCAGCAGCGCCCGCACGGTCCGCACCTCCGCCGGCAGCACGACGCGCTCCTCCGCCCGGCCGATGCAGTCGCGCAGGGACGCGAAGTACAGGATCTGCGTGGTCGGCATCGGCGGCACCCGGTCGAAGGATGAACCCCTACTTGGGAGCCCCCTTGACCGTCTTCACCGTGCCGTCGGGGCTGATCACCGTGCTGGTGCCATCGCCGTTCGGGATCACGATGTCCGAGCCGGCCCCGGTACCGCTGCTCCCGCCGCTGCCGCCGCCATTGCTGCCGCCGTTGCTGCCGCTTTGGGCCTGCTGGTGCTGGCTGCGGAACTTCACTGCCGGGTCGGGAATGCTGTCGGACAGGCCGCCGCCGGAGAAGCCGCTCTCGTTTGTGGGGGCGCCGCCCTGGATCTGGTTCTGCTCGCCGAGGCTCATGCTGCCGCCGCGCGGCAGCGTGGGTCCGGTGCTCCCGAGCAGGTCGCCAGCGTTCGAGCCGCCGTTGCGTGATACGTCGCTGAGCGTCGGCAGCGGCTGCGGCGGTCCGGGCCAGACGTTGCCGTCCTGCGGCAGGATGGCGTCCTCCGACGGCCTTTCGCCGCGCGAGCGCAGGAGATTCTCGCTGACGCCGGTGGTGGCGTTAGGGTTCTGGCCAGGAACTCGTACCGTGTCTTGGAAGAAATGACCAAGTCCCGAGCAGCCGCTCAGAAGCAACAACGTTCCAAGCAGTGCCGAGCGACGCATATCCAGTCCCCTTTTGCGGCTCGCGCAGCCGCCCCGGACCGGAATGTGCCCTCAACCGGGGTTCTAGCTCAAGGGCGCCCATGGGGCTGCCATGACGGCAGGCCGGCGACCGATGCGATCCAGGCACATACCGATGGCGGATCGTTCAGGTCGAGAAGCGTCCCGTGCCACCCGGGCACCGGGGCGTCGGCAGCCACGGCGGCGATGCACGGGTCGTCGTGGAACAGCGGGCGCTTGTCCGGCCGGCCGGCGAGCGCCGCCCGCACCAGCTCGAGTCGGGGACCGGCGGCATCGCCGAAGCCCTCCACCAGCACCAGGTCGACCGGCGCCAGGCGCGCCAGCAGCACAGGCAGCGGCGGCGGATCCGGGGTTTCGCGCAGCAGCGCCCAGCGCCGGTCCCCCACCAGCAGCACCTCCTCGGCGCCGGCGTCGCGGTGGCGACGGCTGTCCTTGCCGGGCGGATCCAGGTCCACCGAGTGATGCGTACGCTTGACGGTGGACACGCGGAGGCCGTCCGCCCGGAGCAGCGGCAGCAGGCGCTCGATCAGGGTGGTTTTGCCGCTGCCGGAGCGCCCGACGATGCCGACCGCCTGCACCGCCGGCAGGCCTATTCGGGTGCCGCGACGTGTCGCAGACCGGTGACCAGGTAATCCCAGCCGGTGACCAGGGTCAGCAGCGCCGCCAGCCACAGCATGACCGCGCCGACCGCTCCCACCGGCAGCCAGGACAGGCCGAGCAGCCGGGCGGTGCTGTCGCCGGCCAGCAGCACGCCGAGCGCGCCCATCTGGAACCCGGTCTTCCACTTGGCAAGCCGCGTCACCGGCAGGCTGACCCGGCGGCCGGCCAGGTGCTCGCGCAGGCCGCTGACCAGGATCTCGCGGGCCAGGATGACGATCGCCGGATACAGCCCCCAGAGCGGCAGCCGGTGGAAGCCGGCCATCACCATCAGCGACGCGCCGACCAGGAGCTTGTCCGCGATCGGGTCCAGCATCCGGCCGAGTTCGGAGAACTGCCGCCGCTGCCGCGCCAGGCGCCCGTCTAGCCAATCGGTGATGCCGGCGGCGGCGAACAGCAGGGAGGCGCACAGGTCGCCCCAAGGCCGCAGCAACGCCACCAGCGCGACCAGCACCGGGATCGCGGCGATCCGCGACAAGGTCAGGACGTTCGGCAGGTCGGTCAACATGGACGAGGCAATCGATCGGTCCCGTGAGGGTGGCGGAGCCTAGCGCAACCGGGCGACCTCCGATACCGCGGCCGGCCGGCGGTCAGCTCCCGTCCCGCCAGCCGGCATGGAAATGCCCGTAGATCGAGCGCGCGGTCTCGCGGCTGATCCCCGGCGCGTTCTCCAGGTCGACTAGACCGGCCTGCTTGACCCCGCGCGCCGAGCCGAAATGGTTCAGCAGGGCGCGCTTGCGCAGCGGCCCGATGCCGGGGATCTCGTCGAGCTCGGAGCGCACGATCGCCTTGGAGCGTCCGGCGCGGTGGGTGGTGATGGCGAACCGGTGCGCCTCGTCGCGCAGGCGCTGCAGGTAGTACAGCACCGGGTCGCGCGGCGGCAGCTGGAACGGCGGCGCATCGCCGGTGTGGAACCATTCGCGTCCGGCGTCGCGGTCCGGACCCTTGGCGATGGCCACCAGCTTGACGTCGGTGACGCCGAGGTCGTCCAGCACCTGGCGCACCGCCGAGTACTGGCCGAGGCCGCCGTCGATCAGCAGCAGGTCCGGCCAGTCTGGTCGTGACGGGGGTTCGCCGGTCTCGTCCTGGCGCGCCGCCTGCTCGCGGAGCGCGCGGCCGAAGCGGCGCTCCAGCACCTCGCGCATCATCGCGAAGTCGTCCCCGGGCGCGATCGGGCCGCGGATCGCGTACTTGCGGTAGGCCTGCTTGTTGAAGCCTTCGGGGCCGGCCACTACCATCACGCCATAGGCGTTGGTGCCCATGATGTGGCTGTTGTCGTAGGTCTCGATCCGCTCCGGGGCCGCCGGCAGCCCGAATAGGCTCGCCACCCCGTCCAGCAGCTTTGCCTGCCCTGCCCCCTCGGCCAGGCGGCGCTCCAACGCCTCCCGGGCGTTGGTCGCGGCGTGCTCGACCACCGCGCGTTTCTCACCGCGCTGCGGCACCGACAGCTCGACCTTGCGGCCAGCCTTCAGGCTCAGCGCCTCGGCGAGCAGCTCCGGCTCGGCCAGAAGGACGTTGCTCAGCAGGAGCGGCGGCGGCGGCTTGTCGTCGTAGAACTGGGCCACGAAGGCGGCCAGCACCTCGCCCGCCTCCTCGTCGCGGGCGTTGGCCGGGAAGAACGCGCGGTTGCCGTTGTTGCGGCCGCCGCGGATGAAGAACACCTGCACGCAGGCCTGCCCGGCCGCCTGGTGGATGGCGACGATGTCGGCGTCCTCGATGCTGGCCGGGTTGATCACGCCGCTGCCCTGGACGTGGGTGAGGCCGCGGATGCGGTCGCGCAGCGCCGCGGCGCGCTCGAATTCCATCGCCTCCGACGCGCGCTCCATCTCGGCCGCGAGCTCCTTCTGCACCGAGCCCGCCTTGCCGGACAGGAAGGCGCGCGCCTGCGCCACCAGGTGGTCGTAGGCGGGCTTGTCGATCCGGTCGACGCAGGGGGCAGAGCAGCGCTTGATCTGGTGCAGCAGGCAGGGCCGGGTACGCGTGGTGAACACGCTGTCGGAGCAGGAGCGCAACAGGAACACCCGCTGCATCGCCGTCACCGTCTGGTTCACCGCCCAGGCCGAGGCGAACGGTCCCCAGTAGCTGGCCCCCTTGCCCGGCTTGCCGCGGTGCTTGGTGATCTGCGGAAAGGCGTGGCCGTCGGTCATCATCAGCCACGGATAGGTCTTGTCGTCGCGCAGCAGGATGTTGAAGCGCGGCTTGAGGCGCTTGATCAGGTTGGCCTCGAGCAGCAGCGCCTCGGCCTCGGTGTGTGTGGTGACAATCTCCATGGAGACCGTCTCGCTGACCATCCGGCGCAGCCGCTCCGGCAGGCGCCCGACCTGGGTGTAGGAATACACCCGCTTCTTCAGCGCCCGCGCCTTGCCGACGTAGAGCGCCTCGCCCTTGCCGTCGAGCATCCGGTAGACGCCGGGAGACAGCGGCATGGTCAGCAGCGCCTGCTCGATCGCCCGCACGCCAGGCGGCGGAGCCCGGGTGTCGGCCGCCGGGGAGATGTCGTCGCTCATGCGGCTTCATCTAGTGCGAGGAGCCGGCCTTGCGTAGCGGCAAAGCCCATGTGGCTGAAACCGGACCCTTTGGTGGCAGGAGCCGCTTCTCCACCGAGCCTGTGGACAAGTTTGTGGATCACGGGCTGACAAGCTGTCCCAAACCGCGGTCAAGCTGGGCTCGCATCGGATTGCCTAGTTTCTGTGCACACAGGCTAATGCATTGTTTTTGCTGGTTCGACACCTGTTGAAGCTGTCACAGCTTCAACATATTCGGCCACATCGTTGGAAACACATCGAGTCAACGCCACGGCGTGGACAAATCGCCTCGCTGCCACACCGCCCGGCATTCTCCGAGGTCGCGATTTGTTCGAGTTGACACCATCAAGGCGTTGCGCCGGCCGCGCTTGACGGCCGGTCGGGACAGCCGAGTCGATCATGCCGGCTCGGACCGTTCCTCGATGGGCGGCCTGACGGGGCCACCATTGAACAGGAGGGTGGTCGTGGCGGCCGCCGGCCTGATGTCGGTGCACCGCCTGCAGGCACGGCTGGATCGACTGGCCGAACGGGACGCTGCTGCAGCGGGCATGCAAGAAGCTCAGTGGCCGGACCGACCCGCTGCACGGTTCCAACCATAGATCGCAGGGTCGACCAGACAGGCACCGTCCGGCCGAACCGAACTGCGTCTCTCGCACATCGGACGAGGTGGCGGACATGCTCTGCCCGGACCGCACCGATAGCATCGGATGCGGCACTGGGCGCCCGCGACGGCTCTGTTCGGTTGGAATGCAGTCGTTTCCTTGCCGCCAGGCCGGCTGATTGCGCCAGTTGGGGAACGACGATGCTCCTGGGGAGCCGCGACCAGCCAAGCTCGACGCAATCCAGCGAAGGTTCTGTTGCGTCGTTCCACCGCCGCACCGGCGAGGCTTGACACACTTCGCGGACGGCTGATCCCTGGAGTGCCATGCGTCAGAACACCGTCATGACCGTGTCCCTGACCCTAGAGACCCGGGTCGTCGTGCCGGTTCGCCTTGCTCGCGGCCGGTTCCAGGGTGCCGACGAGCTGGTGCGCGCCGCATTGCGGCTGCCGGAAAGGCGTGAACATGGAACGGAGGCCAGGGAGGCGCACCGGCGTGGACGTTGATGCCGCGGCGGCTCGCTGGCCCTTCCTGGCCGGGGGTGGCGAGATGGGCACGCGCATGCGGGCCTATGACTGGACGGCGATGCCGTTTGGATCGCCCGACACCTGGCCGCAGTCCCTGCGCTCGATCGTGTCGGTCTGCCTGAACTCGCCGCTGCTCGGAACGGTCCTGTAGGGTGCGGACCTGCGGATGCTGTACAACGACAGCTAGGTCCCTTCCATGGGCGCGAACCATCCAGCCGCTCTCGGTCGGCCTGTTGCCGAGGTCTGGGGTGACGCCTGGACCCAGGTCTCGCCTCCCTTTCTCCGCACCATGCAGACCGGCGAGGGGTTCTCGAGGCGTGACGTCGAGCTGGCCCTTTCCCGTGGCGGGCAGCTGGAGACCACCTACTGGAACTTCACCGCCTCCCCGGTCCGTGGGGAAGACGGGACCATCGTCGGGCTCCTGAACCAGGGCGTCGAGATCACCGATCAGGTGCTTGCCACGCGGCAGCTTCGCGCCCTGAGCGAGACGCTCGAAGCCCAGGTCGCGGAGCGGACGCACGATCGCAACAGCCTCTGGCAGCTCTCCTCCGACATCATGCTCCGCTGTGACTTCGAGGGCCGGATCACGGCCGTCAACCCGGCTTCGCAGGAGGTGCTCGGCTGGACCGAGGCCGAACTCGTCGGCTCCAACCTGTTCGACCTTGTCCATCCCGAGGACATGGAGCACACCGCCGTCGGCGCGCGCGAGCTGTCGGAAGGGATCGAGCACACGCGGTTCGACAACCGGTAACGGCGCCGGGACGGCAGCTACCGCTGGATCACCTGGTCGACACGCGCCAGGGACGGCCTGATCAACGCGGTCGGCCGCGACTTCACCGCCGAGCGGGAAAAGGCCGAGGCACTGCAAGCCGCCGAGGACGCCCTGCGCCAGAGCCAGAAGATGGAGGCGGTGGGGCAGCTGACCGGC
>CAXTVS010000008.1:0-92436 GCA_964247735.1 uncultured Acetobacteraceae bacterium
TGCGGGTCATCTGGAACGCGCCGTTGTTGACCAGGATGTCGAGGTGGCCGAAGCGATCCACCGTCGCCTGCACCAGGGCGCGGCAGTGCGCGGGGTCGGAGATGTCACCGGGGAGCTTGAGCGCCTGGCGGCCGGCCTCCTGGATGCTGCGGACGGCAGCGTCGGCGTCCTGCTCCTCGTCGGGGAGGTAGGACAGGGCGATGTCGGCGCCCTCGCGGGCATAGGCGAGGGCGACGGCGCGGCCAATGCCGGAATCGGCGCCGGTGATGAGGGCGACGCGGCCGGTGAGGCGGCCGGCGCCGACGTAGCTGGTCTCGCCGTAGTCGGGCTCGGGCTTCATCCGCGCGGAGGAGCCGGGGTCGGTCTGCTCCTGGGTGTCGAAGGGCGGGCGGGGGTAGCGGGTGCGGGGGTCGGTGAGCATGGGAGGAGGGCTCCGGCTGGGGGTATGGTGCCGAAGTCCTGCACAAGGACGAGGTTCCCATGAACGCGCGGCCGTGATGCTGAAGGCCGAAAGATGTTAGGGTAGCTGGTCCTGTTGGGCCGAGGCTACCAGAGGTGCTTGAACTTGGTTGCCAGCAGCATGTTAGAATATCGGCTCGTATAGCGGAAGCGGTGTAATAGCCTTCTTTATGACCAAAACGACCCGAACCTTAAATCCTTTACCTTTCCAAGATCTTGAACCAAAGCGTTTTGAGGATCTAGTCCGACAGCTTCTCTACGACTTTCGTTCCTGGCGCCTTCTAGAGGCCACGGGCCGAGGTGGCGCCGATGATGGTTTCGATGCGCGTGGTTATGAACAGGTCCCCGATTCCTCTACCATAGATCTTGAAGGGGAAAGTCAATCGTTGGATGATGTTGAGGAGGTTGCTCCAGATCGGCTTTGGCTGATCCAGTGCAAGCGTGAGCGCAGCATTACACCGGGAAAGATGGTCAAGCATCTTCTCGATATACCTGAAGATGAAGCCACAAGGCTTTACGGGCTTGTCTTCGCAGTTGCGTGTGACGTGTCCAAGGCTACGCGAGATGTCCTCCGTCGATGGTGCGCTGAGCAAGGTATTCAAGAAGCACATGTTTGGGCCAAGTCGGAACTCGAAGACTTAATCTTTCAGCCAAGGAACGATCATCTTCTTTTTGCTTATTTTGGGATCTCCTTGCAGATCAGACGACGATCAATTCGAATCGCGCTCCGCGCACGGCTTGCGACAAAGCGGCGGTGCGAGAAGGTTCTAACAAAGGGTCAGACTGTGCTAATGCGTGATCCCGAGGATGACCGCTACCCCTATTGGGACGAAGATGACAAGTCGCGCAAGCGCGGTTGGAGAGTGACCGAGGTCGTAGAACTTCATCCACGCGGCCTAATCTTATTGAAGTCACGATATTTCGCATACTTGTCTGATGATGAGACCAGCTGGGACTGCCTTGAAAAATTTGATGACAGCATAAAGCGCCCATATGAAGATCCTTGGGCGCAAGCGGAAGATGATGGCGCACGGTTAAACGAACGAGCTAAAATCGCGGACTTTTGGGCGTCTCTGCCTGACAAGAACAGAGCGTGGGCCACTGAAGCCTTTCTTATCCGCTACGACCAGATTCTGGCAATAGACGAAACTGGTGATGCCTGGGCTTCTTATCCGCATATATACCTTGAACCGGATGGCGCCGCCCCGACGAAAACCATTGTAGAAAACGTTGTCTACCACTCACCTAAAAGTTGTTACGCCGAAAAGGAAACGCGCATTTCCATGTTTCCACCGGAGCTGCAGGTGTGGCGGTTTAAAAAGTAAAACCGAATATTGGAGGCTGCTCACCATGAGCTTTGAAAGGAGGATGATAGATTGTGTACATTAGAGGTTAACGAGAAGAAGGTTTGTAAAGATTGCATAGGAGACAATATTCTTTCACAAGAAATAAACAAGTCAGGTCTAAAGCGGCAATGTTGTTACTGTAGAAAAACTGGCAAAACTTGGCCAATGGGTAGGTTATCCGCTCGGGTTGACCCGATCTATAAAAAAGTAGTTCATCCAGGTGAGGATGAGCCGTATATTGAAGATGATAGCGACAACGTTTCGTATCGACAGTTAGGCGACTCACCAGAAGAAATTTTAACAGAGATGTTAAGCTGTGATGAAAATATTGCAAATGACCTTATTAAGATCTTAGCCAAGCAAGATGAGTGGAGTGTTCATGATGGTGCGCCGGATTACTATGACACCTCGTCATGCTATGTGACAAACATTCCCACGTCTGGTATACATTTAGAATCCTGGGAAGCGTTTTGCGAAAGCATAAAAAGCGACTCGAGGTTTTTTAACAAGAATGCCGTCATTAGGTTAAATAATATATTTCAACCATGCTTAGCTAGTGCGAAGTCAGAAGCAGAAGTGTTTTTGGGATCGTCGGGCTGCCGGATTAAGCGTCTTTATCGTGCCCGAGTGGCACATACTCCGGAACAAGTTGCGACAATCCTGTCGGATCCGGCATCTCAGTTAGGAGCGCCGCCGTCCGAAATGCGTCTGTCGGGAAGAATGAATGCAGCGGGTATTCCAGTGATGTATATGGCATTTGACCCAAAGGTTGCACTAGCTGAAGTTCGGCCTCCAATAGGCAGCAGTGTGGTTGTAGGCTCATTTAAGCCATACAGACCCCTTCGGCTGCTTGATGTTACCAAACTCAGTAGCCGCGGATTTGGTAGCTATTTTCGCTTAGATTTAGAGGAGGCAGCAGGGTTTCCAGAATTTCTTAAGCACTTCTCTCGTATAATATCTAGACCGGTCCTTCCAGGACAGGAACAGCTGGAATATTTGCCAACTCAATGCATCGCAGAGTATCTCTGTAATATAATTGAACCGAGGTTCGATGGTCTGATGTTTGATTCTGCCTTAAATAAAGGTGGAAAGAACGTGGTGATCTTCGCCCATGCTGTTAAAATTGGGGTTGATGAGAACAGATTTCCCGTCTCTGCAGAGAACGTCGAACTGTACACATCACATCCGGATGAAATACCTAACTATCAGATAGAACTGGATCAGGATGCTCTACTCGATACTGAAAAGGAAGCCATAGACGTGGCATTTGAAATTATAATTCGAGAGATAGAAGTGCATGAAGTTTTAGGCCTTGATTATCAAACTCTGCCCTTGGGAGTTAATGTAACGGAACGACCTAACTTGTCTGATGACTTTTGAGGTATATGCAGCTGCGCCCCCGTCTAAGCTACAGATGTAAGAGATTAGATGCGTGCAAGCCGCTATACGAAATATTTAGGCGGAGGAAGTATTTTCAATGAGGAACTCCAACCCTTCCACGCACGGCTGCTCTACTTTCAGCTTTAGCAGCGAGTCCGCCCGCGTGCGTCCTAAGTTCACTGCCGCCAGTGGCTTCCCCGCATCCGCCGCCGCCTGCACGAACCGGAACCCTGAGTATACCATCAGCGACGATCCCACGACCAGCACGGCATCCGCCCGTGCCAGCCCTTCGCGCGCTGCCTCCACCCGGTCACGCGGCACATTCTCGCCGAAGAACACCACGTCCGGCTTGAGCACGCCGCCGCAGGCGTCGCAGGGGGGCACGACGAAGGAAGAGAACTCGGCGTCCACAAGGTCGGCGTCGCCGTCCGGGGCGTCGACGGCGTCGAGGTCGGCGTAGTCGGGGTTCAGGCGGAGCAGCCGCTCCTGGAACAGCGCCCGCGGCGTGCGCCGCTCGCACCCCATGCACCGCACTTGGTCCAGCCGCCCATGCAGGTCGATCACCCGCGTGCTGCCCGCCGCCTGGTGCAGGCGGTCGACGTTCTGGGTCAGCAGCAGCTCGACCTTGCCCAGCGCCTCCAGCCGAGCCAGCGCCCGGTGCGCCCCGTTCGGCGTCGCCCGGCCGAAGGAGCGCCAGCCGACCAGGCTGCGGGTCCAGTAGCGCTGCCGGATCAGGTGGCTGCCCATGAAGAGCTGGTAGGTCACCGGCTGCGGCCGCTTCCACTGCCCGTCGGCGTCGCGGTAGTCGGGAATGCCGGAGCCGGTGGAGCAGCCGGCGCCGGTCAGGACGAACAGACGCCGGGCTTTAGCGACGAACTCGGCGAGGCGGGGATCGGACATGCAGCGCAGATGGGGGTGGCGGGAGCCGGGCGCTATCCGGCGCCGAGCACGCCGCGCGCGAAGGCGGCGGCCTCGTCCAGGGAGACTGCGGCTTCGGGCATGCGGAACATCTGCCAGACATGCGGCACCACCGGCCAGGTGCGCAGGGTGACCGGAACGCCGGCGGCGCCGGCGCGCGCGGCCAGGGAGCGGCTGTCGTCCAGCAGCACCTCGTGGCTGCCCACATGCAGCAGCAGCGGCGGCAACCCGCAATGATCGCCGAACAGCGGCGACACCAGCGGGTCGGCGGGATCGGCCCCGGCGAGATACGGCTCGGTCAGCCGCGCCATCCCGGTGCCGGGAAACAGGGCGTCGTGACGGGCGTTGGAGCGCAGCGTGGCGCTGGTCTCGGTCAGGTCGGTCCAGGGCGAGAACAGGACGCCGCCGACCGGCAGCGGACGGCCCTCGTCGCGCAGCCGGAGCAGCAGCGCCAGCGCCAGCCCGCCCCCGGCGGAGTCGCCGCCGAACACGACGCGCCCGGGCGGAACGCCATCGGCCAGCAGCCCGAGATAGGCCGCATGCGCGTCGTCCAGTGCCGCCGGGAACGGGTGCTCGGGGGCCAGGCGGTAGGCGGGGGCGACCACCTCCAGCCCGCGGCTGGCATAGCCGCCGGTGATGCGCCGGTGCGTGCGCGGCGAGCAGGCGATGTAGCCGCCGCCATGCAGGTAGAACATCGTGCCGGCCACGACGCCGCCTTCCGGCCGCACCCGCTCGCCGGGCACGCCGCCGAGGACGACGGGCGTGACGACGGTGCCGGGCACCGTCACCGGGGGCGCGCGGTCGAACATGGCCCGCACCGCGTGCGCGTCCATGTGGACGTTCCTGTTGCGCCGCTTCACGAACAGCTTGAGGCCGAGAGCGGTGAGGTGCGCCTGCCAGCTTGCCAACGGGGTTCCCTCGCTCAGCCGTGCAGGCCGAACTGCAGCCGCGCCAGCCGGGCGTACAGCCCGTTGTCGCGCACCAGCGCGTCGTGGGTGCCGGTGGCGACCACGCGGCCTGCGTCCATCACCACGATGCGGTCCGCCTTGCGCACGGTGGCCAGCCGGTGCGCGACCACGACCGTGGTGCGGCCTTGCGCCAGCACGGCGAGCGCGTCCTGCACCGCCTGCTCGGACTCGGCGTCCAGCGCGGAGGTGGCCTCGTCGAGCAGCAGCACCGCCGGGTCGCGCAGGATGGCGCGGGCGATGGCGACGCGCTGGCGCTGGCCGCCGGACAGGCGCACGCCCTTCTCGCCAAGGAAGGTGTCGTAGCCGTCGGGCAGCAGGTCGAGGAAGCCGGCATGGGCGGCGCGGCCGGCGGCGCGCACCTCGGCGTCGGTGGCGTCGGGGCGGCCGTAGCGGATGTTCTCGGCCGCGGTGGTGCCGAAGATCACCGGGTCCTGCGGCACGATGCCGATGCGGGCGCGCAAGGCGGCCGGGTCGACGCGGGCGATGTCGACGCCGTCGAGCCGGATGGTGCCCGAGGCGGGATCGTAGAAGCGGAGCAGGAGCTGCAGCACGGTGGTCTTGCCGGCGCCGGACGGGCCGACCAGGGCCACGGTTTCGCCGGGAACCACGTCGAGGCGGAAGCCGGACAGGGCGGCAGCATCGGGGCGGGCAGGGTAGTGGAAGGTCACGTCGTCGAACGCGATCCGGCCTTCCGCCCTGGCCGGCAGGGGGAGCGGGTCGGCGGGGGCGGTGATGGTGGGGCGCTCGTCGAGCAGCTCGCGCAGGCGGTCGGCGGCACCGCCGGCGCGGGCCAGCTCGCTCCACAGCTCGCTCATCTGCGCGCCGGAGCTGGCCAGCAGCACGGCGTAGAACACGAAGGCGGACAGGTCGCCGCCGCTCATGCGGCCGGCGATGACGTCGCGGCCGCCGACCCACAGGCTGAACACGATGGCGCCGAAGCCGAGCAGGATCACCGAGAAGATCAGCCGGCCGCGGGTGCCGATGCGGGCCAGCGCGGCGGCGACGGAGCGCTCGACCTCGGCGCGGAAGCGGAGGCGGTCGACCGGCTCGTGGGTGAAGGCCTGGACCGTGCGCAGGGCGTTGACGGTCTCCTCGGCGTAGGCGCCGAGGTCGGCGACGCGGTCCTGGGCGGCGCGGGACAGGCGGCGCTCGCGCCTGCCGAACAGCACCAGCGGCAGCAGCACCAGCGGCACCACCAGGAGCACGATGGCGGTGAGCTTGGGGCTGGTGACCAGCAGCATGACCAGGGCGCCGAGCAGCAGCAGGGCGCTGCGCAGCCATTGCGAGATCGCCGAGCCGATCAGCGACTGCAGCACGGAGATGTCGGCGGTGAGGCGGGCCAGGATGTCGCCGGTGCGCGCGGTCTCGAAGAAGGCGGGCGACAGGGACACGATGCGGTCGAACAGGTCACGCCGGAGGTCGGCGGCGATGCGCTCGCCGAGCCAGGAGACCAGGGTGTAGCGGAGCACGGTCGCCACCGCGAGCGCGGTCACCACGGCGGCCATCGCCAGGGCGGCGGCGTCGAGGTGCGCCATGCTGCCGCTGGCGAAGCCGCGGTCGATCAGGCGGCGCACGCCCTGGCCCAGCGCCAGCACCAGGGCGGCGGCGGCCAGCAGGGACAGGGATGCGCCCAGCACGCGGAGCCGGTACGGGCGCATGTAGGGCAGCAGCAGGCCGAGCGGGCCGATCGCGACGCTGCGCCAGGCCCGGAGCGGCGGGCGCGGCGGCGGCACCGGCGGCGGGGCGGCGGCTAGAACCGTTCCGTCCATGGCCGCAGGTCGATCTCGTGGCTCCAGGCGCTGCGCGGCTGGCGGGTGAGGTGCAGGGTGGCGTCGGCGATGGCGTCGGGGTCGAGCCGGCTGTCCGGCTCGTCGGGCGGGTTGGGGTTGGCTTCGCTGCGTATGCCGCCGTCGACCAGAACGTGCGCGACGTGGATGCCGCGGGGCCCCAGCTCGCGCGCCATGCTCTGCGCCAGGCCGCGCAGCGCGAACTTGCCCATGGCGAACGAGGCGGAGCCGGCGAAGCCCTTGATGCTGGCCGACGCCCCGGTGAACACGATCGTGCCGGAGCCGCGCGGCAGCATCGCCCGCGCCGCCTGCTGGCCGACCAGGAAGCCGCCGAACGCGGTGACGGCGAGGCCGCGCGCCACCTCGGCGGGATCGAGCTCCGTGATCGGGCCGCGGGCGCGGGCGCTCGGGTTGTAGACGACGACGTCCGGGACCCCGAGGGCGGCGCGCACGGCGTCGAACAGGTCGGCCACCTGCTCCGGCTCGGCGGCGTCGCAGGCGAACGCGCGCGCGCCGGTCTCGGCGACCAGGCCGGACAGCTTGGCGGTGTTCCGTGCGGCCAGCGCCACCCTGGACCCGGCCGCGGACAGCCTGCGGGCGAGTGCTGCGCTCAGCCCGCTGCCGGCGCCGACGATCAGGGCGGTGGTCATCGCGTCGGATGCCATGAGGGAGCCTCCAGGCCGGTCTTGCGCGCTGCGGCACGCGCCGGCCTTCCAGGTTGAAGCACGTCCGCGCCGGGCCGGCGAGGCGGAGGGCGCGGCTAGCCGGCGGGGATGGTGATCAGGGTGCCGGGGGTGCTGCTGGTCTTGGCCAGGGCCAGGAGGATCTGCAGCATGGTGAAGGCGAGCTTGCTGTCGAAGTCGTCGTCGGCGATCCAGAACCATTCGTGGTCGTACTCGATGTCGGTGAAGGCGTCGGCGGGGGCGGAGCGGCCGGAATGGATCACCACCGCCGGCTTGTGCTCGCGGCCGATCTCGCCGACCGTCGGCATGGTCCGGCCGCGCAGGACGTCCGCCGCCGGCACCTCGACCTGGAACGCGAGCTGGCCCAGCACGCCCAGCATCGAGCGGGTCAGGATCGCGACCTGGCCGGGCCGGTCGGGAATGCGGCCGTAGATCACCTCCGCCCTGGTCGCCTGGAGCGGCAGGTCGAGCAGGCGCTTGGCGTCGAGGATGACCGGAGCGAGGTCGGCGTCCTGCGTCGGCGCGAAGGCCAGGAAGATGCGGCCGGATCCCTTGTCCTTCTCGTCGGTGGCCTTCGCGCTGTGCTCGAACTGGATGTTGAGCAGGCCCGCGATCTGCAGCAGGCGGAGGTCGTAGAGCAGGTCGAAGAACTGCGGCGACCCGGCATCGTGACGGCCGGCCAGGCTGGTGGCGTTGGACAGGCCGTTGATCGACTGCACGCCGAGGCGGAACAGCACGTCGACCGGCAGGCCGCCCAGGGCCAGCGGCAGCAGGTTGCCCGGCGGCAGCGGGCGCAGGAAGCTCTGCGCGAACTGGTCGCCGGTCACCGGCTGGAAGGTGAAGGTCGGGCTTTCCTGCAGCTGCAGGGTGCCGCCGCCGTTCAGGTAGGTGCTCGGGTTGGCGGCCGGGAACAGCTCGAAGCCGCCGGTGACGCTTCGCTGCAGCTGGTAGCCGGAGATCACCTGGGTGGCGTCGAGGAAGGTCGGGGTGTCGGCGTAGCGCAGGCGCACCACGTTCAGCAGCGTCTGCCGCTTCTCCGCGGTCGTCAGCGCCCGGGAGTAGCCGGTCTGGTCGGCGTCGAGCTGGGTCGGGCCGAGGTTGAAGCAGCCGCACAGCAGGGCGCAGCAGCACAGGAGGATCGGCGCCGCAAAGGGGTGGCTGCGGGCGTGGCCGGTCGGCCCCTCGTTCCCGGGCTGCAAGACCTGGTCCTCCACTCTGCGGGCTGCCGCCATGGCGTCGACCAGTTGTTCCGGTGGTGTGGCGCATGAACACCCTGTAGACCGGATGCCGGTCGCGCAAGCCCGCGGCACGGGAGGCCGGATGGGCTCTCCGCACCGGAACCTTCGGCCAGGGGTTGGACCACGCATGCTCAAGTCGGCGATCGCGCGCGTGGTGGGGACCTCCGTGCGGCGGCCCTGGGTCGTGATCGTGCTGGCGGCGCTCGTCACGCTGGCCGCAGGCAGCTACGCGGCGACGCACTGGACGGTGAACACCGACACCATGCGGATCATGCCGGACAGCCTGCCCTGGCGGCGCACGCAGATCGCCTATGAGCGGGCGTTTCCGCCGCGGGCGATCCTGGCGGTGGTGGAGGCGCCGACGGCGGAGCTGACCGACCTCGCCACCGAGACGCTGGCGGCGGCGCTGTCGACCGAGCACGACCGGTTCCACTCGGTGCACCGGGTGCAGGACGACCTGTTCCTGCGCCGCGAGTCGCTGCTGTTCCGTTCGCCGGCACAGGTGGCGCAGACGGCGCGGCAGCTCGGCGGCGCGCAGCCGCTGTTCGCGGAGCTGGCCGCCGATCCCACCCTGCGCGGTGCGGCCGGCGCGCTGATCTTCGGCGAGCGGGCGGTGGAAGGCGGGCAGGCGAAGCCGGACGGGCTGACCAAGCCGATGCGGTCGCTGTCGGACACGCTCGACGACGTGTTCGCCGGGCGGTTCGCGAGCTTCTCCTGGCGCACCCTGATGGGCGGAGGTGAGCCGCCCGACAGCCGGCGCGGCTTCATCCAGATCGACCCGGTGCTGGACACCCATTCGCTGCAGCCGGGCCACGCCGCGACCGAGGCAATCAGCCAGGCGGCGGCGCGGACGGAGATCGCGAGCCGCTTCGGCGCCACGCTGCGGCTGACCGGGACCGCGCCGATCAACGACCAGCAGTTCTCGACCTTGCAGCGCGAAAGCAAGTGGACGCTGCTCGGCACGGCGCTGGCGGTGCTGGTGATCCTGTGGCTGGCGCTGCGCTCGGGGCGGATCATCCTGGGAGTCGCGCTCAGCCTCGGCGCAGGGTTCGCGGTGACGGCGGCGCTCGGGCTGCTGATGGTCGGCAGCTTCAACCTGATCTCGGTCGCGTTCGCGGTGCTGTTCGTCGGGCTGGGGGCGGATTTCGGCATCCAGTTCAGCGTGCGCTACCGCTCCGAGCGGCACGACCACGACGAGGTGCACCAGGCGCTCGAGGGCGCGGCGCTCAAGGCCGGCGTGCCGCTGCTGCTGGCGACCGCCGGCACCGCGGCCGGGTTCTTCTCGTTCCTGCCCACCGCGTATCGCGGCATGGCCGAGCTGGGGCAGATCGCCGGCGTCGGCATGCTGGCGGCGTTCACCGCGACGCTGACCCTGCTGCCGGCGCTGCTGACGGTGCTGAAGCCGCCGGGCGAGCCGCACCGGCTGGGCTTCACGGCGCTGGCGCCGGTGGACCGGTTCCTGGCCGCGCACCGGGTCGGGGTGGTGGCGGGCACCATCGGCGTGGTGCTGCTGGCCTCGCCGCTGCTGCTGCGGCTCAGGCTGGATTTCGACGCCACCCACATGCAGCCGCCGAACGCGCCGGCGGTGCGCGCCTACCACCAGCTGGCGCGCGACCCGCAGGCGAACATCCAGGCGATCAACGTGGCCGCGCCCTCGCTCGAGGCGGCGCGGACGCTGGCGGAGCGGCTGCGTCGCCTGCCCGAGGTGTCGGAGGTGCGGACGGTGGACGTGCTGGTGCCGGCGGACCAGGCGGCGAAGCTGCCGCTGGTGGAGCGCGCCGCGGTGCCGCTGGGGCCGGCGCTGATGCCGCGCGAGGTCAAGCCGGCGCCGACCGATGCGGAGGACGTCGCGGCAATCCGGCAGGCGGCGACGGGGCTGGCGCCGATCGAGCGGGACGGGGGTGAGGCCGGTGCTGCGGCCCGCCGGCTGCGGCCGCTTCTGGTCAGGCTGGCGGAAGCGGACGTCGATACCCGACGCCGCGCCGCCACCGCGCTGGTGGTGCCGCTGCGGGCTGATCTCGCCCTGCTGCGCGACATGCTGCGTCCGGAGCGCGCCGCCGTGTCCGACGTGCCGGCGGAGCTGCGACGCGACTGGCTGGCGCCGGACGGGCAGGCGCGTGTGGAGGTGGTGCCGCGGGGCGACGCCAACGACACCCGGACCATGGCCCGCTTCGCCCGCGCCGTGCTGGCGGTGGCGCCGGACGCGAGCGGCGCGCCGGTGGCGCTGGTCGGCTCGGAGCGCACGGTGACGCACGCCTTCCTTGAGGCGGGTGCGGTCGCGGTGCTGTCGATCGCGGTGATCCTGTGGGTGACGCTGCGACGGCTGGGCGACGTGCTGCTGACCCTGCTGCCGCTGCTGGTGGCGGGGCTGGTGACGCTGGAGCTGGTGTCGCTGATCGGCGAGCCGCTCAACTTCGCCAACATCATCGCCCTGCCGCTGCTGCTGGGCGTCGGCGTCGCGTTCAAGATCTACTACATCACCGCCTGGCGCGCCGGCGCCACCGACCTGCTGGAAACCGCGCTGACCCGGGCGATCGTGTTCTCGTCGCTGACCACCGCGACGGCGTTCGGCTCGCTGTGGCTGTCCAGCCAGCCGGGCCTGTCCAGCATGGGCAAGCTGATGGCGCTGGCGCTCGCCTGCACGCTGGCGGCCGCTGTGCTGTTCCAGCCGGCGCTGATGGGGCCGCCGCGGCAGCGCAGCGGCGCCGGGCCGGAACCCGAGTTCTGAGCCTGGCCGCTCCCCACGGCGTGGACGTGGTCGTGGCGCCGTTCCACGCCGGCATTACGGAACGGGTCGGCAATGGGCCGGACCGCCTGCTCGATGCCGGCCTGATGGAGGCGCTGCGCGATGCCGGCGCCGACGCGAGGGCGGTCCGGATCGGCGCCGTCGACCGCCGCGAGGGCGAGATCGGGCGCAGCTTCGAGGTGATGCGCCGGGTCGCGGTCGCGGGCGCGGTCGGTGCCGGACGGTTCCCGCTGGTGCTCGCCGGCAACTGCAACGCCAGCGTCGGCACCTATGCCGGGCTGAGGGATCCGGACATCGGCGTCGTGTGGTTCGACGCCCACCCGGACTTCAGCACTCCGGACGAGGCGACCGGCGGGTATTCCGACGGCATGGGCGTCGCCATCCTGGCCGGCCAATGCTGGCACCGCCTGGCCGCGAGCGTGCCGGGATTCTGGCCGCTCGGGCTCGACCGGCTGCTCTACTGCGGCCTGCGCGACTTCGAGCCGGGCCAGCGCGAGAAGGTCGAGCGGCACGGCATCCGCGCCATCTACGGCGGGGCCAGCCGGCCGGCGGACTTCGCCGCGGCGCTGGGCGAGGCGCTGCCCGGACTGCCCGCGCGGGTGCTGGTGCACCTCGACGTCGATTGCCTCGACACGTCCGTGGGCCAGGCGAACGACTATGCCGCTCCCGGCGGGCTCGATGCCGACGACCTCGTCGCCTGCATGCAGCGGCTGGCGACGCTCGCCTCGCCGGCCGGCATCGTCGTCCGCGCCGGGGGCTGAGCCGTGCCGACAGCACGCGCAGGTCGGGCCGGAGCGGCAACCCGTTGGTCCTCGGCGGGTTCGCGTCCCCTTGGCCGGAGCAGGCAGGTGCGCGTGTCGCCGATCGTTCCATGACCGCCGCCTGCTACGGGACCAGCCTTGACCGCATCCTGTCGCATGCCGCGGAGGATTTCGCCGACGCGGCCGACCTGCTCCGCCTCCGGGAACGGGCATCGCCGGACTGGCCGTCGGAGCTGATGGCGCGGACCCGCGACCTCCTTGCCTGCAAGCGGCACGACGACGTGGTGACGCTGGTCTACCTGTGCGCCGAGACCGGGCAGGCCGGGCTTGCCCTGGCGGTGGCCGAGGCCGCCCATCGGCACGATCCGGGGGCCGATCCGTTCGTCGTCGCGCTGTGCGACGTGCGCCATCGCAGGGGCGAGCGCCTGCAGGCCTTCCTGCTCGCCCGCCGGCACGTCGTGGACACCAGCTCGGACGCGCTGGTGGTCAAGGTGTGCGACTATGCCCGCGACGTCGGCAGGAGCTTCCTCGGCGAGCAGCTGCTGCACCGCTTCATCGCCGGTGGACGCGCCACCCTGCTGAACCGGCTGTCCGAGCACTACCGGGAAAGCCGGAACTGGACCGCGCTGCACAGCCTGCTCGGGCCCGCGCCGCCGGACGCCATGAGCGACTACCTCGTCTACCTGCTGGGGCGCGCCAACGTTTCCCTGCTGCTGGAGCAGGAGGTGATCGCGTGCGCCGACCGCCTGTGGTCGATGGCGGACCCGGCCCCGCGCTACGCGCAGCTGCTGCACGACGTGTGGCGGTGGCGGATCGGCGAGGTCGAGCATTCGCCGCCCGAGCCGGATCCGGCCGGCCTGCCGTACTGGGTGGAACGCGACGCGCACGCCATCCGGCAGCCGCCCCGCTTCGTCCTGGACGCCGCAACCGTCGTGCGCAGCACGTCCGGCTGGCGGGCGATCCGTCCGCGGGAGAACCTGCCGAACGTGCTGGGGATCGGCACCCAGCGCAGCGCCACCACCTGGCTGTGGTACCACCTGTCGCAGCGTCCGGAGGTGCAGCCGCTTCCCGTGAAGGAGACGGTGTTCTTTTCCGACGCGTTCGGCTCGCCGCAGGACGTGGATCCCGGCTGGGGGGAGCGGGAGGCCGAGGAGGGCGACGTGTACTGGGACGGTCCGACCCGGAACCTGTTCCGCTACCTGCGCTTCTTCGGCGCCGGCCATCCGGTGCGCGCCGACGTCTCGCCGAGCTATGCCGAGCTGCCGGACGAGACCGTGTCGGTGATCCGCGACCTGCTGGGTCCCGACCTGCGCATCCTGCTGTCGGTGCGCGACCCGGCGGACCGCGCCTGGTCGAACCTGAAATACGACGCCAAGCTGGCCGGGATCGACGTCCGCGCCCTGTCCTTCGCCGAGCGCGCCGCGCACTACGGCAGCGATGCGTCCCTGCGCCGCTCCGACTACGCCGGCATGGTGGAGCGCTGGGCGACGCGGTTCCGGAACCTCAAGCTGGTGTTCTTCGACGACGTGGTGTCCCGGCCGGATGCGGTGCTGGAGGAGGTGGCGAGCTTTCTCGGCCTGCCGCCCGGCGCCGCCCCGGACGTCGCCGACACGGTGAACCCGAGCCTCGATCAGGACATGCCGCCCGAGGACCGGGCGTTCCTGCTGGGACTGCACGACCGGACCTACCGGGACGCCTGCAGGGTGCTGGGCGGCCCGGCCCGCGGCTGGCGGGACCGGCATCTCGGGCTGGCGGCAGGCGGATAGCGCCGACGGCCCGACACGGGCAGGGCCGCCTGCCCGCGGGGCGCAAGTCCGCTGTGACCATCGGGCGAGGTGACGCCACCGCGGCGCTGCGGCATGGTGCCGCCGCCCGCGGTCCCGGTGGACGCGCGGGCGCAACCGATCGGGCCCATGGACCAGAACCCGCCGCACCCGGCCGAGCACCAGCATGCCTGCTTCGACGACGGGCTGGAGCTGGAATGCGGCGTGACGCTGAAGCCGCTGACCATGGCCTACCGCACCTATGGCCGGCTGAGCGATGCCGCCGACAACGCCGTCCTGGTCTGCCATGCCCTGACCGGCGACCAGTACGTGGCCGAGGTGCATCCCGTCACCGGCAAGCCCGGCTGGTGGGACCGGCTGGTCGGGCCCAGCCTGCCGATCGACACCGACCGGTTCTTCGTGGTGTGCATCAACGTGCTGGGCGGCTGCATGGGCTCGACCGGCCCGCGCTCGGCGCGCGGCGCGGAGAGCAGGGAGCCCTGGGGGACCGACTTCCCGCCGGTCACCATTCGCGACATGGTGCGCGCCCAGGCCCTGGTGGTGAGCCGCCTCGGGATCGACCGGCTGTTCGCGGTGGTGGGCGGCTCGATGGGCGGGATGCAGGTGCTGTCCTGGGCCGCGACCTTCCCGGAACGGGTGTTCGCGGCGGTGCCGATCGCCACCGCCTCGTTCCACTCGGCGCAGAACATCGCCTTCAACGAGGTCAGCCGGCAGGCGATCTTCGCCGACCCGGACTGGCACGGCGGCCGCTACTGGCAGGACGGGCTGGTGCCGGCGCGCGGCCTGGCGGTGGCGCGGATGATGGCGCACATCACCTACCTGTCGGAGGAGGCGCTGACGCGCAAGTTCGGCCGGCGCGTCCGCACCGACCCGGCGGCGCCGACCGGCAGCGGCGCCGGCATCGGCCTGTTCGGCGAGATGTTCGAGGTGGAAAGCTACCTGCGCCACCAGGGCTCGAGCTTCGTGCGCCGGTTCGACGCCAACGCCTACCTGACCATCACCCGGGCGATGGACTATTTCGACGTGGCGGCCGATCACGGCGGCGACCTGGCGGCGGCGTTCAAGGGCACGCCGACGCGGTTCTGCGTGGTGTCGTTCTCGTCGGACTGGCTGTTCCCGACCGCGCAGAGCCGGGCGGTGGCGCGTGCCCTGAACCGGGCCGCCGCCAACGTCAGCTTCGTCGAGATCGAGACCGACAAGGGGCACGACGCGTTCCTGCTCGACGAGCCGGACTTCGACCGCACCCTGCGCGGCTTCCTGTCGGGATGCGCCGAGCACGCCGGCCTGGCCTGAGGAGCGGGGATGCGCCTCGACCAGAAGCTGATCGCGGAGATGATCGAGCCGAACACGCGCGTGCTGGACATCGGCAGCGGCGACGGCTCGCTGATCGAGCACCTGTTCCGTACCCGGTCCTGCGACGCGCGGGGGATCGAGCTCGACATGGGCGAGGTGACCCGTTCGGTCGCGCACGGCCTGCCGGTGATGCACGGCGACGCCGACACCGACCTCGCGCACTACCCCGACGGCGCGTTCGACTACGTGGTGCTGTCGCGCACGCTGCAGGCGGTGGAGCGGCCGCGCGAGGTGCTTCGGCAGATGCTCCGGATCGGCAGGCACGCCGTGGTGTCGTTCCCGAACTTCGGCTACTGGCGCCTCCGGATGCAGCTGCTGCTGCGCGGCCGCATGCCGATGACGGACGTGTGGGGCCGGCCGTGGTACGAGACCCCGAACATCCACCCGTGCACGGTGCGCGACTTCTTCGCCCTGTGCGCGGAGGAGGGCTACGCGGTCCGGCGCTGGATGGCGGTGGACGACAAGGGCGACCGCGCGCCGTGGCGCCGCTCGGTGCAGCTCGCCAACCTGTTCGGCGAGCAGGCGCTGTTCCTGCTGGAACGGAGCGCTAGCCCCGGGCCGGGCGTGGTGCGGCGGGCGCCAGGGCATCCGCCACCAGCCCGGTGACCAGGCCGAACAGCGTGTGCAGGCCGAGCCGCTGTGCGACGGTGGCGGCCCCTTCCTGGCGCGGCGTCGGCGTCAGGCGCAGCCGCGGGCCCAGCAGGCCCCAGAACAGCAGGTAGAACGCGCCGCCGAACAGCAGGCTCCCGCCGGGCCCGCGCAGCACCGGCAGCGACCGCAGCGCCGGGTAGGTGGCGCCCATGGCCGCCGACAGCGCCAGGTGGCCGCCATGGTAGCGGAGCTGCTCGTCGAGTGCCGGCATCGACTCCTGGTGCAGGTAGGGGGAACCCAGGGCGTTGGCGGTCCTGCGGCCGAGCCTGACGATGTCCGACGGTGCGTTGCTGCTGCGCTCGATGCCGAGCAGCAGGGCGGTCAGCACGGTTCCGGCGACGAGGCCGCCCAGCGCGCCCGACCCGACCCGTCGCGTCGTCCATGTCATGGTTCGTCCTCCCGGCTGGTCCGGCGGCTTGAACCGGACGGCAGCCTGGCCGGTTGCCTCGGCACGGGCGATAAATCCCGATGCAACGGGGGGAAGCGGCTGCTGATGACGGATCCCGATCCCGCCGGTCGCGGCCTCGGCGCGACGCTGACCCTGCCGATGGCGTTCTGCGTGTCGCTGAAGCAGGTGATTGGCGGCGGCGTGGTGGTGCTGACCGGAACCGCAGTGGCGCTGACCGGCGCCGGTGCTGCGCCGGCCTACGGGCTGGCCTGCGTCGTGGTGCTGCTGGTCAGCCTTCCCTACGCGGTGCTGGGTGCGGCGCGGCCGGTGTCGGGCAGCCTGTACCGCTGGCCGAGCCGGTTCATCGGCCCCTCGGCCGGGTTCATCGCATTCTGGATGGTGCTGAGCACCCATGTCGGGCTCGCCGCCTATGCCGCCACCTTCGGCGACACCGTGCACGCGCTGCTGCCGGCGGTGTCGACCCGGGCCGGCGGGATCGCGTCGCTCGCGCTGGTGCTGGGACTGAACCTGTTCGGCACCGCGGTGTCGGCGCGGGCCGGGATCGCGATCACCGCGGCGGTTGCGCTGTCGCTGTGCTGGTTCGGCGTAGCCGGGGCGCCGCACGTGGTGCCGGCGCGGCTCGGGCACATGCTGCCGCATGGCTGGCACGGGCTGCTGTCGGCGGCGGCGCTGCTGACGTTCCCGATCAGCGGCGCGACGCTGGTGTCGGAGCTGTCGGGCGAGATGCGACGGCCGGGACGCGACGTTCCGGTCGCGATCCTGGGCGCCACCGCCTGTGCCGCAGCGCTCTACGTCCTGGTGGCGCTGGTGGCGGCGGGCGTGCCGCCGGCGGGGGCCGGAGAACGGTCCCTGGTCGCGGTGGCCGCGTCGGTGATGCGGCCGGTGCCGCTGGCGCTGTTCGAGCTGGGAGCCGGGATCGTCAGCATGCTGGGGATCATGAACGCGCACATGCTGTGGGGCAGCCGCAGCATCCTGATGGCGGCCGCGGATGGATGGCTGCCGCGCGCGTTCGGCCGCACCAGCCGGCGTGGCGTGCCGGTGTGGCCGCTGCTGCTGCTCGGGCTGGTCGGCGCGGTACCGCTGCTGGCCGGGCTGGACGTGGGAAACGTCATCCGGGTGAGCGGGCTCGGCGCCAGCATCTCGGCGATCCTGTCGGTCGCCTGCGCGCCGCTCAACGCGCGTGCCGACCCGGCCGCCTACCGCGCGTCGCCGCTGCCGCTGCCGACGGGCCTGCTGCTGCTCGCGGCGGGGCTGGCGATCGCGTCGCAGGGGGTGACGATCGTGCTGCTCCTGCGCGACCTGCCGGTCCGGCTGCTGCTGCCGTGGGGGTTGTGGCTGGCGGCCGGTGCCGCGATCATCGCGGCACGGCGGCGGCTGGTCCGGGTGGACGGCGGCGGCTAGACCGCCTCCAGCCACTCGGTTTCGCGCACCACCACCGAGCGCAGCAGGCCGAGCACCGTCTCGCCGCCGCCGGAGCGGGCCGTCAGCGTGTCGCTGAGGCCGAGCCCGGCCACCTTGGCTGCGCCGAGCGCACGGGTCCCGGTGAACGCCATCGACCAGTTGGAGAAGTGCCGCTCGGCGATCGGGCCGGATTGCAGCACGACGATCTCGCCGTGCCGCTCGTCGCACTGGATCCGCTCGAACGCCGCCATCACCGCGTCCATCGGCCCTTCCAGCACCTGGGCGAAGCAGCCGTCGCTGAACAGCAGGCCGCCCGTGACCTGGTCGCGGGCGTTGTTCTCGCGCGACTTGGCCAGGATCCCGCCGATGTTCTCCGACACCGTGTCCGGATCGCCCGGGATACGGTTCCGGCTGCAGTACACCACTTGATACAGGTTGGACATGATCACCTCTTTCAGGAAACGGGGACCAATGCGGGACGGTTGTAGGCCTCGATCAGTCCGGCTACCTGTGCGACCGGGACCGGCCGGCTGAACAGGTAGCCCTGCACCGAGGTGCAGCCGCCGTCGCGTATCCGCTCCAGCTGGCCGGCGGTCTCGACCCCTTCGGCGATGGTGGCCATGCCGAGGCTGGCGCCCAGCGCCGTGATCGCCCGGATGACCGCGTTCTGGCCCGCGCCGTCGTCGCGGTCCTTCACGAACGACCGGTCGATCTTGATCTTGTCGAACGGGAAGCTGTGCAGTTGGCTCAGCGAGGAATAGCCGGTGCCGAAATCGTCCATCGCCACGCGCACGCCCATGCCGCGCAGACGGTGCAGCGCCGCCAGCACCGGATCGGCGTTGCGCAGCAGCACGCTTTCGGTGATCTCGATCTCCAGCCGACGGCCGGGAAGGCCGGACATGGCGAGCGCCCGCGTCACCGCCTCGACCAGCCTGCCGGTGTCCTCGAACTGGTATGGCGACACGTTGACCGCGATCGTGAGCGCATCCGACCAGCGCATCGCTTCCAGGCAGGCCTGGCTCAGCACCCATTCGCCGAGCGGGACGATCAGCCCGATCTCCTCGGCGAGCGGGATGAACTCGGCCGGCGACACCACGCCGCGCTCGGGATGGCGCCAGCGCAGCAGCGCCTCGAAGCCGACGATGGCATGGCGCTCCAGGTCGATCTGCGGCTGGTAGTGCAGCTCGAACTGGCGCAGCGCCAGGGCCTTGCGCAGGTCGATCTCGATCAGGCGGCGGGCCGCCGCGCGCGCGTCCATCTCCGGCCTGAAGAAGCTGTGGGTGCTGCGGCCCATGGCCTTGGCGTCGTAGAGCGCCAGGTCGGCGTTGCGCAGCAGCTCGACGCGGGTGGCGCCGTCCTCCGGGAAGACGGCGATGCCGAGGCTGGCGCCGATGTTCACCAGATGCCCGTCGACCAGGTAGGGCCGGCCGACCACGTCGGTGATCCGGCGCGCCAGCTGGTCCAGCACCTCGCGGTCCGGCGCCGGCGACACCAGCAGGGCGAACTCGTCGCCGCCGAGCCTGGCCAGGACGTCGTGCTGGCGCAGCACCGAGCGCAGCCGCCTGGCGACCAGGCACAGCAGCCCGTCGCCGGCGGAGTGGCCGAGCGTGTCGTTGACGCTCTTGAAGCGGTCGAGGTCGATCGCCACCACCGCGTGCCGCACCGGATCCGCCGGCGGGGCCGCCGGCAAGCTGGGCGGGTCGTGCTCGGCCCCGGCGGCGAGCAGGGCCGTGATCCGGTCGTGGAACAGGGCGCGGCTGAGCAGGCCGGTCAGGGGATCGCACTTCGCCTGCTCGATCGCCTCCGCTTCCGCGCTGCGCTGCGCGGTCACCTCGGTGAACGAGGCCATCCAGTGCCGGTCGGCCAGCGCGGCCACGCGCAGGGCGAAGAAGCGCGATCCCGACGCCGCGAGCGTCAGCTCCTGCGGGACGCGCCCGTCCACCGCAACCTGGCAGGCTTCGTGGATCTGCTGCACCAGCGGGTCCGACAGGAGGGCGCTCGCTTCCATCAGCGTCAGCAGCGATCCAGCACCTTCGGCCACGCCGCCGTCGATCTCCAGCATGGTGCGCAGCCGGCCATTGACGAACAGGATGTCGAGCGTCCTGTCGAAGGTGGCGAGCCCTGCGTCCAGCCCGTCGAGCGTCGCGCGCAGGTGCGCCACGGGAGCCGGCGGGCGCGCTTCGTCCGCGTCGGCCGGCGCGTCGACCGGCCCGGCATCGTCCGCAGGCTGGGAAGGGTATGGCAACGGCTGGCTCCGCTTCCGGGGCCGGCCCGTCCTTGCGGGAGCCCCGATCGTCCTCTGGTGGCCACAGGCTAGGACGCGGTTGCCTTACGGACGGTTAACGGCCGGTCCCCGTTCATTGTCGGGCTGCATCGAACCGGTCAGGATCGGCATCGCGGGTGCGACCGGAGCCGCGATGGGGGAATGCCATGTTCGGATCGGTGGTTCTCGACGTCGCCATCGGGCTCTGCCTGCTGTTCCTGTTCGTCAGCCTGATCTGTTCTGCCATCCGCGAGGCGATGGAGGCGGTGCTCAACACCCGGGCGTCCGACCTCGAGCGCGGGATCCGGGAGATGTTGGACGATCCTGACGGCCGGGGCGCTGCCCGCGCGCTGTATTCGCACCCGATGGTGTTCGGGCTCTACGACGGCTCCTACGCGCCCGAGCGGCTGCAGCCGCACCGGAGCCTGCTGACCGGGACCCGGTCGCTGCGCATGCCGATCAGGCAGCGGGGGAACCTGCCCGCCTACATCCCGGCCGGCAACTTCGCCCGCGCGTTCCTGGACCTTGCCGTGCGCGGGCCGATCGGCGGCAGCGACCCGGCATCCGGCGAGCCGGTCACGGTGCAGGCGCTGTCCGCCCGGGCGCAGGCGATGACGGACAACCGGATCAGGCGGGCGCTGCTGAGCGCGCTGGACGGGGCGGAAGGCGACCTCGAGCGCGTCCGGTGGACGATCGAGCGGTGGTTCGACAGCTGCATGGAGCGGGTATCGGGGTGGTACAAGCGGCGGACCCAGGTGATCCTGTTCGGGATCGGCCTGGTCGCCGCAGGCGTGATGAACATCGACGCGTTCAGCGTCGGCAAGGCGCTGTTCGAGGACAAGGCGTTGCGCGACGGGGCGGTGGCGCAGGCGGCGTCGCTGGTGCCGGAGCCGGGAAAGGGAGTGCCGGAACAGGCCGGGGAAGGCTTCGCCGCCCTGCGCGACGAGCTGGCGCAGATCCGGTTCCCGTGCGGGTGGGGCGACCCGCCGCCGCAGCAGCTCCGCCGGTCCGGCACGGGGGGCGGCAGTCCCGGCGCGGTCGATCCCGGCGCCGTGCTGCAGATGCTGGTCGGGTGGACCGTCACGGCCTTCGCGGTGACGCTGGGCGCGCCGTTCTGGTTCGACCTGTTGAACCGCTTCACGGTCGCCCGCTCGACCATCAAGCCCGGTCTCGGGACCAGGCGCTGAACCGCAGGGCGTGGCGCAGCCGGCCGGCAGCCAGGCAAGCCGGCAGGCGGGCGATCAGGCGGGCGGCGGGGTGTCCGTGCCGCGCCGGCGCAGGCCGGACCACATGTGCGGGCAGACCAGGGTGGCGAGACCGGCCAGGCCGACCCCGAGCAGAAAGGTCTTGACGACGCCGGACACGCGGTGCCTCCCCCGGGTGCGCGGCCTTGAACGGGGGTCGGGCGGCACGGTTCCGCGTGCGGAGCTCGTGGTGGCGCCTGCCGGTTCACTGCCGGCGGAAGGTCACCACGAGCACGTCGCGATGCGCGGGCAGCGACGGGTCGAGCGGGCGGATCGCGGTGACGCCGTGATAAACGCGGCCGTCGTCGACGAAGGCGGCGTCCAGCGGCTGCTGCAGGGTGAAGGAGCCGAGCAGGCGGCGCTGCGCGTCGTGGATGCTGGTGACCCCGCTGGCGATGTTCTCGCGCGCCACCAGCAGCACCAGCACCCAGTCGACGCCGTCGCGGTGCAGGCCTTCGGGCGTGGGCTGTCCGTCCTCGCCGCCGCTCGGCTCGATCCGGAACTGGTGCAGCTCGACGTGCCAGGTGTCGGGGCGGGCGCCGGGCGGGGTCAGGTGCTCGAACAGGGCGTGGCAGGCGGACAGGATCGCGAGAAGCACCGGATGGGTGGCGACCTGGTCTTCCACCGGGGTGAACCAGCGCTCGATGCCGCCGTTCAGGGCGTTGTGGTCGCGGCTCTGGTAGTGCGGCTGGTGCGGCTTGCGCTCGAACCCGACAATGCTGGCGGCGAACACGGCATGGCGCCGGCGGCGGTAGCGGCCGCCATCGGCCATGTAGCGGTCGACGCCCAGATGGTCCCAGCTCGACGCGAACCCGTCCCAGCGTTCCAGCGCCGCCGCTCCGAGCAGCACGCGCATCTCCGCCGCCGGAACGAACGCGTAGCCGTCCGCGGCGAGACGTGCTTCCGGGGCGGCGTCGGGATCAGCCATGGCTCGTGTCCTGGTCGGGGATCGCGCCGCGAGGCTGCGCTCGATCGAGCAGGCCGGGCAAGGCGGGCACGTCGAGGGTGCGATGCGCCTGCGGCAGGGCGATCCGGTCCTGCATCATGCGGACGCGCAGGCGCCGGTTGAACTCGCGCTGCACCGGCCAGCGGCCGGCCACGGTGCAGCGGATCGTGCCGCTGATCGCCACCGCGTACTCGCCCAGGCTGTCGATGCCGTTCAGGGCGAAGTCGGCCAGGATCATGTCGGCGAAGGCGTCGTCGGCGCGCAGCCCGGCGCCGATCTCTCCCAGGGTGGTGCAGACGCGGTCGGTGTCCTCGGAAAAGGCGATGGCGATGCTGATCGTGGCCACCGCGAAGTCGCGGCTCATGTTGGCGACGGTGGACACCGAGGAGAACGGGATGATCTGGATCGAGCCGTCGCCGCCGCGCAGGCGCAGGGTGCGGATCGACAGGTGCTCGACGGTGCCGCTGATGCCGGCCACGGTGACGCTGTCGCCCACCTGCATCGCGTTCTCGACCAGCAGGAAGATGCCGGTGATGAAGTCCTGCACCAGCTTCTGCGAGCCGAAGCCGACCGCGACGCCGAGGATGCCGGCGCCGGCCAGCAGGGGTGCGATGTCCACGCCGATCTCGCTCAGCACGGTCAGCACCAGGATCGCGCCCAGCACCACGAACAGCAGCGTGCGCAGGATCGGCAGCAGGGTCTGCAGCCGGACCGCGCGCATCGCCTGGTTGGTGTCGTTGAACCGGCCGATCTGCCGGTCGAGCGCGCCGTTGACCAGCTCCCAGACCAGCACGCCGACCACCAGCGTGGTCAGGATCGTCACCAGGGCGGACAGCAGGCGGGTGCCGAGGGTGCCGTGGGTGAAGAAGCCGAGCGCCGGGATGCCCCACCATTGCAGCAGGGCGACGGCGCCGGCCACGCTCAGCGCCCAGACGACGACGCGTCGCAGCACCGGGTAGTAGCGGCCGGCACGCCGTGCCAGGCCGGGATGACGCAGCTCGGCGCCCGGCTCGATCCGGAACACGCGGTCCAGGCCGCCGAGCAGCATGACGGCGAGGAGGCGGCAGGCGAAGATCACGATGCAGCTCGACAGGAACAGCTGCCACATCCTGGCGTAGCCGCCGCGGATCTCGGCGGCCCAGACGAACCAGAGGGCGGCGTCGAAGAACAGCGCCGGGACCCACCACCGGTCGGCCAGCACCGTCAGCACCCGGCCGAAGGAGCGGCTCCGCAGGCGGCGCGGCGGATGCAGGGTGTCCGCGACCTTGTGGCGGGTCTGCCAGATCAGTACCGCCAGCAGCACGTGCTCGACCAGCACCACCGCCCGGGTGATTGCCAGTCCCGCCCGTGCCGGCAGGTCCAGGATGCGGCCGACGTCGGTGATGCAGATGGCGACCGCGAGCACCGCCACCAGCCAGCCCCACCAGCGGATCAGGAAGCCGGCGGTGTCGTCCGCGACCCCGACCAGACGCACGCCGGGCGCGCGCGGCGCCAGCAGCATGTCCATCAGGAGCCACAGGCCGCGGCTGACGCCGTAGATGTTGGTGACGGCGAGGATCACCAGCTGGGTGCGGGGCGCCGCCGCCACCAGGGTGGAGGCGGCGTTGCCGACCAGGAGGAAGACGCCGAGCGGGAGGAGCTTCAGCAGGAGGCGAAGCAGCGCGAACGGCACGCGCCGGAGCACGCGCAGGGTGTTGCGCCGGTGGGCGGCGTCGCGCGACCGGTGCTCCGCCTGGCTGTCGTCGCGGAGCGCGGCCTCGGCGGAAGCCGGGAACCCGATGGGCTGCCGGTCGGCCAGCAGGGGATCGGTCGCGTCGCCGGCGGCCTGCGGCAGCGGGGCGGTCGGCACCATCGGGCTGCCGGGCAGCGCGGTTCCCGGCAGCGGCGTCGTCGGCAGCGCGTCGGGCGGCGGCGGCGGGCCGGCCTGGACCAGGCCGGGCACGGGAGCGTCGTGGAGCGGCGGCTCCACGGCCTCCTCGTCGGCGCGGACGGCCTCCCGGCCGAGCCCGCGCAGCGGACGGCGCAGCGCCAGCAGGAGCAGGTGTTCCGCACCCAACCCCACCAGCACCACCAGCGCGCTGCGCCAGAAGGCGTCGAACAGGGCGGCGCGCGCGGCGGGATCCACCATCTCGCGCTGCAGCCAGCGGCCGGACAGGGCGATGTCGCCGAACAGGCGCACAAAGGTGGAGCCGTCCGCCAGCAGGCCGTGCCGGAACACCGTCGCCTCGACCAGCACCTGGCCGGCCAGGCTGTCCGGCGCCATGGTCACCGTCTTCGGCTTGGGTGCTGCGGGTGCTGCGGCCCTGGCCGCCGACGAGGGTGCGGCGGCGGCCGGGACCGGCGCGTCCAGGAGCGCGCGCAGCCGTTGCCGCTCGATCGGGGTCAGCCCGGCCAGCGGGTCGACGGTCCGGACATGGGCGGGCGCGTCGCGTCCGGTCGCGTCGGGGTCGGACCGGTCCTGGGCGCGAACCGCCAGGCTCGGCAGGAGGCAGGCGGCGAGCAGCAGCATGGCCGGGATCCGGCAGCGTCGGCGAAACGGGGAGGCGCCAGGCGCGGTCGCAGCAAGCGGGTTCATCGTCGGCGGGTCCTGGACACGCGGGTCGGGCGCGGCGCCTGCCGCAACGGAGCGCCGCACCCAACACGGGTGGCCGGTCCTGTCAAACCGTGCCCCGGTGATCCGCCGCCTCCCGCGGCGGCGGGCATTGAAGCGCCGCGGAGTCGCATGCACCCTCGTCCCGTGGATGCCGGCAGGCGGTGGACGGCTCGTCGTCCACCGGAAGGCGCGCTGCGTGGACGATCGACATGGACCTTCTTCCGCCGCTGATCCGGCAACCGGTGCACGCTGGCGAGGCAGGGCTGGAGCTCCGGCTTCCCGGCCGTCCTCCGGTGGCGATCCGCCGCGGCAGGGAGCCGGTGCGGTCGTTCGAGCCGGGATGGCAGGCGGAAAGCCTGTTCACCCTGTTCGATCCGGTCTGGATGCTGGTGCTGCGCCACGAGGCCGGCCACGCCGCGTCCTGGTACCTCGCCAGCGACGGCAGCCTGGCCGTGGCGATCCCGCACCGTTCCGGGCCGGAGCGGCTCGGCTTCCGGCGGCGGCTGGAGCCGGTGGCGCTCTGGCTGCGCATGACCCCCGGTCCCGGGATCCGGCTCGCGGTGCCGGACGCGGTGCGGGCCTATGCCGCGCTGCCGGCCTCGGTGCGTCGCGAGATCGAGCCGCTGCTCGGGCCCGAGGGCTCGCCGGAGGTGGCGGCGAGCCGGGAGCTGTCGCCCGGATCCTGGCCGGCCGAGGACGCCGGGCCGCTCCTGGTCGAGCGGATCGGCGACAGCCGGAGCTACCGGGTCGGGAACCCGGGCCGGCTGCTGCCGGTCACCGATGGCGGGCGGGTCGCGGAGCTCGGTCCCGGCTGGGAGGTGGAGTCGGTGCAGGCCGCCTTCGCGCCGCTGCTGGCGCTGGTGCTGCGCCACGCGGACGGCTGGCGGGCGGCCTGGTTCGTCGACCTCGGCGCCAGGCTGGTCGGGCACCACGCCGGCGCGCTGTCGCCGCCGCAGCAGGCGCACGTGCTGCGCGTGGCCGGCGGGCTGCTGCGAACGCTGTGGGATTGCGTGGTGCTGGGCGAGGGCGTGCTGCCGCCCGACCTGCGGGCGCTGGCGGGCGGCCTCGCGCCCGCCGACCTGGACACCCTGGTGCAGGCCCACCTCCGCGACGCGGGGCAGGACCGCGACACCCTGGTCTGGGCGCTGGACCAGCCGATGCCGGAGGGCACCGGCTACCTCGTGCCGACCGGAACCGGCCTGCGCGGCCTGGACCCGGAGCAGGTGCGGACGTGCCTGGCGCCGCGCCTGCACGACGAGATGGACCGGCTGCTGCGCACCGGCCGGATGTGCTGGCCGTCGCCGGTGGACGGCGCGCCCGTCGACAGCGACGGCTTCGCGCTGATGCTCGACCTCCACTCCTTCGCCTACCGGTTCCGGCAGGAGTCGACCGGACTGGTGTTCCTGGTGGTGTGCGGCGGCGGCTACTTCTCCAACCTGGCGCTGTACTTCCCGACCGCCGACCTGCTGGTGGCGGCGAACCGCAACCTGGCCGGCGACTGCGCGCCGTTCCGCCGTGGCCGGGAGATGCTGCTGCGCCACCTGCTCCGGTTCGGGCCCGACCTGTCGGCGGGAGCCGCGGTCCCGGTGGACCCGACGGTGCAGCAGTTCTTCGGCGCCTGCGCCGACCATATCGGCCACTACGTGTGGCAGGACCTGTGCGGGATGTCCTACCTGCTGCGCGCGGTCGCCGAGCACGGGAGGCTGCCGCAGCTGCACCTGTTCCAGCAGGCGCACACGACCGACTACTTCGGACCGGTGGAACGGATCTTCCCGATGTTCGAGAACCGCACCACCCGGCACGCCGACTCCTTCGTCGGCGGGCAGGGCAGGTTCTACCGGCGCAACCAGCGCGTCATCAAGTACACCGCCACCACGGTTCCGTTCGAGTTCGGCCGCTCGGTGATCGACTGCGCCGAGCGCGTGCCGGGGCTGGCGGACGCCAGGCGGGAGGCGGACGCCGCGCGGGCGCGCCGCGCACCGGTGGTCCTGCTCGGCATACGCGTCGGCACCCGCACGCTTGACGACCTGGACGCGTTCTACGCCGCCCTCGTGCTGCGTCTCGGCGCGCTGTTCCCCGGCTGCACGGTGGTGCTGGACGGAATGAACGACGCCCTCGACCGCGGACGCGCGGTCGACGCCGGGATCTCGCCCGGCGGCGTCCTCGAGAAGGAGTTCGCGCTCGCGGACGGGCTGGCGCGCGTGGCGGAGCGGGCGGAGGTCCGGTTCGTCGACCTCGTCAACCGCTCGGCGCTGCGCAGCGTGCTGTGGTGCAGCCGGGCGGACGCGTTCATGGCCCCGCTGGGCGCGGCACTGGCGAAATACCGCTGGATCTGCAACACGCCGGGCCTGGTACTGTCGAGCCGCTGGAACCTCGAGCATCGCGCCGACCTGCACATCTACGACTCGGCCGAGCACATGGAGCGGCCGACGGAGGTGCTGTTCAACGGCCCGGACCAGGTGCGCGACACCACCCCGTTCCACCCGTCCGGGCATCACGACGGCTACAGCAACTTCGTCGTGGACCGTCCGGCGCTGTTCGCGGCATTTACCGACCTGGTGCGACGGCATTCGGCGACCCGATGAGGGCGATCGCCGGAGCGGCTGCGTATCCTGGTGCGAGGTGTTGCGTGTCCGGAGGAACGGGAACCAGGCTGGCGGACGATCCCGTCGGCGAGGCGCTGCCGCTGCTGATCGAGCGCCCGGTGCAGCACGGCCAGGACGGGATGAGGCTGCGCATCCCCGGCCGGCCGCCGATCGCCCTGATGAGCGGCGACCAGCCGGTGCGGTTCTTCAACCCGGGCTGGCGGGCGGACAGCCTGTTCACGCTGCTGGACCCGCTCTGGCTGCTGGTGCTGCGCCACGAGAACGGCGAGGTGGCCTGGTGGAACGTCGACGGCGAGGGCCGCATGGCGGCGCCGGCGCACGAGCGGCCGCAGCCGGAGCGGGGGCGGTCGGCGGCGCGCATGCGCGAGGTGTCGCTGTGGCTGTCCATGACCCGGAACGCGCCGATCCGGGTCGGCATGCCGGACGCGGTGCAGGCCTACCTGCGGCTGCCGCAGGCGGTGCGGCACGGGCTGGACGCGCTGCTGGACGCGCCCGCGCCGGTGGTGCAGGCGGCGCAGACCTGGCAGGGACCGCCGCCGCCGCTGCGCTTCGAGCCGGTCGCCGGCACCAACGGCATCCGGATCGGCCATCCCGGCGCGCTGGTGCCGCTCGGCGGGAGCGGAACACCGGCCGAGCTGCAGGACGGGTGGCGGGTCGAGGCGATCGAGGACGGCTTCGCGCCCATGCTGACGATCGCGCTGCGCCATCGCGACGGGGAGCGGGCGGCCTGGTTCGCCGACCTGCACGGGCGCGTGGTGGCGCACCACCTGGGCCAGCTGTCGCCGGCGCTGCAGCAGCACGTGCTGCGCAAGGCGACGCCGGTGTTCGAGGGGATGTGGGACCAGGGCGTGCTGGGGCGCGAGGGACCGGGCCAGGTGCCGGTCGGCTCGGTGATGGGCGGCGTGCCGGCCGCCGACCTGGGCAGCCTGGTCCCGGCCTGGATGGAGGCGAGCGGGCGCTCCGGCGATACCCGGATCTGGGCGCTCAGCGACACCCTGCCGCCCGGGCTCGGCTACCTGGTGCCCACCGGGCGCGGCCTGCGCGGCTTCGAGCCGGAGCTGATGCGTCGCGCCCTGCTGCACCCGCTGCAGCAGGAGGCCGACCGGCTGCTGCGGACCGGACGGATGCAGTGGCCGTCGCCTGCGGATGGCGTCCCGGTGGACGGCGACGGGTTCGCGCTGCTGCTGGACCGCGACTGCTTCGCCTACCGCTTCGTGCAGGAGGCGACCGGGCTCGTGTTCTACGTGATCTGCTCCGGCGGGCATTTCCGCAACTACGCGCTGTACTTCCCGACCGCCGAGCTGCTGGTGATGCCAACCCCGGCGATGGGCGGCGACTTCGTGCGCATCGCCCGGTTCGGCGAGACCATGCTGCGCCATCTCTGCCGGTTCGACGCTGCCCTGGCGGAGGGGCGGGACCGGCCGGCGGACCCGGCCGTGCAGCTGGTGTTCGGCGGCTGCGCCGTGCACATCGGCCACTACGTATGGCAGGACCTGTCGGGCCTCGCGGTCATGCAGCGCCTGGGCCTGCCGCCGGGACGGCTGCCGCAGCTGCAGATGTTCGAGCTCGGCCGCACGCAGCAGTTCTTCGGTCCGGAGGAGCGGATCTTCGCAGGCCTGGACGGGCGCATCGCGCGCCACGACACGCCGTTCGCGGCGCATGTCGAGACGTTCTACCGGCGCCGCCAGAGCGTCATCAAGTACACCGCGATCAGCGTGCCGGCCTCGCTGCGCGGCCTGGTGCTGGGGGCGGCCGAGGCACGGCCGGAGCTGCAGGCGGTGCGGCGCGAGGCGGATGCGGCCAGGCGACGGCCGGCGCCGGTGATCCTGCTCGGCATACGGGTCGGCAACCGCACCCTGACCGACCTGGACGAGTTCGCGGCCGCCCTGGTGCGCCACATGGCACGCGCCTTTCCCGGCTGCACCGTGGTGCTGGACGGCTTGAACGACGTTCAGGATCGCGGCCAGGCCGGGCAGGCCGCGGCGGGCGGCGACCTCGCGCGCGAGCTGGCGCTGGCGCGGTCGCTGGCGGACGTCGCGGCGCGGTCGGGCGTGCGGTTCGTCGACACCATCAACCGTTCGGCGCTGCGCAGCGTGCTGTGGTGCTCGCGTGCCGACGCCTTCATCGCCCCGCTGGGCGCGGCGCTGGCGAAGTACCGCTGGATCTGCAACACGCCGGGCCTGGTGCTGACCAGCCGCTGGAACCTCGAGCACCGCGAGGACCTGCACATCTACGACTCGCCAGCCGCCTTGGAAGGCAGCTCCGAGATGCAGTTCGTGTCGGCGGGCGACGTGCAGGACGCCGAGGCGGCGCCAAATCCATCCTTCACCAACTTTGTTGTGGCTCGTGCACCAGTGTTTGCGCAGTTCGAGGCAATGGTGCGGCGCCAGCTGCCGCGCCGCCTGGCCGGTTGAGCGTCCCCGGAGCGGGGCGGATCAGGACGGCTCGGCCGGATCGGGAGTGCTGCCGAGCCGGCCGATGAACTCGGGATCGCCGAACTCGTCCGCATCCTCGTCGTGTCGCACCAGCACCACGTCGGCGCCTGCCACCAGGCCAGCGGAAAACGCGCGCTCGGCCCGTCGCAGGCCTTCCTCCGGCGTGCGGCAGGCGACTGGTGTGCCGGCACGGAGCGAGGCGTGGCCGGCATGGTGGTAGGGCTGGTAGATGATCCGGGTGGTCATCGACATCGCGGGCTCGCCTCGTCGCTGCTGGATGCCCGGCCTGCGCCGGGGACGTTCACCATATGTTCCATAATCTGCCGAGGCAAGCGGGCTTCAGGCGGGCGAGTACGGTTCCAGCCGTGCGTGGGCCAGGATGGTCGGCCGGTCGAACTGGTACAGCGCGTCGAGCAGTTCCACCTGCAGCGAGCCGGGACCGCGGGCGCGGTCCGCGGCGAGCTCGCCGGCCAGGCCGATCAGCGTCATGCCGTGCGCCGAGGCCAGGAAGGGGTCGGGCTCGACGGCGAGGCAGGCGCCGACCAGCGCGGTCGCGGTGCAGCCGAGGCCGGTCACGCGCGGCATCATGGGGTGGCCGTTGCCGATCGCGGCCACCTGGCGCCCGTCGGTGACCAGGTCGACCGGACCGCTGACGGTGACGACGGCACCGGTGCGCCGCGCCAGCCGCCCGGCGGCTTCCAGCGCCGACTCGGCCGCATGCGCGGCATCGACGCCGCGGCCGGCGACCGCCTCCTCGCCCGCGGACAGCGCCTCGAGGGCCAGGACCTCGGACGCGTTGCCGCGGATCGCCTGCGGCCGGTGCGCCAGCAGGTCGAGGGCGACGGCGGACCGGTACTCCAGCGCGCCCACCGCGACGGGATCGAGGATCCAGGGCGTGCCGGCGTCCCGCGCGGCCGCGGCGGCGGCGTGCATGCCGCGGGCCCGGTCCGGGGTCATGGTGCCGAGGTTGATCACCAGGGCGTCGGCGATCCGGGCGAACGGGCCCGCCTCCTCGGCCGACTCGACCATGGCGGGCGAGGCGCCGACCGCCAGCAGCGCGTTGGCGGTGCTGTTGGTGACCACGAGGTTGGTGATGCTGTGCACCAGCGGGCCGCGCGCCCGCAGGCGGTCCAGCGTGTCGGCGACTGCGGCGGCGGACAGGCTCGGGTGGGTCATGATCGGTTTCCGGTGCGGTGGTTCCGGAGTTGGTCGCGAGGAGTGGTCCGATCTAGGGTCGGGCGGGTCGGCGGGAGGCGGGACATGGCGGCGGGCAGGACGGGCGGGAACGGCGGCGCGGGAACGGCGAGACTCATGCTGGGACTTGCCCTGGCGCTGCTGCCAGGGTTCGGCGGCCGGGTCCGGGCGGCGGAGCGGCCGGTCACGGTGTTCGCCGCCGCCAGCCTGACCGACGCAATGGGCAAGGTCGCGCGCCTGTGGGCGGCGCAGGGGCATCCGATGCCGTCGCTGTCGTTCGCGTCCAGCGCCGTGCTGGCGCAGCAGGCGGCGCAGGGGGCGCCGGCCGACCTGTTCGTGTCGGCGGACGAGAAGTGGATGGACTGGCTGGCGGCCCGCGGGCTCCTGCGGCCGGGCACGCGCGGCGACCTGCTCGGCAACACCCTGGTGCTGGTGGAGAAGCAGGGGGAGCCGCCGGTGGCGGTCGGCCCGCAGCTCGACCTGGCCGGGCTGCTCGGGCCGGGCGGGCGGCTCGCGGTGGGGGATCCCCGGTCGGTGCCGGCGGGGCTCTACGCGGAGGCGGCGCTGCGGAAGCTCGGGCTGTGGAACTCGGTGGCCGGCCGGCTGGCGCCGGCGGAGAACGTCAGGGCGGCGCTGCTGCTGGTGGAGCGCGGGGAGGTCCGGGCCGGGATCGTGTACGGCAGCGACGTCCGGGCGGCGCCGGGGCTGGCGGTCGCCGGCACCTTCCCGGAGACCAGCCACCCGCCGATCCTGTATCCGGCCGCGGCGCTGACGGCGGCACCGGAAGCGGCAGCGTTCCTGCGCTTCCTGCACACGGCGCCGGCCGCCGCGGCGTTCCGTGACGCCGGGTTCCAGACCGGTCCCTGATGCCCGGTCCCCTGCTCGACCCCGGGCAATGGGAGGCGGTCCGGCTCACCCTGCGCGTGGCGCTGCTGGCCGTGGGCGGAGCGCTGCCGGTGGCGCTGCTGCTGGCCTCCCTGCTGGCGCGCCCGGTGCTGCCGGGACGGCCGTTGCTGGACGCGCTGGTGCACCTGCCGATGGTGTTGCCGCCGGTGGTGACAGGCTGGCTGCTGCTGCTGCTGTTCGGGCTGAACGGGCCGGCGGGGGCGGTACTGTGGCACCTGTTCCGGATGCGGCTGGTGTTCACCAGCCAGGGGGCGGCGCTGGCGACCGGGGTGATGGTGCTGCCGTTGATGGTGCGGACGATCCGGCTGTCGCTGGACGCGATCGACCCCGGGTTGCAGGCCGCGGCGGCCGGGCTCGGCGCCGGCCGGGTGGACCGCCTCGTCACCGTGACGCTGCCTCTGGCGGCTCCGGGCATCCTGGCCGCCGTGGCGGTCGGCTACGCCGCGAGCCTCGGCGAGTTCGGCGCGGTGATCACCTTTGCCGGCAGCATTCCCGGACGCACCCAGACCCTGCCGCTGGCGATCTACCAGGCGCTGCAGGTGCCGGGCGGCGAGGCGGTGGCGGCACGGCTGGCCAGCGTGTCGATCGGGCTGGCGCTGACGGGACTGCTGCTGTCGGAGCTGCTGCTGCGCCGGCTGAAGCGGTGACGCTGGAGGTGCGGCTGCGGCACCGCTTCCCGACCGGGCAGGCGGTGGACCTGTCGCTGGTGGCACCCCTGCCGGGGATCGTCGGGCTGTTCGGGCCGTCCGGCGCCGGCAAGAGCACGCTGGTGTCGGCGCTGTGCGGCCTGTTCCGGCCGGACTGGAGCGAGATCCGGCTGGGCGACCGGGTGCTGTCCGGGCCGGGGACCTGGGTCAGACCGGAAGCGCGGCGGATCGGCACCGTGTTCCAGGACAGCCGGCTGTTCCCGCACCTGTCGGTGACCGGCAACCTGCGCTACGGCGCCAAACGGGCGCCGGCCTCGGCTCGCGGGCCGGGCTTCGACGAGGTGGTGGCGCTGCTCGGGCTGGAGCCGCTGCTGCGGCGACGCACCCGCGCCCTGTCCGGCGGCGAACGCCAGCGGGTGGCGATCGGCCGCGCCCTGCTGTCGCGGCCGGCGCTGCTGGCGATGGACGAGCCGTTGTCCGGGCTCGACGCCGCGCGGCGGGCGGAGGTCCTGCCCTACCTGGCGCGGCTGCGCGCCCGGGCCGGCCTGCCGATCCTGTACGTGACGCACCAGCGGGAGGAGGCGATGCGGCTGTGCGACACGCTGGCGCTGGTCGAGGCGGGGCGTGTGGTGGGATGCGGGCCGGTGGCGGCGATGCTGTCGGGTCCGATGGCGGATCACCCCGACGCGGCGGCGCTGCTCGAAGGCGTGGTCGCCGGGCACGAGCCGGAGCGCGGGCTGACTCGGATCGAGGGCGACGGGCTCGCGCTGGCGGTCGCGTCGCTGCCGCTCGGCGTCGGCACCCGGCTGCGGCTGTCGGTTCCGGCACACGAGGTGGTGCTGCTGCGGCCGGACGGTGCGGTGCCGCAGACCAGCGCGCAGAACGCGCTGCCGATGCGGGTGCGCGCGGTCCGCCCGGTGGGACCGGCGGAGGCGGTGGTGGTGCTGGAACCGCGGCCGGGGGGCGGGGCGGCGCTGCTGGCGCGGGTGACGCGGGATTCGGTCGGCCGGCTGGGACTGGCGACGGGGGTCACGCTGGTCGCGCTGGTGAAGGCGTCGTCGGTGTCGGTGCTGGACGGGGAGGGAAGCGGATGGACGAGCCGGACTGGCTGACCTGGGCGCGGGAGGTGCAGGCGCTGGCGCAGAGCGGCCTCGCCTTCACCCGCGACCCGTACGACGTCGAGCGCTACCGGGCGCTGACCGCGCTGGCGGCGCGGATGATGGCGGCATCGAGCGGCGGGACGGCGACGGCGGACGCGCTGGGCACGCTGTTCGCGGCCGAGACGGGCTATGCCACGCCGAAGGTGGACGTGCGCGGCGCGGTGTTCGACGCCGAAGGGCGGCTGCTGATGGTGCGCGAGCTGGCCGATGGCGGCCGCTGGACCCTGCCGGGCGGCTGGGCGGACGTGAACCAGACCGCGTCGGAATGCGCCGTGCGTGAGGTGCTGGAGGAGTCCGGCTACGTGGTGCGGGCGGGAAAGCTGGCGCTGCTGCACGACCGCGCCCGGCAGGGCCACCATCCGGCCGGGCCGTTCTCGATCTACAAGCTGTTCTTCCTGTGCACGCCGGTCGGGGACGCGCCGGTGGCCACGGGCCCGAACATCGAGACCACCGGAGCCCGGTTCTGGGCGGAGCACGAGATACCGGCCGAGCTGTCGACCGGACGGGTGCTGCCGCACCAGATCAAGCGGCTGTTCGCGCACCACCGGCAGCCGGAGCTGCCGACGGAGTTCGATTGACCGCCTGCCGGTCAGCCGGCGGGACGGCGCGGCTGACGGACGGGCGCCGCCGCGACGGCCGCGGCCGAGGGCGTGCCGCGCAGCTCGACCTCGAGCTCGGCGATGCGCCGGCGCACGCTGTCGCGCAGGGCCGGCGCGGTGTGCGCCTTCATCGTTGCCAGGGTTTCGCGCAGCTCGCGCAGCTGCTTCTGCTTTTCAGCCACGCTGCGTCGGATCGGCTGGTTGTCGGAAAACTGTCCCTGGAAGGCGCGCATCGGTTCTCTCCCTCTTGATCCTTAAGGCGGAGCGTGGCGTCCGTCTCGGAACGGGCCTTGTTGCCGGCCCGTGACCGCATTGTATGGCACCGGCTCCGGAGAGGGCCAAGCCTTTGGACGGGCAAATCCCGACGGGTGCGGCCCTGGCGAGATCGGCCGGGGCTGGATAGAACCGGTGCATGCGTCCGGCTCATGATGGCTCGGCCGACGCGGCATGGGGATGGGGCAGCGTTTGAGTCACCAGACGATCCTGCACCGGACGCTGCGGCCGCTGGTGGGCCGGCTGGTCCGGATGCCGATCAGCCCGGACGGCCTGACCGGGCTCCGGCTCCTGACCGGTCTGTGCGCCGCGTCCTGCTTCGCCTGCGGCACCGGATGCCTGTCGGCCGGCGCCGGGCTGTTCCTGTTGTCGATGCTGCTGGACCGCGCGGACGGGGAACTGGCCCGGCAGAGCGGACGGTTCAGCCGCTTCGGCGGCCGCTTCGACCTGCTGACCGACTGCGCGTCCACCATGGCCGCGTTCATCGGCCTCGGCGTCGGGCTGGCGCCCGGCTGGAGGACGCCCGGGATCGGCTATGCCCTGGGCCTGCTGGCCGCGGCCTCGACTGCGTTCATCTTTCTCCGGCTGAACATGCCGAGGACGGGTGTCGGCGCAGGCGGAGGACGGCCGCTGCCGTGCCGCCCGTTCGATCCGGACGATGCGATGCTGCTGGTGCCGTTGGCGATCTGGTGCGGCGGCGGCTCGTGGATCCTGCTGGCGAGCGGCGTCCTCACCCCGATCGCGGCGCTGCTGGTGGCTGCCACGGAGCTGGCGGCCCGCAGGCGTGCGCTCCGGCTGGCCAGCACCGAGCAGGCGGCCTGGTAGACGGCTGCGGGACGGATGGGCCCCGGAGCCGTCAGGCAGCCCGGGTGGCGAGGATGTTGGACAGGGCGTCGAGCAGGACGGCGCACTCGGCATCGGTGCCGACCGTGATCCGCAGGTGGTCGGCGATGCGGGGCGCGTTGAAGTGGCGCACCAGCACGCCGGCCTCGCGCAGCGCGGCCTGCAACGCGGCACCGCCGTGCCGGGCGTGGCGCGCGAACACGAAGTTGGCGGAGGACGGCAGCACGGAGAAGCCCAGCCGCTCGAGGCCTGCCGTGAGGTGCTCGCGGCTCCGCATGATCCGGGCCCGCGTGGCCTCGAACCAGGCCTCGTCCGCGATCGCGGCGACCGCGCCGGCCTCGGCCAGCCGGTCCAGGGGATAGGAGTTGAAGCTGTCCTTGATCCGCACCAGGGCCTCGATCAGCGACGGGTCGCCGAACGCGGCACCCACACGCAGCCCGGCCAGGGCCCTGGACTTGGACAGGGTGTGCACCACCAGCAGGTTGGGATGGCGGTCGATCAGCCGCACGGCGGAGGACGCGCCGAAGTCCACGTAGGCCTCGTCCACCAGCACCGGTTGGTCGGGATGGTCGGCGAGCAGGGTCTCGATCGCGGCCAGGGGCAGGGCGATGCCGGTGGGTGCGTTCGGGTTGGCGACGATGATCGCGCCGCAGGGGCGCCGGTAATCCTCGACCCGGACGGCGAGGCCGCCGTCCAGCGGCACGGTCTCGAAGGCGACCTCGTAGAGCCGGCAGTACACCGGGTAGAAGCTGTAGGTGACGTCGGGGAACAGCAGCGGCGCGTCCTGCCGGAGCAGGCCCTGGAAGGCGTGCGCCAGCACCTCGTCCGAACCGTTGCCGACGAACACCTGCGCCCGTTCGATCCCGTGGTGCCGCGCCAGCGCGTCACGCAGCGTCGCACTGGTCGGGTCCGGATACAGCCGCAGCGTGTCGCCGGTGGCAGCGCGGATGGCGTCGAGCGCCCGCGGGCTGGGCCCATACGGACACTCGTTGGTGTTGAGCTTGACCAGTCCCGCACGGCGCGGCTGCTCGCCCGGCACGTAGGGCACCAGGCCGTGGACGCGGTCACTCCAGAAGCGGCTCATGAAACGGACACCGGACGGTTGGCTTGGGCGGGAGCCCAAAGATATAGGGCCGCCGCCGCACGGTGTCGCGAGGGGTGGAACGGTTTGCCGGCGTGGGACGTGAAGGGGACACCCAGACAGGAGTCTCCCGCCCATGCTGCAGAACATCCCCGCGGGCGCCGGACGTGCGCTCCACAACGTGCGCAGTGGTGCTGCCAAGCTGGTATCGGCCGATCCCGCGTTCGCGGCGGTGCCGGACGTGATCCAGCTGAGCTCGCCCGCCTTCGCTCAGGGAGGGCCCATCCCGGCCGAGTACACCGAGGACGGCGCCAAGCTGTCGCCGCCGCTGGAATGGATCGGGGTGCCGCCGGAAGCGGAGTCCCTGGTGCTGCTGATCGAGGACCAGGACAGCCCGACCCCGCGTCCGCTGGTGCATGCGATCCTGGCCGGGCTGGCGGCGGTGGATGGCGGCCTCGCCGCCGGCGCGCTGCCGAGCCCGAAGCACGAGGGCGAGCCGCTCGACATGGGGCGCAACTCGTTCATGCAGCGCACCTACCTGCCGCCCGACCCGCCGCGCGGGCACGGGCCGCATGCCTACGCGTTCCAGCTGTTCGCGCTGGACACCGTGCCGGAGTTCGACAGCGTTCCGGGCCGCAGCGCCCTGGTGGCGGCGCTGAAGGGGCACGTGATCGCGCGCGGGACGCTGGTCGGGACCTACGAGCGGACATAGGCCGACGGGAGAAGGCCGGGGCGGGAGCCCTAGCCATTCTCCCGCCGCCGTGCCGTCCTCAGCGGATCAGCTTGACCGCAGCAAGGCCGATCGCCAGGCGGGTGGCGTCGAGCGCGCCGTTGCCGACCGCGTTCTCGTAGCCCGCCGCCGCCTGGTAGCCCCAGTTGTCGCCGGCCTTGATGTCGGTCGAGATCAGCGAGCCCAGCGCGTACAGAAGGGGGTTGAGCTGGCCGGTGCGGCCGCCCAGGCCCTGCACGAACAAGGCGTTGACGCCGTTCAGCTGCGGGGCGACGAAGCTGGTGCCACCGTAGAAGTTCTGGACCGCGCCCTCCTCGATGTACTGGTAACCGGACTCCGGGTCGGCATTGGTCGCAAGGTCGGGCGAGTTGCGCCCGGCGAAGCCGGCCGGCAGCACGTACTGCAGCACCGGGCCGGCGCCGTTGTCCTGCGTCAGGGTCTGGCCCGGCTTGGTCAGGGTGATACCCTTCACGCCGTCCTGGTAGTACGGCTTGCCGAAGTAGGAGCTGACGCCGCCGCCGTCGCCGGTGGAGAACACCGCCGACACCGGCAGGTCCGCGGCATGGCCCTGGGCCGCCGCCTCGCTGGAGATGTAGTCCCAGCCCCATGCCTGCTGCTGCGCCACCGACAGCAGCACGCCGTCGGTCAGGGTGAAGGAGAACGGCAGGGTGGTGCCGCCGGCGGCGGTCACCAGCGGGTCGCTGGATGGGTGGTCCACGGCGTAGGGCGCGTTGCAGACCGGGTTGCTGGCGCTGGGCGTGCCGTAGGCGGGGCAGCCCTCCACGGTGTCGAACGAACCGGAGTCGCCGGACGCGATGAACACCGACTGGCCCTGCAGCGCCATCTCGAGGAAGGCGTCGTGGAACGCGTCGAGCAGGAAGGTCTGGCTGCTGGTGGGGGAGGCGATGTCGGTGAAGAAGTCGAGCTCGGGCTGGCCCCAGGAGGACGACACGGTGTCGGCGATGTTGTCCGACGCGGCGGCCTCGAAGGCGTCGATGAAGTTGGCGTTGGTGTTGTTGGGCGAGATGTAGACCCGCTCGTCGGCGCCGGGCGCGATCGCGCCCGACTCCTCGACGTCGATGTCGGTCTCGCCCTCGCCCAATGCATCGCTCGGCGCGATGGTGGTGCCGCCGTCGACGTCCACGGTGGTGATCCGCGTCTGCGACACGTCCAGCCCGATCTGGCGCCAGAACTGGTAGGCGTCGGACGGCTTGAAGTTGGCCAGCGTCACGATGCCGACCGTGGTGCCGCGGCCGTTGACGCCGAGTGCGTAGATCGGGTCGACGTCGTAGAACTTCTCGAAGTCGGCCGGGAGGTAGTTGCCCGGGGTGCCGCCGGTCAGCGTAGCCGAGCCGACCGCCTTCGGCGTCGTGCTGTGGCCGAACGCCGCGACCGCGCGCTGCGAATGCGGATGGGTGAAGGTGTTCAGGCCGCCGATGCCGCGAACCAGGCCGCGCAGCGAGCGCGGCAGGGTCGGCGCCCGGTCCGGCACGATGCCGCTGTGCCCGTTCAGGGTGACGTGGTGCAGCTTCACGCTCATCGCCGCCTCGGCGGTGCCGGCGCTGCTGAGCACCTCGATCGCGAGGTGGTTGGGGAACACGTAGTCGATGGTGTAGCCGAGCTGCACCAGCGCCGCCTCGACCTGGGCGACCTGCGCGTCGCTGGGCGCATACCGGCTGACGAACTGCTGCACCGACAGGAACTTATGGTAGCCGGCACCGGAGGTCTGCAGCGCCTGCGCCGCCGCCTCGGCGGCTTGCGGGTTCTGGATCGGCAGGTAGACGGTCTGGGCGAGGATGTCGCCGACCGACACGGCGCCGGTGGTCGCCGCCCGGCTCCCGGTCGCGCCGGCGGCGAGTCCTGCCAGGATTGAGGCGACGGACAAGGAAAGCCGCTGTTTGAGGCTGTGGTGCATCTTCATCCCGTTCCCATCCGGTGCGACGAGGCGCGCCCGCTGTGACAAAGTGTGGTCAGGTGAGACGGATGCGGTCAAGCGGCAAAGCACGAGGGGCGACGGAGCGCGCCGCCGCGCCGCTTAGAAGATGCAGACCAGGGTCAGGCCGCCGATCATCAGCGCCCCGCCGACGATGCGCCACAGCGTCGCCGGGTGGCGCTCGAAGCCGACGATGCCGAAATGGTCGAGCAGGATGGCCGAGACCAGGGTCGCCGTCACCACGATGCCGTTGAAGCTGGCGGCGCCCAGCCGGCCTGCGAACAGGATCGTGGCGATGATCGGCACCACCGCGATCACGGTGCCGAGCCAGGCCCACCAGGGCGTGTGGGCGAAGCCGGACGCGGTCGGGAACGGTTCGCGGCTGAGCAGCAGCCCGAGGCCGGCGGCACTCCCGGAGATGGCGCACACGAACAGCGTGCACCACCAGGGACGGCCGAGGGCGCGCATGAGGGTGGCGTTGGTGCCGGAATGGACCGCGTTGAGCAGGCCGACGAAGGCCACGAAGGCGTAGGCGAGGAACTGCATGCCGTCTGCCCCGCTTCCGGCTCCGCGACGCCTACTCCTGGACGATGATGGAGATCCTGCCGTCGCGCTCGGCGATCGCATAGCGTACCTGGGCGATCTCGTGCAGCCCGCGCTGGCGCACCGCGTACATGATGTCCGATTGCTGGATGTTCAGCTGGCGCATCCGCTTGTCCTGGAACTGGCCGTCCTCGAACACGATCACCGGCGTGCCGTCGACGATGCGGCCGAACCAGGCCGAATGCACCTTCAGCCAGGCCACCAGCCGGTGCATCAGGCCGAAGGTGATCACCACGCTGACGCCGGCGGTGATCGAGTGCTCGTCGCTGAGCACGCCGGTGAGCGTCGTGCCGGCGACCAGGAACAGCACCACGAGGTCGAGCGGCGCCAACTGGCTGGAGGTGCGCCGGCCCAGGAAGCGCAGCGCGAATAGCAGGATCCAGTAGGCCGCCGCGGCGCGCAGGACCACGTTCATGGGCGGTGCTCCCCGGCCCGGATGCGGGTCGGCCGGCTCACGGCAGCACGACCTGGGTCCAGCTTGCCCGGTGGCGACGGTCGGGCTGGTCCGCGCTCGCGTCGGCGCCGGTCCAGGCCTGGAGGCGGACGATGCCCGCCGAGGCGGGCATGGCGTCGAGCCTGATCTTCGCGTCGGCCTGCCGTGGGGCCACGGTGAATCGCAGCACCAGCCCCCTGCTTCCCACCATCGTCGACTCCGTGTCCGGCACGGTCCGGCCGAGTCCCAGCGGCTCCGCCAGCTCGCCGGACACGAACACGCTCACCGGCTTCGGGGCATCGTCGGGATTGGACATGCGCAGCGTGACCTGGGTCGGCGTGCCTTCCCGGGCGGCCGGCTCGTAGTCCACGCGCAGCGAGCCGTCCGGAGCGCTGGCGGTGCGGTGGCTGAACGGGCCACGGCCGAGCAGGCCGGACAGGCAGACCAGCAGGAACAGGACCATCACCACCAGGCCGACGTTCTGGGCGATGTTCCAGCGACGCTCGAACTCCTGGTCGTAGCCGACCTCCAGGTCGTCGTTGACCCGGTCGGCTCCACGTACCGGTTCTGCCATGCGATCTCCCCGGCCGAGTGGCCGGTCGATCAACAGCGGCGGGAGTTGCGAGTTGCGCGAGCAGGATCGGTCCCGCCCGATCAGGCCCGCGCACGCTCCGGCAGCAGATCGTGCATCCGCCGGGCCAGGCCGTTGCCGCCGTGGCGCTCGGCCAGGAACAGCGCGGTCGTGCCCTCGCCGTCGCGGTGGGTGGGGTCCGCGCCGCGCTCGAGCAGGAAATGCGCCATCGCCTCGCGCCCGAACATGACCGCGAACATCAGCGGCGTCCGTCCGACGTGGTTGGGCCGGTCGATCGCAGCACCGGCATCCAGCAGCAGTTGGGCGACGGCGATGTCGCCCTTGAAGGCGACGCCGCACAGCGCGGTGCTGCCCTTGGCGTCGGCGAGGTCGGGCAGGGCGCCGCGCCGCAGCAGCAGGGCGGTGGCGGCGGCATGGCCGTTGTAGGCGGCGAGCATCAGCGGGGTGTAGCCGCGCGCGTCGGCCCGGTTCGGATCGGCGCCGGCATCGAGGAACTGCTCGAGCAGGTCGTCCTGGCCCTCGCGGGCGGCGTCGAACCAGAGCGACTCGATCTGCTCGTGGGTAAAGCCCGGCCCGGGCGCCGGGGTCCCGTCGTGCGGATCGGTCATGGGCCGCCTCCATGGCAATGGCGGCAGGATAGGCGCGCGGCGCGGCGCTTGTCATCCGCCGGCCGCGCCCGCTTCAGCCCGGTTGCAGCACCAGCACCGGCAGGGTGCCAAACAGGTGCTGGAGCGGGACCCGGTCGCCGCCCTCGAACGTGCCGCCGCCGAACAGGTCGACCCATCGCCCGTCCGGCAGGGCGAACGTGGCATCGCCCCAGCCGGGATCGGCGTCGCGCTGGCCGGGATGGCGCGCCACCAGCACCAGCAGCCGGTCGTCGCCGTGGCTGCGGCCATAGGCGATCGCCCGATCCGCCCTGCCGCCCTCGACCGGCAGCGGCTCGTAGCCGCCCTCGGCGAACAGGGCCGGCAGCCTGCGCCGCAGGTCGAGCAGGACCGCGGTGACGGCGAGCTTGATCCGCCCGTCCTGCCACTTCTCCAGCAGGCCGGCCATTAGCGGTCCGTGGGCGTCATGGTCGCCGAGCCGCTGCGACAGGTCGGACAGCGCGTCCTGGCGCAGGCCGTAGTCGACCGGCCGGCGGTTGTCGGGGTCCATCAGGCTCAGGTCCCACATCTCGCAGCCCTGGTAGATGTCGGGCACGCCGGGCAGGGTGAGCTTCATCACCACCTGGATCAGGCTGTTCTGCACGCCCAGCCGGGCCACGCGCTGCGCGAACGGCAGGAAGGAGGCGAGGAAGCCGCCGCGGCTGGTGTCGAGCGCGTCGCGGGCGAAGGACTGCATCGACTCCTCGTAGGCGGCGTCCGGTGCGGTCCAGCCGGAATGCAGCTTGGCCTCGCGCATGGACTTCTCCAGCGCGCCGGCCAGCCGCTTGCCGTAGGTGTCGAGTGCTGCCTCGTCCATTCCTTCCAGCAGCTCGACCGGCCAGGAGCCGACCAGAAGCTGGTAGAGCAGGTACTCGTCGTTGCGGTCCGGCGCCGCGGTGCCGTCAAGGTCGCCGCGGCGGGCGCGGAGCAGGCGGCTCCAGGTGGTGACCTGGCGGGTCCATTCCTCCGGCAGGTCCGACAGCACGGCGAGACGGGCGCGCGTGTCCTCGCCGCGCTTGGTGTCGTGGGTGGAGGTGCCGAGCATAGCGTGCGGCCAGTGCTTCGCCCGGTAGGCGTTGGCCTTGTGGAACGCGGGCAGGGCGATGCCGAAGCGGTCCGGCTCGCCGCCGACCTCGTTCAGCGCCACGTGCCGGTTGTAGCGGTAGAAGGTGGTGTCCTCCAGGCCCTTGGCCATCACCGGGCCGGAGTACTGCTGCAGCTTCATGGCGAAGCGCAGCACCGCGACCCGGTTGAAGCCCGACCGCGGCCTCGCCACCGTCTCGCCGGACAGCACGCCGTGCAGGAAGTCGAACGCGGACGGGTCGATGGTGCGGTCGGCGCGCCTGGCCCGGGCGATCGCCCAGTCGAGGTCGCGGCGGTCGGCCGCCTCCTGGGTGCCGTCCATGTCGATGTAGGTGCGGTAGACCGGGAAATGGGCGACGATCTGCTTGATCGCGCGCTGCAGGATGTTGCGGGTGAAGTCCGCGGTCATCGGGTTCTGGCGGGCGATCCGGCCGGCATCCCTGCCGAGCACGTTCAGCTCGCTCGCCATCTCGTTCTCCATGATCCGGATCTTGCAGTCGCGCACGATCTGCTCGAACGGCTCACGCAAACCGGTGAAGGTCCGGTACGTCTCGGTGAAGCGTTCCTCGGCGGCCGGATCGATCATGGCGCCGAGCACGAGGTTGGTGAAGTCGTAGCCGGTGGTGCCGTCGACCGGCCAGTCCTCGCGAAGCTGCTCGTGGGCGGCGAGGATCTTCTCGACCACCAGGTAGAACGGGCGCGACGACGCGGCGCGCAGGTCGGTGAAGTAGCGCTTCGGGTCGAGCAGGCCGTCGACGTGGTCCAGGCGTATGCCGTCCAGAGTGCCGTCCTCGATCATCGGCACGATCCGCGCGTGGGCGTGTCGGAACACCTCCGGCAGCTCCATGCGCAGACCGGCGAGGTCGTTGATGTTGAAGAAGCGGCGGTAGTTGATGTCGTCGCCGGCGACGCCGTAGTAGGCCACCCGCCAGAACTGCTCCTGGATCAGCCCGTCGAGCGCGCGCCAGTCGGCGTTGAGCGTGGCGACCTGCTCCTCCACCGCGCTCCGGCTCCTGCCGTCCTCGCGCACGAGTGCCGCCAGCTCGGCCTTGAGCAGGCGGGCACGCTCCGCCACCTGCGGACGCCACATCGGCAGGTCGGAGAACAGGTCGGACAGGCGGTCGAGGCCGGGATCGGCATGGCCGAGCACGCGATCGTAGTGCAGCGGGCAGATCGGCAGCTTGTGGGTGTCGTAGGCCCAGACAGCGAAGGTCCCCTCGTCGGCGTCGTACTTCAGCAGGAGGTTGCCGGCCTTGAGCTCGACCCCGTACTGGTCGCCCAGGAACGGCACCAGCAGCTTGTTCAGCAGGTAGCGGCGGTCCGGATCCCAGTCGATGTCGAACCAGCCGGCGTGCTGGCTGTCCGGACCCCATTCCAGCACGTCGAGCCAGAGCGGGTTGTCCGAGCCGCCGACGCCCATGTGGTTGGGCACGAAGTCGAGGATCTGGCCCAACCCTTCGCGCTTGAACGCCTGCACCATGGCGGCGAAGTCCGCCTCGGTGCCGAGCTCCGGGTTGAGCGCCTGGTGGTCGGTGATGTCGTAGCCGTGCGTCGAGCCGGGCCGCGCCTTGAGATACGGCGAGGCGTAGACATGGCTGACGCCGAGCTGACCGAGATACGGCGCCAGCGCGGTCGCATCGCGGAAGCCGTACCCGGCGTGGAACTGGAGCCGGTAGGTGGCCCGCGGGATGATGCTCATGCGCTCTCCAGGGTGCAGCGCACCGACCATGGTCCGAGTGCGGGCGTCGTGTCGCCCTCGCTCCACAGCACGTGGCCCGACGACGCGGGACCGTCGACGCGTTGGTCGGACAGGTTGGCCGCCAGCACCAGCGTCCGGTCGCCGGCCTGCCAGCGCAGCTCGACCGCGCCCTGGCCGAGGCTCGTGGCGCTGCCGCCGCGGGTGATCGCCGGCAGCAGCGGCACGACGTGCTGCCGGCGCGTGGCGATGAGGTCGCGGTAGAGCGACAGCAGCCCGTCGTCCATCGCGTCCCAGTCCAGCTTGGCCGACTCGAAGGTGGAGTCCGCCAGCGGGTCGGGGATGCGGTCGCGCATCTCCGGGTCCTGGAACTCGGGGAAGCGCGCGAACTCCTCGCGCCTGCCCTTGCGCACCGCGTCCGCCAGCTCGCCCTCGAAGTCGCAGAAGAACGGGAAGGGCTGCTTCGCGCCCCATTCCTCGCCCATGAAGATCATCGGCGCCTGGGGCAACAGCAGGTAGGTGGCAGCCAGGGCGCGCATCGCCCCGGGTGGCGCGATGCTGCCCAGGCGCTCGCCGAAGGCGCGGTTGCCGACCTGGTCGTGGTTCTGGATGAAGGCGACGAAGGCGCCCGGCGGCAGCTCGGCGCTGGGCGCGCCGCGCGCGCTGCCGCGATAGGGCATCATCTGCCCCTGGTAGCCGAACCCTTCCGCCAGCGCGCGGCCGAGCAGCTCGGTGTCGCCCTCGTAGTCGGCGTAGTAGCCGGTGCGCTCGTGCGTCGCCGCCGTGTGCAGCACGTGGTGCACGTCGTCGTTCCACTGCGCGGTGTAGTGCACCGGCTGCCCGTTCTCCCGTCCGAGGCGGGTCGGGTCGTTGTCCTCGTTCTCCAGCAGCAGGTGCAGCGGCCGCGTGGTCGACGCGCGCACGCGCTCGGCCAGCTCGTCGAGAAGATGCCTGCCGCTGTCGTCGATGATCGCGTGCACCGCGTCGAAGCGCAGCCCGTCGAGATGGAACTCGCGGATCCAGTAGAGCGCGTTGCCGATGATGAACTCGCGCACGGGCGCCGCATGCTCGCCGTCGTAGTTGATGGCGGCACCCCAGGGCGTCTCGTGCCGGTCGGTGAAGAAGGCGGGGGCGTAGACCGGCAGGTAGTTTCCGTCCGGTCCGAAGTGGTTGTAGACCACGTCGAGCAGGACCGCGATGCCGCGCGCGTGCGCCGCCTCGACCAGCGCCTTCAGGTCGTCGGGACGGCCGTAGCTGGAATCGGGCGCATACGGCAGCACGCCGTCGTAGCCCCAGTTGCGCCGTCCGGGAAAGTCCGAGATCGGCATGATCTCAATCGCGGTGACGCCGAGCGACCGGAGGTGGTCCAGCTTGGTCGCTGCGGCGCGGAAGGTGCCCTCCGGGGTGAACGCGCCGACATGGAGCTCGTAGAGCACGATCTCGTCCCAGGGACGCCCCGCCCATTGCTCGGTCCAGCGGTAGGCCTCCGGGTCGATCACCTCGCTCGGGCCGTGCACGTCCTGCGGCTGGAACCGGGACGCCGGGTCCGGGACCCTGAGGCCGTCCGGAAGCTGGTAGCGATACAGCGTGCCGGCCGCGGCGCCGGGCACGTGCACCTCGTGGAAACCGTCCGGCTGCCCCTGCATCGGCAGCACGCGGCCGTCGGCCTCGAGCACCAGCGACACCGCGTCGCATCCGGGCGCCCACAGGCGGAAGCGGACGCCTCCCGCCTCCAGCGTGACGCCCTGGGACGGATCGCGAACGGCACTGGTCATTTGGTGGCTTCCGGGATCAGCTCGAACAGCAGGAAGGAGCGGCCGGTGACGTCGTAGGACTGTTCCGGCAGGAAGCACTGGTCCTCCTTCTCCTCGTCCTCCTCCGACAGGTTGGTGTCGATGATCAGCCTCCAGCACTGCTCCGCGGCCGGCGGCAGCTTAAAGCCGACCAGGTCGTGCCAGGCGTTGAACACCATCAGCAGGGTGGCATCCAGACCGCGCTTCTTGATGCCGGTCGGCTGCGCCCGTCCGTCGAGCATCAGCCCGAAACACTGTGCGGTGTCCCAGTCACCCGGCATCATCTCGCCGCCGCCGGCGTTGAGCCAGGTGAGCTCCTTGATGTCGAGCTCCTCGTTGTACGCCTCGGTGAGGAACCGGTTGCGCCGCAGGATCGGGAAGCGGCGCCGCAGCGCAGTCAGGCGCGACACGAAGCGGATCAGGCTCCGGCCCTTCTCCTCGATGTCCCAGTTCACCCAGGAGATGTCGCTGTCCTGGCAGTACGCGTTGTTGTTGCCGCCCTGGGTGCGGCCGAACTCGTCGCCGGCGAGCAGCATCGGCGTGCCCTGGCTGAGCAGCAGCGTCGACAGCATGTTGCGGATCTGCCGCGCCCGCACGCGCTGGATCTCCCGGTCGTCGGTCGGCCCCTCGACGCCGTAGTTGTAGGACCGGTTGTCGGACGAGCCGTCCTTGTTGTCCTCGCCGTTCGCCTCGTTGTGCTTCTCGTTGTAGGTGACGCAGTCGTTCAGCGTGAAGCCGTCATGCGCGGTGACGAAGTTGACGCAGGCCCACGGCTTGCGGCCCTGGCGGTCGAACTCCGCCGGGCTGCCGAGCAGGCGCGGCGCGATCTTGCCCGCGACCAGGTCGCCCTTCCAGAACTCGCGCACCTCGTCGCGGAACTTGTCGTTCCACTCCGCCCAGCCCGGCGGGAACTCGCCGACCTGGTAGCCGCCGGGACCGCAATCCCAGGGTTCGGCGATCAGCTTCACCGTGCCCAGTGTCGGATCCTGGCTGCACGCCTTGAGGAAGCCGGACCGGTTGTCGAAGCCGTTCGGCTCGCGCGCCAGGATGGTGCCGAGGTCGAAGCGGAAGCCGTCGACATGCGTCTCCTCCGCCCAATAGCGCAGGCTGTCCGTCACCATCTGGATCACGCGCGGGTGCGACAGGTTGACGGTGTTGCCGGTGCCGGTGTCGTTGACGTAGTAGCGCGGGTTGTCGGCCTGCAGCCGGTAGTACGACGCGTTGTCGATGCCCTTGAACGACAGGGTCGGGCCGCGCTCGTTGCCCTCGGCGGTGTGGTTGTACACCACGTCCAGGATCACCTCGAGCCCGGCCTCGTGGATCGCCGCCACCATCTCCTTGAACTCGCGCAGCGACTGCTCGGGCTCTGCCGCGTAGCGCGTGTTGGGGGCGAAGAAGCCGATCGAGTTGTAGCCCCAGTAGTTGGTGAGGCCCTTCTCCAGCAGGTTGCTGTCGAGGATGAAGCTGTGCACCGGCAGCAGCTCGATGGAGGTGACGCCGAGCTTCTTGATATAGGACAGCACCTCCGGGGTCTTCATGCCGACATAGGTCCCGCGCAGCTTCTCGGGCACCGCAGGGTGCTTCATGGTGTAGCCGCGGACGTGGGTCTCGTACAGGATCGTCCTGTCCCACGCGATCGGGTTGCGTTTCGGCTGGCCCCTCCAGTCGAAGCTCGGATCGATCACCACCGACTTCACCATGAACGGGGCGCTGTCGCGCTCGTCGAAGCTCAGGTCCTCGTCGGGATGGCCGATGGTGTAGCCGAACAGCGCAGGATCCCACTTCAGCTCACCGAAATGCGCCGGCGCGTAGGGATCGAGCAGCAGCTTGTTGGGATTGAACCGGTGGCCGGCTTCCGGGGCGTAGGGACCGTGCACCCGAAAGCCGTAGATCTGACCGGGACCGACGTCGGGCAGCCAGCCGTGGAAGATCTGGTCGGTATATTCCGGCAGGGTGACCCGCTCAACCTCGACCTTGCCGGCCTTGTCGAACAGGCAGACCTCGACCTTGGTCGCATTGGCGGAGAACAGCGCGAAGTTGGTGCCCTTGCCGTCCCAGGTGGCGCCGCGGGGGAACGGGTAGCCTTCACGCAGGTTCTTCTTGACGATGCTGGCCACAGGTAGTCCTTCGACGATGGAGGCGGTGTCCGCGACACAACCCGTCCTGCCTCAGCCGGTTCCGCCCGGCGGCAATGGTGATGACGCCGTGAAGGTCCGGGTGTCGCCGCAGCCGAGCGTGGTGAACGCGCCGGGCGGCAGGCCGCGCTCGCGGCACGCGGCAACCAGCCTGCGCTCCGGCTCGTCGATCGGCTCGTCGGTCAGCTGGAAGGTGCCGAAATGCATGCCGACCGAGCGGCGTGCGCCCAGCGCCAGGTGGGCGGAGACCGCTTCCTCCGGGTTCATGTGCACCGGCGCCATCAGCGAGCGCGGGTCGTAGGCGCCGATCGGCAGCAGGGCGAGGTCGGGTGCGCCCAGCCGCCGGCCGATCTCCGCCCAGTGCGGCCCGGCGCCCGAATCGCCGGCAAACAGCACACGCATCGGCGCCTGCTCGATCAGGAACCCGGACCACAGTGCCCGCCTGCCGTCGAACGGGGTGCGGGCGGAGAAGTGCCGTGCCGGGGTGGCGGTGATGGTGGCGCCGCCGAGCCGGTGCGACTGCCACCAGTCCAGTTCCGTGATCCGCCTGGCACCTGCCTTGGCCAGCAGCGGCGCGTTGCCGAGCGGGGTGACGAAGGCCGGCGCGTCGCGCCGCACGATCGCCGCCAGGCTCGGCAGGTCGAGGTGGTCGTAGTGGTTGTGCGACACCAGCACCAGGTCGATGCGCGGCAGCGCGTCCAGCCGCCGTCCCGGCGGCCGCGCCCGCTTCGGCCCGGCCCACGACACCGGCGAGCAGCGTTCGCTGAACACCGGGTCGGTCAGGATCGTCAGGCCGGGCAGGCGGAGCAGGAAGCCGGCATGGCCGAGAAAGGTCAGCGTGGCGCCGTCCGCGGGCGGATCGGCGCGCGGGTCGCCCTGCGGCGGCGGGTCCACGATTGCCGACGGCCAGGGCGAGCGCGTGCCGCCGAGGCGCCAGCGCAGGATCGGCAGCAGGCCGCGGCCGGCGGACGGGCGCTGCGGCGATGGCTCGCTGTCCGGGTTGTGGAACAGGGTCCCGTCGCAATGGTCGGAGACCGGGAAGGCAGGACCGGTCATGCCGGCGGCGGCTGGGTGATGACGCGGGCGCCACGGCTGTAGGTGAGCCAGGCCGACACCCAGTTGACGTAGACCGCGACGCGGTTCTGCGCGCTCACCAGCAGCAGCAGGTGCACCGCGCTCCACACCAGCCAGGCCGGCAGGCCGGTCAGGCGCACCCGGCCGAAATCCGCCACCGCGGAGGAACGGCCGATCACCGCCAGCTGGCCCCAGTCGGTGTAGCGGAACCGGCCCGGCGACGGTCGTCCGCGGAGCCGGGCGGCGATCACCCGGCCGACATGCCGGCCCTGCTGCTTGGCGACCGAGCCCAGCCCCGGCAGCGGCCTGCCGTCCGGGCCGTCGAGCGCTGCCGCGTCGCCGATCACGAAGATCTCCGGATGGCCGGGCAGGCTGCAATCCGGCTCCACCGCGACCAGGCCGCGACGGCCGCCCTCGATGCCGAGCCAGCGCGCCACCGGGGTCGCCGCGGTGCCGGCGGCCCAGAACACGAAGGCGGCGTCGATCCGTTCGCCGCCGGCCAGCACGCCCCGCGCGTCCAGCGCCTCCACCCCGGCGCCGAGCCGCAGCTCGACCCCGATCCGCTGCAGCCGGCGCGCGGCGTAGTCGGACAGGCGCCTGGGAAAGGAGGCCAGCACGCGGTCGCCGCCGTCGCACAGCACGATCCGGGCGGTGGATGGCTGGATGTGCCGGAAGTCGCGGGCCAGGGTGTTGTGGGCAAGCTCGGCGATCGAGCCGGCCATCTCCACCCCGGTCGCACCGGCGCCGACCACCACGAAGGTCAGCAGCCGGCGCACCTCGGCGGGATCGTCCTCCGTCTCGGCGCGCTCGAACGCATCGAGCAGGCGCGCGCGCAGCGACAGCGCGTCGGCAGCGCTCTTGAGCGCCGGCGCCCGCGTGGCCCAGTCGTCATGGCCGAACCACGAGTACACCGACCCGGTGGCCAGCACGAGGGTGTCGTAGGGAAGCGGCGGATGCCCCTGCAGGGCGACCGTCCGGAGCTGGCGGTCGACCCCCGTCACCTCGGCCATCAGCACCGACACGTTGGCGGCACGACGGAACACCGAGCGGATCGGCACGGCGATGCTGGTGGCGCTCAGCGCCGCGGTCGCCACCTGGTAGAGCAGGGGCTGGAACAGGGTGTGGTTGGTGCGGTCGATCACCGTGACGGCGCAGCCGGTGCGTGCCAGCGTCTGCGCCGCGTTCAGGCCGCCGAAACCGCCACCGACGATCACGACCCGGTGAGCAGGCGGCGCCGCAGGCATCGCGGCGGCCGGCTCCGGTCGCGTCCTATCGCTCGCTGTTCGGCTCGGCATCGACCTCGTACCCTTCCCGCCGGCGCCACCGGAACCTGCGCCGGCCCTTGCGGCGTGCGGCCGGAGCAGGGCAACGTCATGCGTCGACGGCAGTTGCGCGGGTCCCGACCGAGCCTGTAATGCAGCGGCCGGCCGGTCAGCCAGGAGGCGACCGGTCACGGCCACGGCCGAACCAAGGAACTCCCGGATGTCGCGTCCATCAGCACGGGCCCTGGCGCTTGCCGCCGTCTGGCCGCTTGCCGCATTCCTCGTCCCGGTTGCCGCTCCGGCCGGCGCGGGCATGGCGTTGGCGGCGCCGCCTCCGGCCCCGCCGCCGCCGGCCGTCGGCGTGGCCGCGGTGCACAGCCAGCCGGTGACCACGAGCGCGCAGTACATCGGCCGGATCCAGGCGATCGACCGGGTGGCGCTGATCGCGCGCGTGACCGCCTACCTGGACAAGCGGCTGTTCGACGAGGGGGCGGAGGTGAAGAAGGGCGACCTGCTCTACGTGCTGGAGCAGGGCCCGTTCCAGGCGCAGCTGCTGGCGCAGCAGGGCGCGCTGGCCCAGGCGCAGGCCAACGTGGTCAACGCCCGGGTCAACTTCCAGCGCCAAGCGGAGCTGCTGCGGACCCCGGCCGGGCAGAAGCAGGCCTACGACAACGCGGCCGAGACCGCGCAAAGCGGCGCCGCGAACGTGCTGACCGCGCAGGGCAACCTGCAGAGCGCGCAGATCCAGCTCGGCTACACCGAGATCCGCGCCCCGGTGGATGGGCGCATCACCTCCACCGCCGTGAACGAGGGCAACGTGGTCAGCCCGACCAGCGGCACGCTTGCCACCATCGTCACCCAGGACCCGATGTACGTGGTGTTCCCGGCGGCGACGCGCGACGTGCTCGGCCTGCAGAAGAAGTACCAGGACACCGGCGGGCTGGGCCAGGCGGCGGTCAAGCTCACGCTCGGCGACGGCTCGCAATACGACCACGACGGCCACCTGGACTACGTGTCGCCGACGGTGGCCAACCAGACCGACACCATCACGCTCCGCGCCACGATCGCCAACCCGAAGCGCGGGCAGGGCGGCGGCAACGGGCTGACCAGCCGCGAGCTGGTGGACGGCGAGTTCGTGACGGTGACGGTGCAGGACCCGCATCCGGTCCAGCACCTGGTGATCCCGCGCGCCGCGGTGCTGTCGGACCAGCAGGGCGACTACGCCTTCACGGTGGACGCGCAGCACCATGCCCGCCGGGTCAACCTCCGGCTGGGCGACATCATCGGCACCGACTCCGTGGTGCTGTCCGGCCTGACCGAGGGCGAGGGCGTGATCGTCGACGGGCTGCAACGGGTACGCGACGGCGGCCTCGTCTCGCCCACCACGCCGCAGCCGGTGGTGGCCGATCCCGACGTGGCGCAAGGCCAGCAGTCCGGTGCCGGCCGCAACGCCGTGTCCGGCGGGGCCGCGACCGGCGGCCCGGCGAACACCGGCGCGCCGGGGAGCGGCCAGAACGCCGGCCAGAACGGCACCCAGGCCGGCGGCCAGGCCGGGGTCGGCGCGGGCGGCAGCCAGGCGTCGAAGGACCAGGCGGCCTCGGGCCAGGGCAACCCGTCCCCGCCCGCCCCCAGCAGCAGCTCGAGCCAGCACTAGGACCCCGCCATGATCTCCGGCGTCTTCATCGACCGGCCCCGGCTGGCGATCGTGATCGCGATCGTCATCACGCTCGCCGGCATCGTCGGCCTGACCCGGATCCCGGTCGCGCAGTTCCCCGACGTGGTGCCGCCGCAGGTGCAGGTGACGGCGACCTACCCGGGCGCCTCGGCCTCCGTGGTCGAGCAGTCGGTGGCGCAGCCGATCGAGGCGCAGGTCGTGGGCGTCGACAAGATGATCTACATGCGCTCGGCCAGCGGCAACGACGGCTCCTACGGCCTGACCGTCAGCTTCCAGCTCGGCACCAACCCGGACGTCAACACCGTCAACGTTCTGAACCGGGTGCAGACCGCCAACGCCGAGCTGCCGGCGACGGTGCAGGCGGAAGGCCTGACGGTGCAGAAGCGCTCGTCGGCGATCCTGATGTTCATCAACTTCTACAGCCCGACCAACGTGTTCAAGCCGCTGTTCATCGCCAACTACATGACGATCAACGTCATCGACAGCGTGTCGCGCACGCCGGGCGTGGGCCAGGCGTCGCTCCTGTCGCGGCAGAACTACTCGATGCGGATCTGGTTCGACACCAACCGCCTGACCAACCTCGGCCTGTCGCCGTCCGACATCACCAACGCGATCGCGCAGCAGAACACGGTGGCGGCGGTGGGCCGCATCGGCGCGCGTCCGACCGGGCCGGACCAGCAGTACCAGTTCAACGTGCAGACGCAGGGGCGGCTGGTGACGCCGGCGCAGTTCGGCGCGATCGTGATCCGCGCGCAGCCGGACGGCTCGGTGCTGCGCCTGAGCGACGTGGCGCGGGTGGAGCTCGGCGCGCAGACGCTGGATTCCGAATCCCGCTTCGACGGCAACCCGTCGGTGGCGCTGGCGATCTACCTGTCGCCCGGCGCCAACGCGCTCGACACCGCCACTGCGATCCGGAACCTGGTGACGCGGCTGTCGCACCGCTTCCCGCCCGGCCTCACCTACAACATCACCTACGACAGCACCGACTTCGTGCGCGACACCGTGCACGAGGTGATCAAGACCATCATCGAGGCGTTCGTGCTGGTGGTAATCGTGGTGTTCCTGTTCCTGGGCAGCCTGCGCGCCACCATCATCCCGACCATCGCCATCCCGGTCAGCCTGATCGGCGCCTTCGCCGGCATGACGGCGCTCGGCATATCGGCCAACACGGTGTCGCTGCTGGCGATGGTGCTGGCGATCGGCATCGTGGTCGACGACGCCATCGTGGTGGTCGAGAACGTCGAGCGGGTGATGGAGGAGGAGCCCGAGCTGTCGCCGGCGGACGCGACGAAAAAGGCGATGGCGCAGATCACCGGGCCGATCATCGCCATCACCCTGGTGCTGCTGTCGGTGTTCGTGCCGATCGCCTTCATCCCCGGCCTGTCCGGCGTGCTGTTCCGCCAGTTCGCGCTGACCATCTGCACCGCCATGCTGATCTCGGCGGTGAACGCGCTGACGCTCTCTCCTGCGCTGTGCGGGGTGTTCCTGCGCCATTCCGGCCCCAGGCGCGGCATCATGGGGCGCGTGTCGCGCGTGATCGACGCGGTGCGGAACGGCTATTCCCGCGTGGTGTCGGGTCTGCTCGGCTTCGCGCTGGGCGGCGTGCTGGTGGTGGTGGGGGCCGGCGTGCTGATCGGGCTGATGCAGCGCACGCTGCCGGCCGGCTTCCTGCCGGAGGAGGACCAGGGCGGCTTCTTCATCAACGTGCAGCTGCCGGACGCCGCCGCGGTGGGGCGCACCAGCGGCGTGGTGGCGCAGGTGGAAAAGCTCGCGCGCAACCTGCCGGGTGCCGCGCACACCTTCGGGGTGATCGGCTACTCGTTCCTGGACGGGGTGCAGGAGCCGAACGCCGGCTTCGTGTTCGTGCGGCTCAAGGCGTTCCAGGACCGCACCGCCGCGGCCGAGGGCGCCACCGCGCTGATCGGCCGGGTGTTCGGCGAGGCGCAGGGCATTAGGCAGGCCACCGTGTTCCCGTTCAACCTGCCGCCGATCATCGGCCTGTCGCCGGGCGGCGGCTTCGAGTACGAGCTGGAGGCGCTGGAAGGGCAGGACACCGCCCAGCTCGCCGCCCAGCTGCGCGGGCTGGTCGCGGCGGCGAACCAGAGCCCGAACCTGGCACGCGTGTTCACCACCTTCACCGCCAACACGCCGTCGCTCTACCTCGACATCGACCGGGCCAAGGCGCAGGCGCTGGGCGTCAACGTCAACGACATCTTCAACGCGCTGCAGACCACGCTGGGCGGCAGCTACGTCAACGACTTCAACCTGTTCGGTCGGGTGTGGCAGGTCAACGTCGAGGGCGAGGCGCGCGACCGCTCGAAGATCGACAATTTGTGGCAGCTCTACATACGCAACTCCAGCGGCGGCACCGTGCCGCTGCGCGCGCTGGCGACCCTGCGCATCATCACCGGGCCGCAGGCGATCACGCGCTACAACAACTTCCGCGCCATCACCGTCAACGGCACCCCGGCCCCCAAGGTGTCGTCCGGCACCGCGCTGGCGACCATGGCGCAGATCTCGTCCAGCACGCTGCAGGCCGGCTACGACTACGAATGGACCAGCACCGCCTACCAGGAGGTGGCGGCGTCGGGAAAGACCGGGATCATCCTGGCCATGGCGCTGCTGTTCGCGTTCCTGTTCCTGGTGGCGCTTTACGAGAGCTGGATCATCCCGATCCCGGTGCTGATGTCGGTGTCGGTCGGCGTGCTCGGCGCCTTCGTCGGCATCATCCTGGGCGGGCTGTCGCTCGACCTGTACGCGCAGATCGGGCTGGTGGTGCTGATCGCGCTGGCAGCGAAGAACGGCATCCTGATCGTCGAGTTCGCCAAGGAGCGGCGCGAGGCGGGCGAGAGCATACGCGAGGCGGCGCGACAGGGCGCGCACATGCGGTTCCGCGCGGTGATGATGACCTCGTTCGCCTTCATCCTCGGGCTGCTGCCGCTGGTGACCGCGACGGGTGCTGCCTCGGTCAGCCGGCGCGACGTCGGCACCCCGGTGTTCGCCGGCATGCTGGCGGCGAGCGGCATCGGCATCTTCATCATCCCGATGCTCTACGTCACCTTCCAGACCATGCGCGAATGGTTCCATCGCCAGCTCGGCATCGGCGAGCACAGGAGGCACTGACCGCCGCAATGTCCGAGGCAGCCGCGATCCGTCAGCGTTTGCCGCTGCCGGCCGCGATGAACTGCGCCATGCGGTCGTGCATCGCGTGCAGGGCGTCGTCGACATAGGCCTCGTGCCCGGTGGGAAAGAACCGGTACTCGATGTTTCCCTGCAGCGACGGCGGGATCGGCAGGTGCTTCATCTCGTAGATCGCGGCGAGGTAGGTCGTGCTGAGGTCGAAATAGCCGCCCATCACCAGGACGCGCATGGCGGGGTTCCGCTTCATCGTCTCGGCCAGGTCCGGCATGACGTTGTAGAAGCCGAGCCACGGCTTGCCGGGCGTCGCGTGGTGGGTGTCCCATTTCAGGTCCGGGACGTCGGCGAACGGCTGGAAGGCGAGGCCGGCGCCGACCCTCAGCGTGTCGTGCGCGTAGCTGTGCATCGCCGCCGCGACCGCCGCACTGGTCGAGGTCGAGAACGGGTCGTACTCGGCCTCGGCGGCCATCGGGTCCAGGGCCGGGCCCTGGTAGCGCCCGTCCAGCCGGCCGGTCGTCTGCGCCTCGTCCCCCAGCAGGATCTTCTCGAACGTGCCGGCGGGGAGGCGGAGGTCGGCCTTCAGCCAGTCGCCGCCGGGATGCCGGTACAGCCCGCCAGCCGCGCCGCCACCGCCTGCTTCCGGTCCGGCTGGAGGTCGACGCCGGCGAGCAGCGCGCTTGCGTACTTGCCGAGCGCGTAGCGTTCCACCTCGTGGATCCAAGGCTCCAGGGTGGCTGGCCGGTTTGGCACCCTGTCGTGATACCAGGCGATCGCGGCGTAGCTCGGCAGCGCCAGGAAGAAGGGGTTCTCCACGCCCGGGTTGGAGGGTGCCGCGTCGATGAAGTCGTCGATGCTCAGGTACTGGCTCAGCGAGATGATCCCGTTCAGGTCCACGTCGTCGCCGATCAGCTGCCGGGCGAGGGCCGCGCTGCGCACCGTGCCGTAGCTGTGGCCGAACAGGTATTTGGGCGAGGTCCAGCGGTCGTACCGGGTCAGGAAGCGACGGATGAAGCGGTCGAAGGCGGCCGCGTCCTCGTCGATGCCGTAGAAGCTGGCCGCGGCGTCGTGGCCCTGGATGCTGCCGCAGCCGGTGCCGGGCGCGTCGATGAAGACGAGGTCGGCGGCGTCCAGCAGCGAGTCCGGGTTGTCCTTCACCCGGTACGGGCCGCCGGCCGGGTGGTGCAGGTCGGGAACCACGGCGCGCACCGGGCCGACGGACTGCATCAGCAGGCTCATGGTCGAGGAGCCGGGACCGCCGTCGTAGATGAACACGATCGGCCGCTGTTGCGATGCCGCCGCCTTGGCGAAGTAGGCGGTGTAGGACATGCGCGCTGTCGCCGGCTGGTCGCCCGGTCCTGCCGTGGGCGCCGCGTCCGGCCGGATGCTGCCGTCGGGCACCAGCCGGGCGTCGTCCCGGTCCGTCCCGCCCACCGCCAGCAGCCCGGCCACCGCGGCAAAGGCGACCACCTGTCCGCTCGCGAGGTTGACCGAGCCGCTGGTGACGGAGTCGGTGGGCAGGCGGCCCGCTGGTCCCTCGACCAGGGCCGAGGCGGGAGGATTTCCGCTGGACGCCGCGCCAGCGGCGAACGCCGCGTGCATGAACCCGGAGGCGACGGCCGACAGCACCCATACCGCGAGGAGGCGGTGACGGCAGCCGGACGGGAACTGGTGGATCATGAGCTCCTCCGGCAGGGCGGAGCGGAGGCGGCACCATCCGCGCCACGACGTGCCCGACGCCAGATCTGCCGGCGGCCCCGGCAGCCATTCCCGGGAGGACGCATGGGCGGAGGATCGAGCTTTCGTGATGGACCTGCGCAACCCGTGACGAGATTGAGACGTTCCGGAGGGGCCGGATTGGGTGCAGCGTGACGCGGATGCAGGGCCGTCGGCTTGCCGACCCGTCTGCTGCGCTGCAACATGGCGCAGGCCGTGATCGGGCCGTACACGACGACAACGGAAGGCGGTTTCTCCATGGGTTCAGGCGAGCGCGACCTGCTGCGTGCACCGGACGGCTCCTCGGGCGGTCCGGCCGCGATCGACCAGCTCTGCATCAACACGATGCGCACCCTGGCCATGGACGCGGTGCAGAAGGCCAAGTCCGGCCACCCCGGGACGCCGATGTCGCTGTCGCCGGCGGCCTACGTGTTGTGGAACCAGCTGCTCCGCTACAACCCCGAGGACCCGAACTGGCCGAACCGCGACCGCTTCGTGCTGTCGGTCGGGCACGCCTCGATGCTGCTGTACTCGCTGATCTTCCTGGCCGGTGTGAAGTCGGTCAACGAGGGCGAGGACCGCTCCAAGCCGTCGCTGACCGTGGACGACCTCAAGCAGTTCCGCCAGCTTTCCTCCAAGACGCCGGGCCATCCGGAGTACCGCTTCACCTCCGGCGTCGAGACCACCACCGGTCCGCTCGGGCAGGGCTGCGGCAACTCGGTCGGCATGGCGATGGCGCAGCGCTGGCTGGCCGACCGCTACAACAAGCCCGGCTTCCCGATCTTCGACTACCACATCTGGACCTTCAGCGGCGACGGCGACCAGATGGAGGGCATCTCCAGCGAGGCGGCGTCGATCGCCGGTCACCTGAAGCTGTCCAACCTCACCTGGCTCTACGACAGCAACCAGATCAGCATCGAGGGCTCCACCGAGCTCGCCTTCATCGAGAACACGCACAAGCGGTTCGAGGGCTATGGCTGGAACGTGCTGGAGGTGCAGGACGCCAACGACCTCGGCCTGCTGCGCGCCCAGTTTGAGGCGGCGCGGGCGCAGGACGGCGCGGATGGCGGCAAGCCGACCCTGATCGTGGTGCACAGCAAGATCGCCTGGGGCGCGCCAAAGAAGCAGGGCACCGCGGCAGCGCACGGCGAGCCGCTCGGCGACGAGGAGATCGCCGGCACCAAGAGGTTCTACGGCTGGCCCGAGGACAAGACCTTCTACGTGCCCGACGAGGTGCCGCGGCATTTCCAGGCCGGGATCGGCGCGCGCGGGCAGAAGCTCAACGCCGAGTGGCTGGAGATGCTCGGCCGCTACAAGAGCGAGTATCCGGAGCTCGCGGCCGAGCTGGAGATGATCAACCAGCATCACCTGCCGGACGGCTGGGACAAGGAGATCCCCAGCTACGAGGCGGACAAGAAGGGGATCGCGTCGCGGGAAAGCTCCGGCAAGATCCTGAACGCGATCGCGCCGCACGTGCCGTGGCTGATCGGCGGTGCCGCCGACCTGTCGCCGTCCACCAAGACCAACCTGACCTTCCAGGGTGCGGGCAGCTACGAGGCCGGCAACTACGGCGGGCGCAACCTGCATTTCGGCGTGCGCGAGCACGCGATGGGCTCGATCTGCAACGGCATCGCCCTGTCCGGCATACGGCCGTACTGCTCGGGGTTCCTGATCTTCTCCGACTACATGAAGGCGCCGATCCGGCTGTCGGCGATCATGGAGCTGCCGGTCGTCTACATCTTCACCCATGACAGCATCGGCGTGGGCGAGGACGGCCCGACGCACCAGCCGATCGAGCAGCTGGCGCAGCTGCGTGCCACGCCCGGCATCATGACCATCCGTCCCGGCGACGCCAACGAGGTGGCCGAGGCGTGGCGGGTGATCGTGCCGCTGAAGGAGAAGCCGGCAGCGCTGATCCTGAGCCGTCAGGCGCTGCCGACGCTGGACCGCACCAAATACGCGCCGGCCTCGGGCCTCGCCAAGGGCGCCTACGTGCTCGGCGACTGCGAGGGCACGCCGGCGGTGATCCTGATGGCGACCGGCTCCGAACTGTCCCTGGCCGTCGGCGCCTACGAGGCGCTGACCGCGGAAGGGATCAAGGCGCGGGTGGTGTCGATGCCCTCCTTCGACCTGTTCGAGGAGCAGGACGAGGCCTATCGCGAGAGCGTGCTGCCGTCGGACGTGACCGGGCGGGTGGCGATCGAGCAGGCGGCGTCGTTCGGCTGGGACCGCTATGTCGGGTTCAAGGGCGCCATCATCGCCATGCACACCTTCGGCGCCTCCGCGCCGTTGAGCGACCTGCAGACCAAGTTCGGCTTCACGCCGGAGAAGGTGCTGGAAACGGCACGCGCCCAGGCCAACGGCGCCAAGGAATAGGCGCTTCAGCCTCGGACCGGGGGCGCCACGGCGTTCCCGGGAGGACTTGCCGGTCGATCCGGTGGAGCGGGCGAGGGGCCCCGGGAAACCGGTCCGGAGCCGGCCCGTTCCGCGAACCGTCTTGAAGGAGCTCACGTCATGAACGTTGTTCAGAAGACGCCCGGTGCGCAGGGAACCGGCAACCCGCTGCAGACCCTGGCGGAGTTCGGACAGTCGCCATGGCTCGACTTCATCCAGCGCTCCTTTGTCGAGAACGGCAGTCTGGCCAGGCTGGTGAAGGAGGACGGCCTCAAGGGCGTGACCTCCAACCCCGCCATCTTCGAGAAGGCGATGGGCCACGGCACCGACTACGACGACCAGTTCAAGGCGATCGTCCAGGCCGGCAACACCGACGTCTCGGAGATCTACGAGACGATGGCGATCGACGACATCCGCGCCGCCACCGACGTGCTGAAGCCGGTCTGGGACCAGACCGAGGGGCTGGACGGCTATGTCAGTCTGGAGGTGTCGCCCTATCTGGGCCTGGACACCGAGGCCACGATCGTGGAGGCGCGCCGCCTGTGGAAGGCGGTCGGCAAGCCGAACCTGATGGTCAAGATCCCGGGCACCGAGCCCGGCGTGCCGGCGATCCGCCAGGTGATCTCGGAAGGGATCAACATCAACGTCACCCTGCTGTTCTCGCTCGATGCCTACAGGAAGGTCCTGGAGGCCTACATCTCCGGGCTGGAGGAGCGGCACGGCCGCGGCGAGGACATCTCGCACATCGCCTCGGTCGCCAGCTTCTTCGTCAGCCGGATCGACGGGCTGGTCGACAAGGAGATCGACCGCCGGGTCGCGGCCGGCGACGCCGAGGCGGAGACGCTGAAGTCGCTGCGCGGCAAGGTGGCGATCGCCAACGCCAAGATGGCGTACCAGCACTACCTCGAGATCAGCGCCGGTCCGCGCTGGCAGGCGCTGAAGGCGGCCGGCGCCAACCCGCAGCGCCTGCTCTGGGCCTCCACCGGGGTGAAGGACAAGGCCTACAGCGACGTGCTGTACTGCGACGAGCTGGTCGGCGCCGACACCGTCAACACCATGCCGCCGGCGACCATGGACGCGTTCCGCGACCACGGCACCCCGCGCAATGCCCTGACCGAGGACGTGGAGGGCGCGCGCAAGGTGTTGTCCGAGGTCGAGCGCCTCGGCCTCGACCTCAACGGCGTGACCACCAAGCTGGTCAAGGACGGGGTGGACGCGTTCGCGGACTCGTTCGACGCGCTGCTCGGCGCGGTGGCGGCGAAGAAGGCGGAGCTCGCCGGCGACACGGTCGCCAAGAGCACGTTCAAGCTGCCGAAGGATCTGGACGAGGCGGTCACCGCCAGCCTGGAGACGTGGCGCAAGGCCGGCACGATCCGCAAGCTATGGCAGCGTGACGCATCGGTCTGGACCGGCCAGGACGAGGGCAAGTGGCTCAACTGGCTCAGCGTCATCGGCGAGCGCACCGAGAACATCGGCGAGCTGACCGCGTTCCAGGACGAGGTCAAGGCGAAGGGCTTCAGCCACGTGCTGCTGCTCGGCATGGGCGGGTCGAGCCTCGGGCCGGAAGTGCTGGCGGAAACCTTCGGCCAGCGCGCCGGCTATCCGGAACTGCACGTGCTCGACAGCACCGACCCGCAGCAGGTGGCGACGTTCGAGAGCAAGGTCGACCTGGCGAAGACGCTGGTGATCGTCAGCTCCAAGTCCGGCGGCACGCTGGAGCCAAACATCCTCAAGGCGTACTTCTTCGACAAGGTGCAGAAGGCGCTGGGGGGATCGGGCGGCGGCAAGGCGGGCGAGCATTTCGTTGCCGTGACCGATCCCGGCTCGCACATGGAGGAGGTGGCGAAGCAGGACGGGTTCTGGCGCATCTTCCACGGCGACAAGGGGATCGGCGGCCGCTACTCGGTGCTGTCCAACTTCGGGCTGGTGCCGGCGGCGGCGATCGGCCTCGACGTGTCCGAGTTCCTGTCCAACGCCGACCGGATGGCTAAGGCCTGCTCGGCCGGCACGCCGCCGAAGGAGAACCCGGGCGTGCTGCTCGGCACCCTGCTGGGCGTGGCGGCGGCGCACGGGCGCGACAAGGTGACGATCGAGGCGTCGCCCGGCATCGCCGATCTCGGCGCCTGGCTGGAGCAGCTGCTGGCGGAATCCACCGGCAAGGACGGCAAGGGCCTGATCCCGATCGAGGGCGAGACGCTGGCGACGCCGTCGGTCTACGGCGCGGATCGGGTGTTCGCCTACCTGCGCCTCATCGACAGCCCGGACGAGACCCAGGACGCGGCGATCAAGGCGCTGGAGGAGGCCGGGCAGCCGGTGGTGACGATCGCGCTCACCTCCAAGATCCAGATCGCGCAGGAGTTCTTCCGCTGGGAACTCGCCACCGCGGTGGCGGGTGCCATCATCGGCATCAACGCGTTCAACCAGCCCGACGTCGAGGCCAGCAAGATCGAGACCCGCAAGCTGACCGACGCCTACAACCAGAGCGGCTCGCTGCCGGCGGAAACCCCGTTTGCGACCGACGGCGACTTCAGCTTCTTCGCCGACGAGAGCAACGCGAAGGCGCTGGGCGGCGGCACGCTGGAGGCGGTGCTGAAGGCGCACTTCGACCGGGTCAAGGCGGGCGACTACGTGGCTCTGCTGGCTTATGTCGAGCGCGATCCGGAGACGATTGCCTGGATCCAGCAGGCGCGCCTGGCGATCCGCGACGGCAGGCACGTGGCCACGGCGGCCGAGTTCGGGCCGCGCTTCCTCCACTCCACCGGCCAGGCCTACAAGGGCGGCCCGGACAGCGGCGTGTTCCTGCAGATCACCGCGGACGACAGCGCCGACCTTCCGGTGCCGGGCGAGAAGTACTCCTTCGGCGTGGTCAAGGCGGCGCAGGCGCGGGGCGACTTCGACGTGCTGGCTGAGCGCGGCCGGCGCGCGCTGCGCGTGCACGCCAAGGGCAGCCTGCCCGCGGCGCTGGAGCGGCTGGGTGCCGCGATCAGGGCAGCCGTGGCCTGAGGCCTTCCGGCCGGCACGACCCGGACGGGCGTGCCGGCTCCTTTCCGACCGGTCCGCTGGCCGGCCATCCCGCGAACGAGGAACTCTCTATGCAGCTCGGCATCATCGGTCTCGGACGGATGGGCGGCAACATCTCCGTCCGGCTCTCGAAGCACGGGCACGAGGTTGTGCTGTACGACCGCGACCCGGCGGTCGTCTCCAAGGTGCATGGCCGCGCCGAGCGCAGCCAGGAAGCCGACGGGCTGAAGGACCTGATCTCCAAGCTTTCCGCGCCGCGTGCGGTGTGGGTCATGCTGCCGGCAGGCAAGATCACCGAGGAGACGGTCGAGACCCTGGCCGGGCTGATGGACGAGGGCGACATCATCATCGACGGCGGCAACAGCTACTACAAGGACGACATCCGCCGCGCCGCCACCCTGCGCGAGAAGGGCATCCACTACGTTGACGTCGGCACCTCCGGCGGCGTGTACGGCCTCGAGCGCGGCTACTGCATGATGATCGGCGGCGCCAAGGAGGCGGTGGACCGGATCGACCCGATCCTGTCCGCCCTGGCTCCCGGCGTGGGTTCGGTCGAGCGTACGCCCGGACGCGACGCGGAGGGCCTCGATCCGAAGGCGGAGCAGGGCTACCTGCACACCGGTCCGGCCGGCTCCGGCCACTTCGTGAAGATGATACACAACGGCATCGAGTACGGGATCATGCAGGCCTTCGCCGAAGGCTTCGACGTACTGCGCAACAAGAACTCCGGCGACCTCCAGCCCGACCAGCGGTATGACTTGAACGTGGGCGACATCGCCGAGGTGTGGCGGCGCGGCAGCGTGATCTCGTCCTGGCTGCTCGACCTGTGCGCGAACTCGCTGGCCAAGGACGGCACGCTGTCGGAGTTCACCGGGCAGGTCGCGGATTCCGGCGAGGGCCGCTGGACCATCGAGGCGGCGATCGAGGAGGCGGTGCCGGTGCCGGTGCTGGCCGAGGCGCTGTTCACCCGGTTCCGCAGCCGGTCCGGCAACAACTTCGGCGAGAAGCTGCTGTCGGCGATGCGGTTCCAGTTCGGCGGCCACATCGAGCAGCATTCCACCGAAAGGAAGCACGGCAGCGAAGTCTCGGACAAGAAGGACTAGGCATGTCGGAATCGCTCGAGCTCGAGCCCGGCACGCCACCGGACGACGACGACCGGCCGCTTGTTGCGCCACGCCGCAGTCCGCCCTGCACGCTGGTGATCTTCGGCGGCGGCGGCGACCTGACCAGGCGGCTGCTGGTGCCGGCGATCTACAACCTGGTCGGCGCCGGGCTGCTCGACGAGGCATTCTCGATCATCGCCGTTGACTGGTCGGACCTGGACAGCGAAGGGCTGCGCAGCCAGCTCGGCGACACCATGCGCCAGTTCGTGGCGCAGCGCCGTGCCAGCGCGTCCGAGCTGCACGAGGCGGACTGGGACTGGCTCTGCCAGCGCATCTCGTTCCTGCGCGGCAGCTTCGACGACGAGCAGACCTACCGCACGCTGGCCACGCGCTGCGGCGTCGGCAACTGCGTGTTCTATCTGGCGGTGGCAGCGCGGTTCTTCGCCACCATCGTCGGCCGCCTGGACGCGGCCGGGCTGACGGGGGAGACCGAGGGGCGCTACCGGCGCGTGGTGGTGGAGAAGCCGTTCGGTTTCGACCTGCCGTCCGCGCGCGCGCTGAACGCGCAGCTGCGCCAGGCCCTCGACGAGAGCCAGATCTACCGCATCGACCACTACCTGGGAAAGGAGACGGTGCAGAACATCCTGGCGCTGCGCTTCTCCAACGGGTTCTTCGAGCCGCTGTGGAACCGGCAGAACATCGACCACGTGCAGATCACCGCAGCCGAAACGGTGGGCGTGGAGAAGCGCGGCGGCTTCTACGAGAACACCGGCGCGCTGCGCGACATGGTGCCGAACCACATCATGCAGCTGCTGGCGATGGTGGCGATGGAGGCGCCGATCTCGTTCGAGGCCGACGCGGTGCGCGACGAGAAGTCCAAGGTGCTGGCAGCCGTGCACAAGCTCGCCCCCGACGACATCGTGCGCGGGCAGTACGCCGCCGGCAGCATCGCCGGCCGGGCGATGGCCGGCTACCGCGAGGAGCCGGACGTGTCGCCGGAGTCGGGCACCGAAACCTTCGTGGCGCTGAAGCTGTCGATCGACAACTGGCGCTGGTCCGGGGTGCCGTTCTACCTGCGTACCGGCAAGCGGCTGACCACGCGCAAGACCGAGATCGCGATCCACTTCAAGCAGGCGCCCTACGCGCTGTTCCGCGAAACCCCCGTGGACAAGCTCACCCCGAACATCATGGTGCTGCAGATCCAGCCCAGCGAAGGGGTGACGATGCAGTTCTCGGCCAAGATGCCGGGTCCCACCGTCAAGCTCGGCGGCGTGCGGATGAAGTTCGACTACGCCGACTGGTTCCAGGAGGGACCGAGCACCGGCTACGAGACGCTGATCTATGACTGCCTGATCGGCGATGCGACGCTGTTCCAGCGCGCCGACAACATCGAGGCTGGGTGGAGCGTGGTGCAGCCGGCTCTCGATGCCTGGCGCGCCGGGAGCGGGGAGCTGCATCCTTACGCCGCCGGCAGGGCCGGACCGGACGCTGCGGACGCGCTGCTGGCGCGCGACGGACGGCACTGGCTGAGGCTGAACGGATGATGACCCCCCCGCGCGCGCCGCCGTCGTCGCGCATCAGGCTGCTGGTGTCGGACATCGACGGCACCATCATCGGCCCGGACAAGCAGCTCGCCCCGTCCACCCTGTCGGCGGCAGAGAAGCTGCGTGCGGCCGGGATCATGCTGTGCCTGGCCAGCAGCCGGTCGGTGCGCGGGATGCGGATGTATCTCGGGCAGCTCGGGATCGATACCCCCGCCGCCGGCCTGAACGGCGGCGAGATCATCGCGGCCGATGGCACCGTGCTGGAGCTGCAGTCGCTCGCTCCCGAGGCGGCGCGGCTCGCGGTCGAGACGCTGACCACCAACCGCATCGAGTGCTGGCTGTTCACCGGGCACCAGTGGGTGATCCGCGACGTCGCCGGCGCCTTCGTGCCGCGCGAGCAGAAGGCTGTGCAGTTCGAGCCTACGGTGGTGGACTCGTTCGAGCCGTTCTACGACCGGATCGGCAAGATCATGGGCGCCAGCACGGATTATCCGCTGCTGGAGCGGATCGAGATCGAGCTGCAGGCGATGCTGCAGGGCGAGGTCAGCGCGCATCGCTCCTCGCCCTGGTACCTCGACATCACCCACCCCGAGGCCAACAAGGGACGGGCCGCGCTGCGCCTGGCCGGGATCCTGGGCGTCGATCGTTCGGAGCTCGCCTGCATCGGCGACATGGACAACGACATCTCCATGCTGCAGGCCGCCGGGCTCGGCGTGGCGATGGGCAACGCCCCGCCGCAGGTGGCGGAGGCGGCGCATTTCGTGACGTCGACGAACGCGCAGGACGGCTGGGCGCAGGCGGTCGAGGAGCTGATCCTGCCGCGCGCGCCGACAGCCTAGGGAAGGGGAAGGCAATGGCCGAACCGATGAAGATCAGCCTGGTGCTGGCCGACGTGGATGGTACCCTTGTGACGAAGGAGAAGATCCTTACCGAGCGCGCGATCCGCGCGGTGCGCGCCCTGCGCGAGCGTGGCATCCGCTTCGCCGTCACCAGCGGTCGGCCGCCCAAGGGGATGGGCATGCTGATCGAGCCGCTCGGCATCAGCGAGCCGATCGCCGGCTTCAACGGCGGGCTGTTCGTGCATCCGGACCTGTCGATCATCGAGGCGAAGACGCTGCCGCGCGACGCGGCCGACAAGACGGTGCAGGTGCTGCGCGACCACAAGGTCGACGTCTGGGTGTACAGCGGCGAGGACTGGCTGGTTCCCGACGCCAAGGGGCCGCATGTCGATCGTGAGCAGTGGACGGTGAAGTTCGCGCCCAGGGTGGTCAGCGACTTCGGCGCGGCGCTGGACTCCGCGGTCAAGATCGTCGGCGTCAGCGACGACCTGGAGCTGATGAAGAAGGTGGAGAAGGATGCGCAGGAGGCGCTCGGCGACAGCGCCTCGGCGGCACGCTCGCAGCCGTACTACCTCGACGTGACGCACCCGCAGGCGAACAAGGGCGGCGTCGTCGCCAGCCTGGAGCGCATGCTCGGCGTCAAGGCGTCGGAGATCGCCACCCTGGGCGACCAGCCCAACGACGTGCTGATGTTCAGGAAGAGTGGCCTGTCGATCGCGATGGGACAGTCGAATGACGAGGTGAAGCAGGCCGCCACCCATGTCAGCGACTCCTCCGAGGAGGAGGGTTTTGCCAAGGCGATCGAGCGCTACGTGCTGGGAGAAGGCGCATGAGCAGCGATGCCACCACCGGCCGGGTCGAGGTGCTGGACGACGCGGAGGCGGTCGCGCACTACGCCGCCGACTTCCTGACCGATAGGGCGTTGGCGGCCGAGGGCCCGTTCACCGTGGCGCTGTCCGGCGGCTCCACGCCGAAGCGCCTGTACGAGATCCTGGCCGGCGGCAGCTACGCCAAGCGGTTCCCGTGGGACCGGGTGCAGCTGTTCTTCGGCGACGAGCGCTTCGTGCCGCCGGCCGACGAGTCGAGCAACTACAAAATGGCCAACCTGGCGCTGCTGTCTCACGTGCCGGTGCCGCCGAACTCGGTGCACCGGATGCCGACCGACGGCGACCCGGCCGACGCGGCGCGTCGCTACGAGCGCGAGCTGCGGATGCAGTACGGCGCCGAGACGCTGCAACCGGACCGGCCGTTGTTCGACGTGGTGCTGCTGGGGCTTGGCGAGAACGGGCACACCGCGTCGCTGTTCCCCGGCACCGACGCGCTCGCGGAACGCGAGGCCTGGGTCACGTCCTGCGTGCCGCACGATGCACCGCACACGCGCCTGACCCTGACCTATCCGGCGATCGCCAGCAGCCGCGCCGTGCTGTTCCTGGTGGCTGGGGAGGGCAAGGCCGGGGTGGTGGCCAAGGTGCGTGGCGGCGATGCCACGCTGCCGTCGACGCACGTCGCGACCGACGGCGAGCTGATCTGGGTGCTGGACCGGGCGGCCGCCGGATCCGCCTCCCATGGATGACCCGGCACAGGCGCTGAAACGGCAGGTCGGCGCCGAGGCGGCCCGGCTGGTCGAGGACGGCATGGTGGTCGGCCTCGGCACCGGCTCCACCGCCACCTGCGTGATCGACAGCCTGGGCGAGCGGGTGAAGCAGGGCCTGCGCTTCGTCGGCATCCCAACCTCGGAGCGAAGTGCTGCGCAGGCACGCGGGCTCGGCATCGAGATCGTGGGCTTCTCCAGCCACGCCGAGATCGACCTCACCATCGACGGTGCCGACGAGATCGAGCGCGGCACGCTGAACCTGGTCAAGGGGCTGGGCGGCGCGCTGCTGCGCGAGAAGATCGTCGCGGCGGCGTCGAAGCGGATGGTGGTGGTGGCGGACGACAGCAAGCTGGTGGACCGGCTGGGAACGCACGCCCCGATCCCGGTCGAGGTGTCGTCGTTCGGCTGGGAGTCGGCGGCGCGACAGCTCGGCCTGCTGGGCCTGACGCCGACGCCGCGACGGGATCGGAACGGCACGCTGTTCGTCACCGACGGCGGCAACATGATCCTCGACTGCGCCACGGCTCCTCTCGCCAGCCCGGCGGAGGCGGAGGCCAGGATCCGCGCGATCGTCGGCGTGTTCGAGTGCGGGCTGTTCGTCGGCCGCGCCTCGCTCGCCCTGGTGGCCGGTGCGGACGGCGTGCAACGCTTAGAACGGGAATGACCGGCTCCATGGTGCAACCGAAGATCCTGGTGGTGATGGGGGTGTCCGGCTCGGGCAAGTCCAGCGTGGCATCGGGCCTGCACGACACGCTCGGCTGGAAGTTCCAGGAGGGCGACGAGCTGCACCCGCCGGCCAACGTGGAGAAGATGCGCAGCGGCATCCCGCTAGACGACACCGACCGGGCACCCTGGCTGGCGGTCTGTGCCGGCTGGATCCGCGCCCGGCACGACGCGCACGAGCCGGGCATCCTGACCTGTTCGGCGCTGAAGCGCTCCTACCGCGAGATCCTGTCGCAGGGCCTGGACGACGTGTGGTTCGTCTACCTCAAGGTGCCGGAAGCGGTGCTCCAGGAGCGTCTCGACCGCCGCACCCACCACTACATGCCGAAAAGCCTCCTCCCCACCCAGCTCCGCACGCTGGAGGAGCCGGGTGGCAGCGAACAGGTGATCGAGGTAGCGGCCCACGATACGGTCGCCGGCACCCTGAAGGACGTGCTCGCCGCCCTGGAGGAGTAGTCCGGCGAGCTGCCGGACCACAGGGGGGGACCTGGTCAGGCCGGATTCATGGCCGCGAACATGGCGTCGTAGTGACCGTCGCGCTCGGCCCAACGCCCCTCGCGGGCACGCTCGACCAGGATCTCGCCGGCAGGATGGTTTCCGGCCTCCAGCAGGCTCATCACCTCCGCAACGTAGGCATCGACCGGCATGCCACGCGGGTCGGAGGCTTGTTGCCCTCCGGTCAGTTGCGTCCGCACGTAGGGGGGCACCAGCTCCAGCACCTCGACCGGACCATGGCGAAGCTGATAGCGCAGGGACTGCAGCCAGCAGTGCAGGAACGCCTTGGTGGCGCAGTAGGTTGGAAAGCAGGCGCGCGGCACGAAGGCGAGGTTCGAGGTCGTGACCATGACGGCCGGTCCCGGCTGCCGCTTGAGCTCCGGCAGGAATGCCGCCACCACGCGCAGGGTGCCGAGAATGTTGGTCTCGACCATCGACTGCATCGCGGCGAGGTCCAGGTCCTCCGCCAGGTCCTCCTGGCCGGCGATGCCGGCGTTCGCCACCAGCACGTTCAGCCCTGGATGGCGCGAGCGCATCTCGCCTACGACGTGTTGCAGCGAGGCCGGATCGTCGAGGTCGAGCGCGATCCCGGCCACGTGGTCGCGGCCCGACGTGACCTCGTCGAGCAGCGCCCGCCGGCGCCCGGCGACGATGACGTGGTTGCCGCGGTCGTGCAGCGCCTCGGCTAGCGTGCGGCCGATGCCGCTGGTACCGCCGGTGACGAGGATCGTGTTGCCGGTCATCTTCATGGAGGGTGTTCCGATCGCCGGGAAGGTGCTTGGGTCGACCCTGCCTAGCAAGGCTTGTCCGCGATGTTACGCCAAATGATGTCGACGACACGCCAAGATGCGGCGCAGCCGCCGTTTCGGACCGTGCGGGGCACCAAGGCACGCGGGGAGGCGGTCACCCTGCACGACCACGACGAGGCACAGCTCATCTTCGCCGCCTCCGGCACGATGCAGATCTCCACGACGTCCGGTCGCTGGCTGGTGCCGCCGCAGCTCGCCGTGTGGGTGCCGGCCGGGATGCCGCATGCGGTCGACGTGCTGTCCGACGCCGAGCACTGGATGATCTACTGGCACGCCGCCGCGGCACGCGAATGGGCGCCGTCCGTCTCGCTCGACCGGGCGTTCGCCTTGCGGGTGACGCCGCTGCTGCGGGAGCTGATCTTCGCCGCCTTCGCCGGCGAGGCGCCGCCCGGGCGCACCGGGCTCGTCCTCAGGCTGATCCTGCACGAGCTGACGGAGACGCCGGACGCGCCGACCTTCCTGCCGTTGCCGGGCAGCGCGATCGGAAGGTGGGTCGCCGAGCTGGCGCTGGCCGATCCCGGGTGCCGGCTCGATGTCGGCGACCTCGCCTCGCGCGCCGCCACCTCGGTCCGGACCATCAGCCGCCTGTTCCCGGCCGAGACGGGGCTGACCTTCAAGGCGTGGCGGCAGCGGGCACGGATCGTTCCGGCGATCGATCGGCTCGCCGCGGGGGACACGATCTCGCAAGCGGCCGCCCATGCCGGGTTCGCCAGCGCGGCGGGCTTCTGCTTCGCCTTCCGGCAGGTCACCAGCGTGACTCCCGCCGCCTTCTCGATGACCCGGCGCGCCGGCCGGGACGGGCTCGATGCCGTCGCCGCGCATCCCGTCAGGCAGGGCGCGGGCCGAACAGGATGATGCCCGCACCGAGCAGGCAGGCGGCCGCGCCGATGAGGTCCCAGCGGTCGGGACGGGTGCCCTCCACCGTCCACAGCCAGGCGAGCGAGGCGCAGACATAGACGCCGCCATAGCTCGCATAGGCGCGTCCGGCCTGGGTGGTGCCCACCCGCGCGAGCAGGAACGCGAACAGCGCCAGCGCGGCGAGGCCCGGCAGCAGCCACCAGGCGGAGCGGTGCAGGCGCAGCACCGCCCAGAACGAGAAGCACCCGGCGATCTCGGCCAGGGCGGCGGCGGCGAACACGAGCAGGGCGATCACGCGGGCGGGTTCCGATCCGGGCGGAGGCGGTTCCCAACCCTGCGCCGGTGCGATAGCCAGCGTCCATGACCGAGCCGCCCCGCCCGATCCGGATCCTCGTCGACGCCGATGCCTGCCCGGTGAAGGCGGAGATCTACCGCGTCGCCGAGCGCTACAGGCTCCCGGTGTTCGTGGTGTCGAACAGCCTGATCGCGATCCCCCGTTCCGCCCTGGTCGAGCGGGTGGTGGTGGAGGCGGGCCCGGACGTGGCGGACCGCTGGATCGCCGAGCGCGCGGTGCGCGGCGACGTCGTGGTCACCGCCGACGTGCCGCTGGCAGCGAGCTGCGTGAAGGCCGGGGCAGAGGTGCTGGGGCCGACCGGGCGCCGGTTCGACGGAGACTCGATTGGCATGACCCTGGCCACGCGCAACCTGATGGAGGACCTGCGCGCGGTGGGCCAGGTCACCGGCGGCCCGAGACCGTTCGGGCCGAAGGATCGCTCGGCCTTTCTGGGTGCGCTCGACGCCGCGGTGGCCCGCCTGCGCAAGGCGGGTTTCGTCGCCGGCTAGGCTTCGAAGTAGATCGGCCGGTCGATGTCGGCGATCAGGTCCGGTCCCGTCGGCTCCCAGCCGAGTCGCTCGCGTGTCGTCCGGCTCGAGACCCGGTTGTCGATCGCGGCGAAGCGCGCGAACCAGCCGAAATGCTCCGCCGCTTCCTCGGGCGTCCTGCTGACCACCGGCAGGCCCAGGCGGCGCCCGATCACGGCAGCGATCTCCCGGAACGGCACGCCCTGCTCCGCGACCGCATGGTAGCACGTCCCGGCCTCGCCCTGCTCCAGCACCAGCCGGTATGCCCGTGCCGCGTCGAGCCGGTGCACCGCCGGCCAACGGTTGGAGCCGTCGCCGATGAACGCCGACATCCCCTTCTGGCGCGCGAGGCCGATAAGCAGGGGGATGAAGCCGTGGTCGCCGTCGCCATGGACCGATGGTGGCAGGCGCACGATTGCGACGCGCGTGCCCCGCGACGCCGCTGCGAAGGCGGCCTGTTCGGACACCCTGGGCAGGCCGGGGTCGGACGGCGCCTCGGTGTCCTCGGTCGCGACCTGTCCCGGCGCCAGCAGCCCGGTGCCGGAAGTGACGATCAGCGGCCGATCCGAGCCGGCGAGCGTCGCGCCCAGGGTCTCGATCGCGCGCCGGTCGACCTCGCAGCTTTCCCGGAACTTCGAGAAGTCGTGGATGAAGCCGGCATGGATCACGCCGTCCGAGGCCTCCGCGCCGCTGCGCAGCACGTCGAGGTCTTCCAGACCGCCCCGGTGGGCTTCGGCTCCCGCGGCGGCAAGGGCGCTGGCGGCCGCCTCCGAGCGGGCCAGCCCGACCACCTGATGCCCGGCGCCGACCAGCGCCTGCACCACCGCCGAGCCGACAAAGCCGGTCGCTCCGGTCACGAACACACGCATGAACTGTTCTTCCCTGTCTGGATGTCGGGCCGGATCGCCGGCCCAGGCGGACGATAATCCTGTGGTAGGGACGGTCCATGCTGTAGGGTCCGGTTCATCTTCGCCATCGTCCGGAATGCACTCCATGGATCCCCTGTCGGACGTCCTGTCGCTGCTGAAGCTGCGCAGCTACATGGTCGGCGGCTTCGACGTCGGCGGCGACTGGTCGATCGGCTTCAACCGGCACGAGGGCATCAAGTGCTATGCCGTGGCGTCCGGTTCGTGCTGGCTGTCGATGGAGGGCGTCCCGGAGCCGGTGCGGCTGCGCACCGGCGACTGCTTCCTGCTGCCGAGGGGGCGCCCCTTCCGCCTTGCGAGGGACCTGGCGCTTTGTCCGGTCGATGCCCGCACGATCTTCCCCGTCCCGTCGAACGGCGGCCTCGTCGTCTGCAACGGCGGCGGCGACTTCGCGGCCGTCGGCGGGCACTTCGCCCTGTCCGGCGACGAGGCCGGCCTCCTGCTCGGGGCGCTGCCGCCGATCGTCCACCTGGCGGAGGAGGCGGACAAGTCGGCGCTGCGCTGGTGCCTGCAGCAGATGCGGCGGGAGCTGCACGAGGCGCAGCCGGGCGGCGTGCTGGTGGCGCAGCACCTCGCCACCATGATGCTGGTCCAGGCGTTGCGGCTGCACCTGGCGGACGCCCGGGGCGGCGTCGGCTGGCTGTTCGCCCTGTCGGACAGGCGAATGAGCGCGGCGCTCGCCGCCATGCACGGCGACCCGGCACGGGCCTGGACCCTGCAGGCGCTCGCCCGCTGCGCCGGCATGTCCCGGTCCACCTTCGCGCTGCGGTTCAAGGAAACGGTCGGTACCTCGCCGATGGACTACCTGACGCGGTGGCGGATGCGGCTGGCCGACGACAGGCTGGCCGGTTCCGACGATCCGGTCTGCGTCATCGCCGTGTCGCTCGGATACCAGTCCGAAAGCGCGTTCAGCACCGCCTTCAAGCGGGTCATGCAGCGCTCGCCGCGGCAATGCAGGCGTGGCCGGCCCCGGCCGGTCCGGCAGACGCTGGCGGAAGGCCATGCCTGATCCGGATCGCCCACCGCGTCGTCCCGTTCAACCGGATCCCTACAGCGGGAAGTGGCAGGCCGCCTGGCGTCCTTCTCCCAGGTCGCGGAGCGCCGGCGGCTCGGTGCGGCAGCGGCCTTGCGCGATCGGGCAGCGGGTGTGGAAGCGGCAGCCGGGCGGCGGCGCGATCGGGCTGGGCACGTCGCCGCTGAGCAGGACGCGCCGGGACGGCAGCCCCACCACCGGTTCCGGCACCGCGGAGATCAGCGCCGCGGTGTAGGGATGGGCGGGCGCGTGCAGCACCGTGTCGGCCCGGCCCAGCTCGACCACGCTGCCCAGATACATCACCGCCACCCGGGTCGCGATCTGCCGCACCACGCTGAGGTCGTGGGCGATGAACACGTAGGTCAGGCCGAGCCCGGCCTGCAGGTCCATGAACAGGTTGATGATCTGCGCCTGGATCGACACGTCGAGCGCCGAGACCGGCTCGTCGGCCACCACCAGCCGCGGCGACAGCGCCAGCGCGCGGGCGATGTTGATCCGCTGCCGCTGCCCGCCGGAGAACTCGTGCGGGTAGCGTGCCAGCGCCGCCTCGGGCAGCCCGACCAGCCGCAGGAGCTCGTGCAGCCGGTCGCATATCTCGACCGCCCCGCGACGTCCGCCGTCCGGACCGGGATGCACGCGCAGCGGCTCGGCGATCAGGTCGCCGACCCGCCGGCGCGGGTTCAGCGAGGCGTAGGAGTCCTGGAACACCATCTGCATGCGCGGCCGGAGCGGACGCAGCGCGCCCTCGCCGGCGGCCGTGATGTCGATCCCCTCGAAGGCGACCCGGCCGGCGGTGACGGTGGTCAGGCGCAGCAGGCAGCGGCCGAGGGTGGACTTGCCGCAGCCGGACTCGCCCACCAGCCCCAGCGTCTCGCCCGCCTCGACCCGGAGCGACACGTCGTCCACCGCGCGCAAGCTCGACCGGCCGCGCAGCGCGCTGCCGACCGGATAGTGCTTGCTCAGGTGCTCGGTCTGCAGCAGCGGCGCGGTGCTGCTCATCCGGGGATCACGGTCGGCTCGAACGCCGGCTGGATGCGCGGCGGCAGCGGACGGCCCTCGCCCGGCAGCACGCAGGCGACCTCCTGCGCGCCGAACGGCGCCAGGACCGGCCGCACGGCGCAGGCGTCGTGGCCCCAGGCGCAACGGGGCTGGAACGGGCAGCCCTCCGGGCGCTGCGCCGGGCTTGGCGGGGCACCTGGGATCGAGGGCAGGCGGGCGGGACGCCGTCCGTGCAGCGGCGGGATGCTGTCGAGCAGGCCTGCGGTGTAGGGATGGGCGGGACGGGCGAACAGCGACGCGGTCGGGCCGCGCTCGGCCATGTTGCCGGCGTACAGCACCATGGTCCGGTCGCAGGTCTCCGCCACCACGCCCATGTCGTGCGTGATCAGCAGCACCGCCGAGCCGAAATCGCTGCGCAGCCGGCGCAGCAGGTCCAGAATCTGCGCCTGCACCGTGACGTCCAGCGCCGTGGTCGGCTCGTCGGCGATCAGCAGCGACGGGTTGCAGCTCAGCGCCATGGCGATCATCGCCCGCTGCCTGAGGCCGCCCGAGAGCTGGTGCGGATAGCGGTCGGCGGCGCGCCTGGGATCGGGCACGCCCATCTCGCCCAGCAGCTCCACCGTGCGCGCCCGGGCGCCGGCGCGGCTCAGCGCCTGGTGCGCGCGCAACTGCTCGTCGATCTGCCAGCCGATCGTGTAGACCGGGGTCAGCGCCGTCATCGGGTCCTGGAAGATCATGGCGATCTCGGCCCCGCGCAGCGCCTGCATCCGGCGCGCCGGCAGCCCGACCAGCTCCTCGCCGCGGTAGCGCGCCGAACCGGTGATGCGGGCACCGGGCACGTCGATCAGCCCCATCACCGCCAGCGCCGTCATGCTCTTGCCGGAGCCCGACTCGCCCACCAGCCCGAGGATCTCGCGTGCGCCCAGCGAGAACGAGACGTTCTCCACGATCCGCACGCTGCGTCCGCGTCCCGCGGGCAGGGCGATGGACAGGTCCCGCACCTCCAGCAGCATTTCAGCGGGCATCGCGCACCCGGGGATCGAGCAGCAGGTAGACGAGGTCCACCACGCCGTTGGCCAGGACGACGAAGATCGCGGAGTACATCACCGTCGCCATGATCAGCGGCAGGTCGAGGTTGATCAGCCCCTGGTAGGTGAGCCGCCCGACCCCCTGCAGCCCGAACACCACCTCGGTCAGCAGCGCGCCGCCGCCGACCAGCTGGGCGAAGTCGAGCCCGAACAGCGACACGAAGGTGACCAGCGAGGTGCGCAGGCCGTGGCGCAGCAGCACGCGCGTCTCGGTCAGGCCCTTGGCGCGGGCGGTGCGCATGAAGTCCTCGCCCGACGACGCGACCAGGTCGGCGCGCAGCACCCGGCCATAGATGCCGATGAACAGCACCGCCAGCACGCACCACGGGATCAGGAGGTGCGCGGCCCAGGCGAGCGGATCGACGTGCAGCGGCACGTAGCCGAGGCCCGGCACCCAGGAGAACAGCCACGTGTCGTGGTAGCGGCTCTGGGTGATCAGGTTGGCGACCTCGCCCAGCCAGAACACCGGCATGGAGATCCCGACCAGCCCCAGCATCATCAGCCCACGGTCGAGGATCGAGCCGCGCGTCGCGGCGGCGACCGTGCCCATCAGGATCGAGACCACGATCCACACCACGGCGGCACCGCCGACCAGCGACAGGGTGACGGGGGCCGCCTGCATCACCTCCGGCACCACCTTCTCGCCGTGGTCGACGAACGAGGAAAGGTCGCGGGTCACGAACAGGGAGTCCATCAGGCGCACGTACTGCACCGGCAGCGGCCGGTCGAAGCCGTAGGCGTGGCGCACCGCGGCCATGGTCTCGGGGCTCGCGTTGCGTCCGGCGATCCGCGCGGTCGGATCCGAACCCGGGGTGGCGAAGAACACCAGGAACACCAGCACGCTGATGCCGAACAGCACCAGCACGGTCTGGCCGAGCCGGGCGAGCAGGGCGCGCGCCATCCTAGCCGCGCCGTCCGGACTCGCGCACGTCCAGCGCGTCGCGCAGGCCGTCGCCCAGGATGTTGAGCGCCAGCACCGTGACGACGATGGCCAGCCCGGGCGCGATCGCCACCGCGGGCCTGGTGTAGATCAGCCCCTGGCCGTCCTCGATGATGGTGCCCCAGCTCGCCGCCGGCGCCTGCACGCCGATGCTGAGGAACGACAGCGCGGACTCCGCCAGCAGTGCGAGCGCCATCACCAGCGGCGCCAGCACGATCAGCGTGGTGGACACGTTGGGCAGGATGTCGCGCAGCAGGATCCGCGAGCGCGGCATGCCGAGGCATCGCGCGGCGAGCACGAACTCGGCCTGCCTGAGCGACAGCACGTGGCCGCGGATCGGCCGCGCGGCGTAGGGGACGTACACCAGGGCGATGATGGTGATCGGCAGCAGGAGGTTGTCGGAGCGGATGGTGAACGGCCCCAGCTGCAGGCCCTGGCTGACGGTGACGATGGAAAGCGAGATCGCGAACAGGTACACCGGGATCGCCCACATGATGTCCATCAGCCGCGACAGCACCACGTCGACTAGGCCGCCGAAGAAGCCGGCGCAGATGCCGACCAGGGCGGCCAGCACGATGCACAGCACCGAGGCCGCGGCCGAGATCAGCAGCGAGTTGCGCCCGCCATAGAGCAGGCGTGCCGCCACGTCGCGGCCCTGGTTGTCGGCGCCGAGCAGGTCGGCACCGGCCTGCCAGGTCGGGCCGATCGGGGTCAGGCCCAGGTGCAGCCGGTTGTGGTTCGGCTGCATCACCGGCACCTCCTCGCCGTGAAGCATCACGGTGGCGGCGACGTCGGACTCGAACGGGTCGGTGTGCGCGACGTCGCGGGCGTAGAACGGCGCTGCCAGGCTCAGCAGCACCAGCAGCGCCAGCACCGCGAGCGACCCCACCGCGCTCGGGATGCGAAGCAGCGCGCGCAACGCCGTTTCCCACGGCCCCTGCACGCGTGCGGCAACGGGCAGGGCAGCGCTCATCGCACCCAGGCCTGCGAGAACAGCATGTGGTACAGGTTCACGGTGAAGAAGTTGCCGACCCGGTGCGACACCAGCTCGATCTTCTTGAACTGGATCAGCGGCGCGTCGGCGGCCTCGCGGACCAGCAGCCGGTCGGCCTGCGCCCACAGCTTCGCTCCCGCCGCCGTGTCGGTGACGGACACGAGCGCTGCCTGGTGCACCAGGTCCTCGAACGGCTTGTCGCACAGCCCGGAAATGTCGATCGACGAGTCGGAGCCGGGATGGAAGTTCTCGCAGCCGTAGAGTGCCGTGAGGAAGTCGGACGGTTCCGGATAATCGGCATACCAGTCGTTGATGCTGATCTGCACCTTGTTGTTCGTGTTCTGGATGTAGGTGAACTGGATCGCGAACGCGATCGGCTTGACGTCCGCGTCATAGCCGAGCTCACGCAGCATGTTCTGCAGGTAGGTGCCCATGCCGATCTCGACCGCGCGGTTCGGGATCACCAGCGTGACGTGCATGCCCCTGGTGCCGCTTTCCGCCACCAGCTGCTTCGCGCGCGCGAGGTCGGGCGCCTTCCATTCAGTGGCCGGATGGGCGAAGTCGGCACCCTTGGTGTACGGGCAGTACGGCTCGTAGCCGGGCAGCCCGACCGGCACGTTCTGGCACAGCACGCTGGCGGCGGCGGGCCCGCCGTAGAAGGTCTGCATCGCCCGCCGGTTGACCGCGTAGTTGATCGCCTGCCGCACCTTGATGTTGTTGAACGGCGGCAGGTTGACGTTCATCGGCAGGTAGTAGGTGCCGAACACCCGGTTGATGTGCACCTGGTCCGTGTAGCGGTCGCCGAGCTCGCCGTAGCGGTCGAGCGGCACGTTGTCGTACATGTAGTCGAAGTCGCCGTTCTCGGTCGCCGTGACCTCCGCCTCGTCGGTCAGGCCGAAGGAGTAGTCGATGTGGTCCGGGTAGCCGTCGGGCTGCGCCTCGGGGGACCACACCTTGAAGAACGGGTTGCGCTCGGTTTCCAGCCCATGGTTCGGATCGTAGCTGGTGATCCGGTATGGGCCGGTGCCGGGCGGCGCGTCGTTGCCGAGGTCGCGCGCCGGCGTGTCGGCCGGCAGCACGTAGGCGTGCGGGAACGACAGCTTGTCGAAGAACTCGGCGTCCGGATGGGTCAGGTGGAAGGTGACCGTGCGCGCCGCCTCGTCGCCCACCACCCCGCCGGCCAGCGTGCAGTGCGCCCCGTCCCTCAGGCAGGCATCGGCGCCGACGATGCCGCCGTAGAAGCCGCCGGCGGTGGGTGAGTTGACCTTGAAGATGCGCTGGAACGAGGCGACCACGTCGCGCACCCCCACCTCCCGCCCGTCGGAGAAGCGCACGCCGCGACGAAGATGGAACACGTAGGTGAGGCCGCCATCCTCCGGCGGCGGCAGCGCCTCGGCGAGGTCCGCGACCGGATGGTTGCTCGCCTCGCCCGGCCGCTTGGCGAACGCGGTCAGCCCGTCATAGACCACGACGGTCAGGCTGATCATCTCCGAGTTGTAGTTGATCTGCGGGTCGGCGGTGCCGGCGCCGGCATCGGCGGTCAGCCGCAGCGTGCCGCCGCGATGCGGGCTGCCGATCGTCTGCCCGCCGGGCGCGATCAGCGGAGGCGGGTCGGCCGGCGCGTCGTCAGGCGGCGACGCTTGAACAACGTTCACGGGCGGGGCGGCCGCGGCGGCCGACAGCAGCAGGAGCGTCCCGGCCACCCGCAGCAGGCGATGCCGCATCTCAGCCGGCCAGGGCGCGAAGCCGGGCGGCGATCGCCGGTGCGGTCGCGTTGCCCATCAGCACGTCGGCGAACCGTCCCTGCGGGTTCATGATCACGAACACCGAGCTGTGGTCCATCACCATGTGGTCGGGCGTCGCGTGCGCGTCGGGCGCGGCGTAGACCCGGTACTCGCGCTTGACCTGCCCGATCTCGGCCGCGCTCCCGGTCAGTCCCAGGATGCGCGGGTCGAACTTCGCGGCGTAGGCGCCCATGGCCGCCGGCGTGTCGTGCGCGGGATCGACCGTGACGAACAGCGGCGCCATCCGCCGCGCCGCGCCGCCCAGCCGGCCAAGCGCGTCTGCCATGTCGTTCAGCGCGGTCGGGCAGGTGTCCGGGCACTGGGTGTAGCCGAAGTAGATCAGCATCCAGCGGCCTCGGAAGTCGCGGTCGGTGACGACGCGGCCGTCCGGCGCCACGAGGTGGAACGGGCCGCCGATCGGCACCGGCGTGTCGGTAGGCTTGGACGCCGGGCCGAACCAGTGCAGCCCCGCCGCCACCTGCGTCACCACCAGCAGCAATGCCGCGACCGGAAGCAGCCGGGCCAGCTGCTGCGGGGCGAGGCGCCTCAATGCGCCTCCGCCCAGTTCCGGCCGGTGCCGGTCTCGACCACCAGCGGCACCGACAGGGTGGCCGCCCCTTCCATCACCATGCGCGCCGTCTCGGCCAGGACCTCCGCCTCGTCCTCCGGCGCCTCGAACAGCAGCTCGTCGTGCACCTGCAGCAGCATCTTCGACCGCGGCGCCCGCTCCCGCAGCACCGGCGGCAGGCGCACCATCGCCCGCTTGATGATGTCGGCGGCACCGCCCTGGATCGGCGCGTTGGAGGCCTGCCGCTCGGCGTAGCCGCGGCGCTGCTGGTTCTTCTCGTTGATCCCGGCGATCCAGCAGCGCCGTCCGAACGGGGTCAGCACGTAGCCGTGGGTCCGCGCCTCGTCCCGGGTGCGCTCCATGAAGTCGCGTATGCCGGGGTAGCGCGCGAAGTAGGCGTCGATGTAGGTCCGCGCCTCGGCGGCGTTGATCCCCAGCTGCCGCGCCAGGCCGAACGCCGAGATGCCGTAGATGATGCCGAAGTTGATGGTCTTGGCCCGCCTGCGGACCAGGCCGTCCATCTGCTCCATCGGCACGCCGAACACCTCCGACGCGGTGCGGGCGTGGATGTCCTGGCCCTTGGCGAAGGCGTCCTTCAGCGCCGGGATGTCCGCCACGTGCGCCATCAGCCTGAGCTCGACCTGCGAATAGTCCGCCGACACCAGCACGTGCCCGGGGGCGGCGACGAAGGCGCGGCGGATGCGGCCGCCCTCCTCAGTGCGGATCGGGATGTTCTGCAGGTTGGGCTCGTTCGACGACAGCCGGCCGGTCGCGGTGATCGCCATCTGGAACGAGGTGTGCACCCGGTCGGTCTCGGGGTTGATCTCCTCCACCAGCGCGTCGGCGTAGGTGCTCTTGAGCTTGGACAGCTGCCGCCATTCCAGGATCCGCGCCGGCAGCTCGTGCCCCTGCTCGGCCAGGGCCTGCAGCACGAAGGAGTCCGTGCCCCAGGCTCCGGTCTTCATCCGCTTGCCGCCGGAGAGCTTCATCTCGTCGAACAGCACCTCGCCCAGCTGCTTGGCCGAGCCGAGGTTGAAGGGGCGCCCGGCCAGCGCGTGGATGTCGGTCTCCATCACCGCCATGCGGGCCGCGAAATCCCTGGACATGCGCTCGAGCTCGGCCCTGTCGACCGAGATCCCGGCCCGCTCCATCTGCGACAGCACACGCACCAGCGGCCGTTCCAGCTGCTCGTACAGCGCCAGCGACCGGCTGGTGCGCAGCTGCGGGTGCAGCACGTGCCACAGCCGCAGCGTGACGTCGGCGTCCTCGGCGGCATACTCGGTCGCCTTCGGCAGGGGCACGCGGGCGAACGGGATGCGGGCGCGCCCGGTGCCGGTGACCTGGTCGTAGGTGATCGGCGTGTGGCCGAGGTGGCGCGCGGCCAGCTCGTCCATGCCGTGCCCGTGCAGGCCGGCGCCCTGGGCGTAGGAGATCAGCATGGTGTCGTCGATCGGCGCGATCGGGCCGAGGAGGATGCCGCGTCCGGCGCGCTCCAGCACGCCCAGGTCGAACTTGGCGTTCTGGAACACCTTGAGCACGCCGGGATCGGCCAGAAGCGGCGCCATGATCTCCAGCGCCGCCCGGGCTTCGAGCTGCGGCCCCACGGGATGTTCCAGGTCGCCCTCGTGCAGCAGGGGCACGTAGCAGCCGCGGCCGGGCGCGGTCGCCAGCGAGAAGCCGACCATGTTGGCGCGCAGCGGGTCGAGCCCGTCGGTCTCGGTGTCCACCGCGCACAGCCCGGCGCGGGTGGCCTCGGCCACCCAGTCGCCCAGCACGGCGGCGTCAGTGACGCACCCGTAGCCGGAGAACGGCACGTCCTGCACCGGCATCGCGTCCGGAGCCTGTTGCGCACTGGACGGTCCGGCCGCCGCGGTCGCCGGCGGCGGCTCCAGCGCCTCGATCGCCAGGCGCTGGGCGACGGAGCGGAAGCCCATGGCGCCGAGCCAGGCGCCGAGCCGGGCCTGGTCCGGCGCCGTGAAGCCGAGCTGCTCGATCGGCAGCGGCAGCGGCGCGTCGTGGCGCAGGATCACCAGCTCGCGCGATAGTCGCGCCGCCGCCTCGTGCGCTTTCAGCGCGTCGCGTCGCTTGGACGGCTTCATCCCGCCTGCCTTCAGCGCGCGGTAGATGCCGTCGAGGTCGCCATATTCCGCGACCAGCCCGGAGGCGATCTTCGGCCCGATTCCCGGCACGCCCGGCACGTTGTCGACGCTGTCGCCCATCAGCGCCTGCACCTCGATCACCTTGTCCGGGCCGACGCCGAAGCGCTCGCGCACCTCGGCCTCGCCGATCGGCTTCTGCTTGATCGGGTCCAGCATGTCGATGCCGGGCCGGATCAGCTGCATCAGGTCCTTGTCGGACGAGACCACGGTGCAGCGCCCGCCGCCGGCGGCGACGGTGCAGGCATAGGCTGCGATCAGGTCGTCGGCCTCCCACCCGGCCAGCTCGACCGCAGGGACGCCGAACGCGGCGGTGGCCTCGCGCACCAGCGCGAACTGCGGCACCAGCTCGGGCGGCGGCTCGGGCCGCTGCGCCTTGTACTGGGGGTACATCTCGTTGCGGAAGGTGAGGCGGCCGGCGTCGAAGATCACCGCCAGGTGGGTGCCGACGTGGTCGCGCAGGAACCGGGCCAGCATGCTGGTGAAGCCGAACACCGCGTTCACCGGCGTGCCGTCGCGCCTGGTCATCGGCGGCAGGGCGTGGAAGGCGCGGAAGATAAAGCCGGACCCATCGATCAGCACCAGGTGGGTGTCGGCGTAGCGCGCGGGATCGTCCGGGGCATCACCGGCAGCGGCGCCCGCCGTGGCGTCGTCGGCCTCCGCCAGAGGCAGGTCGGCCAGGTCGTCCGGAGCGGTCAATGCGAGTCGTCGCCGTCGCCGGTGCCCGGCGCCAGCACGAACACCCGCGAGCACCAGGGACAGTAGGTCTGCTCCTCGACGATGCGCAGCCAGACCCGGGGATGGCCCAGCGCGCCGGCTCCGCCGTCGCAGCTAACCACCCGGCTGGTGACGGTGAGGGTCTCGATCGCCTCCGGCCCGAGCTGCGGGGTGGGTGTGGATGCGCCGAACGGCATTCTGTCGCCTTGCATGTGGCCGGGATGGGCGGATGATACGCAGGACCGTCCCGCTTTGGAACCTTTGCCCCATTTCCAAGACACCGACCGCTTCGAGCACGTCCGCCGCATCGCGCCTGTTCCGCCCGGCAGGCGCCGCCCTGCTGCTGTCGGGCTGCATGGCGATGCCGGTGCACCCGCCGGCGCCTGCCTCTGCGGACGCGGCGCGGCACGCCGCGGACCATCGCTTGGTGCCGGCCGACCTCCGCTTCACCCTGTTCGACGGCGCGGTGCTGCCGGCGCGGGTGTGGCGGGCGCAGGGACCGGAACGCGCGGTGGTGCTGGCGCTGCACGGCTTCAACGACAGCCGCGACGCGTGGGAGCTGCCGGCCCCGGTGCTGGCGGCGCGGGGGATCACCGTCTACGCGCCCGACCTGCGCGGCTTCGGCCAGGCGCCGATGCGCGGGCGCTGGGCCGGCACCGACCGCCTGGTGGCCGACGCGGCCGAGCTCGCGCGGCAGGTCGCCGCGCGCGAGCCGGGCGTGAAGCTGTTCCTGATGGGGGAGAGCATGGGCGGGGCGATCCTGATGTGCCTCGCCACCCGCCCCGACGCGCCGCCGGTCGCCGGCACGATCCTGCTGGCGCCGGCGGTGTGGAGCCGGGAGGAGATGAGCCCGCTGCTGACCGCCTCGCTGTGGACCGCGGCGACGCTGCTGCCCGGCTGGGAGCTGACCGGCAACGAGCTGCCGCTGCACATCGTGGCGAGCGACAACCGCGACGCGCTGTACCGGCTCGCCTACGACCCGCTGACGCTGCGCACCACCCGCGTCACCACCCTGCGCGGGCTGGTGGACCTGATGGGCCGGGCCCAGGACGCCGCTCCCCGCATGCGCGGCCCGGTGCTGATCGCCTATGGCGGCCGCGACCAGCTGGTGCCGGCCAGGGCGACCGCCGCCGCCTGGACGCACCTGCCGGACGGCGTGCGGCGCAGCTTCTATCCGGCCGGCTACCACCTGCTGACGCGCGACCACGACCGCGCCTCGGTGACCGACGACATCGCCTCCTGGATCCTGACCCCTGACCTGCCGCTGCCATCCGGGGGCGAGATCGCGGCGGCGACCTGGATGGCGGACGGAGGATGGGACGGCACCGTCCCGGTCTGGCTTCCCTCCGGGCTGGACGGGCTTGCCGACGGGTCGGCCGATCGCTGATCCAGTCCAAGGGCACTGGCGACGCGAGGGCACTGGCGACGCGAGGGCGCTGGCGACGCAAGGGCACTGGCAATGCAGGACGCTTCGGGCTATGCAGCCCGGACTGGACCCGTAGCTCAGCTGGATAGAGCGTCGCCCTCCGAAGGCGAAGGTCGCACGTTCGAATCGTGTCGGGTCCGCCAGTGTTCACGCCGCGCTGTCGGATGAAGCCGAGGCGGCGATGTCGCCCCGGGTCGCACACAGGCAGCATCCTCAGCGGCTCGAGGAAGGTGTTGGCACCAGCCAAGCCTCGCCACCGGATCCAGCGCGCCGAGAGCCGGCAGGTGGTGACGCAGCCGGCGAGGCGCCGGCTCGGGTCGGGCACGTTGTGCCGCCTGGGTTATCCGATGCCGGTACCCCGGCACGCGCTGGATCCCTCCGCAGAGTCGTGTCGCGATTGTCCTTGAGCACGGCGTAGATGTGACAGGATGCGGCTGCAACGACGGCATGCAGGAAGCTGGTGGCGATGCGCCGAGTGGCCTTCTCGTGCGACTGGATGACGGTGCATCCGGAAGTCCTTCTCGGCATGCACCTCGGCGATGTCGATGTGGAAGCCGATCGCATCGCTCCTGACGGCCGCAAGAACCGGTCCGGCTGCGCATTGCTTCGGATTGCTGCTCCAGCGCAACGCTACACCGCGGGACTGAACATCCAGGGCTCAGGAGGCGCAGGTTCGTCTGGAGTTTCTGCGACCTGTTCCCCGAAGGTGCATCCATCCGTTCCTCGCCCCCGTAATGATGACAAGGGCTGCAAGTCGGAGCCCGGACGGGGAACACACCAATGAACTTTCGCAACATCATGCCGATGATGCTGACGGCTGGGCTTGTGGCTGGCTGCATGCAGCCGGGTTCTGCCTCGATGCAGTCAGGCGCCATGACCGATCCCATGGTCGGTGGGGCAGCCATGTATCCGCAACAGAACATCATCCAGAACGCGGTCAACTCGAAGGACCACACCACGCTTGTCGCGGCCGTCAAGGCGGCCGGCCTCGTGGACACGCTGTCCGGTCCAGGCCCGTTCACGGTGTTCGCGCCGACCAACGAGGCCTTCGCGATGCTGCCGTCCGGCACGGTTCCGACCCTGCTGAAGCCCGAGAACAAGGCCACCCTGACGAAGGTGCTGACCTACCACGTCGTCGCCGGCAGCATGGATTCCAAGGCGCTGATGGCGGCGATCACCGCGGGCGGCGGCAGGGCGACCCTGATGACGGTCGCCGGCGTGCCACTGACGGCAACCATGGGCGCTCCGGGATCGATCATGCTGACCGACGTGAAGGGCGACGTCGCGACGGTCACGATTGCCGACGTCTACCAGTCGAACGGCGTCATCCACGTGATCGACCACGTCCTGTTGCCGGGTTGAAAGGTCGCAGGGCACTTCAGGCTCCGGATCCGCGGCCACCGGATGACGATGGCGGCGAGGCAGGCTGCCGCGTCGCTGGTGATGGCGGGCCTTGATCCGTCCTGCGGCTCAAGCTGTCGGTGGCGACGCGTTGAAATCCCTGGACCGGCAAGGCCCGTTCGATCACCTGGCATCGCTTGCCGGCGTGCCGGTCGGACGTGCGGTGGTTCTTCCGGCTCGGGTTCGGGGTCACCGCCCTTCTCCTCGCAGCGAGGCCCGTGCTGTTCGTCCTGAACGGTCGGACGGCCTGCTGGGAGCGGGAGGATCAGGGCCACGACGTCCTCAAGATCGAGACAGCCGCTCCTGATCGCGAAATCGTCACAAAAAGGAGACATCTGCTCGATGGGTCGCCCCGTATCGACTTGCAGGAGCCACAGGACGTGGCTCCTGAAGCGCGATCATGCGCGCCCTTCCGGGACGAGATGCACCATGCAGCAGAACACGATTCCCAAGACGTCATCGCTGGCTTCCCGACGCTCCCTTCTCGGGCGCGCCGGTGTCGGTGCCCTGGCCGCGGGAGTGATGGCGACCGGCATGGGCCGCTCGTCGCCAGCCGAAGCGGCGACCGCCGACATCGACGTCGGCATCCTCAACTTCGCGCTCAACCTGGAGTACTTGGAAGGCGAGTACTACAACCTGGGTGTCAGCGGGTCGCGCCTGACCAACATCGGAACCCCAGGCACCGTCATCGGCGGCAGCCCGGTTCCGTTCGCCGATGCGGGCCTGCAGAAACTGTTCGCCAACATCGCCTCCGACGAGGCCAACCACGTCGCCTTCCTGCGCGCCAACCTCGGCACCGCCGCGGTGCCCGAGGCCAACATCGACTTCACCAACACCTTCCTGAGCCTCGGTCAGGCGATCGGACTGCCGGGCTTCAACCCGTTCGCGGACGAGCTGAGCTTCCTGCTCGGCGCCTACGTGTTCGAGGACATCGGCGTCACCGCCTATAACGGCGCGGCGCCGCTGGTCACGAGCAAGACCTACCTCGGTGCCGCCGCCAGCATCCTTGCGGTCGAGGCCTACCACTCGGGCGCGATCCGCAGCGCGCTCTACCAGGCCAACTACGCGGTCTATACCGACCGCATCTCGGCGATCCGTGCCGCGTTCTCCGGCACCGGCCCGGGCACCAGCCTGCCGAGCGACGACGTGGGCGACGATGGTGCGGGCGGCACGGTCAACCTCGCGCCGACCGACAGCAACTCGCTCGCCTTCACCCGCACGCCGGAGCAGGTGCTGGCCATCGTGTTCGCCGGCGGCACCACCAGCGGCGGCTTCTTCCCGAACGGCATCCAGGGGATGTTCACCTCCTCGGCCAGCTGACTTCGCCTGATGACCGGCCGCACGTCGCGGCCGGTCATCGACCCGGGACGCGGGTTCAACCGCGGACCGACGGCCGTGCTGCGCATCACGGGCAGGCGGCCACCCTTCGCGCTCCTGGAGCGCCAGGCCGGATCCTGCATTCGGCCCCGCCATGATCCTGCCCAGGCTGTCTTGGTTCGTGCAGGACGTTGCTCCGCCGGCAGGCCGCAGGCCCGGCCTCCTCCGGACCGGCGCTTCGCGGATCGCCGTTCGGCAGGAGCCATGGCCGCCCGTCGTCACCCGGTCAGGCCGGAAGCCCGCCGGGATCCCGGTCAAACGGGGATCGTATCGTTCCTGGCTGCCGACGACGATCCTTCACGACCGGACCGTCCTGTCCATCGGTGCCGGCCGCCTGGCGCAGCAGGTAGCGCGACCCGAGGAGCCCGCTCCGATCAACCCTCGACCACGTCGCGCGCCAGGGCCCGGCGCACGACCTTGCCCGAACGGGTCCGCGGCAGCACGGTGCACAGCACGATCCGCCGCAGGCCGCAGAAGCCGCCGATCGCGCCGCGCACGGACTCGATCAGGTCGACGCGCAGCTGGCTGCACCGCGCCGGCGGCAGGTCCGGGGACGGCACCACGTAGGCGACCGGGCGCTGTCCGCGAAGCGGGTCGTCCTCGCCGACGACGGCGCAGTCGGCGACGTCGGGATGCGCCATCAGCACGTCCTCGATCGGGCCGGTCGCGACCAGCCGCCCGGCCACCTTGATGACGTCGTCGACGCGCGACAGCACCACGACGTTGCCGTCCGCGTCGATCCTGCCGTAGTCGAAGGTCCTGAAGTAGCCGGGATAGCCGCGGAGATAGAGCCCCTCCATCCGCGCCGGATCCCCCCAAAGCCCGGTCAGGCAGCCCGGCGGGAGCGGCAGGCGAAGCGCCAGCTCGCCCGACGCGCCGGGCTGCCGTTCCCGCCCGTCCGCATCGAGGCAGCGCAGCGCGAAGCCCGGCATGGCGGCCATGGCGGGCCGGTCCGCGCCCCTGCGCGGGCCGGCGATACACCAGCCGGTCTCGGTCTGCCACCAGTGGTCATGCACGGGCGCGCCCGTGGCCGCCCTGCCCCAGGCGAGGAGGGCGGGATCGGCCCGCTCGCCGGCGAGGAACACCGCCCGCAGGCCGCGCAGGTCGTGCGCCGCCGCCAGGACCGCCTCCGGATCCACGGCGCGGACCGCGCGCAACGCGCTCGGGCTGGTGAACAGCACGTCCACCCGATGCTCGGCGCAGAGCCGCCAGAGCGCGCCGGCATCCGGCGTCCCGGTCATGCCGCCCTCGTAGAGCACGGTGGTGCAGCCGGCGATCAGCGGCCCGTAGACGCCATAGGAGTGGCCGACCACCCAGCCCAGGTCGGCGGTGGTGCAGAACACGCCGCCGGGCGGCACCCCGTAGACCAGCCGCATGGAGCGCTGCATCGCCACGGCATAGCCGCCGCAGTCGCGCACGACGCCCTTGGGGTGCCCGGTGGTGCCGGAGCTGTGCAGGATGTAGAGCGGCGCCGTCGCCGGCAGGACGACCGGGTCGACCGGGGCCGCGGCCTCCGCGTCGCGGTAGTCCGTCACCGGCACCCCTGGCGACCATGATCCTGACCTGCCGGCCTCCGGCGTGCGGTCGAGCAGCACCCAGGCCAGCGGCCTTTGGATGGCGGTGGCCAGCGCGTCCTGCATGACCGGCAGGTGCGCGACCGGGCGGGCGCCGACGTGGAAGCAGCTGGCGGACACGACCGCGACCGGCGCCGTGTCGTCGATCCGGGCCGCCAGCTCGACGGCGCTGAAGCCGGTGAACACCACCACGTGCACCGCGCCGAGGCGGGCGCAGGCCAGCATGGCGATGACCGCTTCCGGGACCGGCGGCATGCTGATCAGCACGCGGTCGCCGCGGTTGACGCCGAGCGCCCGGAGCCCGCCCGCCAGGCGCGCGGTGCGGTCGCGCAGGGTGGCGAAGGACAGGCGGGCGACGGTTCCGGTGACCGGGCTGTCCCAGACCAGGGCGATGCGTTCGCCCTGCCCCGCCTCGACGTGGCGGTCGAGCGCGTTGGCGCACACGTTCAGGCGGCCGTCCGGGAACCAGTCGGCCATGCCGTCGGCACGCAGCCGGAACGCCTGCTCCGGCGCCCGGTCCCAGGCGACGCCTGCAGCGGCCTCCAGCCAGCCGGATGCGTCCGCCTCATCCGGCATGGGCCGGCTCCGCGACGCAGCGTGCGGCGATCCGGTCGGCCAGGTAGGCGGCGTCCCGTGCCACGCCGGAAAAGCGGCCAGAGCCCCAGCTGTGCAGCCAGGGCAGGCCCAGCATGTAGAGCCCCGGCTCGCCGGTGACGCCGCGCTGGTGGATCGGCGCGCCGCGCTCGTCCAGCACGTCGGGGCCGATCCAGCGGAAGTTCATGGTGAAGCCGATGCACCACACCACCGTGCCGATCCCCTCCGCCGCCGCGTCGAGAAACAGCGTGTCCGGACCGGGGATCCAGACCGGACGATAGGGCGCCTCCTCCGGCGCGGCGATGCCGTGCTCGGCGATGTACCGGTCGATGCTGCGCTTGATGTCCTCCGACACCTTGTCCGCGGCGTCCAGCTTCCCGCGTACGCCGCCGCCGAGGCGGAACCGCATGCCGGCGCCGTGCTCGAAACGGCCGTACAGCGCCATGCCCTCGGCAGCGCGCAGGCGCAGGTCGATGTCGCGGCCGCCGTCCCGGCCGGTGACGTAGTGGTTGGTGTTGTCGCGCACCCGTTCCTTCAGCGGATGGCGCTCGACCGGGAGGTCGTAGAAGCCCATCAGGTCGAGCCAGGCGACCACGTCGCGGCCGCGGTAGCGGCGCGCCACGCGCGGCGCGTCGCCGAGGCACAGATGCACCCGGCGCCCGGCCAGATGCAGGTCCTCGGCGATCTGCGCGCCGGACTGGCCGGAGCCCACCACCAGCACCGCCCCGTCCGGCAGGGCCGACGGCGTGCGGTATTGCGAGGAATGCAGCTGCAGCAGGCCGGGATCGAGCCCGTCCGCCCAGCGCGGCACGATCGGATCGTGATAGCCGCCGATGGCGACCACGACCTGGTCGGCGGTGACGATGCCGTCGGTGGTGTCGAGCCGGTACCCGCCCTCCGGGAGGCGGTCGAGCCGCCGCACCGTCACGCCGCAGCGCAGCGGCGGGTCGAAGCTCCCGACGTAGCGGTCGAGATAGGCGACGATCTCGTCGCGTCCCATGAAGCCGTCCGGATCGTCGCCGTCATAGGGGAAGCCCGGAAGCCGGCACTGCCAGTTCGGCGTCACCAGGCAGAACGTGTCCCAGCGCTCCGTGTGCCATACATGGCCGGGCCGCTGCGCTTCCAGCACCAGGTGCCGGATGCCGCGCTCGCACAGGATCCGGCTCATCGACAGCCCGGCCTGCCCGCCGCCGACCACCACCACCGGCAGGTGCGGCGCGGTCACGACGCGGTCTCGTCGAAGCCGCGCACCAGCACCGTGCTGTCCGGCGCGAAACCGGCGGCCTGCCGCTCGATCGCCGCCTTCTGGGCGATGGCGCGTGAGCACGGCATGCCGAACTTGACACGCACCCGATCGCTGGCGATGTCGAGCGCCGCCGCGGCGCGCGCCACGAACTCGTTCAGCGGATACGCGGTGCCCGGCGACAGGTGCTCCTTGACCACCAGGGAGGGCGAGTAGCATCGCGCCGGGGTTCCGTCGGGCCAGACGATGTCGAACCGCATCTCAGGCATCGCAGGCGGCCTCCTGGTTGACCGGCCGGCCGTGCGGGCGGGCATAGACCGGCAGATGGTTGCGCGCGACCGCGTCCCAGCCGAAGCGCCGCGCGACGGACGGGCCGGATCCGCGCAGGCGGTGCCGCTGCCGCGGGTCCAGGGCGTCGCGCATCGCCGCGGCGATGCCGTCGGGATCGCCGGGATCGGCCCAGAGCGCCTCGTCCGGCGCGAAGTGCTGGTTGAACGGCGCGATGTCCGACAGTACCGCCGGGCAGCCGCTGGCCATCGCCTCCAGCGCGCACAGGCCGAAGCCTTCCGCCTGCGACACGCACACCAGCGCGTCCGCCAGGCGGTACAGCGACGGCATGTCGGGATCGGCGATCACCCCCGGCAGCAGCACCGAGTCACCGGCCCCGGACCCGGCAAGCGTGGCGGTGAAGGCGGCGCGGTAGTCGCGGTGGTCGAGCAGGCTGGCCCCGCCGGCGACGACCAGCCGGGCGTCCGGCCCGACGGCGCCGGTCGCGCGCAGGCGCAGGAACGCGTGCAGCAGCGACAGCGTGTTCTTGCGCGCCTCGATCCCGCCGAGCGCAAGGAACACCGGGCCGCCGCCGGCGTGGAGGCCGAGCCGCCGCCGCAGCCGGTCATCCGCCTCGGCAGGCTGCGGCGAGAAGCGGCGGCTGTCGACGCCGTTGCCGACCAGGACGGCCGGACGTCCGAACCGGGCCCGGAGGATGTCCTGCCAGTGCGGGCTGACGCAGCACAGCGCGGCGGCGGCACGCACGCCGCGATCCTGCCAGCGGTCGAGGCACGGATCCTCGAAGCGGTCGAGGTGGTGCACCGTCCGGACGAAGCCGGCGATCCGTCCCGCCTCGGCGAGGTCGGCCAGCGCGTTGGCGCTGATCGAGTCCTGCGCATGGAACAGGTCGTACCGGGCGGCATCGAGGAAGGCGGCGATCTCGCCGATCCGGGTGCGCACCATCGCCGCCACGCCCTCCACCGGGCGCGCCGGCACCAGGCAGGTCGGGCAGCGCGGCGGCCGGGGGAAGTCCCGGCCCGGCAGCGCCGGCGCGACCAGCGTGACGCTGCGGCCCATCGCGTGCAGCGCCTCGGCCAGCTCGATCGCGTGCACCACGCCGCCGCGCGGGTTGGTGGAATGGGTCAGCACGGCGATCCGGTCGGCCACGCTCATGCCTCGGCCCTGGCGGGCCCGCATCCCATCAGGCGGTGCTCGGCATGGTCCTGGAACAGCGCCCGCTCGTCGCCCTCGACCAGCACCACCGCGCTGCCGGGCACGCAGCGGCCGATCACGGCACAGGCGATCCCGCGCCCGGCGAACAGCGCGGCAACCGCCGGCGCGTCCCCCGGGCGCGCGGCGAGCAGGAAGCCGAAGCTCGGGAAGCTGGTCAGCCATCGCAGCAGGTCGACGCCCGCCGGCCTGGGGACCCGACCTGGGGCGATCTCCAGCCCGATGCCGGAGCATTCGGCCAGCATCAGGGCGGTGCCGACCAGCCCGGCCATGCTGATGTCCTTGGCGGCGCGGCAGAGGCCCGCCTCCGCGATCCGCGGCAGCAGCGCCAGGTCGTCGCGCAGCCGGTCGCCCGCCGCGCCGCGGGTGGCGGCATCCCAGTAGGGGTGCGGCTCGTGGTACGCGCCGCGCAGGTCGATCGCGGCCAGCAGCAGCTCGCCCGGCTCGGCATCGAAGCTGGTGAGCAGCGCCCGCGCCCGGCCGAGGATGGCGACCGCGAGCTGTTCGCCGTCGTGCCGCGTGTTGCCGTGGCCGCCGACCAGCGGGATGCCGTAGGCGTCGCAGGCCGCCCGCATCCCGTCGAGGATCGGGCCGGCATGGTCCGGATCGCGGCTCCACAGCGCGTCCACCACGGCGACCGGACGCCCGCCCATGGCGGCGATGTCGCTGGCGTTGACCATGACCCCGCACCAGCCGGCGA
>CAXTVS010000009.1:0-79593 GCA_964247735.1 uncultured Acetobacteraceae bacterium
GCAGCAGCACGTCGCAGCCGTTGCGCAGCGTCAGGTTCCAGCGCCGCTGCCCGACCCGGACCGCCGCCACCACGTGGCTGCGCACGTCCGGCTCGGAGGCGAGGGCGTCGATCAGCGAGGCCGCCGCCGTCGGCGCGCCGACGCCCACCACCAGCGGCAGCTGCGCGAAGGCGTCGGCGTCCTTGCCATTCATGCCCTGGTCGGCGACCAGGGCGCCGCTGCGGTCGATCAGCACGAAGCGGCCCTGGTTCTGCCACACCGCGAACGGGCGGCGTTCGGTGAGCTGCACCACGACCGCGCCGGGCAGGCGACGCTCCACCGTGGCGTGCTCGACGAAGGTGAGCCGGTCGATCCGCTGGCGTGCCGCCTCGACCGAGAAGCCGAGCATGTCGTCGCCGACCTTCACGCCGAGCGCCTGCTGCAGCGCGGCGTCCGGGGTCATGTCGCGGCCGGTCACGGTGATGGCGGTGACGCGCATCGCCACCTTGCGGCCGAGCTCGCTGCGCAGCGGCGCGAACGAGGCCTCGTTGCGCATCAGGTGCGCCAGGTGCAGCGCCCCGCCGAGGCCGGCGACCACGGCCGCCGACCACAGCGCCGGACGCAGCAGCCGGCGCTGCCGGCGGGCGAAGATGCTGTAGCGCGAGGGGCGGTCGATCAGCCCGCCGTCCGCGGTCGGCTGCTTCACGCGCGGCATGCGGCGTTCTCCACCATCCAGGCGCAAAGGGCGGGAAAGGCGATGCCGCGGTGGGCGGCCTGCTCCGGCAGCAGCGAGGTGGGGGTCAGGCCGGGCTGGGTGTTGACCTCGAGCAGCACCAGGCGGCCCGGCCGGTCGCTGCCGTGCAGGGTGTCGTCGTAGCGGAAGTCGGTGCGCGACGCGCCGCGGCAGCCGAGGGTGCGATGCGCCGCCAGCGCCACGCGCATCGCCTCGGCGAAGGCCCCGGGATGGATCGCGGCCGGCAACACGTGGCGGGAGCCGCCGGCAGCGTACTTCGCGTCGTAGTCGTAGAAGCCGTGCGCGACGTCCGGGTTGGGAGTGATGTCGGTCACCGTCAGCGCGCCGATGTCGGTCTCGCCGCCGCCCATCACGCCGACCGTGATCTCGCGTCCGGGGATGAACTCCTCCACCAGCGCCAGCGGGCCGTAGCGCCAGGCCGAGACGATCTCGTGGCGGCGGTTGGAGCCGGTGCGCACGATGTCGACGCCGACCGACGAGCCCTCGTTCACCGGCTTGATCACGTAGGGAAGCGGCAGCGGGTCCGCCTCGGCGAAGCGCTCGATCTCGACCACCTGCCCGGTCGCGACCGGCAGCCCGGCAGAGGCGAACATCGCCCGCGCCGCCACCTTGTCCATCGCCAGCGCCGAGGCGCGTATGCCGGAATGGGTGTAGGGGATGCCCATCCAGTCCAGCACGCCCTGGATCGCACCGTCCTCGCCGTACCGGCCGTGCAGGGCGTTGAACACCACGTCGGGACGGTCGTTGGCGAGGTCGGCCACCAGCGCCGACAGGTCGGGCCCGGCATCGATCGCCCGCGTCTCGTAGCCGGCCTCGCGCAGCGCCGACAGCACGCCGCGGCCGGAGCTGAGGCTGACCTCTCGCTCGGACGAGATGCCGCCCATCAGCACCGCAACGGCGGGACGGCCGCTCATGCGTCCCCCCCGCGGGCGAGCGGGACGCCGATCCGCTTGATCTCCCAGGCGAGCTGGATGCCCGAGCTGTCGGCGACGCGGCGGCGTACCGCCTCGCCGAGCGCCTCGATGTCGGCGGCGGTGGCGTCGCCGGTGTTGAGCAGGAAGTTGCAGTGCTTCTCGCTGACCTGGGCGCCGCCGAGCCGGAGCCCGCGGCAGCCGGCCTCGTCGATCAGCTGCCAGGCCTTGGACGCGGTCTGCGACGGGTCGGGGTTGCGGAAGGTCGAGCCGCCGGTGCGGGCGCGGGTCGGCTGCGAGGCCTCGCGCGCGGCACGGATCTCGGCGATGCGGGCACGCGGGATCGCCGGGTCGCCTGGCTCGCCACGCAGGCGGACGCGCACCACCACCGCGCCCTCCGGCAGGCTGGAGCGGCGGTAGCCGAAGCCCAGCGCTTCCACCGGCAGGCGGAGGAACTGGCCGTCGCGGTTCACGATCTCGGCCCAGTCCAGCACGTCGATGATCTCCGCGCCGTAGGCGCCGGCGTTCATCGCCACGGCACCCCCGATCGAGCCCGGGATGCCGGCCAGGAACTCCAGGCCGCGCAGGCCTGCAGCGGCGGCGTGCTCGGCCACCGTCATGTCGAGGCAGGCGCCGCCGCAGACGATGCCGTCCGGATCGACCGCGACCTCGCCGAAGCCGCGCCCGAGCCGGATCACCACGCCGGGCAGGCCGCCGTCGCGGATGATCAGGTTGGACGCCTTGCCGATCGTGGTGACCGGTAGCTCCGGCGGCAGGGCAGCCAGGAACGCGGACAGGTCCTCGGCGTCGGCCGGGCGCAGCAGCACCTCGGCTGCGCCGCCCACGCCGAACCATGTCTGCGCGCCCAACGGTACTGCCTGCTCGAGGCGGCCGCGCACCGGCGGCATCAGCGGGCCGAGGTTCGTGGGCATGGCGTGCCGGTCCGGGGGCAGGGCGTGAACGACGTTCACGCCGCGTGGCCGCCGCGGCTCTTCTGCAGCGACGCGAGCTGCTGCGGCAGCGCCTGCGCCCAGGCCGTGATGTTGCCGGCACCCAGGCAGATCACGAAGTCGCCTGGCCGGGCAATCGCGTGCACCATCTCGGCCAGGTGCTCCGGGCCCGGCAGCGGCACCACGGAGCGGTGCCCGGAGGCGCGCAGGCCGTCCACCAGGCCGTCGCGGTCGATGCCCTCGATCGGCGTCTCGCCGGCGGCGTACACGTCGGCGATGATCACGGTGCCGGCGTCGTTCATGCAGGTGCAGAACTCGGTGAACAGCGTCTGCAGGCGCGAGTAGCGATGCGGCTGCACGATCGCCACCACGTCGCGGGCGCCGGCCTGGCGCGCCGCCTTGAGCACGGCGGCGATCTCCACCGGGTGGTGGCCGTAGTCGTCCACCACGGTGATGCCGCCGGCCTCGCCGGTGCGGGTGAAGCGGCGCTTGACGCCGCGGAAATCGGCGAAGGCGGAGCGGATGGTGCTCTCGTCGATCTCCATCTCGACCGCCACCGCAACGGCGGCGAGCGCGTTCTGCACGTTGTGGCTGCCCAGCATCGGCAGGCGGAACGGGCCCAGCTTGCGGCTGCGGTTGCGGGTGCGGTCGGTGACGATCACCTCGAAGGTGGCGCCGCGCTTGTCGGCGACCATGCGCTCGGCGCGCACGTCGGCCTGCGGCGAGAAGCCGTAGGTGATGACGCGGTGGTCCGACAGGCGCGGGATCATCTGCTGGACGTTCGGGTGGTCCAGGCACAGCACGGCGAAGCCGTAGAACGGGATGTTGGCGACGAACTGGTCGTAGGCCTGCATCATCGCCTCGGGCGTGCCCCAGTGGTCGAGGTGCTCGGGGTCCATGTTGGTGACCACCGCGATCACGGCGGGCAGGCGCAGGAACGAGCCGTCGCTCTCGTCCGCCTCCACCACCATCCAGTCGCCTTCGCCCATGCGCGTGTTGGTGCCGTAGGCCTCGATGATGCCGCCGTTGATCACGGTGGGATCGAGCTTCGCCGCTTCCAGGACGGCGGCGACCAGGGAGGTGGTGGTGGTCTTGCCGTGGGTGCCGCCGATCGCGATCGACCAGCGCAGCCGCATCAGCTCGGCCAGCATCTCCGCGCGTCGCACCACCGGAACCAGGCGGGCGCGGGCGGCGGCCACTTCCGGGTTGTCGCGCTTCACCGCGGTCGAGGTCACCACCACGCGGGCATCGCCGAGGTTGGCGGCGTCGTGCCCGACCTTCACCCTGATGCCGGCGGCACGCAGCCGCTGCACGTTGGCGCTTTCGGCGATGTCGCTGCCCTGGACGACGTAGCCGAGCGTGTGCAGCACCTGCGCGATGCCCGACATGCCGATGCCGCCGATGCCGACGAAGTGGATGGTGCCGATCGATAGGGGCAGGGCTCTCATGCTGGCATCTCCCGAGTCGCAGCACCGGGGATGGAGGTTGCCGGCGTGGGATGCAAGCGAGAATCTCGCGAGATCGTGAGGTGCCGTTCGACCAAGTCGGCAAGCGCGAAGGTGGCGTCCCGCCGGCCGAGACTTGCTGCGGAGTCTGCTGCCTTTTGCAGCCGGACGGGGTCGGCAAGCAGATCTTCCAGGAGCGCGCGTAGCGTCCCGGGAGACAGCTCGTTCTGGCGCAGCATCCGGCCGCCGCCGGCGTCCACCAGGGCCGCCGCGTTGGCGCTCTGCTCGTCGGAGGCGGCGATCGGCAGCGGCACCAGGATCGACGGCCGTCCCACCACCGCGAGCTCAGCGACCGAGGAGCCGCCGGCGCGGCCGATCACCAGATGCGCCGACGCGAGGCGTGACGCGATGCGGTCCAGGAACGGTGCCACCTCGGCCGGGATGCCTGCCGCGGCGTAGGCGACGCACACACGGTCCACATCCTCGGGCCGGGCCTGCTGCGTCACTGACAGCCTCGCTCGCAGGGCGGGAGGAAGGGCGGCCAGGGTCTGCGGCACCACGTCAGCGAACACCCGCGCGCCGAGCGAGCCGCCCCAGACTAGCAGGCGCAGCGGGCCGGTCGCGTCCGGATATGGGCTGTGCGACGCCCTCGCGATGTCGGCGCGCACCGGCATGCCGGTCAGCACCGCGTTGGCTCCTGCCGGCAGGCGGGACACGTGGCCGAAGCTGGTGGCGATCGCGTCGGCGAAGCGGGCGAGCTGGGCGTTGGCCTGGCCGAGCACCGCGTTGCCCTCGTGCAGGACGATCCCTGGCCGGTTCCGTCCGAGCAGCCGAGCGCCGAGCAGCGGCGGCACCGAGGGATAGCCGCCGAAGCCAACCACCGCCGCGGGGCGCAGCCGGGCCAAAATGCGCCGGGCCGCGAGCGTGCCGCGTGCCAGCGCCAGTGCGCCACCAAACCTGGCGGCCATTCCGTGTCCGGCGATGCCGCTGCCCGGCAGCACGTGCTGCTCGGCTCCGGCGAACACCCCGGTCGTCCGGCGTCCGGCGCGGCGGTCGGTCATCAGCACCAGGGCGTGGCCGCGGGCGGCGAGCTCGGTCGCCAGCGCCTCGGCCGGGAAGAAGTGGCCGCCGGTGCCGCCGGCGGCGATCACGATCGGCGCCGTCATGCGCTCACCCGGCGCCGGTGCGGCATCGGGACGGCGAGGCGGCTCGCCTGGGTGCGCCGCCTGGTCAGGGCCAGCACCATGCCGATGGTCAGCGCCACCGACATCGCCGACGAGCCGCCATAGGAGATGAACGGCAGGGTCATGCCCTTGGTCGGGATCAGGTGCAGCGACGAGCCCATGTTGACGAAAGCCTGCAGCCCGAAGCCGCACACCAGGCCAGCGGAGGCCAGCACCACGAACGGGTCGTCCTCGGCCAGCAGCTTGAGCAGCGTGCGCACGACGATGAAGCAGAACACGCCGATGATGAACAGGCAGACCAGCAGCCCGAACTCCTCGCCGGCGACCGCGAACACGAAGTCGGCGTGGGCGTCGGGCAGCAGGTCCTTGACCCGTCCCTCGCCGGGACCGCGCCCGAGCAGGCCGCCGTTGCCGAACGCCTGCAGCGCGGTATCGATCTGGTAGTGGTCGCCCTGGCCCGGATGCAGGAAGCGGGTGACGCGGGAGCGCACGTGCGGGAACGCGACATAGGCGCCGACGAAGGCCGCCATCATGCTGCCGACGCCGCAGCCGACCAGGAACAGGTTCAGGCCGCCCAGGAACAGCTGGCACATGAACACGCAGGTGATCACCGACAGCATGCCGATGTCGGGCTGCGACTTGAGCAGAAGCAGGATCACCGCGAACACGCCGAATGCCAGGATGGTGCCGGGGAACACGCGCGTGCGGCGGCCCTCCGCGAGCAGCCAGGCGGTTACCACCGCGAAGCAGGGCTTGAGGAACTCCGACGGCTGGATCGACATCATCGGCAACGCGATCCAGCGGCGCGCGCCCTTGATCTCGACGCCGTGCACCAGCGTGAGCGCGGTCAGGCCCAGGGCGAGGAGGCAGCCGACCAGCCCCAGCCGCCGCACGCCCTTGGGTGAGAGCATGGAGGTCGACAGCACGATCGCGCCGGCGATCCCCAGGAAGATCACCTGCTTGAGGATGAACATGTCGCGCGACGCGCCGATGCGGGCGGCGACCGACGGCGAGGCGGCCAGCATCAGCACGTAGCCGAAGCCGATCAGCAGGCCGATGCAGCCCAGCGTCCAGCGGTCCACGGTCCACCACCAGCGGCCGAGGATCGAGTTGTCCGCGCGAGAGAACTGCGCCATCAGCGTGGCCCCCCTGGCTGCCGGGCAAGCTGGTCGGCGAGGGCGGCGAAGCGCTGCCCGCGCGCCTCGAAGCTCGCGAACTGGTCGAAGCTGGCGCAGGCCGGCGACAGCAGCACCACCGGCGCGTCCAGCACGCGGGCTGCCTCGAACGCCTGCGGCACCGCGTGCTCCAGGGTGTGCACGATGCGGTGCTCGACCTTGTAGGCGGACAGGGTGCCGGCCAGACGCGGGGCGTCCTGGCCGATCAGCAGGGCGAGCGGGATGCGGTCGAACAGCGGCGCCAGGTCGTCGATGCCGCCGGACTTGGCGATGCCGCCGGCGATCCAGACCAGCCGGTCGTGGCACGCCAGGGCGCGCGACGCGGCGTCGGCATTGGTCGCCTTGCTGTCGTCGACGAAGGCGATGCCGTCGATGCGGGCGACGGTGCGGTGGCGGTGCGGCAGGCCGGGGAAGGTGGCGAGGCCGGACGCGACCTGCGCGTCGGACAGACCGAGATGGCGCCCCATCGCCGCGGCGGCGAGCGCGTTCTGGGCGTTGTGTGCGCCGGGCAGCGCCTCCGGCAGCAGGCCGGCCAGGCTGCCGGGGGTGTTGCCGGAGATGGTCTGCAGGCGGGCCGCCGTGCCGGCCTGGGCCACGGCACGGCTGTCGCGGTCGTCCAGCCCGATCACTGCGAGGTCGTCCGGGGCCTGCCGGTCGAACACGTGCAGCTTGGCGCGGACGTAGCCGTCCATGTCGCCGTGGCGGTCGAGGTGGTCGGGCGACAGGTTCAGCAGGCAGGCGGCATCGAAGCGCAGGGTGTCGAGCCGCTCCAGCATGTAGGAGGACATTTCCAGCACGTAGACGCCGTCGTCCGGCAGCAGCGGCAGCGCCAGGGCGGCGGGGCCGAGGTTGCCGCCGGCGGCGACGGGGATGCCGGCCTCGCGCAGCAGGTGGGCGAGCAGCGCGGTGGTGGTGGACTTGCCGTTGGTGCCGGTGATGCCGGCGAATCGGGCGCGGCTGCCGCTCGCGCGCACCGCCTGGAACAGCAGCTCGGCGTCGGACAGGATCGGGATCCCGGCCTCCTGCGCCATGCGGGCAACCGGGTGCGGGGCCGGCAGGCGGTGCGGAATGCCGGGCGACAGCACGAGGGCGTCGTGGTGGTCCAGGTTGTCGAAGGGTGCCACCAGGACCCTGTCGGAGCCGAGATCCGGGCGCTCGCGGTCGTCCCAAGCCTGCACCTCGGCGCCCATGGCGGCGAGCGCGTGCGCGGCGGGCTCGCCGTTGCGTCCGAGGCCCAGCACGGCGTACCGGCGGCCGGCGAACAGGGCGGGGGGAAAGGTGCCGCTCATCGGATCTTCAGCGTCACCAGGCCGAGCAGGCCCAGCACCATGGAGACGATCCAGAAGCGGATCACGATCTGCGGCTCCTGCCAGCCCTTCTTCTCGAAGTGGTGGTGCAGCGGCGCCATCAGGAACACCCGCCGGCCGGTGCGCTTGAACCAGCCGACCTGGATGATCACCGACAGGGTCTCGACCACGAACAGGCCGCCGACGATGCACAGGACGATCTCGTGCTTGACCGCAACCGCGACCGCGCCGAGCGCGCCGCCGAGCGCCAGCGAGCCGGTGTCGCCCATGAACACCGCGGCGGGCGGGGCGTTGAACCACAGGAAGCCGAGACCGGCGCCGATCAGGGCGGCGAGGAACACGCCGAGCTCGCCGGTGCCGGGTACCGGGTGGAGCTGGAGGTAGTCGGCGAAGATGCGGTTGCCGACCAGGTAGGAGATCAGCGCGAACACCACGGCGGCGATGATCACCGGTACGATCGCCAGCCCGTCGAGCCCGTCGGTGAAGTTCACCGCGTTGCCGAAGCCGGTGATCACCAGCATGGCGAAGATCGGGAACGCGTAGGACAGCGGCAGCAGCGCCTCCTTGACGAACGGAAAGGCGAGCGCGTCCGACAACGGGGGCGGCATCAGGCTCTCGATCCAGAACCCCGCGACCAGGGAGGTGCCGAACTCGGCGCCGAGGCGGATGCGCTTGGACACGCCCCTGGTGTTGCGACGCGACAACTTGAGGTAGTCGTCGAAGAAGCCCACCAGGCCGAACGAGGCGGTGGCGAACATCACCGCCCATACGTAACCGTTGGACAGGTCGGCCCAGAGCAGGGTCGAGAGCAGCCAGGTGGCCAGGATCAGCACGCCGCCCATGGTGGGCGTGCCGGCCTTCTCGATGATGTGCCGCTCCGGGCCCAGGGTGCGGATCGGCTGGCCTTCGCGCTGGATCTGACGGAGCCGCGCGATCACGCGCGGGCCCAGCAGCAGGCTCAGCACGAAGGCGGTGAGGCAGGCGGCACCGGACCGGAAGGTGATGTAGCGGAACAGGTTGAACAGCGCGAAGTGTGCCGCAAACGGGTGGGCGAGGTTGTAGAGCATCAGGCCGCGTCCGCCGCTGGGGCGGTGAGGGTCGCGACCACGTCGCGCATGCGGCTGCCGTAGGAGCCCTTGACCAGCACCACGTCGCCGGGCCGGAGTGCGGCCTGCACCAGCGGGGCCAGCCGGGCGGCGTCGGGAGCGTGGGCGCCGCGGCGCACGTCGGGCAGGCGGTCGAACAGGAAGCGCATCATGTCGCCCGAGCAGAAGACGAGGTCGGCGGAGGCTGCGGCGGCCTCGGCCAGGGACTCGTGCTCCGCGCGGGCGAAGGCGCCGAGTTCGCGCATGTCGCCGAGCACGGCGACGCGGCGGCGTGCCGGCAGCAGTTGCAGCACGGACAGGGCCGCGCGCACCGAGGCGCCGGACGCGTTGTAGCTTTCGTCCAGCAGCGAGGCGGTGCCGTGCAGGATCGGACGCAGCGCGCCGCGGCCATCGCCCGGCGTGAAGCCGGCGAGGGCATCTGCGGCGGATGCCGGATCGGCGCCTAGGGCGACGGCGGCGGCGAGGCAGGCGAGGGCGTTGTCCGCCATGTGCCGGCCGGGTGCGGACAGCCGGAACGGCACGGCTGCCTCTGGCAGGATGGCGGTGGCGGTCGAGCCGTCGGCGCGGAGCGACAGCGCCTCGAGCCGGGCGTCGGCGCCGTCGCCGAAGCAGACGATGCGGGCGCAGGCAGCGCGTGCGGCGGCCTGGAGGTGGTCGGCACCGTGCGCCTCGGCCGGGAACAGGGCGGTGCCCCCGGGCGGGAGGGCGTTGAACAGGGACGCCTTCTCCCGCGCGATGGCGTCCAGGCTGCCCATGTGGCCGATGTGGGTGGCAGCGATCGTGGTCACGATCGCCACGTCCGGGCGCGCGAGGGCTGCCAGCGGCGCGATCTCGCCCGGATGGTTCATGCCGATCTCGCACACGCAGAACGCGTCGTCCGCCGGCAGCCGCGCCAGGGTCAGCGGCACGCCCCAGTGGTTGTTGTGCGAGGCCTGCGCGGCGTGGGTCGGCCCGATCGCGGACAGGGCGGTGCGCAGCATCTCCTTGGTGGTGGTCTTGCCGACGCTGCCGGTGACGGCGACCACCTGGCCGCGGAACCGGTCTCGTCCGGCACGGCCGAGAGCATGCAGGGCGGCAAGGGTGTCGGGGACGTGCAGCAGGCGCGGATGGTCGCGCAGGGCGCCGGGCAGCAGGTCGGTGCCGTGCACCAGGACGGCGGCGGCGCCGCGCTCCAGGGCGGTGGCGACGTGGGCGTGGCCGTCGGTGTCGCCGACCAGGGCCACGAACAGCTCGCCGGGGCAAAGCGTGCGGGTGTCGATGGAGATGCCGGTGATCGCGTCCGGGGGCATGGCGCCGAAGCGACCATGCACGGCGGCGGCCAGGGCGGCGCCGGTCCAGAGCGGGTTCATGACAGCCCCACCAGGTCGCGCACGGTGGCGGCATCGTCGAACGGGTGCACGGTGTCGCCCACGGTCTGGCCCTGCTCGTGGCCCTTGCCGGCTACCACCAGCACGTCGCCCGGGCGAAGCGCGTCCAGACCGGCCGCGACGGCGGCGCGCCGGTCGCCGATCTCGGTGGCACCCGGGCAGGCGGCGAGGATTGCGGCGCGGATTGTGGCCGGGTCCTCGGAGCGCGGGTTGTCGTCGGTGACGATCGCGAGGTCGGCGCCGCGCGCGGCGGCGTCGCCCATCAGCGGGCGCTTGCCGCGGTCGCGGTCGCCGCCGGCGCCGAACACGACCACCAGGCGGCCGCCGGCCTCGGCGGCGTGCGGGCGGAGCGAGGCGAGCAGCCGCTCGATCGCGTCGGGAGTGTGGGCGTAGTCGACATAGGCGGCCGCACCGTTGGGCAGCCGGGCGGCCAGCTCCATGCGGCCGCGCACGCCGCGCAAGGCGGGCAGGCGCGACAGCACCGCCGGCAGCTTCTCCTCTTCCGTCTCGGCCAGAAGGGCGGCCAGCAGCACGTTGTCGGCCTGGAACCGGCCGGGCAGGGCGAGCGGCACCTCGATGCGGCGGCCCTGCACCTCTAGCTCCAGCATCTGGCCGTCGGCCAGCGGCACCGCGCGCTGCAGCCGGATCGCGTCGCCGGTCTTGCCGGCCAGCCGCAGGATCAGCCGGCGCGACGCGGCGATCGCGCGCAGCCGGTCCAGCGTTGCCGGCTCCATGTCGGCGTTGGCAGCGGCAAGCGCGCCTTCCGGCAGCAGGTCGGAGAACAGCCGCAGCTTGGCGTCGCGGTAGGCGTCGAGCGTGCCGTGGTAGTCGAGGTGGTCGCGGGACAGGTTGCTGAACCCGGCCGCCGACAGCCGCACCCCGTCGAGGCGGAACTGGTCGAGGCCGTGCGAGCTGGCCTCGATCGCGCAGGCGCGCACGCCGCCGGCGGCGAGGCCGGACAGGAGCCCTGCCAGGGCCACGCTGTCCGGCGTGGTGAGTGCCGGCGGCTGCTCCGGCAGCGTCACGTCGGCGACGAGGCCGAGCGTGCCGAGGCTCGCGGCCGGGACGCCGTCCCCGGTCCAGAGCTGGCGCAGGAAGTCGGCCGTGCTGGTCTTGCCGTTGGTGCCGGTGACGGCGACCATCCGCTCCGGCTGCGGCCCGGCATGGACGGCGGCGAGGCGGGCCAGCGTGCGCCTGGGCTCGTCGGCCACCACCAGCGGCACCGGGGCGACTCCGTCGGGCCAGGCGGTGCCGGCGGGGGCGAGCACCGCGACCGCACCGTGCGCCACCGCGTCGGCAATGTGCCGGCGCCCGTCATGCACGGTGCCGGGGAGGGCCGCGAACAGGTAACCGGGACGCACCTTGCGGCTGTCCAGCGCGATGCCCTCGATGGCGACCGTGCCGGCGCCGGGCGGCACCGCGACCAGGTCGCGGGCGAGCAGGCCAAGCGGGGCAGCCGGACTCATTCGGCGGGCTCGGTGTAGCTGACGTCGTGGCGCAGGCCGGGTGCGGACGGCCGGCTCGGCTGGCCCGGCTCCGGGAGCGCAGCCCTGCCGGCCTTCTCGGTCGCCTTCTGGGCGAGCCGCGCTTCGCGCTCGGCGTCCTTCGCCTGCTTCGCCAGGCGGGCCTGCACCAGGGGGTCGCCAGGATCGTTGCCGGGTCCTAGCGCTTTGTACCCGCCGCCAACCGGGGGCGACATCGGGATCGACAGCGAGGCCTCGATCTCCTCGACGTTCGTGGTGACCGGGAACAGGCCCATCATCGGCGCGATGCGGGCGACGATCTTCTGCCAGGTCGGCACCGCGTTCCAGGCCGAGGTGGTCCAGCCATGCGTTTCCGGCGTGGCGACCGGGCTGTCGAGCATCACGTAGACCGCGTAGCGCGGGTCGTTCAGCGGGAAGATGCCGGTGAACGCGGTGATGTTGGTGTGCTTGAGGTAGCCGCCATGCGCGCCGACCTTTTCCGCGGTGCCGGTCTTGCCGCCGACGAAGTAGCCGGGGATCTCGGCGTTCTTGCCGGTGCGCTCGGTGTCCGGCCCGGCCACAACCATGCGCAGGATGCGTCGCAGCAGGGACGAGGTGTCCTCCGACAGCACGCGCGTGCCCTGCGGCACGATCTTCGGCTCAGGTGCTGCGGGATGGTCGTCCGGCAGGGTGTCGGCGACCGGCTGCAGCGACGCGGTGTCGGCCGCGTCAGGCTGCGTGTCGTCCGGCCCGGCATCGTCCCGGGCGACCAGGGTCGGCTTGACCAGGATGCCGCCGTTGGCGGTCGCCGCGGTGCCGCGCACGATGGCGAGCGGCGGCACCGCGACGCCGTGGCCGAACGCCACCGTCATCACCGCCGACAGGCCCCAGTTGCTCGGGCGCGGCAGCAGCGGGCGTGCCGCTTCCGGCAGCTCCACCGGCACGCGGTCGAAGAAGCCCATGTTGCGGAGCCAGTCCTGCTGGCGCTTGGCGCCGGCGTCCAGCGCCATGTGTGCCGCGGCCGGGTTGGAGGACAGCGCCAGCGCTTCGGGCATCGCCAGCCAGGGCGCGAAGTGGTCGGTCTTCATGTCGGAGATGGTGAAGCGCCCGACATGGATCGGTGCGGTGGAGAACTTGTCCCACACGTGGGCGATGCCATCCTGCAGCACCATCGCTGCGGTCTGCAGCTTGAAGGTGGAGCCGGGCTCGTACATTCCGGTGACGGCACGGTTGAAGCGCTCGTCATCGGTCGCCTTGTTGTAGAGATTGCTGTCGTAATCGGGGAGGCTCACCATCGAGATGATCTCGCCGGTGCGCACGTCCATCACGATGGCGCAGGCGCCGATCGCCTGGAAGTGCTCCTTGGCCGCTTCGAGCTCCTCGCGCACCACGCCCTGCACGCGCACGTCGAGCGACAGGCGCAGCGACGCGTGGTCGGTGTTCAGGCGATGGTCGAAGGAACGCTCGACGCCGCCGACGCCGTGGTCGTCGACGTCCACCGCACCCATGATCTGGGCGGCGGTGCGCCCGAGCGGATAGTGGCGCTTCTCGCCGGGCTCGAAATAGATCCCGGGGATGCCGAGGTCGTTGATCGCCAGTTCCTTGTCCGGCGGGATGTCGCGGACGATGTAGACGAACTGCTTCTTCGACGACAGCCGGCGGACCGTCTCGTCGACGTCGAGCGTGGGCAGCACGGTCTTGAGCTTCGCCGCCGCGTCGGCGGGATCGACCAGCTCCAGCGGGTTGGCGAACACGGCGGCCAGCGGCAGCGAGATGGCCAGGATCTGGCCGTTGCGGTCGGTGATGGTGGCGCGGTGCACGTGCGGCAGGCCGACGTCGTCGGCATACAGGCTGTGCGGGTCGGTCTTGATCGTCGGGATCTGCGGCACCTGCGGCGCGATCTGCCGCTTCGCCGGCGCCATCGGGAACAGCACGGTGGCTCCGACCAGCTTCACCGACACCGCGCCGAACAAGCAGGCGAAGCCGGCCGCGGTGGCGAGCAGGCGCACGCGCATCCGCTCCAGCGACGCGCGCTGCTGGAGGTCGCGCCCGGTCACGCTGACGACGGTCTCAGGTCGCCGGCCGGATCCGAAATGGTCGTCGGACGCCACGGATCAGTTGCCGTCCGACAGCGGCACCGGGGCCGGAAGGGCGAGGTGGGCGCCGCCGCCGAGCGAGGAGCCGAGCGCGGACACGGTCTGCGGCGCCGCGTAGCTCGCCGTGCGCTGTGCCGGCCAGCTCGCGCGCGCCGGTCGCCAGGCGGCCGCGGCCTCGATCGGCGGGCGGGCATACGGGCTGGCCGCCTGCACCAAGGCGGGGCGGCTGTGCGGCTCGGCATAGGTGGCGAGGTGGACCGGCGTCGCCGTGCGCAGGGCGACGCGGTGGGCGGCGGCATGCGCGGCGGCCGCGGTTCCGGCGTCGGCGAGCTCCACCTCGCGGTGCGCCGACGCCGCGTGGACCAGCGGGCCGTGGAACGGGCGGTCCTGGGCCAGCCTGACCAGGGTTGCCGCCTTGGCCGCCCCGGCAGTGCCGGGTGCCACGTCGGCGCGGGCGATCGCCAGGCCGTCCGTGACCGGCGCCTGCCCGGGTGCCTGCGCCGGCGTCGCGGCCGAGGGGACCTGCCCGACCAGGCCGGGGGCGGTCTGCGGCGTCGCGATCGGGTGCGGCGGGACCTCGGGACCCGGCGCCGGCAGTCGGCCGTCCAGCGAGGCCAGCTGCACGAACTGCGTCGGCGCCATCGCCCCCAGCTGCGGCAGGAACCGGGTGGCGAGGCCCTGCAGCCGGTCCGGCTGGTTCAGCAGCGCCCACTCCGCGCGCAGCATCGCGGTGCGCTCGCGGATGTGCTGGGTGTCGGACACGATGCCGCTGATCTGCTGGTCGAGCAGGGTGGTGCGGTGCTTCTCCGAGTACAGGTAGAGACCCGACGCGCCGGCAAGCATCGCGCAGACGCAGGTGAAAGGGCGGATCATCGGGCGTCTCCGGCGGGAGGATGGACGTCGAGGCGTTCGAGCGCGCGCAGCCTGGCGCTGCGCGCACGGGGGTTGGCGCGGCATTCGGCATCGCCGGGACGGAGCGCCCGGTTGGCGAGCAGCCGGAACGCGGGCGGGGCGGCGGGACGGTAAAGGCCGCGCGGATCGTGACGCGACGGGGCAGGGGTGCGGCCGGCGGCGTCCAGCATGAAGCGCTTGACGATCCGGTCCTCGAGCGAATGGAACGACACCACCACCAGCCGGCCCTGCGGCCGCAGCAGCGCCGCCGCCTGCAGGAGGCCCTGCTCGATCTGGCGCAGCTCGTCGTTGACGCGGATGCGCAGCGCCTGGAACGAGCGGGTGGCGGGGTCGAGGCCGGACTTCTCGGTCGGCACCACGCGGCGGATGATGGAGGCGAGCTGCAGGGTGGTGGTGATTGGTGCCTCCGCGCGGGCGGCGACCACGGCGCGGGCGATGCGGCGCGACAGCCGCTCCTCGCCGAACTGGTAGAGGACGTCTGCAAGTTCCGCTTCCGGCAGGGTCGCGACCAGGTCGGCGGCGCTGGGGCCGTCGAGGCTCATGCGCATGTCGAGCGGGCCGTCGTTGCGGAACGAGAAGCCGCGCTCCGCCTCGTCGATTTGGAACGAGGACAGGCCGAGGTCGAGCACCACCCCGTCGAGGGCGGCGACGCCCTGGGCGTCGAGCAGGGCCAGCATGTCGCCGAAGCCGCCCTGCAGCAGGTGCAGGCGCTGCTCGCCGTGCTCGGCCTGCAGACGCGCCGCCAGCAGGAGGCCGCGCCTGATCGCCTGCGGGTCGCGGTCGATCGCCCACAGGGTGCAGCGCGCCCGAGCCAGGATCGCCGACGCGTAGCCGCCGCCGCCGAAGGTGGCGTCGAGGTAGGTGCCGCCGTCCAGCGGTCGCAGCTGCTCCAGCACCTCGTCGAGCATCACCGGCAGGTGGCCGCCGGCAACGCCGCGGTCGTCCGGAACAAGGCGCGCGCTCACGACGCGGCTCCGGCGGCGGCGGGAAGGCTGACGCCGCGCGCACGGACACGCGCCTCGGCGCGGCGGCGTTCGGCGGCCGCGGGCTCCCAAATCTGGAAGTGGCGACCGAGCCCCATGAAGGCGACCGACTCGGACAGCCCGGCATGGGCTGCCAGGGCGTCGGGCAGCACGATCCGGCCTTCCTTGTCCGGGTCGGCCGGGTAGGCGTCGCCGTAGACCGACAGCGCCATGTCCTCGCCATCGTCGCTGAACAGGCCGAGCCGGTCGAGGCTCGGGCCGAGCTGGAGGTAGGCCGGCATCGGCCAGGCCTCGATGCAGGGGTGCCTCGGCGACTGGCGCAGCACCAGGAGCGGATCGCCGGGCTGCGACTCGGCTGCCTGGGAGCGGAGGATGGCGCGGAAGCCGGCGGGGATGGAAACGCGACCCTTGGCATCGAGCCGGTTCTGGTGCGTGCCGAGGAACACACTCATCGATGCCCCCCTTCCGCATCCGGATTCGCCGGTTCAAGCCGCCCCCACGGCATTTCTGGTCGCGCATTCCGCATGCGCCGGCCCCGGTTGCGGGCCCTCCTCGCAATGCCGAAGCAGACACGCGAAGGATCGCTCGGGATGCTCGTGGGATATCATGGGAAATTGTGGGAGGTCAAACTAAAGTGGGCGTGAAAATGGCGGAAAACCGCGATTCGCGGCAGACAAACGCCTTGCGGAGCCTCTAAAAAATGATCCGTCTTCGAAACAGCGGCGGCATTTACTGTTCACTCTTTGTTCTCAAGAGAATCGGTACTTTGGAGCATGGTCCGACCCAACGTCGGAAGGAAGAGCCAGACGGCCTGTAAGCCGGGTTCTGTGCGCGGGCACGAGCCCGCACGACGATCATTCCTCTGGGACACGCATCGCTGCGTGCCTCGCGCGACCAACCCGGACGACGAGGCGGGAGAGCCTCCGGAGCCCGGCCACACCCGGAGGTGACGCCGGCTCCTGTCGCCCCTATTCGGTCTTGCTCCCGGTGGGGTTTGCCCTGCCGCCGCCGTTGCCGGAAGCGCGGTGCGCTCTTGCCGCACCGTTTCGCCCTTGCCCGCAACATGAACCCCGTTGCCGGGATCACGCCGTGCGGGCGGTTTGTTTTCTGTGGCACTTTCCCTGGGGTCGCCCCCGCCGGCCGTTAGCCGGCACCGCTCTCCCGTGGAGCCCGGACTTTCCTCCAACGCGACGGAGCGCAGGGCTCCGTCGCGACAGCGACCGTCCAGCCGTCTGGCGGCCGGAACCTGACCGGCGGCTTGCGATCCGTCAAGCGGCCCGTCATTCGGCCGGGTCGGCGTCGAGCAGGTAGCGGCGGGCGAACACCAGCTCCAGCACGGTGGTGGCGTCGTTGGGTGCGAGATCGAGCAGGCCGGTGCCATCGGTCCAGACCGAGCACGTGCCCGGCTCCGCCGCATGCCAGCCTCGGGCGGCCTCCGCGACCGACAGCGTGCGGGTGTGCAGCTCGGTCCACAGGCGGGTGTCCCGCAGCGCGACACCGACGCGGCGGCGGTCGTCGACGAAGGATCCTTCGATCCGCGCCGGCATGAACACGCGTGACACGATCGCGATCCGACGCAAACCAGGGGGCAGCAGGAAGACGTGGCGGCCGCGGCTGCGACGGACGGCGGCAAGCAGGCTGCCGTCGTCCAGGCGGACCCGCTGCGCCGGGTCGGCAGTGGTGGGAACGGTTGCCGTCGCGACCGGCCGGCCGATCAGCGACGCGCTGACGGCCAGGCGGCGCCAGATCGGCTCGACGAAGCTGCGTCCGGTGTCGAGCGGCGCCGCCGCGTCCGCCCAGCGGGACGGGATCGCGGTGGCGTCGTCGCCGGCGGTGCCGAAGCTCCCGCGGTTGCCGGTGTCGAGGTAGCTTTCGGTCGGGAGCCCGTCCGACAGCAGGATGGCGTGGCGGTCGCACTCGATGTGGTGCACGGTGAAGCGGTGCAGGCCGGTCTCGCGCACGATGCTCGAGCCGTTCACCAGCATGCGCGCCGGAACCAGCCGACCATCAACCAGCACGCAGTGCTCCGGGGTGATCAGCAGGTCACGCGTGGCGCCGTTGGCGAAGGCTTCGGCGCGGATGCGAACCGGCGCCCCCTCGGGGGCGTCGTCCGCGCCCATCTGCGCGAGGTCCACCGTGCGGCTGCCGTGCCAGCGCACCGCCCGGAGCGTGCGCCGGCCGTCCTCGATTGCCACCACCTGGTCTCCACTGCGACCGCCTCCGCCGCGACCTCGCCGCCGGCGGTCGCGATCCGCGTGCCGGACAGGAAGCAGGCGATGGACACGACGGTCTCGCCGTCCGACACGCACACCGCGATCTGCAAGGGAGTCACGCTGGCGGCGAGCGTCAGGTCAGCCAGCACCACCGGTGCGTCGTTATGGGTCCGCATCCACGGTGACGGCGTAGCTGTTGTTGCCGTTGGCGATCACCGTGTCGCCGGTGATGTCGACGCTCGCGATCTCGACCCTGTCGCCGGCGCCGAAGTTCTGGATCTGTGCCGTCACGATGCCGGTCTCGTCCTGCAACGCCAGCGTGCTGGCGCCGGTGCCGAAGCGGCGGTGGCGCCGTGGCCGTCGCGCAGCGACAGGAAGGCATTCTCCAGGGTGAAGTCCTGGCTGCCGTACACCGAGACGGGTGGAGGCGGTGCCGAGGCGGCCGCCGTAGATGTCGATCGTGCCGGTAGCGACGATGGTCCCGCCGAGCAGGTTGACGTTGCCGGTGACGACCGTGGTGCCGGAGTTGGACAGGGAGGCGTCCACCGTGATGGTGCCGGACGGCGTCTCGTGGCCGGTGTTGGTGAGGCCTGCGGCAGCCGACACGGTGCCGGCAAGCGTCATCGTGCCGCCGTTGTCGATGCCGACTGCGCCGGCAGCGTGCCGGTTTCGGTCAGCGTGCCGCTGTTCTGGACCGGGGCCGCCACCGCGACAATGCCGGTCAGGCCGCGGTGCCGGCGTTGTCCAGCGTGGTCGCTGTCAGGGTTCCGCCCTGCTCGGAATAGCTGCCGCCGGCCGCGACCGCGAGGCCGCCCGCCGACAGGCCGATGGCGCCGCCGCTGCTGACGAGGGTGGCTCCTCCCGACACCAGGATCCCGCTGCCGTCGAGCGAGAAGCTGCAAGCCAGGTCCAGCTGCACCACCTGGCTGTCGTGGCCGTCGCCGATCGTGAGGCCGGCGCCGCGCGCAGCCGCCTGACCTGCGACCGACACCATCACCGGCACCTCGTCGATGCCGATGGAGGCCGGGCCGTAGGCAACCGGGACCGTGCCGCCGGACCAGTTGCCGGCATCATCCCAGGAGGTCGTCTTGCCCGCACCGGTCCATGTCGCCATCACTCGGTCCATTCCGTTGTCGCGGCGTCGCGGCGCACGGCAGGGTGAGGGCAAGTCGTTACGATAATGTCACGAAAAGGCCGCAACGTGATGCTGGGTGACGGCAAGCCGCGGGGCTGCTGCGGTCGCGCCAACAAGACGTCAGTGCGGTCGCGCCAACAAGACGTCAGTTATGGTCTGCGCGGAGGACAACCTGTCCCAAGGCTGAGCAGCAATACGGACCATGATGCCGCGACGTTGCTGACAAACGGTCAACGTCCGCCGTGGTGGAGCAAGTCGACCTGGGTCCGATCGGGCTCAGATCTTGCGGATGCCGTTGAAGTCGAAGGCCGGACCATCCGGATCGACGCCGATGCGCAGCCGCGACGGTCCCGTCAGCCGGTAGGGCGGCACCGGCAAGTTGTACTGTGCTGGCGCTCCGACGAACACGCGGCCGGCGAGGTCGAAGCGCGAGCCGTGGCAGGGGCAGGCATAGCCGCCCGGCCAGTCCCCGCCGCCTGACGCCGGCTCCGGCGCGGGGCGGAACTTCGGCACGCAGCCAAGATGGGTGCAGATCCCGACCATGACCCCGACCTCCGGCACGATCGAGCGGTGCCAGTTGGCGGCGTAGGCGGGCTGCTGGCGCTCGGTCGAGTCCGGGTCGCGCAAGTGCTGCGAAGCCGTTGCCTGGAGGCGGAGCAGCGCGTCCGGGGTGCGCCGGACCACGAACACCGGCATGCCGCGCCAGGCGGTCACGGCCTGCTGTCCCGACGCCAGGAGGCCGAGGTCGACGTCGACCGCGGTGTCGGCGTCATCCGGCGCGCTGCGCCGGCCGAGGCTGTCGAGGAACGGCCAGGTGAAGGCGCAGGCGCCGAGCCCTGCCGTCGCAACCGTGACAAGCGACAGGAAGTCGCGCCGGACCGGTTCGGGGGCGTCGTCGCCGGGAGGCAGGGGCGGCCCGTCCGTCATGGCAGCGGGTGGAACGAGCCGGGGGAGCCAGCATCGCTCTGCACACTGTGTGCGACGCGGTTCACCTTGAGGGTGAACAGCTTCGGCAGCTGGCCGCGGGTGCCGGGGCAGGCACCGGAATGCTTCTCCATCACGTCCATCCGGCTGGCGTCCGGAGGATCGTTGCCGTTGATCACGAACAGCAGGCAGTCCGGCGAGTCGTGGGTCAGCCCGTCCCGAACCACCAGCCGGCGCAGGTGCTCCACCAGCGGGTAGTCGCCGGACCAGTCCAGGGCCGACGGGAACGCGCTGCCGGACAGCCGGTCGAGCAGCCCGGAGCGCTGCAGCGCCAACAGGACGAGGCCGGCCAGGAGCGCCACCAGGACGCGCTGCACGATCCGGCTGCGGACCGTGCGCCCGCCGCGCCGGCTCGGTGGCGGGGTCTGGATGGCGGGCGGGCGGGCGGGGGGCGCGTTCGGGCGGCGGGTCCGGCTGGTCGGCATGGCGGCCTCCTTAGCAGGACGCGGGCAGGCTGCCACCTTCGCCGGCACGATCCAGGTCATGGTCGAGGCCTCCCGTGACGGCGCGATGCAAGCGGGAGGCCAGCCTCGGCTGCGGTCAGGCGCGCGGCGGAAGCGACGCGGCGGTCTGCCCGAACAGGACCCGGCGTTCCTCTTCCGTCCGGATGCCGCCGGCACCGGGGTTGACCGTCTGCACCAGGTCGTAGGCGCGGGTGGTGGCAGGGCGCCCCTTGATCGCGGCATGCCAGCGCCGGAGGTGGGGGAAGTCGTCGATCGACTGGCCCTGCGCGTCGGGCAGGATCCAGGGGTAGCTCGCCATGTCGGCGATCGTGTAGGCGTCGCCGGTCAGGAAGGCGCGGTCGGCCAGCCGGCGGTCCAGCACGCCGTAGAGGCGGTTGGTCTCGTTGACGTAGCGGTCGATCGCGTAGGGGATCCTTTCCGGCGCGTAGTTGCGGAAATGGTGGGTCTGCCCGGCCATCGGGCCGAGGCCGCCAATCTGCCAGAACAGCCATTGCAGCGCCTCCGCCCGGCCACGCCGGTCCGCGGGGATGAAGCGCCCGGTCTTCTCGGCCAGGTAGAGCAGGATCGCGCCGGACTCGAACAGCGACACCGGCTCGCCGCCGCCTTCGGACGCGTGGTCGACGATTGCCGGGATGCGGTTGTTGGGTGCCACCTGAAGGAAGGAGGGCGCGAACTGCTCACCCTTGCCGATGTTCACCGGGATCACGCGGTACTCCAGCCCGGTCTCCTCCAGGAACAGCGTGATCTTGTGGCCGTTCGGCGTGGTCCAGTAGTAAAGATCGATCATTCCGGCCTCCTTGTGGTTTGGCCTATTCCACACGAGATGGCATAGGCCATGTCCTCACCACCCTCCGCCCGGGAGGATCAGCCGGCAAGCCGGTCCGGATGTCCCTCCGCAGCAACGCCTGGAGTCCCGCGCATGCGCATCATCGGCCCCGCCCTGCTCGCCGCCAGCCTGACGTTCGGGATCGCGGGTCCCGTGCTCGCGGTCGGGCTTCCCACGCCCACCGGCCTGCCCGTGACGCAGCCGGTGCCGAGCCCGCATCCCTATGACACGACCGCCGACGCGCATGCGCAGGTTGATGCCGCCTTCGCCGTCGCGCGCAGGAGCGGCCGCGACGTGCTGATCGACTTCGGCGCCAACTGGTGCCCCGACTGCCGCATGCTGAACGGGGTGATGCAGATGCCGGCGGTCAAGGCCTGGCGGGACAGCCGGTTCGAGACGGTGATGGTCAACGTCGACCGGTTCAACGTCAACATGGATGTGGCCGCCCGCTACGGCGTGAGGGTGAAGCAGATCCCGACCGTGCTGGTGCTGACCCCGCAGGGGAAGCTGCTGGATCCGGACGGCACGCTGGCGCTCGGAGACGCCCGCGCGATGTCGCCGCAGGCGTCGGTTGACCAGATCGCCGCCTGGGACGCGCGTCCGCATTGAAGCTTGCACATCGACGCCGCCCGTCGTCCTGCCGTTACACGGTGTCGGCTAGAACATGGCCGGATCAGGTGCAGTCACCTGACCGGTGAAGATGCTCGCAAAACAGCACACTAGGTCGTGGCTGGTGAACGAGCGCGAACCGGTCATGGTCTGGACCGTAGGCGGACCGGCAGGGGAGCGGATGATGGGATCGAGGCGTATGGCGGCGGTGGCTGTGCTCGGCCTGCTGTGCGGGATCGGCCAGGCGTCGGCCCAGGACGCGGAGGGCAGCTCGCGGCAGAACCTCAACCGCGTGCTGGCCGTGCTCCGGCTGCGTATGCCGGCCGCGGGCAGGAAGTGCCTGGCTGCCATGGAGGAGGTGCATCGGACCGAGGACCAGGTGACGGCGCTGAGCCGGAACGGCCCCGGCACCGAGGACAAGCCGAACCCGAGCCTGGACATCGCCCGCGACGTGCTCGGGTCGGACTACGACACCGCGACCGCGGCCTGCGCCCCGGATGCGGTCCGGGCCTGCCAGGCGCCGACCGGCGCAGCGATGCTGAAGGCTTGCGGCAACGTGAATCCCGGAGCGGCGCAGTGAACGCACGGGAAACGACGACCGGATAACCTGGTCGCCTCTTCCGGTGGCGGGATCGTTGACATCCTTACTTCCTGCCGGAACGCCGGGCACGTCCGGCTCCGCCTGCCGGGCTGCCTGATGCGGCGTCGCTGTTGCCTTGCAGACCACCCAGGACGGGGCACGCCGCGCCGGCAGAAGAACGCACGGGCGGCGAAGGATCGTCCTGTTGTCGACCTCCAAGATCTGCCGGCCTGGGCGTGTCCCGGCCTGGACGCAGGTCTTGGCGTCCATCATGCTCGGCCGATCCGGGAAACGCCGGTTCTCCGTCGGCAGCAGGACGCATCATGCAGCTGAAGCGCATCATCGTTCAGGCGGTGGCGTGGGCAAGCCTCGCCGTGCCCGGCGCGATGGCGGACGCACGAGGCCCTGTCGGACCTCGGTCCCGCGCCGACATTCTCGTCCTGGGACGCGGTGCTGCCGACGGTTCATCGGCAGACCGGCGCGGAACCCATCGCCTATGACCGCGCCGGGTTTGGCGGCAGCGACGCGGACACGCGGCCGCCTGGGCCGCAGCACGCGGTGGACGATCTGGAGGGGTGCTTTCGGCCGCCGGTGCGACTGGCAGGGTCGTCGCGCGCTCCTCCGGCGGCGAGGTCGGCACCCTGTTCGCCCGTGACAACCGGGGTCGCGTTGCCCGGGCGGTGCTGGTCGACACCGGCATTCCTCGTTCTTCACCGACGCGCAGGCGGCGCAGATGGTCGCCACGTTCCCGGCCATCCAAAAAGAGTTGCACGCGATGCGCTGGCCCGACGATGTTTTCCCGACGGTGATCGTGTCGGAGCATCCTCCGTTGGTGACGCCGCAGCAGAACGCGCGCTGGATCGAGGCGCATGAGGACCTCGCCTGGGCGGCGGACCACCGCCGGTTCGTCCTGGCAAAGGGCAGCTCGCGCCCGGTCATGATCGACTGTACTCGCGGTCTGGCAGGTGCATCGCGGCGCGCGTCCGGCGACGGCATCAGGTTGCGTCGCGCGGTGAACGCTTGATCGTCGGCCTCGCACGCGTAGCGCCCGGGGGCATGATCGTGGCGCTCGCGATCCTGGTCGGTGCCCTGCTGCTTCCCGGGACAACGAGCGCCCAGGTCCTGACGCCCGATCCGCGACCTGTCCGCACGTCCGGCTCCGCGGTCGCCGGACACCTGGACATCAGGGAGTTCGGGGCCAGGGGCGACGGGTCGACCGACGACACGCGCGCCTTCGCCAACGCGGCCCTGGTCGCCACCGGCCACGCCGAGCGCGTGGTGGGCATGGATGCGGCACGGGTCTCGTTCCTGGCCGGCCGCGTGGCGGGCAGCGGCGCAGTCGAGCTGGACGTTCCGTCCGGCCGCTACGTCCTGAGCCACACGATCGAGTTCGACTTCGGTCCGGACACGAGCCTTTCGATACGCGGCGACGGCTCGGCCAACACGCAGCTGCAGTTCGACGGCGGCATCGACGGCTTCCGGATCCGGATGAACCGCAACCCCGGCGGCAACAGGACCGACATCCACCGCCAGGGCCTGTGGCCCGGACAGTCGGTGCGGATCTCGGGCATCCAGTTCGAGGCGGACACCCGGATCGTTCCCGCCGCCGCGGGACGAGGTAGCAACTCGGTGCCCGGGGGCACCCAGAAAGGCTACGCGGGCACGGCCATCTCCGTCATCGGCATGCCGGGCCAAGGCGCGTCGTTCATGGCGCCGGAGCTGTTCGACGACATCGTCTTCACCAACGCGAAGGGATGGTACGACGGCGCCAACAACTGGGCCGGCGGCTTCTTCCTCCAGGACATGAGCAACGTCCGGCTGGAGCGGATCGTCTGGACCGACACCGCACTCGACGACAACGCCACGTCAATCCCGATCTGGTATCAAAGCACGGCCGTCGCCTTCCAGACCGGGGGGCAGGGCAACCTCGACGTGACCGACGCCCTGATCGAGGGCGGCAACACCGCGGTCAGGATCGACGGGCAGGCGATCCAGGGCGTGGTGCTGGACAAGCTGTTCACCGTGGGAGTCAGGGTCGGCGTGAGCTGGCTGGTGCCGCCGCACACCCTGACCGGCAGCCTGGTGATCGCGGACAGCTCCATGGGGGCCAGCGCCAGCATGGTGCTGCTGGACAACGTGTCGACCGTGTTCAGCCACCACAACTTCTTCTACAACGTGGCGCCGCCGGTGCACACGAACCCGGTGTTCTTCTCCGCCTCGGGCGGCACCACCATCGAGAGCGACCACGACACGTTCTACGGCCCGACCGGGGGCTACGAGGGTGCGGGCTTCCGCGCCACCGCGATCTTCTACTCGGGATATGGCTCGCCCGATCCGGACCCGTCGCAGTTCTCCGACGACATCATCGCGCATTTCGACAACGGCATCGTGGCGTCCGGCGGCCCGGTGGCGTTCGACAACATCGAGGTGGCGTCCGACACCGGCAGGAACCCGGCGAGCGGCGCGGTTACCGGCGTCTGCTACCGCGACAGCGGAACGACTTCGGACGTCACGCAGCACCCGATCTTCACAAACATGCATTGCGGACGGGACGCGATCGAGGAGGATGGCCGTTACCTCGGCACCGCGATGCAGTGGAACCTGCTGCCGCGGTTCGCGGGCGGCCTCGATGTCGGGGCACCGGGAGCCGTATCCCCGAATGGCAACCTGGGTGCTGCGGGGGTGATCGAGCTGCATTCCCTCCCGTCGGCCGGTCGCAGCCTTGCCGGGGAGAACGCGTTCGACGTGCGGCTGCGGCCGGGTGCCGGGGTGCAGGGCAGGAATGGGCAGGGCGTGCTGGACGTCGATGACGGGTTCACCCGGTTCAACAGCCCGCTCCTGGCGCCGGATGTCCGCTACGACGGTTTCGTGGTGCCTGCGACCAGCACCTCGCCCTGCAAGGCGGGCGACAGCGGGGACGGCCGGCTGGGGGGAACCTTCTATCATTTCTACTGCACCGCGACCGACCGATGGAGCCGGGTGGCCCTCGTCGTGGGTGGCTGGTAACCCGTGCCGAGGTCGGCTATCTGGACAGCGTCCTGGCCCGCAGCCCGTCCAGGCGGGCGTCTCTCCGTGTGGCTGGATGGCGTGGCAGGTCCTGATCATGCTGCCGAAGCGGCTGACGCGCCGGCCGCCGCATGTCGAGGCGATCATCGCTCGATGCGAGCGTATGACGTAGCCCGACCTTCGCATAGAAGATCGTCGGGTCTGGTCCGGATCCTTGCGCGACCTTGTCGAGATTCAGAACGCAGGGTGTTTCGCGACGGTCGTTCGGATCACCGCCGGTCTCCGGCTCGCGTGATGGCAGGGGCAGTGGCCTTTTGCCGTTGACGTTCGCGCGCACCGATGTATAGGCTTCCGCTTGAGAATAGAGGTTTGCAGCGTCGATGGGAAACGGCAGCCCCGGCACGTCGGCACGAGGCCACGTCTTCCCGGACCAGCCGATCGCGTTCCTGCTTTATTCGGGCTTCGGCCTTGATCCTGTCGACGGCGCGTCGCGCCAGCCCGGATGCGGCTACCACGTCGTCCTGAACGGCTTTCGCTCCGTCCTCGTCGAGCTCGGCTCGACGATCATGCTGAACAGACTTGCGGACCTGGACGCGACGCTTGACGAGCAGGAACGAAGGGGCGCGAGATGCGTGCTTCTCTGCTTCATGCCGCCGCACCAGGCGCCGGTCGGCCTGCGCTGTCCGACGGTCTGCATCTTCTCCTGGGAATTTGCCGACGATCCGGATGGAATGGTCGGGCAGGACCGGCGTGCCGACTGGCGTACCGTGCTTGCGTGCCATGGCCGTGCCATCAGCCTGTCCACGCACTCCGCGCACCTAGTCCACGAGGCCATGGGCACCGATTTTCCGGTGACCGTGGTCGCCGTTCCCTTACCGGAACGGCTGAGCCGTCTCGCACAGCGCGGCGGCGCGGCGTGGTCCGGCACGATCGCAATCCGCGGCAGTGTCTATGACAGCCGCGCATACGGCCCCTGCTTTGAACGACCGGCTCCTGCCGCTCCGGTCGAGCCGACGTCACGTCGAAACGCGCCGGCGCCTGCGTCGTCCCTGCGTGTCAGCATCGGCGTGTCCCGCTATTACGCCCTGATGTGGTATCGGGATGCCGTGCGGACGCTGCTGCCACGTTCCGTCACCGGCATGATCTCGCGGATTGGCCGCTTCCATAACCGGGTCAGACTGGTGCTGAGGCGGTCGGCGTCGCGGCGCCTCCTGGCCAGGCCGGTCGAGCCCGTTCAGCGCGTGATGGTCGACGGCGTCGTCTACGCGGCCGTGTTCGACCCGACGGACAACCGGACGAACTGGCACGACATGCTGACTGCCTTCTGCTGGGCGTTCCGGGACATTTCGGACGTGACGCTCGTGATGAGGATGGTTCATCAGGACCGCTTCGCGTTCACCGAAACCCTGGCCGGGCTGATCAGGAAGCTCCAGCCGTTCCGCTGCCGTGTCGTTACCCTCCAGGGCGTGCTTGACGACGACGAGTACGACGCGCTGATCTCGGCCAGCGACTACTACGTGAACACTTCCTCCTGTGAGGCCGTCTGTCTGCCGCTGATGGAGTTCATGGGCGCCGGCCGGCCTGCAATCGCACCGGATCACACGGCCCTAGCGGACTACATCGACGCCTCTAATGCCTTCGTGCTGCGCTCCGGCCTCGACTACAACTTCTGGCCACAGGACCTGCGCCATCTGTTCCGCGGCATGCGGCGTCGGCTGGACTGGGATTCGCTTCTGGACGCGTATCGCACCAGCTACCAGGTCCGGATCGACGATCCCGCACGCTATACCGCAATGGGCCAGGCGGCGCGGCAGGCGACGCGACGGACCTGCTCGCGGCCGGTCGTGAAGGCGAAGCTCGAGCAGGCAATCGGGCAGGCACTCGGACAGCTGGCATGATCTTCATCATCTACAGCGAGACGGACCTCGGCTCGCTGAGCGGCCGGCTGGGAGCCCCGGAGTACAGCTACTGGTTCGTGCTGCGCGAGTTCCGCACGGTGCTGGAGCGCATGGGCCTCGTCGTCTTCATTCGAGACCCGGCGCGCGAGGTGGACCGGCTTTATCGGCAATTTCGCGAACGCGGCGAACCCTGCGTGTTCCTGTGCTTCGAACCGCCGCACAAGGTGCCGCTCGGTCTGGCCTGCCCGACCATTCCGGTCTTCGCCTGGGAGTTCGAGACCCTGCCCGACGAGGACTGGACTGGAGATCCGCGGTCGGACTGGCGTTACGTACTGAATGCCCTCGGCCGCGCCATCACCCACAGCGAACATTGCGTGCGCGTCACCCGCGCCGCCATGGGGCAGGACTTTCCTATTGCCTGCATCCCCGCTCCGGTCTGGGACGGCTTCGCCAGGCAGCCAGGACGGTCGAGCGCCGGCAACGGGCCACCGAGAGGCAGGCGGCGCTTGTGCGTACAGGGCCAGGTCGTCGACAGCCGGGAGATTGATCTTCCGTTCGTTACCTCGCCGTTGCGACCGTGTCCGGCCCATGCGGATCGGCTGCCGCCCGGGACCGGACCGGTCGACGTGGTGCTGGACGGAGTCGTGTACTCGAGCGTGTTCAACCCCAACGACATGCGCAAGAACTGGTACGACATGATCGCCGGGTTCATCTGGGCTTTGCGCGAGCGGCCGGATGCGACGCTGGTGTTGAAGCTGACGCACAGCGACAACACGCACAGCCTCGGCGCCATGCTCGACGAGCTGTCGCAGCACGCCCCGTTCCGTTGTCGGGTGGTCCTGATCGCCGGCTTTCTCGACGACGCCTCCTATGACGCACTGGTGGCCGGCACGACCTTTGTCGTCAACGCATCGCACGGCGAAGGCCAGTGCCTGCCGCTGATGGAGTTCATGTCTGCCGGCAAGCCGGCGATCGCGCCGCTCAACACCGCGATGGCGGATTACGTTGACGAGCGGTGCGCCTTTCCCTTGCGCTCCTCGCGCGAGCCGTGTTCCTGGCCGCACGACGACCGCGCCCTGTACCGGACGCTGCGCTGGCGTCTCGACTTCGGCACGCTGGTTGCAGCCTATGCGGACAGCTACCGGGTCGCGGTGGCCGAACCGGCCCGCTACCTGGGCATGTCCGCGGCGGCGCGGGAGTCGCTGCGACGGCATTGTTCGCGTACGGTGGTTGAGCAGCGCTTGCGGACCGTGCTCGGAATGGAGCTCAGCCTCGTGGACGCGGCAGATTGAACCATCTGGCGGAGCTGGGCAGGCCGGCTGCGTTGACGCCGGCGGTCGCGGCGCTGGATCCACGCCGCCGCATAGACGACGTCGAGCTTCTGCGCGGCATCGCAGTCGTCATGGTGGTGATCGAGCACCTGTCGCCGAACCTGGTAGGCTGGCACAGCGCCTTCCTCGACGCGCTCGGGCGCTGCTGGCGCGGCTGGCCCGGGGTCGACCTGTTCCTGGCGATCTCCGGCTTCGTGATCGGCCGCGGGCTGCTGCCGATGGTGGCGATGGAGGACCGGATGGGCTTCCTGGGCCACACCCTCGCCTTCTGGACCCGGCGCGCCTGGCGGCTGCTGCCCCTGGCCTGGCTGTGGCTGTTCCTGCCGCTCCTGGCCAGCATCGCCTTCAACAGCAGCGGTGCGTTCAGCACCTGGATCGTCAACTACCGCAACCTCGTCGCGGCGGTTCTCGACGTCGCCAACGTCCGACTTGCCGAGACCTTCGGCAGCTCGCCCTCCGGTACCACCTTCCCCTACTGGAGCCTGTCGCTGGAGGAACAGTTCTACCTCGTGCTGCCGCTGCTGGTCTTCGTGTTCCGTCGCCACCTGCCCTGGGTGCTCGGGCTTCTCGTGGTGCTGCAGTTCGAGGCGCCGCACCTGCCGCTGGCGATGATGACGCGCACCGGTGCGCTGGCGCTCGGCGTGCTGCTGGCCTTCTGGAGCCGGACCGGATCTTGGCGCCTTTGTGAGCCGATGCCCCTCCGCCGCAGTGGCGTCGCGCGCGTTGCGGCACTGCTGCTGCCGCTGCTGCTTCTGGGGGCGCTCGGAACCGAGCAGGTGGTCGACCCGAGCCTCGGCCTGGGGCTGGTCGCGCTGGTCGCAGGCGTCCTGGTGTGGCTCGCGAGCTACGACCGGGACTACCTCCTGCACGCGATCCTGCCGCGACGCGCGATGCTGTGGCTCGGAAGCCGGTCCTACGCCATCTACCTGGTCCATGTTCCGGCGTTCGCGGCGACGCGGGAGATCTGGTTCCGGGCCTCGCCGGCTGGTACCGTGTTCGATAACCATTTCGTCTGGCGCTTCGGCGTCACGGCGCTGCTGCTGGTAGTGGGCTGCAGCGAGCTCAGCCATCGCCTGGTCGAGGCCCCGCTGCGGCGGCGCGGCGCCCTGATCGCCGGCGGGATGCTGCGTCGGGCGCAGCCCTGATGCCGAGATGGAGACGTGGCGTCCCGGCACCGGCGGTGCCGGACCAACGGCCGCCGGAGATGCCGCTCCCGGGAACGGCAAGTCCTGGCCTGCGCGATGCGGTGCTGCACGGCTGGTTCCTCAACGATACCGGCGAGCTGTTCCGCGGTTTCAAGGTAGGGCCGCAGGACGTGGTGCTGGATGCCGGCTGCGGCAACGGCGGGAATGCGGCCTTCTGCGCCAGGATGGGCGCGCACGTGATCCTGGCCGACATCGATCCCGACTGCATCACCGAGTCCTGCAGACGCCTTGCGGACACCGGTGCGCAGCGTGTCGACGCGCTGGTCACGGGCTGCGACCCGGTGCCGCTGCCCGACGCCACGGCGTCGCGCATCGTCTGCACGGAAGTCCTCGAGCATGTCGCCGATCCGGCGCGTGTGATGGCCGAACTCGTCCGGGTGGGCCGGCCCGGCGCCCGCTACCTGCTGACCGTGCCTGATCCGGTAAGCGAGCAGCTGCAGCGGCGTCTGGCTCCCGACAGCTACTGGCGGCGGCCCAACCACGTCCGCGTGTTCGAGCGGGATGCGTTCGCGTCGCTCGTGGAACAGTCGGGGCTGAGGATCGAGGACCGCAGTTCCTACGGCTTCTACCACACGATGTGGTGGACGATGTTTTGGAGCTGCGACGTTCCGCTGGACGCTCCGGAGCATCCGGCGCTGCAACACTGGGCGCGAAGCTGGGAAAGCCTACTCGCCACACCGAAAGGCCTAGCCGTGAAGCAGGCGCTGGACGACGCGCTGCCGAAGAGTCAGCTCATCCTCGCTGTCAAGGCACATTAGCCTGCCATCAGCAACACCATCCGGGCCGCCGACCGGCCGGCCACCGAGCACGACGGTGCAGCCGGCGGGGTCGGGCGACAGGCACACCGGCATGGGCTCTCGTCGGTCCCCTTCCCATGAAGTTTGGCACCCTGTCCGGGTCAGGTCGCGTCGTGCCGCCACAGGAAGGTGAGCTCGTGCTTGTTGTGCGACAGGTGCAGCAGCCGGGCGCCGGGGATGGTGGCGAAGGCGTCGGCGGCATCGTGGTCGGTCGGGTCCTGGAACTTGATCGTGCAGACGATCCGGCGCGCGGCGCCGGCGGCGATCCAGCGGCGCACGAGGGCGAGCAGGCGGGCCGGGTAGGCGATGACGTCGCTGAACAGCCAGTCGACCGGCCGCTCGCGTGCCGGGTCGAGGCCGAATGCGCTTTCGCAGCGGAACCCCACCTCCGCCATCGCGGCGACGCGCGGATCGAGCGGTGCCCGGTCGACCGCGGTGACGGCAGCGCCCAGGCTGGCGATCGCCCAGGTCCAGCCGCCGGGCGAGGCGCCGAGGTCGAGGCAGGTCTCGCCCGGTCCCGGCCAAGCGCCGAGCCGGGCGCAGGCTTCCCACAGCTTGAGGTAGGCGCGGCTCGGCGGCCCGGTGCGGTCCTCGTGGAAGCGCGCGACGCCCTGCGGGAACGGGCTGGTCTTGGTCGTGCTGAGCAGCAGGCGGTCCGGCGCCAGCAGGGTCCAGGCGCCGAGGGGGGCGGTGGGGGCCACGGCCGGGAAGCGCAGCGGCGCGGCCTTCACCGAAGGCAGCCGGGCGGCGATCAGGGCGGAGCGGCGGTGGTGCAGCGCCGGAAGGTGGCTCCAGTTGCGCTGCCGGCCGCGGAGTGCCGCGACGGCGTCGCTGATGGAGGCGCAAGACTGCAGCTCCGGGGCGGTCCACCGGTCCAGCGCCCAGAACGCCGGCATCGGCGGGTCCGGCGACAGCGCCAGCCGTCCGAGCCAGCCGGACACGGTGACGCCGCGGCGGGCCAGCTCCTCGGCCAGCACTGCCTCGTTGCCATCCGAGGCGAGGTAGGCGGCGCCGCAGCCCTCCGTCACGCGCGACGGGTCAGGCAGGCGAGCGCCAGCAGCAGCCAGCCTCCCATCAGAACGCTGCCGCCGAACGGGGCGGCACGGCCGACGAGGCGGGCCCAGGGCGCGGCGCCGTCGAAGCTGAGCGCGTAGACGCCGGCGCAGAAGCAGGCGATGCCGAGCCCGAAGGCGAGGCCGGCCGCCCGGAGCAGCACGTGGCCGCGACGCTCGGCCAGCAGGCCGCAGGCGAGCAGCGCCGGAACGTGCCAGCCCTGCATCTCCACCGCGCTGCGCAGCAGCATGCGGCCGCCTGGCGCCAGCATCCGGTCCGGCAGGTGGGCGGCCACCGCACCCATCGCCACCGTGAGGAGCCCGAGCAGGGCGCCGGCCGCGAGCAGCAGCCTGGCGGCCGCATGGTCGGGCGGTCGCACGGCTCCGGCACGTGCGGGGGATGACAGTGGCATGGGTGCGGCTTCTAGAGCATGTCGCGCACCGGCGCATCCGCCGGCCGCGTTGCCGCGCCTGCGGCCGGATCGCGCCCTGGCTGCCGTTCCGCGGCTGCGTATAGTGCGGCATGGCGAATGGCGACCTGTTCCCCGAGATCGAACCGTTCGCGGCCGGCTACCTGCCGCTCGACGCCGCGTCGGAGGCGGGCGCACACGTGATGTATTGGGAACAGGTCGGGCGTCCGGACGGGCGTCCGGTGCTGTTCCTGCACGGCGGCCCGGGGGCGGGGGCGGGGATCGTGCACCGACGCTTCTTCGATCCGCAGGTGTGGCGGGTGGTGATCTTCGACCAGCGCGGTGCCGGGCGCTCGCGTCCGCAGGGATCCTTGCGCGACAACACCACCGCCACGCTGCTGGACGACATCGAGCGCCTGCGCCGCCACCTCGGCATCGCCAGCTGGGTGCTGTTCGGCGGCTCCTGGGGCTCCACCCTGGCGCTGTCCTACGCGCAGGCGCATCCCGACCGGGTGGTGGCGCTGGTGCTGCGCGGCATCTTCCTCGGCCGGCCGGAGGAGCTGCACTGGTTCCTGTACGGGCTGCGCACGGTGTTCCCCGACGCCCACGCCGCCTTCGCCGGGCACATCCCGGAGGCGGAACGGGGCGACCTGCTCGGCGCCTACCTGCGTCGCCTGACCGATCCCGACCCGGCCGTGCACCTGCCGGCGTCGCGGGCGTGGTCGGAATACGAGGGTACCTGCTCGACCCTGCTGCCGACCGGGGCGGCGGTGGCGAGCTTCTCGCGCGACCGGGCGGCGCTGGGCCTGGCGCGGATCGAGGCGCACTACTTCGCCAACGGGCTGTTCCTGCCACCGGGCGGGCTGCTCGGCCAAATGGGAGCGATGGCGCACCTGCCTGCCGAGATCGTGCAGGGCCGCTACGACATGGTGTGCCCGGCCCGGAGCGCGTTCGACCTCGCCGCCGCCTGGCCCGGGGCGCGGCTGACGATCGTGCCAGATGCCGGCCATTCTGCCCTGGAGCCGGGCACCCGGCGGGCCCTGATCGCGGCGCTGGAGCGGTTCCGCGGCTGATGCAGCCCTGAATCGAGAACCGGTCGATTTCGGTTGAACGTCCTGCAACCCGCGGCGTTAGCCGGGCGAACCAGACCAGACCGTCGCCATGTCGAGCGGTTTCGCCGTGGCCCAAGTCGAGGAAGCATGATGAACCGTTACACGCGCTGGGGCTTCGCCCTGGTTGTCCTTCCCATCGCTGCCTGCGCCAGCAACCCGCCGCCGCCGCCACCTGCCGCACCTCCGGGTCCGCCGCCGCTCGCGTCCGCCGATGCGACCTTCGTCACCAGCGCCGCGCAGGGCGGGATGACGGAAATCCAGGAGGCACAGCTGGCGCAGAAGATGTCGCACAGCGCCAAGATCAAGGCCTACGCGGCCCGGATGATCACCGACCACAACGCTGCCGACGACCAGCTGAAGCAGCTGGCGATGACCAAGAACGCGATGGTGCCGACCGCGGTGAACGACACGCAGATGCAGGAGATCACCAAGCTGCAGGGCGAGACCGGCCGCAAGTTCGACCACGACTACATCGCCGACAACATCGCCGGTCACCAGCAGCAGGTGGTGCTGTTCCAGACCGAGGCCCAGAGCGGCACCGATCCAGACCTGAAGAAGTTCGCATCCGACACCCTGCCGACCGTCCAGTCGCATCTCGACCAGGCGACCGCCCTGGCGGGGCCGGCGCACAAGGGCACCATGCGCCACCACCACAAGACCACCACCTCGTAACCGTCCGCCACGACGGTTCGAGCGGCGCCACGCCGTCCATGCCCCGTGCATGGGCGGCGTTTTCGTACCCAGCGGCCTGGTTCCGGCCCCGGCCTTATCGAGGAGCTGCGCATGTTCATCGCCATGAACCGTTTCCGGGTCGCGCCCGGATCGGAAACCGACTTCGAGCAGGTCTGGCTCAGCCGCGAAGTGCACCTGAAGGCGGTGCCAGGCTTCGAAAGCTTCCACCTGCTGCGTGGACCCGAGCACGAGGACCACGTGCTGTACGCCTCGCATACGGTGTGGGCGTCCAAGGCGGCGTTCGAGGCCTGGACCCGGTCGGACGCGTTCCGCGAGGCGCACCGCAACGCCGGCCAGTCCGGGACGAGGACGATGTATCTGGGGCCGCCGCAGTTCGAGGGCTTCGAGGTACTGCAGACGGTGGACAAGGACTGATGGCCATCCGCATCGACCAGGTCGTTACCCGGACCGGCGACGACGGGCGGACCAGCCTCGGCGACGGCACGCGGACGACGAAGGACTCGGTTCGCGTCGAGGCCTATGGCAGCGTCGACGAGGCCAACGCCGCGGTCGGCGTGCTGCGCCTGCACGTGGCCGGGAACGCAGCGCTGGACGCGGTGCTGGCGCGGATCCAGCACGGGCTGTTCGATATCGGCGGCGACCTGTGCATTCCCGGCGCCCCCGAGGCCCCCTACCGGATCGACGACCGCCTGCTGCAGCTGATCGAGGCGGAGATCGCCGTCCTGGTGGAGCGGCAGGCGCCGCTGGACAGCTTCGTGCTGCCGGGCGGTGGTGCCGGCGCTGCGCATGCCCACGTAGTGCGCACCGTGGTCCGGCGGGCCGAGCGGCGGGTGGTGACGCTGGCGGCTGCGGAGCCGGTCAACCCGCTGGTGCTGCGCACCCTGAACCGGCTGTCGGACTATGCCTTCGTGCTGGCCCGCCACCTCAATGACGACGGCCGCGCCGACGTGGTCTGGACCCGGGGGCGCTGACGCTCCGGCGGCGTCAGAAGGTGTCGAGCACCGCTGCCGCGTCTGCAGCGAGCCCACCCAGGGCATCCCGCACCGCGACGATACGGCCGATCACGATCAGCGCCGGGGTCGGCAACGGGTTGCTGCGGAGCAGTTCCGGCAGGGTGGCGAGGGTGCCGACGAGCAGCTGCTGCTCGGGACTGGCGGCGCGTGAGATCGCCGCCGCGGGGGTGCCGGCCGACATCCCGGCCTCCACCAGCCGGGCCGCGATGGCACCGAGGTTGCGCACCGACATGTAGAGCACCAGCGGTTGGTCGAGCCGCGCCAGGGCAGCCCAGTCGAGGGCGGCGACCGGGTCGGCCTCGCCTTCGGCGCTGTGGCCGGTGGCCAGCACGATCGCCTGGTTGATGCCGCGCACGGTGGCGGGGATCCCGGCCGCCGCCAGCCCGGCAAGGCCGGCGGTGAGGCCGGGCACGATCCGGAACGGGATCCCGTTCCCGGCCAGCACCAGCGCCTCCTCGGCACCGCGCCCGAACACGTAGGGGTCGCCGCCCTTCAGCCGCAGCACGCGCCTGTTCTCGCGCGCGAGGGTGACCAGGCGGGCGGAGATGTCGCTCTGGTGGATCGACGGCCGGCCGCCGCGCTTGCCGGCGAACTCGCGCACCGCGCAGGGCTGGGCCAGGTCGAGCACCCCGGGATCGACCAGGGCGTCGTAGACGATCACGTCGGCCTGGATCAGCCCGCACAGGGCGTGGAGCGTGAGGTGGCCGCGGTCGCCGGGTCCGGCGCCGGCCAGCCAGACGTGGCCCGGCTGCAGCACCGGGCAGCGGGCGCCCAGCAGGCGGCTGATCGCGCGGTCGGGATCGAGCGGATCCGGGTCGGTCACGCCCGGTCCGGATCGCGATCGGCCACGGCGTTGCGGCGATCGGGGTGCCACCGTCCCATCCTGCTGCCCCCTGCCATGAGCGTTTTTCGCTGGCAAGTCGGGTCGGCCGACCATAGATCAGCGTGCGGCGCAGCAAAGGGGAGCATGGAGCGGAATGTCGGACACGGAAGTCGTCGATGCAACGTCCGTGCTGGCGCCGCCGACCCGGACCTATGGCCACCTGAGCCCGGAGAGGGTGCTGACGGTGCACCACTGGACCGACCGGCTGTTCTCCTTCACCACCACGCGTGACCAGTCGCTCAGGTTCGAGAACGGCCAGTTCGCCATGATCGGGCTGGAGCTGGACGGCAAGCCGCTGCTGCGCGCCTACAGCATCGCCAGCGCCAACTACGAGGACCAGCTCGAGTTCCTGTCCATCAGCGTGCCGGACGGGCCGCTGACCTCGCGGCTGTGCCGGATCGTGCCGGGCGACGTCGTGCTGGTCGGGCGCAAGCCGACCGGCACGCTGCTGATCGACAACCTGCGTCCGGGGCGCAACCTCTACCTGCTGGCGACCGGCACCGGGCTGGCGCCGTTCCTGGCGCTGATCAAGGATCCGGCCGTCTACGAGCGGTTCGACCGGGTGATCCTGGCACACGGCGTGCGGCTGTCCGGCGAGCTGGCCTATGCCAACCACATCCGGCACGAACTCCCGAAGCATGAGTTCCTGGGCGAGGACGTGGCGGCCAAGCTGCTGTACTACCCGACCGTGACCCGGGAGGAGTACGAGACCACCGGCCGGCTGACCGACCTGATCGAGACCGGCAAGATCTTTGCAGATCTCGGGGTCCCGGCGCTGGATCCCGAGCACGACCGGGTGATGATCTGCGGCTCGGAGGCGATGCTGGCGGACCTGGAAGCGATGCTGCTGTCGCGCGGCTTCGACGAGGGCAACAGCGCCGTTCCCGGCGCCTACGTGGTCGAGAAGGCGTTCGCGCAGCGCTGACCCCGGTCGCCGGTCCGGCGACCAGCCCGATACCGCCGCCGCGACAGGATCCGCCCATGCCCCACGACTTCGACCTGCTCGTCATCGGCGGCGGCTCCGGCGGCGTGCGCTGCGCCCGGATCGCGGCGACCCACGGCGCCCGCGTGGCGGTGGCGGAAAGCCGGCACTGGGGTGGCACCTGCGTCAACCTCGGCTGCGTGCCGAAGAAGATGATGGTGCAGGCCAGCGAGTACGGCGAGCACGCGCTGGACGGGCGCGGCTTCGGCTGGAGCACGGAGCCCGGCACCCATGACTGGCGCCACCTGATGGCGGTCAAGGACGCGGAGATCGCCCGCCTCAACGGTATCTACGTGCGGCTGCTGCAGAACGCGGGCGTGACCACGTTCGAGGGGCGGGCGCGGTTCGAGGACGCGCATACGGTGATGCTGGAGCCCGGGCCGCTCGACCCGGCCTTTGCGCCACGGCGGATCACCGCCGAACGGATCGTGATCGCCACCGGCAGCCGGCCGGTGGTGCAGCCGCACATCGAGGGCTACGCGCTCGGCATCGACTCCGACGCGGCGTTCCACCTGCCGGATCGGCCGGACCGGGTGACGATCGTCGGCAGCGGCTATATCGGCGTCGAGTTCTCCGGCATCTTCGCCGGCCTCGGCTCGGAGGTGCAGGTCGTCTACCGGCAGGACCTGCCGCTGCGCGGCTTCGACCGCGACCTGCGCGAGGCGCTGGCGGACGCGATGACGGCGCGCGGCATCCACGTCCATCCGGGCACGCTGCTGCACCGGATCCGGCGCCACGAGGGCGCGCTGCGGGTGACGCTGGCGGACGGGCGGGAATGGGACACCGACCTGGTGTTCTTCGCGGTCGGCCGCACGCCGAACGTGGACGGGCTCGGCCTGGAGACCACCGGCGTCCGGACCACCGAGGAAGGCCGCATCCTGGTCGACGCGCACAGCGAGACCGACGAGCCCGGCGTGTTCGCTATCGGCGACGTCACCAACCGCATGAACCTCACGCCGGTGGCGATCGCGGAAGGCCATGTCCTGGCCGACCGGCTCTACGGCGGCACGGTGCGGGACTGGTCGTTCGACACCACGCCCAAGGCGGTGTTCTTCTCGCCGCCGCTGGCCAGCGTCGGGTTGAGCGAGGAGGCGGCCGCCGCACGGGGGCCTGCCGACATCTACCTCGCCCGCTTCACGCCGATGCGTCACACGCTGAGCGGACGCAGGCGGCAGAGCGTGATGAAGCTGGTGGTGGACCAGGCCACCGACCGCGTGGTCGGCGTGCACATGCTGGGCGAGGACGCGCCGGAGATGATGCAGGGCCTGGCGATCGCCGTCACGGGCGGCCTGACCAAGGCGGACTTCGACCGCACGATCGGCATCCATCCCACGTCGGCGGAGGAGTTCGTGACGCTTCGCACCCGGACCCGGACCGTCGGCGAAGCGCGGGGCTGAGGCACAGCAGCAGCGGGAATACGACGAGACAGGCAGAAGGCTCCCGTCCGGTTGCGAAGGATCGGCGTCACCCGAACAGGAAACCGCGTCTGGAAGGCGCCGCCGATGCGGTGCGTGATCCTTGCGTCCGGCGTTGCCGGCTCAACCGGGCCTAGTAGCGGACGGAGAACCCGACAAACGGCGACCAGTCGGGCGCGGACCGGTTGAGGCCGACATAGACTCCGCCGTCGAGCTCGAAGTTGTGGCCGATCACCCACTGCAGCGTGCCGTCGATCGTGTTCTGGTCGCCGGTGTTGTGGTCGGCCTCGTCGTCCAGCGCCAGCTCGAGCGCCGCGGTCACCGTGGTTCCCGGGATCTGGCGGTTCAGGTTGAGGATGAGCTGGGTGTCGCCGTGCAGGCCGGGCTTGTTGGCGTTGTCGAGCAGGCCCGCTCCCGGCTCCACCGTGATCGAGAACTGCTTCGGCAGCGGCAGCACGACAGGCAGCGCCACCGTGTACTGCGCCGACGACTCGCGGATCCCGGACGCCCCGTTCGGCAGCTCGACGAAGCCGACGAGGCCGACGCCTTGGCTGCCGTCGCCATCGTTGCCGAGGAAGTTGACCTTGCCCCCGAGCTGCAGGTCGCCGAGGCCCTGGCCGGACTGCCGGCCGTTGCCGATCCGGCTGCGCGTCACCTGGCTCTCGTAGAGCGGCAGCACGGCGTCCAGTTCCGCCCAGTCGTTCAGGCCGACCTTGAGGTTCGGGTCCAGGATCGTGGTCGAGCGCATGGTGCTGTCGTCCGGCGACCAGTGGTCCCAGGAGTAGAGCCAGAAGTCGCTTTCGAGCTGGAGGTGTCCGGCATCCACGGTGAACGGGCTGAACGACTTGCCGGGGCGGTCGGTCTCCAGGGGACGCAGCAGCGCGTCCGGCGTCGGGTCGAACAGGGTGTAGCCGCTCTTGTCGGCAGCCGGAGGAGCAGGATCGGTCTGCGCGCTCGCAGCACCCGCCGGCAGGAGCAGCGTTCCTGCCAGGGCCGTCCAGAGGTGCTGCCGTTTCATGTCGCCGCTGCTCCCGCGTGGGCCGCCTGCTGCCTGCACCGGTCTTCTACATGCGCGGGCGCGGCGGCGACAGGCTCCGTCACGCCTTGCCGCGCAAGCGCAGGCTGGCCTGGTTGAGCGGCGACAGCAGCGTGGGAGTGGCGACGATGCGTTCGGCATGCTCCACCGCTGCCGACAGCTGCGACAGGCTCAGGTGCCGGATGGCCGGGCGGCGCACTACCGTGTCCCAGCGCGCACCCAACGCCGCGTCCAGGCACACCCGCTTGAAGCAGTGGTCGAGCCGGATCGGCCACCCCTGCTCCGCCGCCATCGCCGGCAGCACCGTGCCGGTCAGCAGGACCCAACGGGCGAGCAGGACGGCGCGACGTTCGGCGTCGCCGCCGGCCGGGGGAAGGGGCAGGATCGTCATCGGCCGCCAGGATCGCCGGATCCCGTCCGGCCGGACAGGAAGTCCACGGGGGAGCCGGTCGTCCGGCAGGCGACGGACCAACACTCGTTCGTGATCGGAGGCCGGCAGACGAGGTCCCGATGCACCCCTATGTAACGCTCCGCGGTTCTCGACGACAGGTCACCATGACGTTTCTGCAAGCGACCGCCATGCCCGGGCCATGTGGCCCGCTACCGGTGGGTCTGCTGCTGGTGCCCGGGCGGCGCCTTCCGTCCGGCCGGACCGGCTGGTGACACAGCCAATCGAGGCGCTCGCCCGGTTCGGCACCGTTGCGCGCGACCTGTCCGAGCTGAAGCGGATGCGGGACCAGTCCACCACCGACAGCGTCGCCGAGCGTTTGTTCCGCTCGGCCTGGGCGGCGTTGGCGGAGGGGACCGAGCCCTGGTCGGTCTGTCTGCAGATAGTGGCCGACGCGCTGGTCGCGACCCGGCTGGCCGGGATCGACGCCGGGCTGCTCCGGGACATGGAGGTGGACCGCCAGGCGCGGGACGCGATCCTGCGTCGCGGCTTCGACGACGCCGCGGGCGCTTTGTCATCGGACGTCATGGCGCCGGTGCGGGACGCGGTGGGCGGCCTGCGAACGGCCGCCGGGCACCAAACTCCGTTCGTGGACAGGCTGATCCGCCAGCCGCGCGCGGGTGCCACGTCGCCCGGCAAGCCGCGCCTGGCGCTGGAGCCGGCGGAAAGCCATGGCGACCACTGCCTGGTGGTGGGCGTGCTGGGCGCGCTGATCGCCCTGCATGGCGACGCCGATCCGGCGCGGGCCTTCCTGGCCGGCCTAGCGCATCACCTGCACAACGCCCGGCTGCCGGATACCGGGTTCGCCGGCGAGGTGATGCTGGGCGACCAGCTGCTGCCGCTGATGCGACGCCTGACGGAGGGCGAGCTCCGGACGCTGCCGCCGGCGCTCCGGGTGCGGGTGGAGGACGCGCTGGCACCGATCGCGGACGCCGGGACCGCCGAAGGCCGCGCCTTCAACGCCGCCGACGTGATCGACCGCGTGCTGCAGGCGCACCACCATGGCCGCGCCAGCGCCTTCACCGTGGACCAGGCGCTGGGCGACCTCCAGCTGGTGCATGAAGGGCCGCTGCAGGCGTTCCACCTGCGCGTCCTGTCCACGCTCGGCCTGCTGTGACGGCGGCCTGGCCGGCGGGGGCGCTGCGCAGCCCGACATCCGGACGGATCCTGGAGCCGCGTGGCGACGCCCTGCTCGTCTCGGACGGCGAGGCCTGGCCGGTGATCGACGGCATCCCGTTCCTGCGCGGCAACCGCGGCAGGCTGGCGGCCGAGGCGGTGCGGCTGATCGAGGCCGGCGAGACCGAACGGGCCACGGCCGTGCTGCTGCGGGACCAGGATCCGTATGCGCCCGATCCGCCTCCTGCGGTCGAGGCCTGCGAGCGGATCGTGCGCGAGCGGGACGGCCTGGGCTTCCGCACGGCCATGGCCGCACTCGGGTTCGGCCGGGTCGGCGACTACTTCGCCCATCGCTGGACCGACCCCACCTTCCTGTCCGGCCTTGCGCTGTTGGGCGAGGCGCTGCCGGCCGGGTCCGCTTCCGTGTTCGAGCTGGCCTGCGGCGCCGGGCACTTCCTGTCGGCGCTACGCCGCGCGGGGGTGCAGGCGGCGGGTGGAGACCTGGTGTTCGCCAAGCTGTGGCTGGCCCGGCACTTCGTCAGCCCGAACGCGCGGCTGGTCTGCTTCGATGCCGAGGCGCCGTGGCCGGTCGAGGACGGCGAGGCCGGCACGGTGTTCTGCCACGACGCGTTCTACTTCCTGCCGGACAAGCCGGGAATCGCGTCCCGGATGAAGCGGCTGGCCGGGCCCGGCGGCACCGTGGCGGTCGGCCATGCTCACAACGCCGACGCCCCGAATCATTCCTCCGGAGCGCCGCTGACGGTGGCGGACTATGCGGCGCTGTTCCCGGGTGCACGGCTGTTCGACGACGCCGAGCTGACCGCAGCCTTCGCCGCCGGTCGCGCGGCGGTGGCCGCCGAGGCGCAGGCGCTCCGGTCGGTGGCCGCGGTGTCGCTGCTTTGGCGGGCGGACGGCGTCGCCGGGGCGGGGGCCCGCCGGACCGGCTTCGGCACCGAGGCGGGCCCGGTGCTGCGGCTCAATCCGCTCTACCGGCGCGCTCCGGACGGGGCGGAGATCGCCTGGCCGAGCCTCCGCTACGAGCAGGAATACGCTGCCCTCGCGACCTATCCGACCCGCTGGCATGGCCCGGATGCGATCGACCGCACGGATCGGCCGGAGGTCGAGGCGCTGCTGCGCCGGCGCGTCTACGTCGAGTTGCCGGACCGATGGTAGCGGCGATGACCTCCGACCGCATCGGCTGGGGCATCGTCGGCTGCGGCTGGGTCTCGCGCGACTTCGCGGTCCCCGCCATCGCTGCCAGCCGCAACGGCCGGCTGCTGGCGCTGTGCGATCCTGATCCGGCCGCGCTCCACGCCATCGCGCCGGAGGCGCGTGACGTCGCGCGCAGCACCGCGATCGAGCAGTTCCTCCGCACTCCCGGGCTGCAGGCGGTCTACGTCGCGGCACCGAACCACGCGCATCGGCCGCTGGTCGAGGCCGCCGCCGCCGCGGGCAAACCGGTGCTGTGCGAGAAGCCGATGGCGACCATGACCGCCGATGCCGAGGCGATGGTGGCGGCCTGCGCCCGCGCCGGCGTGTTCTACGCCACCGCGTTCGACCAGCGCTTCCATCCCGCGCACCGCAAGGCGGCGGAGCTCCTGCGGGCCGGCGCGGTCGGCCGGGTGGCGGCGATCCGCATCGTCTATGCCTGCTGGGTGGGTGCTGCGTGGTCGGCGGACAACTGGCGCATCGACCCGGCAAGGGCCGGCGGTGGCGCGTTCTTCGACCTGGCGCCGCACGGGCTGGACCTCGTGGCAATGCTGCTCGGCGAGCCGCTGGAGGAAGCGGCGATCCTGGGCCAGCGCCGCGTGCACGCCTACGCGCAGGCGCCGGGCGGCGTGGACGATGGTGCGATGGTGGTCGCGAGCACCCGGTGTGGCGTGCTGGCGCAGCTCCACGTCGCCTACAACTGTCCGGAGTGCCTGCCGCGGCGGCGGCTGGAGATCGTCGGCGACGGCGGGCAGCTCACCCTGCTCGACACCATGGGCCAGACGCCGGGCGGCAGCCTGACCCTGACGACCGCCGCCGGCACGCGGGAGATCGCGGTCGAGGGGATCGAGCGCTCGCCGTTCGCGTTGCAGGTCGAGGCGTTCGCCGACCACCTGCTCGGCCGCCAGCCGTTCGGGTTCGAGCCGCAGGGAGACCTGCGCACCATGACCCTGTTGTCCCGCCTGCGCGACGCCATCGCCGACCACGGAGCCCGCTGACCATGCCGCTTTCGCCGTTCGCATGCAGCAACTGCGGGCACTGGCAGATGTACTTCGCAGTGCCGCCGCACTGCCCGATCTGCTCGGACGTGCGCAACGACCTACCGGAAGATGGCTGGGACTTCCGCACCCCCGAGCAGGTCGAGTCCGGGCTTCGCCACCACCGGCGCGAGGTGATCCCGGGCGTGTGGGAGTTCTGGACCACGCCGCGCTTCGGGCTGGACAGCCATGGCTGGCTGCTGCTCGAGCCGGAGGGCAACGTCGCCTTCGAGGCGGCGCCCAGCTACGACGACGACGCCCTGGAGGCGATCGCCGGGCTCGGCGGCATCGCCATCCTGGCCGCCTCGCACCCGCACGGCTACGGCGCGCTCTGGCAGCTGCAGCGGCGCTTCGACCCGCCCCTGCTGATCCAGAAGGAGGATCTGCAGTGGACCAAGGCGTTCCGGGTCACCCATCCCTGGGACGAGCGGCACGAGGTCCTGCCGGGGCTGGTGCTGCACCATACCGGCGGCCATTACGAGGGCCACGCGATCCTGCATGACGCCCGCCGCCGCGCGGTGTTCGTGGGCGACGCCCTGAAGCTCGACCTCGATGACGATGGCCGGGTGAGGGCGCTGTCCTGCCACAAGGCGTTCCACAAGCAGATCCCGCTGTCGCCGAACGAGGCGCGCCGCTACCGCGCGGTGTTCGAGGGGATCGACTTCGACACCGTGTTCACCCCGTTCGAGTGCGCGGTGGGCGTGCCGAAGGCGGCGGTGCTGGAGCTGCTCGACCGCATGGTGGACGGGGGCGCGTCCACGCGGCCCGTGCCGATCCCGGTCCTGATGCCGGCCGGTACCGCATGGACCGCCGCATGAGGATCTGCTTCGTCAGCCGGCGCTTCTTCCCGGCGATCTCCGGCATGAGCGTGTATGCGCTCAACCTGCTTCGTGCGCTGGTCGCGGCCGGCCACGATGTCACCATGATCAGCCAGTATCGCAACGACGCGTTCGGCAAGGGCGTGTACGGCGGCGGGCCGCCGCCGCCTGTGCCAGGCGTGCGGGTGATCGGGCTGGAACAGGTGGGCGAGGCCGAGTGCGGCGACTTCGAGCGCGACATCGACGTGCTGGTGGACACGATCCGGGCCGAGCACGTCCGCGACCGGTTCGACCTGCTGCACGCCCAGTACGGCTATCCGACCGGCTGGGCGGTGCTGCTGGCCTCGCGGGCGCTGGGCGTGCCCAACGTGGTATCGATCCAGGGCGGCGACGGACACTGGGTGGGCTCTTGCTGCGAAACCCACCGGCTGGCGATGACGCGCGTGCTGGACCACGCCGGCGCGGTGCTGATCGGCTGCCGCTCCTTCGCCGACGAAGTGATCGGCCGGCTCGGCACCGACCCGTCGCGCTTCACGATCGTGCCGGGTGCGGTGGATGTCGGGCGCTTCAGGCCGGACCGCGCATGGCGCGACCCGAAAGCGCCGCCGGTGCTGCTCTACCACGGCCGCGTCGACCGCCGGAAGGGCGTGCTCGACATGATCGAGGCCCTGCGCCGGCTGGACCGAGAGGGCACCGCGTTCCGCCTGGTGCTGTCCGGCATCGGGCCGGACCTCGATGCCGCGGTGCGGGAACTGGACGCCTGCGGCCTGATGCGCCGCACCACCCTGCGCGGCTACGTGGACTACGACCACGCCCCGGGCGCCTACCACGGCGCCGACATCTTCGTGTCCCCGACCTATGCGGAAGGCTTCTCCAACACCATCCTGGAGGCGATGGCGACCGGCCTCGCCACCATCTCCTGCCGCGCGGTGGGGGTGGTGGACTGCCTGCGCGACAACGAGAACGGGCTGCTGACGGAACCGGGCGACATCGACGGGCTGACAGACGGCCTGCGCCGTCTGATCACCGACCCGGCGCTGCGCCGGCGCCTGGCGGGCACGGCACTGGCGGAATGCCGCGAGGTGTATTCCTGGTCCGCCGTGTCCGACCGGATCATGACGGTCTACGGCGCTGTGGCGGGCCGGGCGCCGGACCGGGCATTCGAGCCGGTGCTGCCGCGCGACCCGTGCCGGTATCGCGCCGACCCGCACCTGCTGTGAGCCAGGCGTCGTTCCGGGCTGCCGGCCGGACCGCGCTGCTGCTGTCGCCGCATCTCGACGACGTGGCGTTCTCCTGCGGCGGCACCGCGGCGAGGCTTGCTGCCGCCGGCTGGAAGGTGGTGGTGGCGACCGCATTCACCCGCTCGGTGCATCCCGCGTCCGGCTTCGCGCTCGCCTGCCAGCGGGACAAGGGGCTGGACGACTCGGTGGACTACATGGCGCTGCGACGCGACGAGGACGCGGCGGCCTGCCGCAGCCTCGGCGCGCGGCCGGTGCTGCTGGACCTGCCCGAAGCGCCGAACCGCGGCTACGCGTCGGCGCCGGCGCTGTTCGCGCCGCCTCGGGACGACGACGCGGTGGCCGGACCGCTGCGGGCGCTGCTGTCGGAGCTGGTGGCGGACGAGCGGCCGGCCCTCGTGCTGGCGCCGCAGGGCTGCGGCCGGCACGTCGATCACCTGCAGCTCATCACAGCACTGCTGGACCTGCAGGACCGGCTGCCGCCGGTCGGGTTCTACCGCGACACGCCCTACGTGATCCGCGATGCCGATGCCGTGCCCGATCCGCGCGTCGCCGCGGCGGCGACGGTGCCGGTGGTGGTGCCGCTCGACCTGCGGGCCCGCGACGCGCGGCAGCGGGCAGTCGGCTGCTACCGCACCCAGCTCGGCTACCAGTTCGGCGGTGCAGCCAAGGCGGCCGAGGCGATCGAGCGGCTGATGCTGCGCGAGGCCCACGGCCAGGCCTGCAGCCACGCGGAACGCCTGCTGCTGTCCGATCCCGCCGTGCTGGCGGAACTTGCGGCGTGACGCGCGAACGGGTCGTCATCGGCCAAGAAGGAGATACCGTCGCGTGACGCAGGACCATGCCGCCATTGCAGAGTTGTTCCGGGCCAGCATGCCTGGCGAGGCGGAGACGCTGGCGTTCCGGATCGACTCGCTCGATCGGCTCGGCATCCCGGTGGTGCAGGCGAACCTCCTTTCGCCCGACCGGCCGACGGTGATCGGCCACGGCTACGGCTTCACCGAGGCCGAGGCCGCGACCGGCGCCCTCGGCGAACTCTGCGAGGAGGTGCATCTCGGCACTTGGCTGAAGCGGCAGGTGCCGGTCGAGGCGAGCTTCACCACGCTGGTGGCCCGGCTGGGGCGCTCCGGCGTCGCCGATCCGCTGACGCTGTGCCTGCCGGCAGGCTCGGAGTACGACCCGGACCACACCCGTCGCTGGCTGCCGGTCCGGCGCTATCCGTCGGACGACACGGTGCTGGTGCCGATCGAGTGGGTGGCGATCGCGCCGTACCAGCTCGGCGGCCACCTCGGGCTGATCACGCCGATCACCAACGGATTGGGCGCCGGGCTCGATCTCGACCACGCGATCGCGCACGGGGTGATGGAACTGCTGCAGCGCGACGGCAACGTGCTCACCTATCGCGCCTTCGACCAGGGCGCGGTGATCGCCTTCGACGCGCCGCTGGATCCGGACTGCGAGGCGCTGGACCGGGCGCTGCGTGAGGCGGGCATCGACGTCACCGTCAAGCTCGCCAGCACCGAGTTCGGCATCGCCAACCTGTACGTGGTCGGCGACGACAACGGCCAGGCGACCCTGCCGATCCAGGTCACCGCCTGCGGCGAGGCGGCGCACCCGAACCGGATGCGCGGCCTGCGCAAGGCGCTGCTGGAGTTCGTGGGCTCGCGGTCGCGCAAGGCGGCGACGCACGGGCCGATCGAGCTGCTGCGTGACCTGCTGCCGCCGGCGTCGTTCGCGCGGCAGCTGGCGGTGGCGGAAGCGCGCGACGAGGAGCCGCGTGCGCTCGACACCATGGCGGACTGGGTGGCGCAGGACGAGGCCGAGCTGCGCCGCCGCCTGGTCGACACCGTGTTCCTGCGCCGCACCGAGGTAGCGTTCTCGTCGCTGCCGGACGTGGCCGAGGACCTGGGGCAGAGCCGGGCGCGGCTCGACTGGCTGTCGCGGCAGCTGGGCGGGCAGGGGCTGGAGATCCTGTGGGTCGACTGCTCGCCCCCCGGCTCGCCGGTGTGCGCGGTGAAGGTGATCGTGCCGGGGCTCGAAAGCGAGACCATGAGCTACGGCCGGATCGGCTGGCGCGGCGTGCGTCGGCTGCGCGATCGCCGCGACGCCCTCCTGTCGGACCGTCCGGGGGACGGCCGCCGGGCGGTCAGGCTGCGGCCGGAGGATGCGGAGCGCGCCGGCGGCCCAGCATTCCTGGACACCGCCAGCATCGATGCGCGGGTGGAGCAGGTGTATCCGCTGTATCGTGAGGCCAACCCGCTTTCGGCGCAGCTCGCGCTGCGGCGGCGGCTTGCCGGAGCGGCCGGATCGTCGCCAACGTGACCGCCGCGCCGGACCGGTCGCGCCTCGCGCTGCTGCTGCTGCCGACGATCCTGCTCGGCGTCGCCGGGGCGGGCAGCGCGATTCTGGCCTTTGGCCTCGACCGGCTCTGGATGGCGCCGCTGTGGCTGCTGTTCGCAGTCTCCTACGGCCGCATGGCCTTGAGCGCGTCGAGCCCGCTGGTCGGGCTGCTGCCGGCGGGGCGGGAGCCAGCCCGATTTACCGGCCCGCGCGTCGGCCCGATGCGCACGGCGCTGCTGTTGCCCGTGTTCAACGAGCCGCCGGAGCCGGTCTACGCCGCCGTGCGGATCATGGCAGAGGCGCTCGACGAGGCGGACGGCGTCACGGTGTTCGTGCTGAGCGACACCCAGGATGCCGGACGCCTGGCGGAGGAGGCGCGGTTCTTCCCGCCGTTCCTGCGCGCGCGCTCGGGGACCGGCATCCACTACCGCCACCGCAGTCCGAACACCGGGCGCAAGGCCGGCAACATCGCGGCGTTCTGTCGCGAGCACGGCAGCGCGTTCGACTTCGCGATCGTGCTGGATGCCGACAGCCTGATGACCGGGACCGCGATCCGGGCGCTGATCGCAGCGCTCCGCGACGATCCGGGTGCCGCGCTGATCCAGTCGGTGTCCTACCCCATCGGCGGCACCACCCTGTTCGCGCGCCTGCAGCAGTTCGGCGCCCGGCTGAACACGCCGTTGTCGATCGCGGGCCAGGACATGTGGCAGGGGCGGCACGGCACCTACTGGGGGCACAACGCGATCCTGCGGCTCCGCCCGTTCATTGCAGAGGCCGGCCTGCCGGTGCTGCCGGGACGGCCGCCGCTGGGCGGCGAGATCCTGTGCCACGACACGGTCGAGGCGGCGCTGCTGCTTCGTGCCGGGTGGGCGGTGCGGCTGGCGCCGGAGATCGGCGGCTCGTTCGAGACCACGCCCAGCAACCTGGTCGACCACCTGGCGCGCGAGCGGCGCTGGTGCCAGGGAAACCTCCAGCACCTGCGCCTCGTGGGGGCGCCCGCGTTCCGGTTGGCCAGCCGGGTGCATCTCGGCATGGGCATCCTGTACTACCTGGCCTCCCCGGTCGGCCTGCTGGTGAGCGCGATCCTTCTCGCGGCCGGGCTCGCCGGCGGCACCGCGGGGCCGCATCCGGCCTGGGCGATGCGCTCCTGCCTGTGGCTGACGCTGCTGCTCCTGTTCGCGCCGAAGCTGGCCAGTCTCGGGCGCGCCCTGCTGCTGCCGGACGCGGCCTGGCACGGGTTCGGCGGCCGGAGCCGGCTGGTGCTGAGCGTGCTGGCCGAGCAGGTGCTGGGCATGCTGTACGCGCCGATCGTGGCGGTGTCGGTGACCAGTTTCGTGATTGACACCTTCCGGGGTCGGACGATGGGCTGGAGCACCCAGGCGCGCGGCGACCGGGCGGTCGGGTGGACGGAAGCCGGGCGGCGCTTCCGGGTGCACACCGCGATCGGCCTGGTGGCGACGCTGGCGCTCGGCCTGATGCGGCCCGGGCTGTTGCCGTGGACGCTGCCGTTCCTGTGCGGGCTCGTGCTGTCGATCCCGCTCGCCTTCTGCTCGGGCAGCATCCGGCTGGGCGCACTGGCGCGGCGGTTCGGCCTGTTCCTGACGGTCGACGAACTGGCGCCGCTGCCGGAACAGGTTGCCCTGTCCGGCGCCCCGGTCCTGTCCGGCAGCCCGGCCGGGCCACGAGCGAGGATGGGCCGGGAGATGGCGGCGACGGGCGGCGACTGAGTGCTCCCGTTCCCGGCCGTTCAGGCTGGTTCAATGCTGCTCCGCTCCCGGCCTGCTGGTTGTCGAGGCAGTTTCGAGCAGGTATTGCAAAAAGTGGACGGCCGATTGGTCCTGTTCAACCGCATCGTTGCGCAGTCACCGCAAGGGAAGGCAACATCCCGTGATTTGCAACGAACCTCGTGATCCCGCTCCGGCTGGAGATGTCCGCTTGGATCCGGTCGCTTGAGCGCCGCTCTCGACGACGCGGTGACGCTGCCGGACGGAACCGTGCCACGCCCGGCCGCCCGGATGGACAAGTAGGGAGACCATCGCCGTCAGGACGATGGAAACAAGAAGGACGGGGACAAGAAGGACAAGGACGACGGGAAGGAAGGCAAGAAGGACGATCAGGATGATGGCGGCGGCAAGAAGAAGTGCTGGCCGATCGTCGTCCTGGTCATCGTCGTCGTGCTCATCATCGTCGGCGGCATCGTCTGGTACTTCCTGACGAAGGACGAGGAGCCCACCGACGACGCTTATACCGAGGGCAACGCGGTCGGCATCGCGCCGCACGTTGCGGGCTACGTGGTCGAACGGCGCGTGGACGACAACGACTTCGTCCATGCCGGCGACCTGATGCTGCGCATCGACCCGCGCGACTACGTCAACGCACGCGACCAGGCGCGCGCCAACCTCGATTGGGCCCGCGCCCAGCTCCGCAGCGCCGAGATCGACCTGGAGATCGCCCGGGTGCGCTACCCGGCGGACCGGCAGCAGTCGCAGGCGCAACTCGACCAGGCGCGTGCCAACCAGATCGATGCCACCCGCGAATACCAGCGGCAGCGCGCGGTGGACAGGCGCGCGACGACACAGGCCACCATTGACCAGGCGACGGCGCAGTACCGCAGCACCAGCGCCACCACGCGGCAGATCGAGGCGCAGCTGCAGGTCTCGTCGCTGGTGGGTCCGAACATCGCCTCCACCTCCAGCACGCTGAAGCAGCGGCAGGCGCAGGTGGAGCAGGCGGCGGCCAACCTGGCGCAGGCGGAGCTGAACCTGTCCTACACCGAGATCCGCGCCCCACAGGACGGCATGGTCACGCGGCGCAACGTGTATGTCGGCACCTACGCCCAGGCGGGGCAGCAGGTGTTCTACCTGGTCTCGCCCGACACCTGGATCGTGGCCAACTTCAAGGAGACCCAGCTCAACCGGATGCGGCCAGCACGTGACGATCCACGTCGACGCCTATCCCGGGCTGAAGCTGCACGGCCACGTGGATAGCATCCAGCAGGGCAGCGGTGCCCGGTTCACCACCTTCCCGCAGGAGAACGCCACGGGCAACTACGTGAAGATCGTGCGTCGCGTGCCGGTGAAGATCCTGATCGACGACGGGATCGACCTGAAGCGGGGCCTGCCGCTCGGGCCGTCGGTCGAGCCGACGGTTGAGCTCAAGTGAGCGGCAGCGGCGGCAGCGCCAAGCACAACCCGTACCTCATCGCCATCGTGGCGACGCTCGCCGCCTTCATGGAGGTGGTCGACACCACCATCGTCAACGTGTTGCTGCCCTACATCGCCGGCGACCTCGGCGTCAGCACCGACAACGCCGCCTGGACCCTGACCACCTACCTAGTCGCCAACGGCATCACCCTGACGGTGTCGGCGTCGCTGTCCAAGCAGCTCGGGCGCCGGAAGTAATTCCTGATCTCCATCGCCGGCTTCACCGCCACGTCGCTCGCCTGCGGCCTGTCCACCAGCTTCGGCGAGCTGCTGCTGTTCCGCGGCCTGCAGGGGCTGTTCGGCGGCGGGCTGCAGCCGATGCAGCAGGATATCGTGCTCGACACCTTTCCGCCCGAGCAGCGCCAGTCCGCGCTGTCCATCACCGCGGTCGCCAACATCATCGCCTCCGTGGTGGGCCCGCTGATCGGCGGCTACCTGACCTTCAACTATTCCTGGCACTGGATCTTCCTGATCAACGTGCCGGTCGGGCTGCTGACCATCTTCGGCGTGGTCGCGCTGATCGAGGACACGCCGGAAATGAAGAAGGCGGTGCGCAACGCGCCGCGCTTCGACTGGATCGGCACGATCTTCATCGGCCTGGCGCTCGGCTGCATGGAGCTCGGCGCCGATCGCGGCGAGGACTATGACTGGCTCGCCTCGAACTTCGTGCGCATCATGTTCGCCCTGTCCGTCATCGGCTACGTCGGCGGACTGTTCTACCTGCTCTATGCGAAGCATCCGGCGGTGAACCTGCGCGTGTTCAAGGACCGGAACTTCGCGCTGTCCTGGTGGTCGATGGCGGTGATGGGCTTCGCGCTCTATGGCAGCGCCATCATCATGCCGCTCTTCTCCCACAACGTGCTCGGCTACAACTCGGTGCTGGCCGGCTGGGTGCTGGCACCGGGCGCCGTCGTGCTGTGCGTCCTGATCCCGATCGTGAGCCAGGTGATGAAGGTGGTCCCGGTGAAGTGGGTGATCACCGCGGGCGGCTTCGCGCTCGCCGCCTCCTGCTACTACTCGATGACCCTGGTGCCGGACCTCGACTTCTTCCACGTATCGCTTTACCGCGCGGCGCAGACAGCAACGCTGTCGCTGCTGTTCGTGCCGCTCAGCGCCAGCGCCTATTCCACCATCCCGCCGGAGCCGAAGAAGGACGCCGCGAGCCTGTTCACCATGGCGCGCAACGTGTTCGGCGGCGTCGGCATCTCCATCGGCACCGCGCTGGTCACCGACCACCAGCAGATCAGGCAGGCCTACCTGGTCAACTACCTCGACCCGACCTACCAGCCCTACAACGTGCTGCTGCAGTCGGTGCAGCAGGCGGAGGTGACCTATGGCAGCGCCACCGACCAGGCTGCGGCGTCGGCGCCGGGCCAAGTGTTCCAGATCCTGCAGACCCAGGTCAGCACCCTGGCCTACACGGACGTGTTCTTCATCATCGGCCTGCTGTCGCTGAGCATCGCGCTGGCCGCCGTGTTCATGTCCGGCGTGAAGGCGAGTGGCGGCGGCGCCGGCTGAGCCCGCCGCGTCCGGCCAGGCGGACAACCGGTGCCGCCTGATGGGGGGCGGACATCGCCGCTTCAGCGTGGATGCTCGTCGGCCAGCAGCGCCCAGCGTTCATGATCACGCCACACACCGTCGATCTGCAGGTAGCGGGGAGAGAATCCCTCCTTGCGAAAGCCGACCCGCTTCACGACGGCGATGGACCGCAGGTTTCCCGGCTGGATGTTGGCTTCGAGCCGATGCAGACCGATCTCGAGGAAGGCGTGGACAACCGTCAGCCGGACAGCCTCCGTCATGAAGCCCAGGCCCGCGAAGGCGTAAGCGTTTGGCGCCAGCACTGTAGACGGTTCTGGGCTTTCTGACCTTGGCGCGATAGCGGTGGATGATTGCAGCCGGTCAGATGTAAATCCAGCCAGCATCGAAATGGCTGGAGGAGCAGCGTCACGGTGACGGGGAGCAACAGTGCTGCCGATTGGCCTCACGTGAGATGGATTAGCGATAGGAGCCGGTGCTGCTTAGGAAAGAGATCAGGCTTGGTATGCTCCGACTGTGGACGTCTGCAATGCGCCATTCAGTGCCGATCTGCACAAGATCAAGTATAATCACCCCGGGGACAGTACCGATAATCATGTGTGTTGTTACCGTGGCTTGGTCCTGTGACACCCTCTCTGTTGTGATTGAGGAAAGGCGGAAACCGCCCTCATCTTGGCAGTCGCAAAGAGGGTCTTCATCAAGCCTTCCGATGCCTCCGGGTGGGACCCGTTCATCAGCTCGGATCAGACTGAGTAGTTTCGGCGTGAAAAGCTTCGGAGCTACCTGTCCCAAGGAGTCTGGCCGGTTCTCCTTGCCGTATTCGCTATAGAGATTTCTAACGAATGCCTCTGGAGCAGCCAAGCATTCTTTACCGATCGCTGGCAAAGTGTGGGCGATTATACAATATGCTGCAAACGTGATCCGGTAACTCAAGGGCGATAGACCTGCATCGGGGGCGCGGCTTTACGGTAGAATGATCCTGGGATCATGTCCGGTTGACGGTAGTCGGACACCCGCTGTGTGCCCGTGTAGAAAGCGATATGACCAGCCGGATTGCCACCTGGATAGTTTTGGATCACCACCACATCTCCCTTTTGAGGAAAGTAGCCTTGCGCGTTTACCTTTGAAAAATTAGAAGTTTGTAAAAATGGTCCATAATCCTTTGCCTGTGTCGGTCGGCCAATTGTGTTAAGCCCGCCAGCCTCTAATGCCTCTCTGACATACTTTGCGCACTCGTGGCGGGATGCCGTTCCAGCATGGGACATCAGCCAAGCAGCCGCTTTATCCTTATTTAGGGTGCCCATAATCAACCTGGAGAAGCTTGCGATCGGTGCCATTCTCCTATGTCCCAACTTAAGCTCAATTCATTTTGGCTGGCTCGTTCGGGGTCTTAACGTTACATGCCGTTCCTCCATGACCAAGGCATCAGATCATCAGGTAGTGTCTCAGTTTGATGTGGTGGCGCTGATCGACGCGCGGGCCGGGGCGCCGCAGGCTCGCAAACCGTATAAAAAGCGGAGGTAGATGTGTCAGATCTGTCTCACGATCAGTGGCTCACGATGTTAGCCGAGCTGATAATTGATGAGCTTGTTTGTCGGAACTTGATGCCTAACGAAAATTTCGCAGAAGGCGCTCGCGTCCTCCGTTGGGAACTCTCTGCCCAGCTTGCCATGCGAGAAGCAGGGCAAAAGAACCGGCCAAATTCAGACTGAGACACTATCGATCATCAAGACGGCTCGACGGGTGTCCATTGATCATGAGGGTCAGGCTGCTGCGCAGCCAAGCAATCGCTCGACGCCGTTGAGCTTGGCCGTTTCTACCAGGGACGCGATGATCGCCCATCGGTTCGCGCCTCCCTCGCTGCCGGCGAACAGGCTGTTTTTGTGGCCCAGGCTGATAGGCCGGATCGCCCGCTCCACGGGATTGTTGTCGAGGTCGATGCGTCCGTCGTCCAGGAACCGGGTCAATGCCGACCACCGCCCAAGCGCGTAGCGGATTGCCTCAGCCAGCCGACTGCGGCCCGGCAGGCTTGACAGCTGCAGGTCCAGCCACGCCTGCAACACCTCGACCAAAGGCAGCGACTGTTGCTGGCGAACGTGTAGCCGCTCGTCCGGCGGCCGGCCCCGGATCGTTGCCTCGATCTCGTAGAGCTCGCCGATACGCTGCACCGCCTCGGTGGCAACCGGTGAGCCTGCCTCATGCAGCTCGAAAAACCGGCGTCGGGCTTGGGCCCAGCAGGCAGCCAAGGTGACGGCACCCTTGTCCGCCAGCGCCTCGAAGCCGGCATAGCCGTCCACCTGCAGGATGCCGCGGAACGTCTTGAGGTGCTCGGCCGGGCGGGCACTGGTTCGATCGGACGCATAGCGGAAGACCACGGCGGGCGGAGCGTTGCCGCCGTAGGAGCGGTCATCGCGGGTGTAGGCCCAGAGCCGTCCGGTCCGGGTCCGGTCACGCCCGGGATCGAGTACCGGCAGCGGCGTGTCGTCCGCGAAGACCCGCTCGCCCGCCATGACGTGCGCCACCAGGCGCTCGTGCAGCGCCTCCAACCACCAGCAGGCAGCCCCAATCCAGCCGGACAGGGTGGAGCGGCTGATCTCCAGCCCGTGCCGGGCGAAGATCCTGCTCTGGCGATACAGCGGCCGGTGATCGCAGTAGCGGCCGATCAGCACGGGGGTGGCGAGACCGCCAGCCAGCACCCGCTCCGGAGCTGGCGCTTGATGCAGGGTGTCGCAGCAGCGGCAGGCCCGCTTGGGCCGGGTGATCTTGACCACTCGGATCTGCGCCGGGATCCAGTCAAGCATCTCGCTACTGGCGGCGCCGGCATTATGCAGCGCGCCACCGCAGTCGGGGCAGGCGTCATGCGGGACCGTGATGACGGTCTCGATGCGCGGCAGGTGGGCTGGCAGCGGCGCCCGATTTGGGGATTTCGTAGGGGCCGCCGGAACGGAATCGACCGATGCTGGCGGGATGGCGGCTGCTCACCGGGCCTCTGCCCGGGCAAGATCGGCCTCCAGCTCCTCAAGACCGAAGGCCATCTGGTCTGGATCGAGCCGCTCGGCGCTGCGTCCGAACTGAGCCCGCTGGAACTGCTTGATGATCAGGCGCAGCCGGTCGATCTCGACCTGCCCCTCGTCCAGTGCCGCCGCCATGTCGCGCACCAGCTGCTGCAGGATGGTGGCGTCGGTCGGCAGGCTGTCGAGCGCGATCCGCATGGGCGGAGGCTACCGGTCCAGCGGCATCCTGTACATCGAAAACAGCCTCAGCCCGCAATCATCAGCCGCCGCGTCTGCACGGGTGCCCGCCACTCCAGCCCCTCCAGCAGCATCGACAACTGCGCCGGCGTCAGCGTCACCGAGACAGTGCCATCCGCCCGCGGCTGGGTTGTTGGCCAGGTGAACGCACCCTGATCCAGTCGCTTGGCGAAAAGGCACATACCGGTGCCATCGTGGAACAGGATCTTGAGCATCCCAGCGCGCTTGCCGCGGAACACGAACAGGTGGCCGCTGAAGGGGTTTGCCCGCAGAACCTCCCGCACGAGCAAGGACAGCCCGTCGAACCCTTTGCGCATGTCCGTCGGGCCGAGCGCCAGGTGGATGCGCACGCCCGCCGGCACGGTGATCATCCCAAGGTCTCCAGCGCGACGATCAATCGGCGCAGGAGGTCGATATCGACATCATGTCCGACACGGATCAGACGACGGCCGATCAGCTCGATCTCGATCTGTCCGACTGGCGCCTGATGTGCAAGTGGCGGGGGTGGTGATGCCCGGAGCACGACCGCCTGCTCCTCCGATTGCTCGGCGATGCGCACCGCGGCAAATGTGGCGGGCGGTTCGGCCTGGGGAGCAGTCAACATCGGTCGGGCAAAGACACGAAGCCACCAATGGACCACGCTGGCGTGGATGCCATGGCGCTGAGCATATCGGGCAAGAGGCTGGCCCCAGTTGAGACCGTCCCAGACCAGCTGGCGTTTCTGCTCGTCGGTCCAGCGACGTCGGATGACCTGTGTCGCGGCGGTCAGGTCTGCGGTGACGGCACCAGGCCCCGACGGGGCGGCATAAGAGAATTCGCTTATGCCCGCCTCTGCCGGAGCAGCGCCTGGCTCCGACGCGCGCCGCTGCCGAACCGGCCCATAGAACCGCGTCCGCCACTTGCGCAGCTCGCGCGGCATGATCCCATGCTGTTGGCAGTAATCCCGCTGTGAGCCGCGCTGCCGCAGGAACGCGTCAACGTGGCCACGCCAAAACTCGTCCTGCTCCAACCCAGGGCTCCCGACCGTGAGTCACCGGCAAAGCAGAACGCGACCGCGGCGTCAGCGTGTCGAGACCGGACGCATACGCGAAGGCCGCCATGCCGTAGTAGCTCAGATAGGCGTTCCGGAACCCCTTCAGGAAGATCTGGCTCAGGTTCGTGACGCCCACGATGTGGCCCGAGGAGCAGTCGCGGGCCACGAAGCCGGCACTGCTGCCAACTACTTGCGCGCCGAACCAGTCCTCGAAGCCATGCAGGCTCGTGAACGGCTGGACCCACGGCTCGTGGTGCGCACGACTCTCCAGGTTTGCACGGACCAGCTCCGTCGCATCGGCGCGCCGGACAGGAGTCAGCAGGACGGGCGACATCCACCATCCATACATCGTATCCGATCGACTGGGTCGATTCGGTCGGATGATGCTCTACGCGCGCAGGTCCATCGGCGCCGCCGGCGGCTCATCCGCATCGACGATGGCGTCGATCAGGGCGGGCCCCCGGACTGCCAGCGCCGCGCGGATCGCGGGGATGATCTCTCCGGGCGCGGCGCAGCGGAACCCGGCAGCGCCGACCGCCCTGGCATAGGCGGCGAAGTCGATGTGCCCGAGCGCGCAGCCGTGTTCGGGGTTGCCGATGTCGCGCTGCTCGAACCGCACCTCTGCCAGCGAGTCGTTGTTCAGCACCAGCACCTTGAGGTCCAGCCGGTGCAGCACCGCGGTGGACAGCTCCGCCATCAGCATCGCCAGGCCGCCGTCGCCCACCACCGCCAGCGAGGTGCGGTCGGGGTGGACGAACGCCCCGGCGATCGCCAGCGGCAGGCCGGAGGCCATGGTCACCAGCGTGCCGGTCCCGGTCCAGCCCTGCCCGGAGCGCAGCGCGATGTGGCGGGCGGCGAACTGGGTGTTGGCGCCGCAGTCAAGGCTGAACATGGCCCGGTCCGGCGCCATCTCGCCGAACGCGCGCACCACCGTCTGCGGACGCAGGCGCGGGCGGGGCTGCGTGGCTTCCACCTGCCGCAGCAGCGCGTTCCAGCCGCGCATCCGGGCCTGCGCCCGGAGGAGAAAGCGCCGGTCATCCTGTCGCCGCAGCAGCGGCTGCAGCGCGGCCAGGGTGGCTCGCATGTCGCCGACCAGGCCCAGCTCCACCGCCGTGCGCAGCCCGATCCGGTCCGCGCATCGGTCAACCTGCACGGCCCGCGCCTGCCCCGGCGCAGGGTAGTAGTCGGTCCAGGGCATGGTGGAGCCCAGGACCAGCAGCGTGTCGCACTCGGCCATCGCCTGACGCGACGGTAGCGTGCCGAGATGGCCGATGCCGCCGGTGGTGAGCGGATGGTCGTCCGGCAGCACCGCCTTGCCGAGATAGGCCTTGGCCACCGGGGCGGCGAGGGTGTCGGCCACGCGCTCCAGCTCCGGCCCCGCGCCGAGGCAGCCTTGGCCGGCCAGGATCGCCACGCGTCGCCCGCGGTTCAGGATGTCGGCCGCTGCCATCAGGAGCGGAGGGGAAGGCACCCCGTCCGGGTCGGTCCAGGATGCGGCCAGCGGGCTGCGCTCGAACCGCACCGAGGGCCTGTCCTCGCCAAGCCGCAGCGTCTGCACGTCCTTGGCGATCGTCAGGTGCGCGACCCCGCGGGCGTCGCGCGCCGCGCGGCAGGCGCGGTCCACCACGTGCAGCGCGTGCGCCGGGCCGCTGACCTGCTCGTTGAACACCGCCACCTCCTGCATCAGGCGCACGGTGCCGACGCTCTGGGGATAGCGCATCCCTTCCATGTCGTGGAACGTCGAGCCGGTCAGCGCCAGCACCGGCGAGCCGTCCAGCCTGGCGTCGAACAACCCGTTCAGCAGGTGGATGGCGCCGGGCCCGGTGGTGGCGACGCACACGCCGAGCCCGCCGCCGTGCTTGTGGACGCCCGAGGCCATGAAGGCGGCGGCCTCCTCGTGCCGCACGCCGACGAAGGCGATCTCGCGGCCCCGCCGGCGCAGCGCCTCGATCAGCGGGTTGATGCCGTCGCCGACGATGCCGAAGGCGTGCGTGACGCCCCAGCCGACCAGCACGTCCACCACGATCTCGACCGTGCTTGGGCCCGGGACGCCCTGCGCCGGAGCTGCGGGGGCCGGTGCCGCGGCAGCGGCGGAGGCCGCGACCGCGACCGCGCCGAGACCGGCCAGGCCGAACAGCGTCCTGCGGTCCAGCTCGCCGATCCGGCGATCCCGCTCCTCCGTCACCGGCCGGTCCGCAGGCGGGTCGTGGCGAAGCCGATCGCGTCGCGGGCGTTGTCGAACATCGCCGCCACGCCGCAGGCCATCATCAGGTTGTCGGCCAGCGGCGTCGCGAACTGCTCGACCGCCATGCCCTGGCCGTCCCGCAGCGCGCCGTCCGGCGCCCGCGCGACCGGCATGGCGGCGGCTACCCGCTCGGCATAGGAGTGCCGGTCCGCCGTGTAGCCGACCACCAGCTTGCCCCAGGCCGCGGCGGCGCCCATCTCGTAGGCGGTGCCCGGATCCATCGACGGGCCACGGAACGGCGTCATGTTCGCGACCACCGCGTCGCAGCGCCGGATCATCGCCATGTTGGCGGCGCGGATGGCGGCAGGATCGTGAACGGCGTTCACGGCCTCGCCGTCCAGGGGGAACAGGCCGATCGCGCCGGCCGCGATGCACAGCGCCTTCAGGGCAGCACCGCGTGCCACCGGATCCGGAACGAACACGTCCGGCCCCGCCAGGTAGAGCAGCGGCGGGTGGTCAGGAGGCCGGGACATCGCCTTCCCGCCGCCTGACGTTCAGGCGCAGCAGGCTGACGGAGGCCGCCAGCAGCGAGAAGCCGGCGGCGACAGCGATCGACAGGGTGGTGCCGCGTCCGGGAGCGAGCGAGAAGATCATCGCCACCAGCGCCGCTCCCAGGGTCTGGCCGAGCAGGCGGGCGGTGGACAGCATGCCGCCGGCGGCGCCGCTCCGCGCACGCGGCGCCGCCTGCAGCATGGCGCGGTTGTTTGGGGTCTGGAACAGGCCGAAGCCGACGCCGCAGAGCGCCAGCCGCCAGACCAGGGCGAGGTCGGTCGGCTGCGCCGGCAGGCGCACCAGCAGCACCAGCCCGGTCGCCAGCACCAGCAGGCCGAGCCCGCCGAGCAGGCCGGCGGGATAGCGATCGGACAGCCGGCCGGAAACCGGAGCCAGCACCGCCAGCGCCACCGGCCAGGGCGTCAGCAGCAGGCCGGTCTGCACCGCCGAGCGGTGCAGCGTGCCCTGGATGAAGAACGGCAGGGACACGAAGGCCAGCATCTGTGCAGTGAAGGCGGCGATCGAGGCGCCGATCGACAAGGCGAACACCGGGATGCGCAGCAGGTCCAGCGGCAGCAGCGGCGCCGGGCGGCCGAGCTGCCGGCGCACCAGCAGGGTGCCGCCCAGCAGGGTCAGCACGGCGAGGCCGATCACCATCGGCATCCCGAGGGCATGGCCCGCACCATCGACCGCCGTGATCAGCAGGCCGAACGTGGCGGCGCTCAGCAGCGCGCTGACCCAGTCGAACCGGTGCGTGGCGCGTGGCGGGTCCGGCAGGCTCCAGAACGCGGCGGCCAGCGTCGCGATCCCGATCGGCACGTTGATCGCGAACAGCCAGGGCCAGGAGGCGACCGACAGGATGGCCGCGGCGACCGTCGGCCCGAGTGCCGCGGAGATGGCCACAACCATCGCGTTGATGCCGATGCCGCGGCCGAGCAGGTGGCGGGGGTAGATGAAGCGGATCAGAGCGGCGTTGATGCTCATGATGCCGGCGGCGCCGAAGCCCTGCACGATGCGCGCGGCCGTCAGGGTAACCAGGGAGTCCGACAGGGCGCAGCACAGCGAGGCGAGCGTGAACAGCAGCAGGCCGACCCGGTAGACGCGCGCGTAGCCCAGGATCTCGCCCAGCGAGGCCAGCGGCAGCAGGCTGACGGTGATCGCCAGCTGGTAGGCGTTGACGATCCAGATCGAGGCGGCAGGTGTTGAGTGGAGGTCGACCGCGATGGTCGGCAGCGCCACGTTGGCGATCGCGCCGTCGAGCACCGCCATGAGGACGGCGAGTGCCACCGCCAGCATCGCCCAGTAGCGGCGCGGGACCGGCAGGCCGTCCTGCCCGGGCGGCAGGCTCATGCGGCGTGGCCGCAGGAGGTCGGCGATGGAAGGGAAGGGGATGCCGGTCGGCGCACCAGCGGCTTTGAGCAGAACCCCGGCGCGCGCGCAAGGCGGTCACGGCGGGCCGACGACCGGAGCCCGCAGGCTCCGGCGCGGGACGAGGGAGCTTGCGGCCCTACGAGGTCTTCGCGGTCGCCAGGTTGTAGGTGACGTGGTCGGGGCTGCCGGTGGTGCCGTCCGGCGACATCTGCTGCGTGGTGAACTGCACCTGGGTGAAGTTCAGCGACAGGCTTTCCATCGGGCGGTCGCCGCTGGAGGTGTGGGAATAGCCGCTGATGATGGTGTTGGTCAGGATCAGGGTCAGGTAGATGTCCTGCTGGTCCTTGAAGGTGCGGGTGAAGTCGATCTGCACCGTCTGGCCGTGGCCGGACAGGGCCTCCTGCATGAGGCTGCCGGTGGACACGTCGTTCTCCTTGGTCACCGTCACCTCGCTGATGGAGGGGGCGGTGGACTCGCGCTCGGCCGAGGAGCCGACCACGCTGGAGATGCCGCGGCCGACGCCCCACTGGAAGCCGTGCAGCTCGATCCAGTTGGTGTGCCCGCTTTCGGTGACGTCGCCGTTGCAACCGGGGAACTGCATGTAGATGGCCATGGATCTTCCTTTCCTTGAACTATCTCAAAAGGCAACGAAAAGCGCCGTCTGGCTCCATATTCACGGAGATCGCGCTCACCGCAAGGCCCTTCGCCATGTGCTCGAGCACCTGCGTCGACAGCTCGGGCAGCAGGGTGTCGGACAGGATCCCCTCGATGGCGCGGGCGCCCGCGCTGCTCTCGGTGCAGCGTTCCGCAATGGCCTCGCCGATCGCCGGGTCGAAATCGAGCTCCGCCTTGAACCGGGTACCAAAACGTTGCCTGATCCGGTCGAGTTGCAGCGCCACGATCCGGCGCAGGATCGCGTCGCCCAGCGGAACGTACGGCACCAGGCGGACACGGCCCAGGAAGGCGGGCTTGAACCATTTCACCAGTTCTTCATGCAGCAGGCCGGGCAGCGCGTCCGGCTCCGGCGCGGTGTCCGGATCGGCAAACAGCCGTGACAGGATCTCGCTGCCGGCGTTCGAGGTCATGATGATGACGCAGTTCTTGAAGTCGATGTCGCGTCCCTCGCCGTCCTTCATGTGTCCCTTGTCGAACACCTGGAAGAACACGTCCTGCACGCCGGGATGCGCCTTCTCCATCTCGTCGAGCAGGATCACCGAGTACGGGCGGCGGCGCACCGCCTCGGTCAGGATGCCGCCCTCGCCATAGCCGACGTAGCCGGGCGGCGAGCCCATCAGCAGGCTGACCTTATGCTCCTCCTTGAACTCCGACATGTTGATGATCGTCAGGTTCTGCTCGCCGCCATAGAGCAGCTCGGCCAAGGCGAGCGCGGTCTCGGTCTTGCCGGTGCCGGACGTGCCCACCATCAGGAACACGCCGATCGGCTTGCGCGGGTCGGTCAGGCCGGCGCGCGAGGTGCGGATCGCCTGCGCCACGGCGCGCAGCGCGTGGTCCTGGCCGACGATGCGCCGTCCCAGGCTCGCCTGCAGGTCGAGCACGGTGCGGATCTGGTCGGTCTGCATGCGGCCCGTCGGGATGCCGGTCCAGCCGGCGACGATCTCCGCCACCGCCTGCGCGTCCACCACCGGGAACACCAGCGGGTGCTCGCCCTGGAGGGCCTGCAGCTCGGCGTTCCGCTGGGCGTAGTCGGTGCGGAGCAGGGCGCGCTCCTCTTCCGCTGCGGGCTCCGCCGCCTGCATCGCGGCGCGGAGCTGTTCCAGCCGGCCGACGATCTCCCGCTCCCGCTGCCAGCGCTCGTCCAGCGCCGCGCGCTGCGCGGACACCGCCGCGTGCTCGGCGTCCAGTGCTGCCAGGCGCTCGCCATGCTCCGCGCCGTAGTCGGCGTCGCGGCCGAGGATGGCGCGCTCGGTGTCGATCAGGGCGAGCCGGCGCTCGGCGTCCTCCAGCAGGGCGGGCGAGGCGGCCTGGCTCATGGCGACGCGGGCGCAGGCGGTGTCGAGCAGGCTGACCGCCTTGTCGGGCAGCTGGCGGCTCGGGATGTAGCGGGCCGACAGCCGCACCGCCGCCTCCACCGCCTCGTCCAGGATCGGGATGCGGTGGTGCGCTTCCAGCGTTCCCACCAGGCCGCGGATCATCGCCGACGCGGTGGCCTCGTCCGGCTCGCCGACCACCACCGGCTGGAACCGGCGCGTCAGGGCGGCATCCTTCTCGAAGTACTTCTTGTACTCGGCCCAGGTGGTGGCGGCGACCACGCGCAGCTCGCCGCGCGCCAGCGCGGGCTTCAGCAGGTTGGCGGCGTCGCCCGAGCCGGCGGCGCCGCCGGAGCCGATCAGGGTGTGCGCTTCGTCGACGAACAGGATCACCGGCACCGGGCTCGCCTGCACCTCGCGGATCACGCCGCGCAGCCGGTTCTCGAACTCGCCGCGCACCCCGGCGCCGGCCTGCAGCAGGCCGAGGTCGAGGGTGCGGATCACCACGCCTGCCAGCGCCGGCGGTACCTCGCCGGCGGCGATGCGCAGCGCGAAGCCTTCCACCACCGCGGTCTTGCCGACGCCGGCCTCGCCGACCAGGATCGGGTTGTTCTGCCGGCGGCGGGTCAGGATGTCGACCAGCTGGCGGATCTCCGGGTCGCGGCCCAGGATCGGGTCGATCCGCCCGGCGCGGGCGCGCTCGGTCAGGTCCACGGTGTACTGGCCGAGCGCCGTCGCCGGGCCCTGGCGCGGGGCGGCGTCCGCGTCGGCGGGCAGCGTCTCGTTCCGGGCGGCGGACGCCTCCGCGGTCTCGATGCTGCGCCCGAGCAGGGCGGGCAGCGCCGTGCGGTCGAAGCCGGGGTCGATGCGGAACAGCCGGGGTGTCGTGCGCCGGAGCGGGGCGGAGATCTGCTCGTCGGTGGTGATCGCCATCAGCAGGTCGGCGGAGCGGATCAGCCCGTCGCCGCGCTCCACCGAGGCCAGCAGCCAGGCCTGCTTGCACAGCGCCACGATCTCCGGCGACAGCGCCGGCGGGCGGCCGTTGCCGGTCTTCATGCCGGCCAGCGCGTTCTGCAGGTCGGCGGCGAGGCGGCCCTCGTCGATGTCCAGGTGGCGCAGCAGCACCGGGATGTCGCTGCCGGGGGTGCCGAGCAGCTGCAGCAGCCAGTGCTCGATCTCGACGTTGTAGTGGGTGCGGGACAGGGTCAGGCCGGCCGCGGCCTCGAGGGCGGTGCGGCAGGTCGGGTTCAGGCGGGCGACGAGCAGGGACAGGTCGAGCGCGGCCATGGATGCTTCCCGCCGGCACCGACCGGCACCGGAACGTTAGGTTTGACAGCCCGGGCTGTCCAGCAACACTGTGCAACGATACGGGGACGGTCGCGACGCACGCCGGGACTCGCACGGGAACGGCACGGGATGCGGGTTTCGGTTTGATGCAGCCACGGATCGAGGTCGCCGCCCTGCTGGACGCGATCGGCGAGGACGCGCCGGCCGGCGAGGACCCGCGCGCCGACATCTCGCCCGCATCGCACTACTTCCGCCTGCGCGACGCCCGCGCCGACGCCCGTGCCGCCGAGCGGCAGACCGATTCCGACAGCACCCGGCCGAGCGGGGCGGAGAACTGGCAGCTGGTGCGCGAGCACGCGCTCAGCATCCTGCGCCAGGTCGGCAAGGACATCGAGGTCGCCGCCTGGCTGACCGAGGCGCTGGTGCGGCTCGACGGGGTGGACGGGCTGGCCGACGGGGCCTGGCTGATGGCGGGGTTGGTGGAGCGCTACTGGGACAACGGGCTGCATCCGCTGCCGGACGAGGACGGCATCGAGGGGCGCACCTCGCCGCTGGCGGGTTTGAACGGCATCGGCTCCGACGGCACGCTGATGCAGCCGCTGCGCAAGCTGGTGCTGTTCGCGCGCGCCGACGGCATCCCGGTGACGGTGTGGCGCTTCGAGCAGGCGGAGGAGGTGGAAGGGATCGGCGACGCGGCGCGCAAGAAGCAGCGCCTTGCCGCCGGCGCCCTGCCGTTCCGGGCTTTGGAGGAGGAAGCGCGCTCCCTCGGCGCTGCCCAGCTTGGTTCGGTCGGCCAGGGTGCCAGGCGGGCGCTGAAGGGATGGCAGGCGCTGGCCGGCCTGCTCGACCGTCTGGCCGGGACCGCGTCGCCGCCGACCAGCCGGGTCGCCGGCGTGCTGGAGAAGGTGCTGCGGGTCGCGGAACGCTACGCGCCTGCGCAGAGCGCCGAGCCGGTCGAGCCGGCGGTGGCGGAGCCAGAAGCGGCGCCGGCACCGGACGATGCGGAGTCGGCCGGTCCTGCCGCCCGCGAGCAGCCGGCGGTGCGCCTGCCGCCGACCCGGAACGAGATGCTGGCGAGCCTCGCCGCCATTGCCGAGTTCTTCCGCGTGCACGAGCCGCATTCGCCGCTGTCCTACACCCTGGACGAGGCGGTGCGCCGCGGACGGATGACCTGGCCGGAGCTGCTGGGCGAGGTGGTGCCGGATCCGGAAGCGCGAGCGGTGATCCTGTCCCAGCTCGGCATCCGCCCCGCGACGGAATGACGACGCCCGTCGGCCGCACGGCGCTCGCGGCGTGATTGACCCTCGGACGCTTCCGCAGATAGGCTGGGAACCCGTGGTCCCTCGTTCGCGTCGCGGCTCGTGCCGGCGCCGCAAGGATCGGCGGACCGGTCGCCTTCCCGAGGGAGCCGGCACCACACCGGAGACGCCACCACCGACCGCGGCAAAGGAGCCTTGAGATGAGCGCCAGCATTCACGAGAAGCTGAGCCGGGTGCGCCGTCCGCGCGTCCATATCACCTACGAGGTCGAGACCGAGGGTGCCCAGGTGGTGCGGGAGCTGCCGTTCGTGGTCGGCGTGCTGGGCGACTTCTCCGGCGATCCGACGCAGCCGCTGCGTCCGCTCGGCGAGCGCAAGTTCATCCAGATCGACCGCGACAACTTCGACGAGGTGATGACCCGACTCACCCCCGGCCTCAACCTGGTGGTGCCGAACAAGCTGACCGACGACGGCACCGAGATCGCGGTGGGGCTCAAGTTCAACTCGATCGAGGACTTCGAGCCGGGACGGGTGCTGGACCAGGTGCCGGCGCTCAAGGCGCTGCTGGAAACGCGCAACAAGCTGAGCGACCTGATGAGCAAGGCCGACCGGTCTGAGGAGCTGGAAGCGCTGCTGGAGAAGATCCTGCGCGACGCCGGCGACCTGAAGCAGGTGTCCGGCCAGCTCGGACTCAAGGACGAGGGCTGACATCATGTCGCAGTCTCAGACCACTCCGCCGTCCGTCGCCGGCGAGACCACCGACCTGCTGCAGCAGGTGGTGTCCGCCACCCGGCAGACCGAGCCGGACCGCGCCCAGGACCTGGTGCGCGCCCTGGTCGAGCAGGCCCAGGCCGGCACGGTCAAGTTCGACCGCAACCTCAACCGCACCATCGAGCGTGCGGTGGCCGAGATCGACCGCAAGCTGTCGGCGCAGCTCAACGAGATCATCCACAACCCCCGCTTCCTGAAGCTGGAAGGGTCGTGGCGCGGGCTGCACTACCTGGTGCAGAACAGCGAAACCGGCACCATGCTCAAGATCCGGCTGCTCAACGCGTCCAAGCGCGAGCTGAACCGCGACCTGACGCGCGTGGTCGAGTTCGACCAGAGCCTGCTGTTCCGCAAGATCTACGAGAACGAGTTCGGCACCCCCGGCGGCGAGCCGTACGGCGCGCTGATCGGCGACTACGAGTGGGGCAACCATCCGGACGACATCGAGACCCTGCGGCAGGTGTCCAACGTCAGCGCCGCCGCGTTCGCGCCGTTCATCTCGGCCGCCGGCGCCACCATGTTCGGCTTCGACAGCTGGACCGAGCTGGCCAAGCCGCGGGATCTCGCCAAGATCTTCGACACCGTCGAGTACCAGAAGTGGCGCGGCTTCCGCGACAGCGAGGACAGCCGCTTCGTGTCGCTGGTGATGCCGCGCGTGGTGGCGCGGCTGCCTTACGGCGCGCAGACCAAGCCGATCGAGGAGTTCGACTACGAGGAGGCGCCGCTGGATGCCGCCGGCCGGCCGCTGGCGATGGGGCACGAGCAGTACTGCTGGATGAACGCCGCCTACGTGATGGGCGCGCGCCTCACCGACGCGTTCGCCAAGCACGGCTTCTGCACCGCGATCCGCGGCGCCGAGGGCGGCGGCAAGGTGGACAACCTGCCGACCCACATCTTCCAGTCCGATGACGGCGACATGGACGCCAAGTGCCCGACCGAGATCGGCATCACCGACCGGCGCGAGTACGAGCTGTCCAACCTCGGCTTCCTGCCGCTGTGCCACTACAAGAACCACGACCACGCGGTGTTCTTCGGCGCGCAGACGGCGCAGAAGTCGAAGGAGTACGACCGCCCGGACGCCACCGCCAATGCCCGAATCTCGGCGCGGCTGCCCTACATCATGGCCACCAGCCGGTTCGCGCACTACCTGAAGGTGATGGCGCGCGACAAGATCGGCTCGTTCATGGAGGCGGCCGATTGCGAGGTCTGGCTGAACCGCTGGATCAAGAACTACGTCAACACCAACGAGAACGCGGGCCCGGAAAGCAAGGCCAAGTTCCCGCTGCGCGAGGCCCGCGTCGAGGTGCGCGAGATTCCCGGCCGGCCCGGCGCCTACAACGCCATTGCCTACATGCGGCCCTGGCTGCAGATGGAGGAGCTGACCACCAGCCTGCGCATGGTGGCGCGGATCCCCGAGAAGGCCTGATCCTGGACACGGCCGGGCTTGCGGTCCGGGAGGGACCCGGCGCGGCCGGTGCGCCGCCGGAAGAGCCGCTGCGCGAGGTGATGCTCGACGGACGCTTCAGCGGTCCGGCCGCGGCGGCGGTGGCGCCGCGGCTGCGGCGGTTCCTCAACGGCGGGCTCCATGCGCTGACGGACTGGTTCGGTGCGGCGCCGATCGTCGGCTGCCGCGGCGAGCGCGAGCGGCTGCGTGGGCTGATCGACCGCGACCTCGCCGCCATCGACCGCCTCATTGCCGACCAGCTCGACGCCATCCTGCACCATCCGCGGCTGCAGCGGCTGGAAGGCTCCTGGCGCGGCCTGGCCTGGCTGGTGGACGGGGTCGATCCCGCCTCGCTGATCCGGGTGCGTGTGCTGTCGGCGTCCTGGGGCGAGGTCGGCCGCGACTTCGACCGGGCGATCGAGTTCGACCAGAGCGCCCTGTTCCGCATGATCTACGAGGACGAGCTCGGCCGTCCCGGCGGCGAGCCGTTCGGCCTGCTGGTGGTGGACCACGAGATGCGCCACCGGGCCGAGCGGCGCACCGCCTCCGGGCCGCTGCCGGTGGACGACGTGTCGGCGCTGGCCTCGCTGGGGGCGCTGGCGGCGGCGGCGTTCGCGCCGGCCGTGGTGTCGGCGTCTCCGGCGCTGCTGGGCGTGGACCGGTTCGAGGATCTGGCGCTGTCGTTCGACCCGACCACGTCGCTGCGCGATGGGGACCACGCGCGCTGGCGGGGCCTGTCCACGCAGGACGGGTCGCGCTTCCTGTGCGTCACCCTGCCACGGGTGCTGGCCCGCCCGCCCTGGGCGGCGGACCCGGCGCGCGGGGAAGGGTTCCGCTATGCCGAGCACGCGCCGGAGCCGCGCGACCGGGTGTGGTCGGTCGCGGGCTACGCCTTCGCCTCCGTGGTGATCCGGGCGCAAGGCCGGTTCCACTGGCCGGCGGACATCAGGGGGGTGGAAGTCGACCGGTTGGGCGGCGGGCTGGTGCCGGACCTGGTGGTGGAGCCGTTCGGCACCGACCGCACCGGCAAGGGAAAGGGGGGATGGTACCGGCCGCCGCTCGACCTGACCCTGACCGACGCGCAGGAACGCAGGCTGGTGGAGGCGGGGCTGATCCCGCTCAACCGCCTGCCGCACGGCAACGAGGCGCTGTTCACCTCCGTGCGCAGCCTGTACGCAGCGCCGTCGGGCGAGACCGGCGGCCACGAGCCCGGGATCCTGGCCGCCAACGAGCGGATCTCGGCGCAGATCAACTCGGTGCTGTGCGTGTCGCGCTTCGCCCACTACCTGAAGGTGATGGGCCGCGAGATGGTCGGCTCGATGCTGACCGGCGGCGAGATCGAGCAGCGGCTGCAGCGCTGGCTGTCGCGCTACACCAACGGCAGCACCCGGGCCGGGCCGGATGCCCGCGCGCAGCATCCGCTGGTGTCGAGCAAGGTGTCGGTGCGCGAGCGGCCCGACCGCCCCGGCACCTTCGGCTGCATCATCCACCTGCAGCCGCACTACCAGCTGGACGACATCGAGACGACGTTCCGGCTGGTGACCGAGCTGTCGGTGCCCGGCTCGCGGAGCTGACGGACGCCGCTGGCGGCGCTGCGCCGAGAAGCAGGCTGGCAGGCGGACGGAATAAGTGAAAAACTGTTTCGCTTCGGTCGGCAGCAGACCGCCGGTGGACAGGGTGGGGACATGGGCGAAGGGCAGAACGGCACGATCCCCCCGGAAGCAGGCTCCGGCGGGACGGGCTCCGGCGACGGTTCCGGCGCGTCAGGCGGCGTCGGCACCCTGTTCCGGGCGGGACGGCTGGACGAGGCGGTCGCGCTGGCGGGCGAGGCGGTACGCCGTGCTCCGGCCGACGCGGCGAACCGGCTGCTGCTGGCCGAGGTCCTGCTGTTCGCCGGCAACGCCGAGCGCGCCGACAAGGTGCTGGACGCCGCCGAGGCGGTGGATCCGTCGCTCGGGCTCTACGTGTCGGAGTTCCGGCACCTGCTGCGTGCCGAGGCCATCCGCCGCCAGACCTGGCGCGACGGGCGGGTGCCGGAGTTCCTCGGCGAGCCGACCGGGGCGCTGCAGCACACCCTGAAGGCGCTGGTCGCCCTGCGCGACGGCGACGAGGGTGCGGCCGCCGAGGCTGCGGCAGCGGCGGAAGCGCTGCGCCCGCGCGTGTCCGGCCACCACGGCGAGGCTGCGTTCGACGACTTCCGCGATGCCGACGACCTGTGCGCCGGGCTGGTGGAGGTGCTGACCGCGACCGGGCGCTACTTCTGGGTGCCGGTCGAGCGGATCGCGGAGATGGAGTTTGCCGCCCCGCGCCGCACCCGCGACCTGTTCTGGCGCCGCTGCAGCATGACGGTCAACGGCGGCCCGGACGGCGAGGTGTACGTCCCGGCGCTCTACCTCCCTCCGGGCGATGCCGACCAGGCCGGGGAGGACGGCGGCCTGCGGACCGGCGATGCCACCGACTGGGTCGGCGACCGGCTGGTGCGCGGGCGCGGCCAGCGGGTGTTCCTGGCCGGCGAGGACGGGCTGGCGATCCGCGAGCTGTCGGCGCTCCGCTTCGGATGAGCCGGTTCCTGACGGTGCCGGCATGAGGAGGCGGCGGTGAGGACTCCCCGCGACGGCGGACAGCGCGAGGCGCCGCGTCGGGTGCTGGGCTCGCTGCTCGACCGGCTGCTCGACGATGCGGCACTGCCCGATGCGCACACCGCGCGCGACCCGGTCGGCGAGCTGCGCGGGGCGGTGCACCGTGACCTGGAAGCGCTGCTGAACGCGCGCCGGCCGTGGCGCGCGATCCCGTCCGGCTGCGCCGCCGCTCAGGGCTCCAGCCTGTCCTACGGCGTGCCGGACTTCACCTCCGGCGCGCTGAACCACCGCGAGGAGCGCGAGGCGCTGCGGCACGAGATCGAGCTGACCATACGCCGGCACGAGCCGCGCCTGACCCAGGTCCGCGTTCGTCTGCGCGACGAGCCGGACCGGCTGCGCGCGGTGCTCAGGTTCCGCATCGAGGCGGTGCTCCGGGTCGAGCCTGTGGTGGCGCCGATCGCGTTCGACACCGCCGTGCACGCCGCCACCGCCGCCATGGTGCTGCAGCTGCAGGACGGTGCCTGACCCGTGACGGATCCGCTTCTTCCCTACTACAACCGGGAGCTGTCGGCGCTGCGCGAGCTCGCGGCGCAGTTCGCCGAAGCCAACCCCAAGGCGGCGGGGCGGCTCCGGCTCGGGCCCGATTCCGCCGACGACCCGCATGTCGGGCGGCTGCTCGAAGGGGTGGCGTTCCTCGCCGGCCGCGTGCACCGACGGCTGGACGACGAGTTCCCCGAGCTGACCGACGCGCTGCTCGGCGTGCTGTATCCGCACTACCTGGCGCCGGTGCCGTCGGCGGCGATCATGCAGTTCACCTGCCAGCCCGACCTGCGGGTGCCGGTGACGGTGCCGCGCGGCACCGCGATCGAGACCGACCCGGTGGACGGCGAGCCCTGCTCGTTCACCACCACCGCCGACGTCACCCTGTGGCCGATCCGGGTGGAGGGGGTGCGCCTGACCGGGCTGCCGCTGGCAGCTCCCGTGAACCTGCAGGCGCGCGGCGCCCGCTCGGTGCTTCGGCTGGCGCTGGCCACCGTGGACCCGGAAGCCGGCTTCGCCGAGCTGGGGATCGACCGGCTGCGCCTGTTCCTGCGCGGGCCGATCGAGCAGAGCCTGCTGCTGTACGAGCTGGTCTGCCGCTCCTGCGTCGGCATCGCCTGCGCGGACGGGCCGAACGACCCGTCGCCGACCCTGCTGCCGGGATCCTGCGTGCAGGCGGCGGGCTTTGCCGACGAGGAGGGACTGTATCCGTGGTCGGCGCGCTCGTTCTCCGGCTTCCGCTTGCTGACCGAGTACTTCGCGCTGCCGGAGAAGTTCCTGTTCGTGGACCTCGTCGGGCTCGACGCGCGCACCCTGCTGCACGGGGCCAACCGGATGGAGGTGTTCCTCTACCTCGACCGTGCGGTGCCGGAGATGGAGCGCACGCTCAGGCCGGACGCGCTGGCGCTCGGCTGCGTGCCGATGGTCAACCTGTTCTCCCGACGCTGCGAGCCAGTGGCGCTCACCCACGAGGACACCGAGTACCACGTCGCGGTGGACCACCGGCGCGCCCGCAGCCTGGAGATCTGGGGCGTGGAGCGGGTGCGCGAGCTGCACGGCGACGGCAGCCTGCGTCCGTGGCGGCCGTTCTACCGTCACGCGCCCTATGATGCCGAGGCCGGCGAGGCGGCGGACGCGCCGGCCGGCTACTACAACGTGGTCCGGCGCGTGGCACCGCCCGCGATCGGCGGCACCGAGGTGTTCCTGGCGGTGATGGACCCGGCCCTGTCGGTGGACCGGCCGGCCGATTCGGTGCTGTCGGTGGACGCGCTGTGCTCCAACCGCGACCTGCCGGCGCAGCTGCCGTTCGGCGGCGACCAGCCGCGGCTGCACCTTGCGGAAGGCATGAGCGCCGTGCTGTCGCTGGCCTGCCTGACGCCGATCTCGGGCGCGCTTCGGGCGCAGCTGCACGACAACCGCGCATGGCGGCTGATCTCGCACCTGTCGCTCAGCCATCTCTCGGTGGTCGGAGGCCCGGCGGCGGCGGACGCCCTGCGCGAGGTGCTCCGGCTCTACGACCACCACGACAGCGCGGAAACGCGCAGCGCGATCGCCGGCCTGGTGGAGGTGACCGCCACCGGGGGCACCGCCCGGGTGCCCGGAGCGCGGCCCGGCGCGTTCTGCCGCGGGCTGGACGTGCAGCTCACCTTCGACCCCAGGCTGTGGAGCGCGTCCGGCCTGTTCCTCCTGGCGAGCGTGCTGGAGCGGTTCCTGGCGCTGCACGCCACCGTCAACTCGTTCGTCCGCACCAGCGTGGTGTTGCAGGGACGGCCGGGGGTGGTGGCTGCGTTCCCGCCGCGGGCCGGCGCCCGCGTCCTGTTGTGAGCGGCAGCGGATACGGGGCCGACCGGGAGCCCGAGCTGCCGGCGGCGCTCGATGATCCGGTGGCCGACGAGTCCCCTTCCGCCGGCCCGGTGCCGCTCGCCCCGGCGCCGGCGCCGGGGCGCTCCCCGCGACGCGGTGCCGGCCAGACCCTGCTGGACCGGCTGGTCCGGCAGCCGCGGCGGTTCGGCTTCGACGCCGCCGTCATGGTGCTGATGCAGGCGGCGCGCCGTCGCGATCCGGGCCGGGCGGTGCGGTTCCACGCCCCGGCCGGGCTCGGATATCCTGCCGCCGACGTGCTCGCGGTGCAGCTTCGTGCCGACGGCTACCATGCGACGGTCACGCCGATCGGCCTGACTGGGCCGTCCGGGGTGCTGCCGCGGCCCTACAGCGAGATGGTGGTGACCGAGCAGCGGCGCCGCTCGCCGGCGCTGGCGGCGTTCCTGGACGTGCTGGCGCAGCGGCCGGTGGCGCTGTTCGCCGAGGCCGCCATCAAGTACCGGCCACATCGTGCCGCCGCCGCGGCGCTGATCGAGCGGCAGGAGCGGGAGGACGCCCGGGCGTTCGAGCTGGGGGTCGGGCTCGGCCTGGATCCGGAGCCGGTCACGCCGCCGGATCCACTGGGGGCGCTGCTCCTGGCGCTGGACGGGTTTGGCACGCCCAACCTGCTGGGCCGGCTCGGGCTCGATCCGGCGCCGCTGCTGCACTACGCCGGCCAGTTCGCGACCCGGCCGCGCTCGGCCGACCGGCTCGCCGCGATCGCGTCGGACTGGCTGGGGCAGCCGGTCGAGATCGAGCAGTTCGCCGGCACCTGGCTGCCGCTCCGCCCGGAGGAGCGCTCGGCGCTGCCGGTGACGCTGCCGAACGGGCAGGCGGCGTCCTCGTTCAACCAGCTCGGCGTCGACGCCGCGGCCGGAACGCGATGCTGGGACGTGCAGTCGCGGATCGTGCTGCGGCTCGGGCCGCTCGCGCTGCCGGAGTTCCTGTCGCTGCTGCCGTCCGGGCGCCGGCTGCAGCAGCTGGTGGCGCTGGCGCGCGCGTTCCTGGGGCTGGAGATCGCGTTCGCAATCAACCCGGTGCTGGCTCGCGACGCGGTGCCGCCGCTGGAGATGGCGGCGGTGGAGCCGCCGCGCCTGGGCTGGAACAGCTGGCTGCCGGTGTCCACGATCCGCGCGGAGGATGCCGGCGACGCGGTGTTCGAGGCCGACATGGTCGAGCGGGAGGTGCGGGCGTGAGCGGCGCCACCGGCACCTGGCGCGGCTACGTCGCCGACGTGCCGTACACCGCCAACTACCATCCGCAGCAGGCGCCGGGGATGCTGGAGCTGGCCTGCCTGCTGAACCGGACGATCGGGCCGCTGGCGGGCAACGGCGACCGCCTGACCTATGTCGAGCTTGGCTGCGGCCGCGGCCGCTCGGCGCTGTGCCTCGCCGCCAGCAACCCCGGCTGGACCGTGATCGGCCTCGACGTGATGCCGGGGCACGTGGCGGAAGCGCGTGCGCTGGCGGGGGAGGCCGGGATCGGGAACGTGTCGTTCCTCGAGGCGGACCTGGCATCGTTTGACCCGGCCGGACTGCCGGAGATCGACGTGGTCAGCGCGCACGGGGTATGGAGCTGGGTCGACGATCCGGTGCGCGCCGGCATCGTGCGCCTGCTGGCGGCGCGGCTGCGCGCCGGCGGGGTGCTGCACCTGAGCTACAACGCCCTGCCGGGCTGGCAAGGCGCGATCGGCCTGCAGCGCCTGCTGGTCGAGGCGGGAGACCGCATCGGCGGCCGCACCGACCGGCGGGCGTCGGGCGCGCTGGAGCTGGCGCAGGCGCTTCGCGCGGCGGGGGCGGTGCACCTGTCGGCCACGCAGCCGTCGGAGCTGATCGACCGCGCCCGCGACGCGTCGTCGGCCTATCTCAGCCACGAGTTCATGAACCGGCACTGGCGCCCGTGCTTCCATGCCGACGTGCTCGACGCGCTCGGCCCGGCCCGGCTCGACTTCGTCGGCTCCGCCGAGCTGCTGGAGAACTTCCCGGCACTGATGCTGACGCCCGAGCAGCGCGCGGTGTGCGACCGGATCGACGAGCCGCGCCTGGCGGAGCTGACGCGCGACCTGTGCCTCAACCGGGCGCTGCGCAGCGACGTGTTCGTGCGCGGCGCCCGCCTCATGAGCCGGGAGGAGCAGGAGGAACGGCTGCGCGCGCTCACCCTGTGCCTGCTTCGCACGCCGGAGGAGGTGGTCTACGCGCTCAGGATGCCGGGCGGCACCGCGACGCTGGGTGAGGCGTTCTTCCGTCCGGCGGTCGAGCGGCTGGCGCAGGGCGACTGCCGGGTCGGGACGCTGCTCGATGCGGCAGGGGCGGCGGGGCAGGGTGGCAGCGCGCTCGACCTGGTCGGGCTGCTGGTCGGCTCCGGGCAGGCAGCCGTGGTTGCCCGTCCCGATCAGGCGGGAGCAGGGGCAGCGTCGTTGCGGCTGAACCGCCTGCTGGCCGCCCGCATCCTGCGCGGCGAGGCGGTGCAGCTGGCCGGCCTCGCCAGCATCCGGCTGGGCGCCGGGCTGCCGTCGAGCGCGGACGAGGCGGTAGTGGCCGCCGCCCTTGCGGTGTCCGGTGACGGGACGGGCGACAGCGTGGGAGACGCCGACCGCCTGTTGCGGGACGCGTTCGCGCCGTCGCCGGAGCCGTCGCGGCAGGCGTTCGAGCGCGGTGCGGCGGCGCTGCGGACGCGTCGGCTGTCGGTGTGGCAGCGGGCTGGGCTGGTCGATGCCGATCCGGCGGGATGAAGCGTTGGATCCGGTATCGCACCGGCTTTCCGCCTGGGTCCGGCTCGGCTACACCGGTCGGACAGCATCGTCACGCGGATCACGCATCACCATGAGCAGGCAGCACGGCTCCGTCGCGGCTCGGATCTCCCGGCACGTCGCCGCCGGGCTCGCCGGACTCGTCCTGGTCGTTCCTGCCGTGGCGCGCGCCGACGACGCCGGACCGGCCGCCGCCGTGCTGCTGATCGGCAACTCCGGCTATGCCACCCTGCCGAAGCTGCCCGGCTGCGTGCCGGCGATGCGCAGCCTTGGCGGCCGGCTGCGGGCCAAGGGAGGCGACGTGACGGAACAGTTCGACGCTCCCGGCCCGTCGCTGCAGGCGGCGATCGGCAGCTTCGCCGTCCACCTGGCCGCGGGGCAGAAGGCCGCGATCGTGTACTGCGGCTACGTGGCGGCCGACGCGGACAAGCTGTTCCTCCTGCCGGTGGGGGCGACGACGGTGCAGCCGGCCGACCTGCCGCGGCAGGCGATCATCGCCCGCACCCTGTCGCGCGTCCTGTCCGGCCACGACTCGATCCTGGTCGCGGAGATGCACCCGGCACCCGGCGTGCCCGCCCTGTCCAACGCGGTGCAGGGGCTGCGCGAGGCCTCGGCCATGAGCACCTATCTCGACCTGCGCATGGTGGACGGCACCGCGACGCCCGAGATCGACGCCTTCGCCCGCACGGTGGACCGGTCGGCAGGCTGGCCCTACCAGGCCGCGGCCGGCACGGAGCAGCCGCAGGCGACCGCTGCGAACGAGCCGGGCAACCCGGCTGCGCTCCCCGCACCGCCTTCGCGTCCCGCATCGCCGGCACCCGCAGCGGACCCGTCCACGCCCCCGCCGCCTGCTGCTGCCGAGCCTGCTGCTGCCGAGCCGGCGGCGTCGGCTCCGGCGGAGCCCGGTCCCGTTGAGCCCATCCTTTCCCGGCCTGCCCCTGCCGGGTCCGCGTCCGCCCGGTCTCCTGCTGCAACGTCCTCTGCCGCGACGTCCTCCGCTGCCCGGCCTTCCGTCGCGAAGCCTTTTCCGGCGACGCCCGCTCCCGACAGGACGACCCCGGGCAGGCCGGTCGCGGTCGCCTCCGCCAGCCCGGCAAGGGATGTGACGGATCCCGGCGAGGCAACGTCCGGTGCCTCGCCGGACGCGGGCCGGCCCGTCGCTCCGAAGCCGGCGACGCCGAAGCACGTGGCCCCCGGCAACGCGCCGAGCGGCTCGCCCAGCATCCGCCGCCTGCAGGTGTCCCTGCTGGCGCTCGGTTACTACAACAAGCAGATCGACGGCCTGGCGAGCCCGGCGACGCAGCAGGCGGTCCGGGCCTACCAGAGGTCGCTCAAGCATCCGGAGACCGGGTTCCTGACGTACGCGGAAAGCACGGAGCTGGAAAAGGTCGGCGCCCGCAAATGAGCCTCCGGCTGAAGTTCAACCTCCTGATGCTGGCGACCTTCGCGGTCGGCCTGGCCCTGGCTGCCCTGTTCGTGCACCGGATCAGCGTGGCCACCGCCACACGCGCGCAGCTCGACCAGGCGGCGGTGATGATGGGCGAGGCCGACGCCACCATCGCCTACACTGGCGACCAGGTCGCGCCGCTGCTGGCCGAGCAGAGCAAGGTGCAGTTCCTGCCGCAGTCGATCCCGTTCTTCGCCGCGTCGCAAAGCTTCCGCATCCTGACCAGCCGGTTCCCCGAGTACCGGTTCCACCAGCCGGCCACCAACCCGACCAACCTGGCCGACCGCCCGGCGGGATGGGAGGCGGCCATCATCCAGCGCTTCCACGACGAGCCGTCGCTCGCCAGGCTGGTCAGCGAGCGCGACACGCCGGCCGGCCGGGTGCTGTCCTACTCGGTGCCGATCCGGGTGGACGATCCCGGATGCCTGTCCTGCCATTCCACGCCGCAGGCGGCGCCGGCCACCATGCTGGACGCGTACGGCTCCAAGAACGGCTTCGGCTGGCACCTGCACGACATCGTGGGCGCCAGCATCGTGTCGGTGCCGGAAGCGGCGGCGCTGCGGCAGGCCGGCCACCTCACCGCGGTGACGCTGGGCTGGCTGGTGCTGGCCTTCGCGCTGATGCTGGCCCTGGTCAACCTGCTGCTGCACGTCGTGATCATCCGACCGGTGCGCGAGATCACGGGGATCGCCGACAAGGTGAGCCTGGGCGACTTCGCGGTGCCGGAGTTCGCGGTGACGGGCCGCGACGAGATCGGCTCGCTCGCCAACTCCTTCAACCGGATGCGCCGCTCGCTGGAGAACGCGATGAAGATGCTGGACGAGTAGGAGCCGGATGCAGCTGCCGGAGCTGATCGGACGCTTCAGGATCCAGTCGCTGCTCGGACGCGGCGCGATGGGGGTGGTGTATCGCGGCCACGATCCGGAGATCGACCGGCCGGTGGCGATCAAGCTGGTGCGCGCCGACCTTCTGGAAGGCGAGGAGCGCGACAGCTATCTGGAACGGTTCCGCAACGAGGCCAAGATCGCCGGCCGCTGCATCCACGCCAACATCGTCAGCATCTACGACTTCGCCCTGGTGGACGGGAACCCGTACCTGGTGATGGAGTACGTCGACGGCGTCGGGCTGCACCAGGCGGTGCCGCGCGGCACGCGCATGGAGATGTCGGAAGCGGTGCACATCGCGCTGCAGGTGCTGGACGCGCTGGACTACGCGCACCGCTTCGGCATCGTGCATCGCGACATCAAGCCGGCCAACATCCTGCTGACCCGCCAGGCCCGGCTGAAGGTGACCGATTTCGGCATCTCGCGCTTCGCCAGCACCGAGCTGACCACCACGCCGCTGATGATCGGCACGCCGAGCTACATGTCGCCCGAGCAGTGCGCCGGCGAGCTGGTGGACCAGCGCAGCGACCTGTTCTCGCTGGGCTGCATCCTGTACGAGCTGCTGGCCGGCGAGCGGCCGTTCGCCGGAATCAGCTACACCGACACCATCTTCAAGCTGGTCAACCAGCCGCACACCCCCCTCGGCCAGCTGCGTCCCGACCTGCCGGAAACGCTGGGCGCCGTGATCGACAAGGCGCTGGCGAAGCGGCCGGCGGACCGGTTCGACGATGCCGCCGGCTTCGCCCACGCCCTGCGCGGGATCGCGCCGCCGGTGGATGCGATGCCGGCCGCGATCTCCGGCAGCCTGCCGACCGTCTTTCCGCCCGGCAGCGTCGCCGCCGTGCCGGAAGAGGGGCCGGATGACGGGCCGGCCGAGGACCCGGGCGACGATCCGGATGCCGACACGATGCGGCTGCCCCTGCCGCTGCCCCCGACGGACAGGGGTGCCGCACCGGGCCGTCTGGAGCTCGACGACCGGCTGGTGGAGACCATCAGCCGCCGGCTGGCGCTCCAGGTCGGGCCGCTGGCGCCGGTCTATCTGCGCCAGGCGCTGTGCGACGCGCAGACGCCGGCGATGCTGTGCGCGCTTCTGTCGAAGGGGATCGATGACCCGGCGCAGCGCGACCGGTTCGTGCGCGACACGGAGGGGCTGCTGGCCGTCCCCCCCGCGTCGCCGGCAATCACCGCCGAGCCCGTGCCGGAGCCGGGCCTTGCGTCGCCGGAGCCGGAGCCGACGGCAGCGTCGACGCCGCACGCGGCGTCGGACGGCCTCGATCCGACCGAAACCTCACGGATCCCGGTCCAGCCACGCGAGCCGCCGGCGTCCGGCGATGCCGTCCCGGTCGCCGCGCCCGCTTCCCCGCTCCAGACCTCCGCGCTCCCGGCCTCTCCGCTCCCGGCGCCTCCGATCCCGGCCATCCCGCAGACGCCGCCGGCACCCCCGGTGCTGACCGATGCGGAGATCGAGCGGACGCAGCGGGCGCTGGCGGAGGTGATCGGGCCGATCGCCCGCAGCGTGGTGCGCCGCGCGGTGGTGCGGGCGCGGGACCGGCAGGCCCTGCAGATCCTGTGCGAGGCGTCGGTGTCGCGCGAAGCGGAGCGGGAACGGTTCCGGGCGCTGCTCCGGATGTCGGACGGGAAGCCGCCCGGGCGCTGATTCGCCGGCCGGTTGGCAAGACGGCGCGCCGGGTGGCATGGTCCCCACCCGGAACGAACGGGACACAAGCCGAGGGAACAGCATCGACGATGTCCGGCGGACAGCTCCAGGCCCTGCTGCTGCTCACCTCGCCGCTTGGCGACGACACCCTGCCGATCCAGGACGGCAGCACGCTGCACTGCGTCGGGCTGCACGGGACCGAGACCATCAGCCAGCCGTTCGAGATGTCGATGACGGTGGTCTCGACCGAGCGCAGCATCGACCCGAACCAGCTGGTGTACCAGTCGGTGGGCCTGACGATCCGCAAGCAGCCGCATGCCGACCGGTTCATCAACGGCGTGGTGCGCAGCATGAGCGCGGTCGGCCAGGCGCAGCGCTCGCGCTGGATGTATGAGCTGGAGGTGGTGCCGCGGCTGTGGTTCCTGGGGCAGACCGAGGATTGCCGGATCTTCCAGAACCGGACCGCGCAGGAGATCCTGCAGACCATCTTCGGCGAGCATGCGGTGCAGCCGGTGGAGT
>CAXTVS010000010.1:0-78929 GCA_964247735.1 uncultured Acetobacteraceae bacterium
CTCGAACGACACCCGGGTGCGGGTGGACGGCTTTTCCAGCATCAGCCCGAGCGTCAGCCCGAACAACGGCCGCGGCAGGTCGATCGGCCGCCGGCTGCGCCGCTCCTGCTTCATCACCCGCGCGACGTCGACCAGCCGGCGCAGGGTCGCCGGCGGCAGGTCGCGCAGGTCGAGGAAGTGGCGCGGCGCCGCCGCCGCGGCCGGCTCCCGTTGCGGAACGCTCACGGCGCGGCCATCGCCAGGATCCGGTCCGCGCCCGCACGCGGGCGGACCCGCTCGGCCGCACGGAGGAGGCGTCCGGCCGCGTCGAGACACTCCGCGTCGCTCACCACCAGCGGCGGGATCACGCGCAGCACGTCGTCGCCGGCACCCACCGTCAGGAGCTGCTCGGCCAGGGCCGCCGCCTGGATCTCGGCGACCGGCAGCCGGCACTTCAGCCCGACCATCAGCCCGGCCGCGGTATCGTGGCCGCGCACCGCCTCGAACACGTCCGGACGAACGGCGACGAGGCGATCGAGCGCGTCCGCCAGGGTGCGGCCGCGCGCCTGCACGCCATCGAGGAAGCCGGGCGCCAGGATCACGTCCAGCACCGCGTTGCCGGCGGCGCAGGCGAGCGGGTTGCCGCCGAAGGTGGTGCCGTGCGAGCCGGGGGTGAGGTGGCGCGCCACCGCCTCGGTGGCCAGGATGGCGCCCAGCGGGAAGCCGCCGCCGATGCCCTTGGCGGTGGACAGGACGTCCGGACGGATCTCCGCCCACTCGTGCGCGAACAGCCGCCCGGTGCGGCCCATGCCGCACTGCACCTCGTCCAGGCCGAGCAGCAGGCCGAACTCGTCGCACGCCGCGCGCAGCTCGCGCAGGAACCGGGTGGTGGCCGCGTTCACCCCGCTCTCGCCCTGGATCGGCTCGATCATGATCCCGGCGGTGGTCGGGCCGATCGCGTCGCGAACGGCGTTCATGTTGTTGAGCGGCACGTGGTCGAAGCCGGGCGCCGGCTCGCCGAAGCCGGACAGGTACTTGGCGTTGCCGGTGGCCGACAGCATCGCGAGCGTGCGGCCGTGGAAGGCGCCGTCGAAGCAGATGATGCGCGTGCGCTCCGCGTGGCCGGTGGCGGCCTGGGCGCGACGCATCATCTTGACCATGCCCTCGTTCGCTTCCGCGCCCGAGTTGCAGAAGAACACGCTGTCGGCGAACGAGGTTTCCACCAGACGCGCCGCCAGGCGCTCGGCCTGCGGCACCCGGTACAGGTTGGACACGTGCATCACCCGGGCCGCCTGCTCGGCGATCGCCGCCACCAGGTGCGGATGGCCGTGGCCGAGCGAGGAGGTGGCGATGCCGGCGCCGAAATCGAGGAATCGTCGCCCGTCCGCCGCGTACAGCCAGGCACCCTCGCCCCGCTCGAAGGCGAGGTCGGCACGGTTGTAGGTCGGCATCAGCGAAGGGATCATCTTCGGGCTTTCGGAGGCCACGCTGGAACGTCCGGATCCGGACGGGAGGCCGGGTGGACCTGGGACAATGCGGTCCCGCGCAGGATCAAGTCAAACCGCACCGCGTGCGCAACCGGGTCCGGCGCGGGTGGTTCCGCCGCGACCGCGGCGGGCCCATAATCGGGACATGCAGGACGCAGGAAAATCCGCCGCTTCGCCGTCCGGATCCCGGTCGCGCCGCCGGGCGGATCCGGGTGCGCCCCCCGGGCCGGCTCCGACCGCCGGGAGCCTGCGGGAGGCGGCCCTGGCCCACCTCGCCCGGTTCTCCGCCACCGAGGCCGGGCTGGTGCGCGTGCTCGACCGTCGTGTCCTGCGCTGGAGCCGGCGCGCCATCGCGTCCGGCCTCGGCCCCGACCAGGTGGAGGCGCCGGTCGCCGCGGGCAGGCAGGCGGCGCGTTCGGTGGCCTCCGCCCTGGTCGGCGCCGGGGTGCTGGATGACGCCGCCTACGCCGAATCGCGGGCACGCTCGCTCGGGCGCGGCGGCCGGTCCCGCCGCGCGATCGAGGCCCACCTCCTGCAGCACGGGGTGGCGCCGGAGCTGGTGCAGGCGGCGCTGCCGGAAGAACGCGACGCCGAGCTGGGGGCTGCCCTGATGCAGGCACGGCGGCGCCGGATCGGCCCGTTCGCGCCGCCCGGCGAGGATGGCGAGCCCGACGATCCGGCGTCGCGCAACAAGGCGCTGGCGATGCTGGCCCGCGCCGGGTTCAGCCGGGAGGTGGCGGAGCGGGCGCTGGGCCTCGACCGCGAGGAGGCCGAGCAGCGGGTGACGGCGCTGCGTCGCGGCTGAGCTGCCCAATCAGCGCTTGCATGGATGGCCGCGCGGCGCCATGTCGGACGCACGGTTGTCGCCGCGACGTTCGCGCGAGGGAAGAGGTTGTCATGGGTAGCTTGAGCATCTGGCACTGGCTGATCGTGCTGGCAGTGGTCCTGCTTCTGTTCGGCGGCAGCAGCAAGATCAGCACCCTGATGGGCGACTTCGCCAAGGGCATCAAGTCGTTCAAGAAGAACATGGGCGAGGACGAGTCGATGGAGCACGGCCACACCGCCGGCCTGAACCCGCCCGCGCCGATCCCGCCGCAGGTGGTGGGGCAGCAGTCCGCTCCGGCCTATCAGCCGCAGGCGGCGCAGGTGCCGTATCCGTCGGCGGCGCAGGCTTCGGCTCCAGGGTCGGTCCGCCACCCGGGCTGAACCGGGCCGGGTGAATCCGCCCGGCATGGACCGACCGGTCGGGCTGGCCGGCACGGTCCCCGTTGACCGGCCATGGAACGAGGCCGCCGCGGAGATCGTGTCGGCCGGCCGGCGGCTCGACCGTCGCGGCTGGGTTCCGGCCACGGCAGGGAACCTCAGCCGTCGCCTGGCGGACGGCCGGATCGCGATCACCCGGAGCGGCGTGCACAAGGGTTTCCTCGACCCCGGCGACGTGATCGAGGTCGGGCCGGATGGCGAGGCCCTGCATGCCGGCCATCGTCCCAGCGCGGAAACCCTGCTGCACTGCCAGATCTATCGCCACCTGCCCGAGGGCGCCGTGCTGCATGGCCACTCGGTGGCCGCTACCGTGCTGTCGCTGGAAACACCCGCCCCGGAGCTCGCGTTTTCCGGCTACGAGCTGCTCAAGGTGTTCGAGGGCCAGTCCAGCCATGACGTCACGTTGCGCCTGCCGGTGTTCGACAACGACCAGGACATCGCGCGGCTGAGCCGGGCGGTGGCACCGCACCTGCGCGGTTGCACGATGGGCTATCTGATCCGCGGCCATGGCGTCTACGTCTGGGGCCGCAGCATGGCGCAGGCGCTGGCACGGCTGGAAGGGCTGGAGTTCCTGCTGGCCTGTGCGCTGGAACGATCCAAGCTGGAGGCAAACCGATGAGCCGACTGACGATCTATGACGAGAACGCCCCGGACGAGCCGATCCTGCGCACCGAGCAGCCGGAGCGGATGGCGGACGCCTTGTCGGCGATCGGGGTCCGCTTCGAGCGCTGGGACAGCCCGGTCTCGCTGTCGCCGGACGACGACGCCGACACCATCCTGGCCGCCTACCGCCCGTATCTGGACCGGCTGATGGGCGACACCGGCGCCGGCACCGCCGACGTGATCAAGATCAACGCCGACACCCCGAACAGGCCGGCGCTGCGGGCCAAGTTCCTGAGCGAGCACACCCATACCGAGGACGAGGTGCGGTTCTTCGTCCATGGGGAAGGCTCCTTCGTGCTGCACCTGGACGGCAAGGTGTACGACGCGCACTGCACCGCCGGCGACCTGATCGCGGTGCCGACCGGCATCCCGCACTGGTTCGACGCCGGCCCGGAGCCGTTCGTGACCGCGCTGCGGGTGTTCACCGACACCACCGGCTGGGTCGCGCACTACACCGGCGACCCCATCGCCGACCGCTTCCCGGCGCGCTGAGCCGGTCCCTTCCCGTGCCCCCGATCCTGGTCGTGACCGACATCGAGGGCACCACCACGCCGATCGCCTTCGTGCACCGGGTGCTGTTCCCCTACGCGCGCGATGCGTTGCCGGCGCTGCTTGCCCGGCGCGATGCGGACCCGGCGGTGGCGGAGGCGCTGGAGGCGGTGGAGCGGCTGTCGCCCGGCCGGGAGCCGCTGGCCCAGCTGCTCGACTGGATGGACGCGGACGCCAAGGTCACGCCGCTCAAGACGCTGCAGGGCATCGCCTGGCGCGACGGCTACGAGACCGGCCGGCTGGTCGGTGCGCTGTATCCCGACGTGGCGCCGGCGCTCCGGGCCTGGCACCGGTCGGGAACGCGGCTGGCGGTGTACTCGTCCGGCTCGGAGGAGGCGCAGCGGCTGATCTTCGGCCACAGCGATGCAGGCGACCTGGGTCCGCTGTTCGAGGCCTTCCTCGACACCCGCATCGGCGCCAAGCGCGAGCCGGCATCGTATGCCGAGCTCCTGCGCCGACAGGGGGTCGTGCCGGAGCGGACGCTGTTCCTGTCCGACACCGAGGCCGAGCTCGACGCTGCCACCCGCTCCGGCCTCCTCACCTGCCAGCTGGTCCGGGCCGAGGATGGCACCCGGCCCGGCCGCCATCCGGTGGCGGAGGACTTCCCGGCGGTCGCGGCGCTGTTCGGCCTGCCGGATCCGCCGTCGCCCCGGCTCGACAACCCGGGCGCAGCTGCTAATCCCCAGCCATGACCACCCTCCATTCCGACTGGCGCCACGTCCCGGCGGCGGCCCGCGGCGCGTCCCTGGCGCTGGGCAACTTCGACGGCGTGCACCTGGGCCACGCCCACCTGCTGCGCGCGCTGCATGGCGCGCGGCCGGACGTGCCGCTCGGCGTGCTGACCTTCGAGCCGCATCCGCGCGAGCTGTTCCGGCCGGACGACCCGCCGTTCCGGCTCAGCCTGTCGGCCGAGCGGCGCGACGCGCTGGCGGCGCTGGGCGTCGTGCACGTGTTCGAGATCCCGTTCAACCGCGCCTTCTCCACCTTCACCGCGGAGCGCTTCGTGCGCGAGGTGCTGCACGAGGCGCTTGGTGCGAAGCACCTCGCCTGTGGCGCCGACTTCGCCTATGGCCACCGCCGCGGCGGCGACGTGGGCACGCTGGCGGTCCAGGCCGAAGGGCTCGGCATCGGCCTGACGGTGGTGCCGGCGTTGTCCGACGCCGGCGGCCCGTTCTCGTCGAGCCGGATCCGGCGTGCCCTGCTGGACGGCTATCCGGAGCGGGCGACCGAGGAGCTCGGCCGCCCCTGGGCGCTGCGCGGCATCGTGGCGCACGGCGACAAGCGCGGCCGGCTGCTCGGGTACCCCACCGCCAACATCGCGCTCGGCCGCCATCTCGAGCCGGCGCGCGGAGTATACGCCGTCACCGTGCGCCTGCCTGACGGCAGCACCCGTCCCGGCGTCGCCAACATCGGCCGCCGCCCAACGGTGAACGACACTGTGGAAAGCCGGCTGGAGGCGCACCTGTTCGACTTCGACGGCGACCTGTACGGCCTGGAGCTGTCGGTGGCGCTGCACACCCTGCTGCGCTCGGAGCGCAAGTTCGACGGGCTCGACGCGCTGAAGGCGCAGATCGCCGCCGACGCGGCCTGGGCACGGGACTACCTGTACGGGCGGCAGGAGCGCTAGCCGATGCCGACGGCCGAGCCGCCGGCCGACGGGCTGCTGGCCGGCTGGACGGTGGACGAGGCTTTCCTGGACCGGGCGGTGCGGCGGGCCGCCGACGCCGACCTGGTCTGCCTGGACGTGTTCGACACCGCGCTGACCCGGCTGGTGGACAGCCCGGCCGACCTGTTCGCGGAGGTCGAGCGCATGCTCGGCCTCCGGATCGGCGCGGCCGCTTCGGGCTTCGCGCAGGCACGGGAGGACGCCGAGCGCCGGGCGCGGGTGCTGGCGCATCGGCTCCACGGCGCGGAGGAGATCGGCCTCGACGCCATCCTCGACGCGCTGCCCGCCCTGCTGCCGGCGATCGGCCCGCACCGGGCGCTCCTCCGCAGCACCGAGCTGGAGGTCGAGGCGCGGCTTCTGGTGCCGGTGCCGGACATCCTGGCGCTGACACGGCGCCTGGCCGAGGAGGGCAGGGCGTTCGCGTTCGTGTCGGACATGTACCTGCCGCCGGCCTTCATCGCCGAGCGCCTGCGCGCCGGCGGCTATGCCGGCTGGGAGCAGCTCCACGTCTCGACCGAAACCGGCGCCACCAAGGCGTCCGGCCGGCAATGGGCGGTGGTGCGCGCCCGGCATCCGGACTGCCTGCGCATCCTGCATGTCGGCGACGACCGCCAAGCCGACGTCGAGATCCCCCGCCGCCACGGCATCGACGCGCTGCTGTTCGACCGTGCCCGGTCCGCCAGGCGCGTGGGTGCGGCGCTGCGGCCGGCGCTGCTGCCGTTCTCGCTGGCGCAGCGCGACGCCGTGCTTCGCACCCGGGCCGTCCCGGGTGCCGCCGTCGATCCGGACGGTTCCGCCTTCTGGACCGGACTCGGCCGCGTGCTGGGCGGGATCGTGCTGGCCGGCTTCGTGCGCTGGCTGGAGGAACAGCTGCGCCGGCACCGCATCGGGCAGGTGCATTTCTGCGCCCGCGACGGCTGGCTGATCCGCCGGGCCTGGCACGCTGCCGGCGGTCCGGCCCGCACCGGCATCCCCGACAGCTACCTCGCGGTGTCCCGCCGCCCGCTCAACCTCGCCCGCGGCTACCTCGCCAGCACCCCGGACCGGCTCGACCAGGCGCTGCTCGGCTTCCTCGCCGGCAGCGACGGCACCACCACCGTGGCGGCGGCCCTGGCCCGCGCCGGGCTCGCGGACGACCCGGCGCTGGTGACGGAGATGCGGGACCGGTTCGACAGCCTGGACGCGAGGCTGGCCTGGCCGGACGGCACCGGACGCTTCGAGCAGGGGCTGGCTTGCCATCCGGCGGCGGTGCACGCGGCGCTGCAGCCCGAGCACGCGGCGCTGGCCGGCTACCTGCGGCAGGAGGGGTTCGGCGCCGGCCGGATCGGACTGGTCGATCTCGGCTGGCATGGCAACATGCAGCGGGCCCTGCGCACCGTGGTCGAGGCCGAAGCCGGGCCGATCCGGCTGCACGGCTTCTATTACGGGTTGTGGCCGGCGACACTCGGCAACCGCTATGCGGCCGGTCCGGCGGACGCGGCGTTCGCGTCGGACTTCCAGCCGATGGAGGAGAGCGCTGCGCTGCACGGCGCGGTCGCCATCCTGGAGGAGCTGCACGGCGCGCCGCATGGCACCGTGCTGAGCTACCGCGAGGCGGCGGGGCGCTGGTCGCCGGTGTTCGCCGACAACCCCGCCGAGCGCGCGCAGCACGAGCGGACCGCACGCCCGTTCCAGCAGGGAGCGCTGGACACCGTGGCCGCCCTGTTCGACACCGGCCGGGCCGGCATGCTGCGCCTCGACGAGATCACGCCGGACGCGGTGCGGGCTGCCCTGGGTGCCGTGTTCCTGTCGCCGGAGCCGCAGGAGCGGGCGGCGCTGGGCGGGCTCGGCCATTGCGCCACCTTCGACCACGCGACGGCAGGCACGCTGGTGCCGGACGGGCCGGCGCCGGAGGATCCGGAGCTGCGTCGGGTGGCGCTGCGCGACGGCGGCTGGCAGGTCGGCACCGCGCATCGCTGGCTGGCGCAGGCGGCGCCCGAGCGCCGCCAGGCCCTGGCCGCCTGGCTACAGGAGCGGCTGTCGTCGCTCGGTCCGCGCGCGCTGCGCCAGTTCGAGTGACGGACCGGCGGTAGGCGGCTGCCTTCGGACCCCGTAAACCGGGCGCCATGACCTACCCTGCCCATCCCAACAGCATGCGCGGTGTCGTTCCCGGTCCCGCCGGGTCGCGGGTGGCGGTGCTGATGCGCACCCGGGATCGTCCGGTGCTGCTGGCGCGCGCGCTGGCGAGCGTGCTGTCGCAGGAGCACGAGGACTGGCACCTGGTGGTGGTCAACGACGGCGGCGATCCGGCGCCGGTGGACGCCCTGGTCGGGCGCCACGACACCGGCTTCGCCGGCCGGGTCGCCGTGCTGCACCACCCGCAGAGCCTGGGCATGGAGGCGGCCTCGAACGCGGCGCTGGCGGAGGCGGAGCGGCATGGCCGGTTCGCCCACGTCGCGGTGCACGACGACGACGACACCTGGCACCCGGCGTTCCTCCGCCGCACCACCGGCTTCCTCGCCCTGGCCGAGAACGCCGACAAGGCGGCGGCGCTGACGCACTGGACGGTGGTGCGCGAGCGCCTCCAGGGCGACGGGGTGGTCGAGGACGGGCGCGATCCGGCGCCGTTCGACGCGTCCGTGGTCGAGCTCGGCGCGATGCTGGCGCGCAACCGGTACCCGCCGATCAGCCTGCTGCTTCGCCGCGCCGCGGTGGACGCGGCCGGTCCCTTCAACGCGGCGATGCCGGTCCTGGGGGACTGGGACTACAACCTGCGCGTGCTGCTGCTGGGCGACATCGGCGTGGTGCCGGAGCGGCTGGCGTTCTACCACCAGCGCACCGCGTCGGACGGACTGCCGCACTACGCCAACACCGATGCGGACCGGCACGCGGTCGGCGCCGCGTCCTACCGCAACAGCCGGCTGCGCGCGCTCGCCGCGACCGATCCGGCGGCGCTGTCGCTGATCCACGTGCTGGGGCTGCAGGCCGAGCGCTTCCACGAGCAGGCGGAGCTGCAGCACATCCGCATCCTGGCCAACCTCGACCGCAACGGGCTGTGGGGCCATGCCCGGCACGAGGACCTGCAGGCGCGGCTGGTGCGGGTGGAGGCGACGCTGGAGCGGATCGAGGCGCAGCTGCTCCAGGTGAAGGCTTTGGGGACAGGAGCCGTGCCTGCGCCATTGTGGCGGCGGATCACGCGCCGCCTGCGTCGAGGGCTCCGCGAGCGGATGCACCGCCGCGCCGATTGACCGCCACGCGCCGCGCTCTTCATAAGACCCGCTCCGCACGAGATCCGGCGCCGCCGCACCCGGCCCCCAGCCAAGAACGGCATCATGACCGACGACTACCGCGACACCGTGTTCCTGCCGCGCACCGGCTTTCCCATGCGCGGCGACCTGCCGACCCGGGAACCGGCGACCCTGGCGCGCTGGGAGGCGAGCGGGCTCGACGCGGCGCTGCGCGACGCCGCCGCCGGGCGCCCGCCGTTCGTGCTGCACGATGGGCCGCCCTACGCCAACGGGCACCTCCATATCGGCCACGCCCTGAACAAGATCCTGAAGGACGTGGTCAATCGTGCCCGTCGCATGAGCGGCTACGGCGTGCGCTACGTGCCCGGCTGGGACTGCCACGGCCTGCCGATCGAGTGGCGGATCGAGGAGGAGTACCGCAAGGCCGGGCGCGACAAGGACCAGGTGCCGGTGCTGCAGTTCCGCGCCGAGTGCCGCGCCTACGCGCAGAAATGGCTGGACATCCAGGCGGACGAGTTCCGGCGCCTCGGCGTGCAGGGCGACTGGGCCAACCGCTACGCCACCATGGACTACGCGTCCGAGGCGGCCATCGTCGGCGAGATCGGCAAGTTCCTGCAGGCCGGCACCCTGTATCGCGGCCTGCGCCCGGTGATGTGGAGCCCGGTCGAGAAGACCGCGCTGGCCGAGGCCGAGATCGAGTACCACGACCATTCCTCCACTGCGATCTTCGTCGCCTTTCCGGTGGTGCGCGACCCGACCCCGGCGCAGGCGCTGGACGGGGTGTCGGCGGTGATCTGGACCACCACCCCCTGGACCATCCCGGCCAACCGGGCGATCGCCTACGGGCCGGCGATCACCTATGCGGTGATCCGCGTCGACGAGACGGACGGCGGCGACGGCGCCGGCCTGCAGCCGGGAGCGACGCTGCTGGTGGCGGAAGCGCTGATCGCCTCCTTCGCCGCCAGTGCCGGCATCGGTCAGCACCACGTGCTCTACACCCTGCCGGGCGAGGCGCTGGAGGGCGCGGTGTGCGCCCATCCGCTGCGCGGCCTGCCCGCCTACGAGGGCGGCTACGACCACGACGTGCCGATGCTGGCCGGCGACTTCGTCACCACCGAGGCCGGCACCGGGCTGGTGCACATGGCGCCGGCGCACGGCGAGGACGACTTCGCCTTGAGCGTGGCGCACGGCATCCCGGTCGCGGAAACGGTGGAAGGCGACGGGCGCTACGCGGCCTGGGTGCCGGGCTTCGCCGGGCTGCACGTGTTCAAGGCGGCCGACCCGGTCTGCGCCGCCCTCCTCGCGGCGCTGGACGCGTCGCAGGCGGCAGAGGGCGAGCATGGGGTCGCCGGGCTGATCGCCCGCGGCGAGATCGTGCACTCGTATCCGCACAGCTGGCGCTCGCGCGCGCCGGTGATCTTCCGCGCCACGCCGCAATGGTTCATCCGCATGGATGCCGGCCCGGACGAGGATCCGGACGAGGGCATACGGATCCAGGCGTTGGCAGCGTTGGAGGACGTCAGCTTCGTGCCGCCGCAGGCGCGCCGTCGCCTGACCGCGATGGTCGCCGACCGCCCGGACTGGTGCATCAGCCGGCAGCGCGCCTGGGGGGTGCCGATCGCGGTGTTCGTCGAGCGACGCACCGGCGAGGTGCTGCGCGACCCGCGGGTGATGGCGCGGGTGGTGGACGCGTTTCGTGCCGAGGGCGCCGATGCCTGGTACGCCTCGCCGCCAGGGCGCTTCCTGGGTCCCGACCGGGACCCGGAGCAGTACGAGCAGGTGTTCGACATCGTCGACGTGTGGTTCGAGAGCGGCTCCACCCATGCCTTCGTGCTGGACCGGGACGGCGTGCCGTTCCCGGCCGACCTGTATCTCGAAGGCTCCGACCAGCATCGCGGCTGGTTCCAGTCGAGCCTGCTGGAAGCGGTCGGCACGCGGGGCACGGCGCCGTTCCGGGCGCTGGTCACCAACGGCTTCGTGCTCGACGAGCAGGGCCGCAAGATGAGCAAGTCGCTCGGCAACGTGGTGGCGCCGCAGACGGTCAGCGACACGCTGGGCGCCGACATCCTGCGCCTGTGGGTGATGAACTCCGACACCGACGACGACCTGCGCATCGGCTCGGAGATCCTGAAGCAGCAGGGCGAGCTGTACCGCCGCCTGCGCAACACCCTGCGCTGGCTGCTGGGTGCGCTCGACGGCTTTGGCGAGGCCGAGCGTGTGCCGCCTGCGGAGATGCCGGAACTGGAGCGCTGGGTGCTGCACCGGCTGTCCGAGTTCGGGCTCGCGGTCGACCGGGCGGTGGAAACGCACCAGTGGGTCGGTCTGTATCCGGCGCTGCACGGGTTCTGCGCCGCCGACCTGTCCGCGTTCTACTTCGACGTGCGCAAGGACGCGCTGTACTGCGACGCGCCCGACAGCCTGCGCCGTCGCGCCGCCCGCACCGTGCTGGACCACCTGCACCGCTGCCTCGCCACCTGGCTGGCGCCGGTGCTGGTGTTCACCGCCGAGGAGGCCTGGACCGCGCGGTTCGGCGAGGCGGACAGCGTGCACCTGCAGCCGTTCCCGGCCCTGCCGCCGGAATGGCACGACCCGGCGCTGGGCGAGCGCTGGGTGCGGCTGCGCGCGGTGCGCCGCCTGGTGACGACCGCGATCGAGGCGGCGCGCCGCGACGGCGTGGTCGGCTCGTCGCTGCAGGCGTCGGTGCTGCTGCCGCTGTCGGAGGCCGAGGCGGGCGAGTTCGCCGGCATCGACTGGGAGGAGCTGGCGATCGTGTCCCGCGTCACGGTGGAGGCCGATCCCGGTTCGCGAACGGTGTTCACGGACCGGGCCGGCGAGACCGGTCCGGCGGTGCATGCCGCCCCGGTGGTGACGGCGGCGCCGGGCCGGAAATGCCTGCGCTGCTGGCGCGTGCTGGAGGAGGTCGGGCAGGCGCACGCCCATCCGGCGCTGTGCCTGCGCTGCGTCGACGTGGTGGAACGGGCCGCCGCATGACCGGGATGCGGGCCGGGACGCAAACGCGGCCGGGCCGGTTGCTGCCGCTCGGCCTCGGCCTGGGTCTCGTGGTGCTGCTGGCCGACCAGCTCAGCAAGTGGTGGATCCTCCAGCGGCTCGACCTGCCCGACCGCCGTTTCGTCACCGTGCTGCCGGTGCTCGACTTCGAGATGGTGTGGAACCACGCGGTGACGTTCGGGCTGCTGGGCGGGATCGGCGGCGCCGGCCGGTTCGTGTTCAGCGCGGTGGCGGTGGTGGTGGTGGCGCTGCTGCTGTCCTGGATGCGCCGCACGACGAAGCCGTGGGTGGCGGCAGCACTCGGCGCCATCGCCGGCGGGGCGATCGGCAACGTCCTCGACCGGCTGCGCTTCGGCGCGGTGGTCGACTTCATCCACGCCCATCTCGGGCGGCTGTCGTGGGACTACATCTTCAACGTCGGCGACGCCGCGATCGTGTGCGGGGTGATCGTGCTGCTGGGCGACAGCCTGCTGGACCGCCGCGCGCCGCGCGCCTGATCCTCAGGCAGGAGACAACTGGAACGTCTGGCGTTTCCAGTAGGTGAGCGAGCGCCACATCCATTCCAGCGGCCCGAAGGCGAAGGCACGCAGCCAGAATGAGCTGGCGATCAGGTTGAGCGCCCAGATCGCTGCGACGACGTAGAGGTACTGGTAGTATTCCAGCTTGCCGTAGAGCTTCCACGGTCCCCAGGCGAACACGAACTGGCAGATCAGGCTGGTCAGGATGTAGTTGCTGAACGCGGTTCGTCCCACCGCACCCAGCCGGTCCAGCACCGGCCGCAACCGCCCCACCCGGATCAGCAGCAGGAGGACGGACGCGTTGGCCAGCGTCGCCGGTATCGTTTCGGTGAAGTAGGGAAGGTCCATCCACTCGAGCACCGCGGCCGTGGTGAAGCCGAGCCGGCTCGCGTGCCAGATCCCGGCGAGAACGATGGGCATCGAGATGGCGTAGCCGGCGATCGCGGTGATCAGGTAGGTCCGCGTCGACCGGCGGCCCGACAGGAAGCCGAGCTTGTACAGCCCCATTCCCGCCATCATCGCGCCCAGGACCTCCGTGAAGAAGCCCGACGTGAAGACGGACGCGTAGAGGGCGAGGTAGCCGGCGGTTCTGCCGGGGATGCTCGCCAGGTAGCCCTGGCGCCCTTCCTGGACGGCCTGCGCCGTTGCGGCCGGCTCCATCCTTTGCCGTTCCGACGCCGCCGCAAGCACGGCCCGCTGCTGGCTGGTCGGCACCTGCCCTGCCTGTTCCACGCGCCTGGCCGCCAGAAGCTGGTTGCCGTCCTGCACCACGGCCGCTGCATGCTCGAAGTTGGCGAGGCCCAGCGTGCCGCCGACGAGCCAGATCGCCATGCCGAAGCCGACCAGCCTGCGCGGTGCCACGTGACGCAGCGGGAACAGGAACAGCAATCCGATCATGCCGTAGCCGAACAGGATGTCGCCGGCCCAGATCAGGGTGCCGTGGATCAGCCCGAACAGCACCAGCCACATGTTGCGTCGGAGAAAGATGTCGGCAGCGCGTGCAGGCCGCCCGCGTCGTTCGATGCGCTCGGTCAGCAGCACCGTGCCGGCGCCGAACAGCATCGCGAACATCCCGCGCATCTTGCCTTCGACGAACAGCCATTTGAGCGTCAGGATCGCCAGGTCGAGATGAGCGTGCCAGCCCGTGAACGCGGCCCTGGCAAGGCCCATCGGCACGTCATGCAGGCTTTCCGGCCCGGCGAAGTTCTCCACGTTGACGGCGAGGATGCCGAGCAGCGCGAAGCCGCGCAGCACGTCGAGGGCGACCAGGCGTTCGCCCCGGGTCACCGGCCCCTCGACCGGCCCGGCAAGTTCCTCGCCAGGACCGAAATCTGTGCCGATCGAAACGGGGTTCGGACCTGCCATGCCTGTGTCCTCTGGTGCCGGATCGAAATCTGGTGCCACATCGGGCACCGGGTGTCATCCTCAGGGGGGCCGCGTCTTCCGGACGGAGCTTCCTGTCGGGGACCCGTGCGTGATCGTCGGATCCGCGACACGGCAAACGATTCAGCCGGCCGGTCGAACGACCGCGGCGTCCCGCGGTTGAAGCAGTTCCCGCACGATGCAGCCGCAGGAGCGCCCATGGCCCACGTCCCCACCCTCAGCCTGAACCAGGGCGGCGCGATCCCGCAGATCGGCTATGGCGTGTTCAAGGTCGACCCGGCGGAAGCCGAGCGGGCGGTCGGGCTGGCGATCCGGGCCGGCTACCGCTCGATCGACACCGCGCGGATCTACAGGAACGAGGAAGGGGTGGGGGCCGCCATCGCCCGGGCGGACGTCGACCGCGACTCCCTGTTCGTCACCACCAAGCTGTGGAACGACGACCAGGGCTACGACGAGGCGCTGCGGGCGTTCGACGCGAGCCTCGGGCGCCTCGGGCTCGACAGCGTCGACCTCTACCTGATCCACTGGCCGAAGCCGTCGCAGGACAGGTACGTCGACAGCTGGCGGGCGCTGGAGCGCCTGCAGCAGGAAGGGCGTGCCAAGGCGATCGGGGTGTCGAACTTCACGGTCGCGCACCTCCAGCGGCTGCTGGACGAGACCGGGATCGTGCCGGCGGTGAACCAGATCGAGCTGCATCCGGCCCTGCCGCAGGACGAACTGCACGCGTTCCACCAGGCAAACAACATCGTCACCGAGGCCTGGAGCCCGCTGGCACAGGGCGACCTCGACGCGCCGGTGATCACGGCGCTGGCGGAGAAGCACGGCCGCACCCCGGCCCAGGTGGTGCTGCGCTGGCACATGCAGCGCGGCATCGTGGCGATCCCGAAATCGGTGACGCCGTCGCGGATCGCGGAGAACATCGCCGTGTTCGACTTCGCGCTGGACGACGAGGACATGGCGCGGATGCGCACGCTCGACACCGGGACGCGGATCGGGCCGGATCCCGAGCGGTTCTGAACCGGTTCGTTCCGACCCCGCCGGGATGCTTGCCGCGGACCGGGTTCGGGCTTATGAGGCGGTTCATGTCCGCCTCCCGGTTCCGTCCCGTTCTTCCGGCCGCCCTGCTGGCCGGCCTCCTGCTGTCCGCCTGCAGCGGCGAGGAGATCGAGCGCGATTTCGGCCTGACCCGCACCGCGCCGGACGAGTTCACGGTGACCACCCGCGCGCCGCTGTCCATGCCGCCCGACGCCGCCAGCCTGGCCACCCCGACGCCGGGTGCCGACCGGCCGCAGGAGCAGAGCACGCAGACCCAGGCGCTGGAAACGCTGGCGCCGAACGTGGCGCTGCAGGGTGCCGGCGGCAGCACCAGCGCCGGGCAGCAGGCGCTGGTCGCCGATGCCGGACAGGCGGCGGCGCAGGCGCCGACCGGCGGCGCGCTCGACCATCCGAGCCAGGGCTTCGTCAACGAGCTGATGTTCTGGCAGGGCGGCAAGGCCGGCGAGGTGGTCGACGCGGAGGCCGAGCGCAAGCGCCTGCAGGAGAACGCGGCACTCGGCCGCAGCCCGACCGTCGGCGCCACGCCGACGATCAAGGTAAGCAAGCCGGGCTTCTTCGACTCGCTGTTCTGATCCCCCGGATCGGCTGAACCCGGTCCGCCTCCGAGCGGAGGCATCATGCCGGCCTTGTCCAGCCTGCCGTCGCTGCCAAGTCTGCCCGTCATCCGGCGGCTGTCCGAGCGGGTGATCAACCGGATCGCTGCCGGCGAGGTGATCGAGCGCCCGGCCGCCGCGGTCAAGGAGCTGGTCGAGAACGCCCTTGACGCCGGCGCGCGCCGGATCGCGGTGTCGCTGCGGGACGGCGGCATCACCCGGATCGAGGTGGTCGACGACGGCACCGGCATGACTGCGGACGCCCTGGCTCTCGCGGTCGAGCGGCACTGCACCTCCAAGCTGCTCGACGAGACCCTGGTGCGGGTGGACACGCTCGGCTTCCGCGGCGAGGCGCTGCCCAGCATCGGCGCCGCCGCCCGGTTGTGCCTGACCTCGCGGCCGAACGGTGTTGCGTCCGGAGAAGCGTGGCGCCTGCGCGTCGAGGGCGGGCGGTTGCATCCGGCCGAGCCCTGTGCCGGTCCGCCCGGCACCCAGGTCCTGGTGGAGGACCTGTTCTTCGCCACCCCGGCGCGTCGCAAGTTCCTCAAGAGTCCGCGCGTCGAGGCGGCCCATGCCGAGATCGCGGTGCGTCGCCTGGCGCTGGCGGCGCCGCAGGTGGCGTTCCGGCTCGAGGTCGACGGCCGGGTGCTGCTGGACCTGCCGGGGCAGGCGCGCGCGGCGCGTGTGCTTGCGCTGCTGTCCGACGAGGGGGGCGACAGCGTGCCGCAGGGGCTGCTCGCGGTGGAGGGCGAGCGGGACGGGATGCGGCTGTCCGGCCACGCCTGCGGCCCGGCGGTGCATCGCGCCACCGTCAACGGCCAGTTCCTGGTGGTGAACAACCGCCCGGTGGCCGATCCGGTGCTGCGCGCGGCGGTGCGGGTGGCCTATCGTGCGGTGATGGAGCAGGGGCGGCACGCTGTGGTGGCCCTGTTCCTCGACATCCCGCCGGACCGGCTCGACGTCAACGTGCATCCGGCCAAGACGGAGCTGCGCTTTGCCGACGCTGCCGCGGTGCGCGCTCTGGTGATCGGCAGCCTCGGACGCGCCCTGGGCACCGGGGCCGGTCCCGCCGGCGTCGGCGCGGGGCTGCCGACGCCACGGCGGCCCGGGCCCGCGATCTGGTATCCTCCGGAGCAGGCCGCGCCGGCACCGGCGACCGGCGGCGGGTTCGCCGAGGCGCGGCTGGCGTTCGGGACCGCGCCGGCGGCGCGGGTGCTGCCTGCTGCGTGGCCGGAGGCGGTGCCGGCGGCGGAACCGGTAGACAGCCATCCGCTCGGGGCGCCGGTGGCGCAGGTGCTCGACACCTATGTCATTGCGGTGGCGGCCGATGGCGGCCTGGTGCTGGTGGACCAGCATGCCGCCCACGAGCGGCTGACGCACGAGGCCCTGCGGGAGCAGTACCTCGACGGCACGATCCGGTCGCAGCGCCTGCTGCTGCCGGAGGTGGTCGACCTGCCGCCCCGCGACGGCGCACGCCTGCTGGAGCATGCCGGGTCGCTGGCCGCCTTCGGGATCGAGATCGAGCCGTTCGGCGGCGGGTCCGTGCTGCTGCGCGCCCTGCCGGCCCTGCTCGGCAATCCCGATCCGGTTGCCCTGCTGCGCGACCTGGCGGAAGAGCTGGGCGCCGACGAGCTCCTGACGCCGGAGCAGGCCGGCAGCCTGGCCGGCCGGCTCGACGCGGTGATCGCGCGCATGGCCTGCCATGGCAGCATACGCGCCGGCCGCCGCCTCCTGCCGGAGGAGATGCACCGGCTGCTCCGGCAGATGGAGGCGACGCCGCGCGCCGCCACCTGCAGCCATGGCCGGCCGACCTTTCTCAAGCTGAGCCGGGCCGAGATCGAGCGGATGTTCGGCCGGCGCTAGCCCGTCCAACGATCAGCCGATCACCAGCACGCCGCCCGCCACGGCCGACAGCTCGACATGCGACAGGCCAACCAGGGTCGCGACGCTGCCGCCGAACGTCAGCACGGTGCTGCCGCCCGAGGTCATGTCGTGGACCTGCGTCAGGGTGGCGCCACCCAGCACCAGCGTGTCGAGGGCGCTGTTGAAGCCGTTCAGGGTGGTGGCGGTGCGGCCGGTCATTTCGGCCAGGATGCTGACCCGGCCGTCGCCGTTCAGGAACGCGTCCAGGATCCCGGCCTGGTTGTCGAGCGTGGCGCTCTCGATGCCGCCCCAGTAGGACGAGGCACCGCCCTGGATGAAGGCGGCGACCGAGCCGGACGCGTCGTCCGGCTCGGTCGACGACACGATGGTGTCGTGCGCCTGCCCGGTCCAGATCGTCTGCGAGGTGCGGCCGCCGAACACCGTGGTGGGCCCGTTCGGGCCGGACCCGTTCACGATCGTCTGCAGGCCGGAGGTGGCGTGGTTGCCCAGCACCTCCAGGCTGCCGGCGCCGCCGAACACCGTCTGGCTGCCGCTGCCGGCCTGCACCTCGAGGGCGCCGTTGCCGACGCTGGCCATCAGCTGTTCCGCTCCGCCCCAGATCGCGACCGATCCGGCGTTGTCGAACACCGTGGCGGTCGCGGCGGGATCCGGGCCGCCGTTGACGGTGACCGCACCGCCTTCGGCGTCGATCAGGGTCTGCTCGCCGCCGAGCTGGACCGTGGTGGTCGAGCCGGGCTGAGCGCGTATCGTCAGCGACGCCTCCGATCCGCCGTCTTCGGAGGCGGTGACAGCGGAACTGGTGCCGCCGGTCCACAGGGTCTGCGCGCCGTGGCCGCCCTGCAGCTGGAGCAGGCCGGTCTGCGACGCGGTGCCGACCACGGTCTGCGATCCGGTGCCGGTCTCCCCGACCGACGCGTCGTGGCCGTTGAGGAACACGGTCTGGCTGCCGGCGCCGTTCATGTCGATCGTCTCGTCGTCGTTGAACAGCGACACGGTGCCGCCGCCGGCAGCGAGGCTGTCATCCTGTCCCGACAACGCCGCATCCGCCGGACCGTCGAGGTCGATCCGGTCGCCGTTGCCGCCGAGGGCAAGGCTGGCACCGGCCGTCGAGCCGTCGATCAGGTTGCCTCCGGCGTCGCTGTCCAACGCCAGCGTGCCGAACGTCCCGGAGGTGGTGACCGGAGCGGTGCCGTCGATCGCCACGTCGGCGCCGGGGCTGCCGATCGCCGTCAGCCGGGTGCCGAGCGCGTGCAGCGCCACCGTCTCGTCCGCGCCCACCGACACCGTGTCGGTGCCGTCGCTGGTCACCGTCTTCGGCATCCCGTCGCCGGCCGCGAGGGCGATGGTGTTGGTGGTGCCGGCGAGCGTGGTGATGAGGTTGTCCGCCTCGACGTCGGGATAAAGGCCGTCGTCGATCGACTGCACGGTGGACAGCGGGTCGGCCGGGGACACCGCGACCGAGTCGTCCTCCGTGACGGTCGGATGCGCGATGTCGAGCGCCAGCGACTCAGGTTCGCCGTCGCTTCCGGCGCTGGTCTCGACGCCGCCGTAGTAGCTGCCGAGCGACCAGCGGGACAGGTCGGAATAGGCGGACGCCATGGCCGGGTCCTGCCCTGCCAGCGCGTCGACCAGGCGGAGCAGCGCCTGGTTCAGGTCGATCTGCACCGCGTGCAGGCCGCCGGTATCGGTGCTGAAGGGAAGGTAGTCGACCGACGCGTTGCTCGCGACCGTGCCGGAGGCCGTCACGTACTGCGAGGACAGGTTGTACACCTGCTGGGCCGTGTCGCCGGCCGCGATCGTCGCATAGGCGCCCGGCTCGCCGCGGAAGTCGACCAGCGGCACCTGCAGGAAGATCTCGGTGGAGGGCAGGGACGGGTCGTAGGACGGGTTGCCGGACGCGTTGAAGAACACGGTGAACGCGTTGAGGGCGATCGCCGTGCCGCTGCCGGCCACCGCGGCGGCCACCCGCTCGTCGGCGGTGAAGGTGAGCTGGTGGTCGAAGGTGGTGGCCGCGGCGGCATAGAAGGTGGTCTGCAGGAACGTGTCCCGGGTCGATCCGCCGCTGGCGCCGACGCGGAAGGTGGCGTCGCCGGCGCTGCCGAACACCGCGAAGCTGCTGCCGTCCTGGGTCGTGCCGGTGTTCCAGGCGGCGAGCGCAGGTCCGAGCAGCGCGTCAACATCGGCGGCGCCATCCGCCGGGGCATCGGGATCGAAGATCTGGTCCGACGGGGTGTTCCACTGCGTGACGTTCCATCCGGGATCCGGAGCGCCCGCGATGTCCGGCAGGTCGGCGGCCCAGGTCTGCATGCCGTCCACGGTGGTGCCGGTCGAGAACAGGATGTCCGGGCCGGCGACGCTCGGATCGGCGAAGATGGTGGTTTTCATGGGCGATGCGCCTCCCGACGGCGACAGGATATGGAACAAAGAATGAACGAATGGTTCAGGGCGGCGGGGTTCGCGGGATGACGCGCCCGCTCTGGTGCAGGTCGGCGTCACCACCTAGGATGCGCCGGCTGTCGCCTCGGGATCCCGAACCTGGCAGCCTGTCATCGGGACGACGCGATCCGTGCACCTGCCCCTCCTGTCCATCCTCGTCTTCCTGCCGATGCTGGGCGCGCTGGCGATCCTGCTGCTGCGCGGCGCAGCACCCGCGGTCGAGCGCCTGTCGCGGCAGCTGGCGTTCGGCACCGCGCTGCTGACGCTGCTGCTGGCGGTGGCGCTGTGGATCGGCTTCGTGCCCGGGCGGAGCGTCACCCCGTCGGGGTTCCAGTTCGAGGACCACGCCGACTGGATGCCGGGCTTCGGCATCTCGTACCACCTCGGCCTGGACGGGATCAGCCTGCTGTTCGTGGTGCTGACCGCGGCGATCACGCCGATGGCGATCCTGGCCAGCTGGCGTGCGGTGGAGACCCGGATCCGCGACTACATGATCGCGGTGCTGCTGCTCGAGACCACCCTGCTCGGGCTGTTCTCGGCGCTCGACTTCGTCCTGTTCTACGTGTTCTACGAGGCGACGCTGATCCCGGGCTCGCTGCTGATCGGCATCTGGGGCGGCCCGAAGCGGGTGTTCGCCTCCATCAAGTTCTTCCTGTTCACCTTCGGCGGCTCGCTGTTCATGCTGCTGGCGCTGCTGTGGATGTGGCACGTCGCCGGCACCACCGACCTGCCGGTGCTGCTGCACACCCGCTTCTCGACCCTGGCGCAGGGCTGGATGTTCGGCGCCTTCGTGCTCGCCTTCGGGGTGAAGCTGCCGCTGTTCCCGCTGCACTCCTGGCTGCCGGACGCCTACACGGAAGCGCCGGCGGGGGCGACCGCGATGCTGTCGGGGGTGCTGAGCAAGGCGGGCGCCTACGGCTTCCTGCGCTTCGCGATCTCCATGCTGCCGGACGCGTCGCACCGCTACGCGCCGTGGATGATCGCGCTCGGCATCGTCGCGGTGATCTATGCCGCGATCATCGCGCTGGCGCAGACCGACATGAAGCGCCTGGTGGCGTACTCCTCGTTCTCGCACATGGGGCTGGTGCTGGTCGGGCTGTTCACCCTGAACGCGGTCGGCATCGACGGCGCGGTGTTCGTCATGCTGTCGCACGGCATCATCATCGCCGGCCTGTTCTTCGTGGTGGCGATGCTGGGCGCGCGCAACGGGAGCCGCCTGATCGCAGGCTTCGGCGGCACCGCACACCGGATGCCGGTGCTGGCGACGCTGGCGATGCTGTTCACCATGGCCAATATCGGCCTGCCCGGCACCGGCTCCTTCGTGGGCGAGCTGCTGGTGATGATCGGCGCGATCCGGGTCGGCTTCTGGGTGGCGCTGTTCTCCGGCTGCGCGATGATCCTGGGTGCGGTCTACATGCTGGTGCTGTACCGCCGGGTGATGTTCGACGGCGTGTCCGGCCTGCTCGGCACCCTGCGCGACCTGTCCGGGCGCGAGGTCGCGGTTCTGGCGCCGCTCGCGGTGGTGACGCTGTGGATGGGGATCTACCCCTCCTCCTTCACCCGGGTGTTCGACCCGGCGGTCGCCGGTATCGCCGCACCGCGCGCCGCGTCGCCGCAGGCGGCGGCGGTGGACCGTCCCGCTGCGGCGCACCGCGCGGGCTGACGGTCCTTCCGCAACCGGCCTGGCGCTCCCACTTGGACGGGATGCCAGACATGTATCCCGCCGCCCTCGCAACCGAGCTGCCGCGCCCGCCCCTGCCGACCCGGATCCGGAGCACGGCCGAGTCCTTCCTGGTCCTGCGCCGCAACCCGCTGGAGCTGTGGGGCCGGCCCGCCTACCAGGAGCTGGTGCTGCCGGGCTCGTTCCTGGGCCGTCGTCAGCTGCTGCTGAACGATCCCGTGGCGATCCGGCACGTGCTGCTGGGCAACCACGAGAACTACGGGCGCAACGAGGCGGCGCGGCGCGTGCTGCGGCCGGTGCTGGGCGACGGGCTGTTCCTGGCGGAAGGCGAGGCGTGGCGGCACCAGCGCCGGGTGATCGCGCCCGCCCTGGCGCCGCGGGTGCTGCCGATCCTGTCGCGGCACATCGTGTCGGTGGCGGCCCGGGTGGAGGACGAGATCGCGGCCGCCGGCACACGCCCGGTGGAGCTGATGCCGGTGCTGCAGCGCCTGACGCTGGACGTGGCCGGGCAGTCGATGTTCTCGCTGGAGATGGGGGCGTTCGGCGCCGACCTGCGTGGCCTGCTGCTGCGCTACGCGCGCGACTTCGCCAAGGTCGGCCTGTTCGACATGCTGCTCCCCGGTGGCTGGACCACGCCGCTGGACCGCGGCCGCGGCCGGTTCCGGCAGGACTGGCTCCTGCTGATGGACCGCATCATCGCGGTGCGGGATGCCCAGGCGCCGACCGCGGAGGGAAGCCCGCGCGACCTGTTCGACCTGCTGCGGGAGGCGCGCGATCCCGAGACCGGCCAGGGCTTTGACCACGCCCTGCTGCGCGACGAGGTGTCGACGCTGATCCTGGCCGGGCACGAGACCACCGCGGTGACGCTGTTCTGGGCCTGCTATGCCGCCGCCCGGCTGCCCGGACACCAGGACGCGATCGCCGCCGAGGCGGACGGGCTCGACCTGTCGCCGGACGGCGCCGCGGCCGCGTTGCCGCGCCTGGTGCACACCCGCGCCTTCGTCGACGAGGCGCTGCGCCTGTATCCGCCGGCCTACCTGATCGTGCGGGAGGCCAGGGAAGCGGACACGATCGGCGGCGAGCGCATCGAGGCCGGCACCATCGTGTCCATCTCGCCCTGGATCCTGCATCGCCACGAGGCGCACTGGGACCGGCCGGACAGCTTCGAGCCGTCCCGGTTCCTGCCGGGCGCGCCGGCGCCGGACCGGATGGTCTACATGCCGTTCGGTGCCGGGCCGCGCATCTGCGTCGGCGCGCAGTTCGCGCTGGCGGAGGCGACCCTGGTGCTGGCCCGGCTGCTGCGCCGGTTCCGTCTGGACCTGCCGGGCGGTGGCGCCGTGCTGCCGCGCGGCCTGGTCACGACGCAGCCGGATCGGCCGGTCCGGTTCCGCCTGCTGCCGCGCTAGGCGGCCGCGGCGACCCGTGCAGCGAGGCGAGGAGGCGGACGACTACCCGGGTTCGCTGGCCGATCCGGCGGTGCGGGCGCGTCGGGTGGCGATGCTCGACCTTGCGCATGCCCGTCCGCTGGCCGACCACGTCCGGCGGATGCGGGAGGAGGGGGGCGGGTTCGTGCCGGATTTCGACCCGCTGGACGGGGGAATCGCGGCCAGGCTGTTGTTCCTGCTGGAGAAACCGGGGCCGCGCGTGGTGTCACCGGATGGTGTCGGCTTCGTCAGCCGAAACAACCCCGATCCGACCGCGCGAAACTGCCGTGCCTTCATGCTGGAGGCCGGGATCGACCGCCGGCAGGTCGCGATCTGGAACATCGTGCCGTGGTGGAACGGCACCATGGCCATCACCGCAGGGGAGTGCCGGGCCGGTGCGGCAGCGTTGCGGATCATCCTCGGCCTGTTCCCTGGCTTGCGCGGCGTGGTGCTGGTCGGCAACCGGGCGGCGGAGCATGGCGCGCCGGTGCTGGACGGGTCCGGCCTGAAGCTGTTCCGCACCGTGCATCCCGGCCTGCAGGCGCGGGCCGGACCGCGCAGCCGGGACCGGTGGCTGGCGATCCCGCAGCTCTGGCGGGAGGCGTGGCAGGCGGTGGCCTGAGGCCGGCGGGCGCCACCGGCACGAAAAAGGCCCCGGAGCGGTGCCCCGGGGCCTTTCCATTGACTGTTTCGACCCGAGCCGTGAGGCGCCGGTCAGACCGTCTTCGCGCTGGAGAAGAGGGTCATCCAGGTCGCTCCGCGTGGAGCCGTCGTCAGGCAATGAGACACTGGATCACCTCCTTTCAGTTGGTTTCGTCATGGTGAGACTAGCCTGGCCCGAGGCGGGTCCGCAAGGGCCTCGGCGTCCCGGGCTTCAGCTGCCGGGCGCGTTGCAGCGGTCGTCGGCGCCGCCGTCCGGAAGCGCCAGCCGGTAGGTGACGGCGACGGCGTCGCTGCCGCTGCAGTAGCGGCGCCGCGTGGTCTCGCTGTCGATCGCCTCGAAGCGCGCGGCAGTCTCGTCCGCCTCGAGTCGCAGGGTGCGGATCAGGATCCGACGCGCCTCGCCCGCAGGCGCCGGATCGGCCGGGTCCGGCTCGGCCACGAACAGCAGGGTGGCCGGCATGCCGCCGACCTTGGCCCGGGCCAGCACCACCGAGCGGCCGCGGCCGTCCAGGGTCGGCCCGTTGCCGTCGGCCGGGTCCATCTGCACCACGTCCCAGCCGCGCATTCCCTCGGCGCGCGGCAGCATGGCCATGATCAGCGGTGCGCGGGCGAGGGGCTGCCGGCCCTCGACCACCAGCCCCTGGCGGCCGTCCGGCGCCAGGTGCGGCACCAGGTTGGCGCCTTCCTGCAGCGGCACCGGGATGACGTTGGTGATGCGCGACGAGCCGCGGGCGACGCAGCCGGATAACGGCACCAGGAGGGAGGCGAGGAACAGGAACGGCAGGGTGCGGACGGTCATGCGGCGGACCCTAGGCGCCCGGGTCCGGCGCCGGAAGCCCGCGTCAAAGGTCGAGGTCGGCCGCCTGCGCGTTCTGCTGGATGAACTGGAACCTGAGCTCCGGCCGCCGGCCCATCAGGCTTTCCACCCGCTCCTCCGTCGCCGCGTGCTCGTCCGGTGCCGCCACCACCTTCAGCAGCACGCGGTGCGCCGGGTCCATGGTGGTGCGCTTGAGGTCGGCGGGCGGCATCTCGCCCAGGCCCTTGAAGCGGCTCACCTCGACCTTGGCGCCCGCCTTGAACCCCGACTTCAGCTTCCGCTCCCGGTCGCGGTCGTCCATCGCGTAGACCGTGCGCGCTCCCTGGGTGAGCCGGTACAGCGGCGGCTGCGCCAGGTGCAGGTGGCCGCCGCGGATCAGCTCCGGCAGCTCGCGGTAGAAGAAGGTCATCAGCAGCGAGGCGATGTGGGCGCCGTCCACGTCGGCGTCGGTCATGATGATGACGCGGCCGTAGCGCAGCCGCGCGGGATCGTACTGCTTCCCCTGGCCGCAGCCGAGCGCCTCCACCAGGTCGCGCAGCTCCTGGTTGGCGCGCAGCTTGTCGACCGAGGCGCTGGCGACGTTCAGGATCTTGCCGCGGAGCGGCAGGATCGCCTGGGTCTCGCGGTTGCGCGCCTGCTTGGCCGAGCCGCCGGCGCTGTCGCCCTCGACCAGGAAGATCTCGGTCTCGGCGGCGTTCTCGCGGGTGCAGTCGGTGAGCTTGCCGGGCAGGCGCATCCGCCGGGTCGGGCTCTTGCGCGCGGTGTCCTTGAGCTCGCGCCGGCGCAGCCGGTCCTCGGCGCGCTCGACCATGGCCGCCAGCAGCGCGTCCGCCTGCGCCGGGTGGCCGGCGAGCCAGTGGTCGAAGCGGTCGCGCAGCGCGGTCTCGACCAGGCGGGTGGCCTCGCCGCTGGTCAGCTTCTCCTTGGTCTGGCCCTGGAACTGCGGGTCGCGGATGAAGGCGGACAGCTTGGCCGCCACCGCGCCGAGCAGGTCCTCGATCGTCACCTGCGCGGCGCGCCGGTTGGCGCGCTGCTCGCCCCAGTTGCGCAGGCCCTTCAGCAGGGCGTTGCGGAACCCGGTCTCGTGGGTGCCGCCCTGCGGCGTCGGGATGGTGTTGCAGAACGAGGCGAACGTTCCCTCGCCCGACTCGAGCCAGGCCACCGCCCATTCCACCCGGCCGGTGCCGCTGCCGTTCGCGGCCGCAGGCAGGTCGGCCTCGCCGGACCACAGCTCCGACAGCAGCGCAGCGCCCTCGCCGAGTTCGTCGCGCAGGCTGTCGGCAAGGCCGCCGGGGAAGTGCAGCACCGCCTTCGCCGGCACGTCGTCGCGGCCGTGCAGCAGGCCCGGGTCGCATTCCCAGCGCAGGGTGACGCCGCGGAACAGGAACGCCTTGGACCGGCACAGGCGGTACAGCCGGGCCGGGGAGAACGCGAGCGAGCCGAAGATCTCGGTGTCCGGCACGAAGCGGACCTGGGTGCCGCGCCGGTTCTGCGTCGGCCCGACCTTCTGCAGCCGGCCGGTGGGCCGGCCGCGATGGTAGCTCTGCCGCCAGACCGCCCGGTCCCGCGCCACCTCGACCTCCAGGGTGCTGGACAGGGCGTTCACCACCGAGGAGCCGACCCCGTGCAGGCCGCCGGAGGTGGCGTAGGCCGTGCCGGAGAACTTGCCGCCCGAGTGCAGGGTGGTGAAGATCACCTCCAGCGCCGAGCGGTTCCGGAACTTCGGGTGCGGGTCGACCGGGATGCCGCGGCCGTTGTCGCGCACGGTCAGCCGGTTGCCGCCGTCCAGCGCCACGTCGATCACCGTGGCGTGGCCGGCCACCGCCTCGTCCATGGCGTTGTCGATGATCTCGGCGGCCAGGTGGTGCAGCGCGTTCTCGTCGGTGCCGCCGACATACATGCCGGGGCGGCGGCGCACCGGCTCCAGCCCCTCCAGCACCTCGATGTCCTGAGCCGAATAGCCGGACTCGGGAGGCGTGGAGGCGACCGGCTTGCGGGACTTGGGCGCGTGCGAGAACAGGTCGTTCATGGTTGGTTCTCACTCCCGCCGCGGGTCGCGTCAAGACGATCCGGCCGCCCCGGTAATTTACCGCAACGCTTCTTGCCCCGATCGTGCCGCATGGCAACATCTGCGCGGGCGTGTGGAGCAGCCCCGGGAGACGCCGCAGAGTGGGTCTGATCAAGTTCGCGCTGAAGTATCGCGTCACGTTCTACGTGATGGCGATCCTCATCATGCTCGCCGGCGGCGGTGCCGCCGTCGTCATGCCCAAGGACGTGCTGCCGGAGGTCAACATCCCGGTGGTCACGGTGCTGTGGACCTATACCGGCCTGCCGGCGCCGAACATGCAGAACCAGGTCACCGCCTACAGCGAGCTGGCGATCTCCAACAACGTTTCGGGCATCCGGGACATGGAGAGCACCACGCTGCAGGGCATCACCATCACCAAGATCTACTTCCAGCCCGGCATCGACATCTCGCTGGCGCTGACCCAGGTGACGTCCGCGACCAACGCGATCCGCGGCCAGCTGCCGCCCGGGATCCAGCCGCCGGTGATCCTGCGCTTCTCCGCCTCCTCGGTGCCGGTGATCCAGATCGCCGCCACCTCGGAGGTGGAGAGCCAGGCCTCGGTGTACAACTACGTGCGCTTCCGCCTGCGCGCGACGCTGCAGACCACGCCCGGCTCGACCATGCCGCCGCCCTATGGCGGGGTGCCGGAGCAGGTGATGATCGACCTCGACCCGCACGCGCTGGAAGCCTACGGGCTGACGCCGATGCAGGTGCTGACCCAGGTCAACGCCGAGACCCTGACCCTGCCGTCCGGCCTCGCCAAGTTCGGCCAGACCCAGTTCGTCATGCGCATGAACACGCTGCCGGACCAGATCGCCAAGCTCAACACCATCCCGATCAAGGTGGTGAACGGCTCGCCGATCCTGCTGCGCGACATCGGCTGGGCGCGCGCCGGCGGCCCGCCGCAGCAGAACATGGTGCACGTGAACGGCCATCTCGGCCTGCTGCTGCCGGTGCTCAAGAACGGCGGCACCTCGACCACCTCCATCGTCGACACGGTGAAGTCGATGATGCCCGGCATCATCGCGGCGGCGCCGAAGGACATCCACATCCTGTCGCTGTTCGACCAGTCGGTGTTCGTCACCGACGCGATCAAGGACGTGGCCGAGGAGGGGCTGATCGCCGCCGGCCTGACCGGGCTGATGATCCTGCTGTTCCTGGGCTCCTGGCGGCCGACCCTGGTGGTGCTGGTGTCGATCCCGCTGGCGGTGCTGACCTCGCTCGCCGTGCTCGCCGCGATGGGCGAGAGCATGAACGTCATGACCCTGGGGGGCCTGGCGCTGGCGGTCGGCATCCTGGTGGACGACGCCACGGTGGCGATCGAGAACACCTACCGCGTGCTGGAAGGCGGCAAGCCGTTCCGGGAGGCGGTGGTCGAGGGTGCCGCCACCATCGCCAAGCCGACCCTGATCTCGACGCTGTCGATCTGCTCGGCCTTCGTCTCGGTGCTGTTCCTGACCGGGGCGCCGAAGTACATCTTCACCCCGCAGGCGCTGGCGGTGGTGTTCGCCATGCTCGCCTCCTACGTGCTGTCGCGCACCCTGGTGCCGATCCTGATCGACGTCCTGGTCGGGCCGGAGCAGAAGCGGCGCGAGGAGCAGGAGAAGGACAACGGGAAGGACCGGAAGAAGCCCAACTGGTTCGCCCGCTTCCACAAGGGGTTCGAGAAGCGGTTCGAGCGCTTCCACCGCGGCTATCTCGGGCTGCTGCACGCGGTGCTGGCGCGCCGCCTGGTCACCGCGCTGGTCGCCGGCGTGGTGCTGGTGATCGCCGGCTGCCTGTTCCCGTTCCTGGGCCAGGACTACTTCCCGGCGATCTCCAGCGGCCAGATCACGCTGCACGTCCGCGCCCGCCCCGGCGCCCGGATCGAGGAGACCGCCAAGCTGTTCCAGGGGGTCGAGGACATCATCCGCCAGCAGGGCGGCCCGGGCGGGGTGCAGACCATCGTCGACAACATCGGCCTGCCGTCGATCACCTACAACCTGGCGTTCAACGACGGCACCTTCGTCGGCTACAACGACGGCCAGATCCTGGCGACGCTGAAGCCGGGGGTGAGCAGCACGCTGCTGACCAAGAAGCTGCGCGTGGTGCTGCACCAGCGCTATCCGGACTCCATCTTCTACTTCCAGCCGGCCGACATGATCACCCAGATCCTGGATTTCGGCGTGCCGTCCCAGGTGGACGTGCAGGTGCACGGCCGGCACCAGGCCGACGACCTCAAGATCGCCATGGCGATCGAGAACCGCCTGCGCAACCTGCGCGGCCTGGTCGACGTGCACCTGCAGCAGATCACCAACTCGCCGGAGTTCTTCACCGAGGTGGACCGGCAGCGCGCCGCCGAGCTGGGCCTGACCGAGCAGGACGTCGCCGACCAGGTGAACATCTCGCTGTCCGGCTCCTTCCAGGTGGCGCCGAACTTCTGGACCGATCCGAAGAGCGGCATCCCCTGGCAGCTCACGGTGCAGACCCCGGAATACCGGGTGGACGACTTCGCCGACGTCGCCAACACGCCGATCTACACCACCAACAACGGCGTGGTGAGCGCGCAGCCGATCACCCTGCTGCGCAACGTCGCCTCCTTCCATCGCGGCGTCGAGCCGTCGGTGGAAAGCCACGTCAACACCGAGCCGACCTTCGACGTCTACGCCGCGGTGCAGGACCGCGACCTCGGCTCGGCCGCGGCCGAGATCAACCAGGCGGTGAAGCTCGAGACCAAGCACCTGCAGGCCGGCGACAAGGTGCTGGTGCGCGGCCAGATCGAGAGCATGAACAGCGCCTTCACCCACATCGAGATCGGGCTCGGCGTGGCGGTGATCGCGGTCTACCTGCTGATGGTGCTGAACTACCAGGACTGGGGCGACCCGTTCGTGGTGCTGAGCGCGCTGCCGCTGGTGTTCTCCGGCATCGTGTTCTCCCTGTTCATCACCCACACCACCTTCTCGATCGCCTCGCTGATGGGGGCGATCATGAGCGTGGGCGTGGCGTCGGCGAACTCGATCCTGCTGGTGACGTTCGCCCGCGAGCACCGCGAGCAGACCGGCTGCTCGGCGATCGAGGGCGCGATCGCCGCCGGCGACGCCCGGTTGCGCCCGGTGCTGATGACGGCCGGCGCCATGGTGGTCGGCCTGATCCCGATGGCGCTCAACCTGGGACAGGGCGGCGAGCAGAACGCCGCGCTGGCGCGGGCGGTGATCGGCGGCATCTCCGTCGGCACCTGTTCCACGCTGCTGTTCGTGCCGTTCCTTTACACGTTGCTGCGTAGCGGACCGGTGCGGTCCCCGGAGGACTACGTATGAACCCCGACCAGGCCGACGACCCGCGCAGGCCGGGGCGCGACGAGCACGATGCCGCGCACGACCGTCACGACGACCGCCACGAGGACACGCGGGACGACGGTGCCACGCAGGACCGCTCCGGGACGCCGCCCGACGAACGTCATGATCCTGCCAGGGACGATGGGGAACAGCAGGGCAGGCAGGACGCCCGGAAGCAGGATCCCGGGAAGCAGGACGCCGGGAAGAAGGAAGAGGAGTCGGAGCCGCCACCGCCACCGCCACCCCGCCGCTACGGCCTGTTCGTCGCCATCCCGCTGGCGCTGCTGATCGGCTGGGGCGTGTACAACCATTGGCAGCAGTCGAACTCGGCCTCCACCACGCTGTCGCAGTCCCAGCACGAGGTGCCGGACGTGGAGGTGGCGAAGGCGAAGAAGACCGCCGACGTCGCCGCGACCTCCTTGCCCGGGCAGACCGTGGCCTACGCGTCGGCCGACCTCTACGCGCGCGCCACCGGCTACATCAGCCAGCGCTACGTCGACATCGGCAGCCGGGTGCGGAAGGGCGACCTGCTGCTCAAGATCGCGGCCCCCGACCTGGACCAGCAGCTGGAGCAGGCGCAGGCCCAGCTCGGCCAGATCCAGGCGCAGCTGACCCAGGCGCAGGCCAGCCTCAAGCAGGCGCAGGCGACGTCGAAGAACGCCCAGATCAACAGCGCCCGCTCGCAGATCCTGGCGGCCGAAGGCTGGGGCACCGTCCAGGACCGCGATACCCAGGTCACCAACTTCAACGTCAGCACGCAGAGCGTCGGCAGCGCGCAGGCCGGGATCGGCGTCGCGGTGGCCAACGTCCGGGCGCAGCAGGCGACGGTGGACCGGCTGGTGGCGCTGGTGGGCTTCGAGAACGTGGTCGCCCCGTTCGACGGGGTGATCACGCAGCGCAACGTCGACATCGGCACCCTGGTGCAGAGCGACACCAACAGCGGCACCACCCTGCTGCACATCGACCAGGACGACGTGCTGCGCTGCCAGGTCTACGTGCCGCAGAGCCAGTTCGTCGGCATCCACGTCGGCCTGCCGGCCCACGTCACCGTGCCCGAGCTGCCGGGCCAGGTGTTCAAGGCGGTGGTGTCGCGGTTCTCCACCTCGCTGGCGCAGAACTCGCGTTCCGAGCTGGTCGAGGTCGACATCGACAACCGCGACCACAAGCTGAGCTCCGGCCTGTTCGTCACCGTGTCGTTCGACGTGCAGCGTCCGGAGCCGCTGGTGGTGATCCCCGACGCCGCGCTGATCTTCGACGCCTCAGGCCTGCACGTCGCGGTCCTGGAGGGCGACAAGGTGTCGATGCGTCCGATCGTGATCAACCGCGACACCGGCACCGAGGCGGAGCTGGGACACGGGCTGCAGGGCGGCGAGCAGGTGATTGTCAACCCGCCGACCGACCTGGTGCAGGGCCAGACGGTGCACCTGAAGCAGCAGGGAGGCGACAAGAAGTCGTCCGGCGGGAAGGCCACCACCGGCTGATCCCCGCCGGCGCGCCGGTCACGCCGGCAGCGGGGCGAAGGGGACCGTGCGCGCTGCACGGCCCCCTCGTATCCCCCACCCGGGAAGGAACGGTCAGCCCTTGTGGGCGTGGCTCATGGCGCGGATGCGGCGCACCCGGCCGGGATGGCCCGCAGCACTCGGAGCGGAGCAGGTCTCGTAGCTGGCCGGCTGGACGATGTCCTTGGCCTCGGCGTAGCCGCCCAGGTCGGACGCGTTCTGCAGCACCGACACCTCGTCGAACATGCTGATGCGCTGCTGGCAGAAGGCGGTGCCGGCCTTCAGCCCGCGCTCGGACTGCACGTTGGCGAGCTGGGTGATGTAGTCGTCATGCGCGACCTGCGCGCCGCGGCCGTAGGTGCTGCGGAAGTAGCCGTTGAGGGCGGTCTCCTGGGCGTTCAGGTCGGGACGGAACTTCTCCACGAACGCGTTGTAGCGTTCCTGCGCGTTGCAGGAGAGCGCCGTCACCATGAGCTCGCTCTTCAGCCCCTGCACGTCGAAGGCCTGGCGCGCCGACGAGATGCCGCACTGGCCGGCCGCGACCGCCTGTCCCCCGAGAAGCGTGGCGACCGCCGTCCCCGCCGCGATGCGCCTCAACAGGAAAGACATGGTGTTCTCCAGGACAAAGACCGTGTTGGCGACGAGGGAACGGCCCGAATCGGCGATTCGCGCTCATCCGGCGGCTGAACTTGCCGCCGTAAGGTGCGGTTTCGCAAGCGTAATCCTGATTCGCGCTCTGTAACAACCATGGCGTGTGGCGAAACTGCATCGATCCGGAAACAAAGCCGTTGCGGCACGACGGGTGTGGTCTAGCGCCGCAACCGAAGCCAGGCAAGCATCTGCCGCCTCACCCCGGTCGCGGCCGGCCGGCGCGGCCCGGTGTCCGGGGTCAGGCCGGTCTTCCGCCGCGCCGGCTTTTGCCTTAAGGCATCCTGCCGCACAGGATGTTGGCATCCCGGCGTGGGCCGCCTGATCTTCGGAGCTGTTGAGTGCACGTGCGAGCTGCTGCATCCTTCCTGTTGACCGGCCTGCTGATCGCCGGCTGCGCGCACAGGCCGCCGCCGGCGCCGGCCGCCGCGATCGCGCCCGATCCGTTCGGCTACCTGAAGCGCTCCGCCGTCTGCACCGTCAGCCCGGTGACGGCCGGTCCCGCCGGACGCGGCGTGACCATGGCGGTGCGGTCCGATGACGGGCTGTGCACCGTCGCCGTGTCGCAGCCGGACGGGACCGCCTATGCGTCGTTCCTGCTGCAGGACCTGCCGGAGCACGGCAAGGCGTTCATCCACAACTACAACAACCAGACCCTGATCGACTACACGGCGACCACCGCCTATGCCGGCCCGGACGGCTTCAGCGTCAGCCTGGTGCCGAGCGTCGGCGGTCCGCGGACCCTGCTGCACGTGGTGGCGAACGTGGACGCGACCGGCGTGCCGCGCCCGGCCGTGGTGACGCCCTACGTCGCGCCCGTCACCAAGGGCGGCACGCACAGGAGCACCAGGCGGCCGCAGCACCGCAAGGTCGTGAAGAAGACGACCCAGAGCTCCTGAACGACGCGGGACCGGGTCAGGCGGCCCTGGTCCCGGTCAGCGCCAGCAGAGCGTCGCGTCCCATCCGGGTGCAGAACGGGCCGAACCCTTCCTCCGGCAGGCCCTGCGACGCCCAGGCCTCGAACAGCGGCGCGAAGGCGTCGCCGAGGCCGGCTTCCGGCACCCGCTCCAGCAGCCGGAACGACAGGGTGTGGCCGTCGAAGTCGCCGCCGACATAGATCGCGTAGTGGCCCGGGATACGGCCGACCAGCCCGATGTCGCCGGCGTAGGAGCGCGCGCAGCCGTTCGGGCAGCCGGTGATGCGCAGGCTGATCCGGCGGTCCTGCAGGCCGTGGCGGCGCAGCAGCCCGTCCAGGGTGGCGACGATCGGCTCGCGCACCCGCTCCGCCTCGGTCAGCGCCAGGCCGCAGGTGGGCAGGGCGGGGCAGGCGAGGGCGAAGCGCGAGAAGGTGGACAGCGCGGCCGCCGGCACCACGCCGTGGCCGGCCAGGATCCCGTCGATCGCCGGCCGGTCCTCCGGGCGGATGTTGGACAGCAGCACGTCCTGCTGCGCCGTCATCACCGGATCGACCCGGAACTGCTGCACCACCTTGCGCAGCGCGGTGCGCAGCGTCACCGCCTCGGTGTCCTGGATCCGCCCGGACGGCACCGGCACCCCCAGCCACCACAGCCCGTCGCCCTGCTCGTGCCAGCCGAGCAGCTCGGGGATGTGCAGCCGGTCGGTCGGACGCGGCTCGTCCAGCGTCTCGCCGTAGTACGAGTCGAGGGTGCGCTTGACCCACTCCAGGCCGTGGTCCTCGACCACGTACTTGAGCCGGGCGCGCCTGCGGTCGGTGCGGTCGCCGTGGTCGCGCTGCAGCCGGATCACCGCCTCGACCACGGCCAGCAGCCGGTCGGGGCCGACGAAGCAGATCGGCGAGGCCAGGCGCGGAAAGGTGTCGGCGCGGTTGTGGGTCATGCCGAGGCCGCCGCCGACCGCGATGTTGTAGCCGAGCAGCCGGTCGGCGTCGTCGAACAGGGCGATCGCGGCCAGGTCGTTGGACAGCACGTCGGCGCTGTTGTCCTCCGGAACGGCCAGGCCGATCTTGAACTTCCGCGGCAGGTAGGTGGGGCCGTAGAGCGTCTCGGTCTCGTCGTATCCGGCGACCGGCTCCTCGTCGAGGAAGATCTGGTGATAGCCGCGGCTGCGCGGCAGGAGAGCTGCCGACAGCATGTCCGCGTCCTCGCGCAGCCGGGTGTGGCGCGGGTCGCGACGGGGTGCTGCGGTGGTCATCAGGTTGCGCACCACGTCGCCGCAGGCGGACAGGGTGGTGAGCAGGGTGTGGTTGATGGCGGCGATCGAGGGCTTGAGCTCGCCCTTCAGGATGCCGTGGAACTGGATGCCCTGGCGGGTGGTGATGCGCAGCGTGCCGTTGGCATGGTCGTCCGCCAGCCGGTCCAGCCCGAGATACTGCTCGGCCGTCAGCACGCCGCCCGGCATGCGGACCCGGACCATGAACTGGTAGTCCTTTTCCAGCTTCTGCTGCTTGAGCGCGGTCGCGGTGTCGCGGTCGAACTGCTCGTAGCTGCCGTGGAACTTGAGCAGGTTGTAGGCGTCCTCGCTGACCTGGATGCCGCCCTCCGCCAGCTCCTCGGCCAGCCGACCGCGCAGGCCGTGGCTGCCCTGCTTGAGGGTTTCGACGCCGGTCGGCTTCCTGGGCACGGGAATGGTCTGGTCGGGCACGGGCACTGATCCTGGGAAAACGGCGGGAGCCGAGGACTCCGGCCGGGAACTGTCGGGCGGCCTAACGGGCGGTCGGCTGCCTCACCATACGCAGATAGGGCGCCAGCGCCGTCCAGCCATCCGGGAACATGTCGCGGGCTGCCTCGTCGCTGACGCTCGGCGCGATGATGACGTCGTCGCCGTTGGTCCAGTTCGCCGGCGTGGTCACGGCGTGCGCGTCGGTCAGCTGCAGGCTGTCGATCACCCGCAGCACCTCGTCGAAGTTGCGTCCGGCGGAAGGAGGGTAGGTGAGGCTCAGCCGCACCCTCTTGTGCGGGTCGATGATGAATACCGTCCGCACCGTGACGCCGGGGTCGGCCTCGGGATGCACCATGCCGTAGAGCGTCGAGACGCTGCGGTCCGGATCGGCGATCATCGGGAAGTCCACCGCCGCGCCCTGGGTTTCCGCGATCTCGCCTTCCCAGCGGCGATGGCTGTCCACCGGGTCGACCGACAGCCCGATCACCTTGACGTCGCGCTTCCGCCATTCCGGCCCGAGCCTGGCGACGGCGCCGAGCTCGGTGGTGCAGACCGGGGTGAAGTCCTTCGGATGGCTGAACAGCACGCCCCAGCTGCTGCCGAGCCAGGCATGGAAGCGGATCCGCCCCTGGGTCGTGTCCTGCTCGAAGTCGGGCGCGACCTGGCCCAGCTGGATGGTCATGAGGGCGTTCCTCTGGCGTCCGCCGATCGCGAAGGCCGCACCTGGTGACGACGGTATGGAAATGACAGACGATCAGGCGACGGGGGTCAACCGGACCACGACGCAAGGCAGTGGTTCGGCCAAGTGTCACCTGCCGCCGCGCCGATCCCTCCTATATGGAGAAGCTGATCGGCTCTGCCAGGGGGCGGCGCAGGCCGGCGCCCTCGGCGCGACGCACCAGGTCGTCGAGGGTCAGCTCGTGCAGCTGCGCGCGCAGGCTGTCGTCGAACCGGCGCCAGGCCGGCTCGACCACGCGCGCGAACAGGTCGCCGACCGGCCCGTCCTCGCCGGCGGCATCCTCCGACACCGCCACCTCGACCACCTCGCTCAGCCGGATGTCGCGTCGCGGCCGGCCGAGGCGGTAGCCGCCGCGGGGTCCGCGGACGCTTTCCAGCAGGGCGGACCGCGACAGGCCCTGCAGCAGCGGCTCGATCCCCCGCCGCGCGAGGCCGGCCCGTTCCGCGATGTCGGCAGCGCTCACCGTGCCGGCGCGCCCGGCGTGGAACGCCACGTCCAGCATGATGAGCACCGCGATCATCGCCCTGTCGCGCCGAAGCAGCATCCGGTCCTCCGTTCGGTGGTGACGCGATCCGCCGGCGCGGCACGATCGATGCATAGCAGGAAGGGCACCGCTTATCCACGATCGAGATCGGTGCTATGTGTGCCGGCATGGCACGAAAGCACAAGGCGGCCGCCGATGCCGCCGCGCCGGAGTTCGCCGCTCCGCGCGGCCGGATCTACAGCAGCATCGTCGAGACGGTCGGCGGCACGCCCCTGGTTGCCCTGCCGCGCCTGACACGCGAGGACGGGCTGTCCGCCCGGGTCGCCTGCAAGCTGGAGTTCTTCAACCCGCTCGGCTCGGTCAAGGACCGGATCGGGGCGGCGATGCTGCTGGCCGCCGAGCGCGAGGGCACCATCACCCCCGGCCGCACCGTGCTGGTGGAGCCGACCTCGGGCAATACCGGCATCGCGCTCGCCTTCGTGGCGGCGTCGCGCGGCTACCGGCTGATCGTGACCATGCCGGAAGGCGCCTCGATCGAGCGGCGCAAGATGCTGCGGCTGATGGACGTGCAGCTCGAGCTCACCCCGTCGCGGCTCGGCATGGCCGGCGCGATCGCGCGCGCCCGGGAGATCCTGGCCGACACCCCGGACTCCTGGATGCCGCGCCAGTTCGACAACCCGGCCAACCCCGATATTCACGCCGCCACCACGGCGGAGGAGATCTGGGCCGACACCGGCGGCGACGTCGACATCGTGGTGGCCGGCATCGGCACCGGCGGCACCGCCACCGGAATCGCCCGTGCGCTCAAGCCGCGCAGGCCCGGGCTGCTGGTGTATGGCGTGGAGCCGACCGAGAGCGCGGTGCTGAACGGCGACGAGCCGGGTCCGCACGGCATCCAGGGCATCGGCCCCGGGTTCTGTCCCGGCGTGTTGGAGCTGGACAGCCTGGACGGGGTGCTGACGGTGTCGGAACGGGAGTCGATCGCCGCCGCGCGCCGCTGCGCCCGCCTGGAAGGCCTGCCGATCGGCATCTCCTCCGGCGCCGCGTTGCACGCCGCCCTGCTCCTGGCGCGCCGGCCGGAGCACGAGAACAAGCAGATCGTGGTGATCGTGCCCTCCTTCGCCGAGCGCTACCTGTCGACCTCCCTGTTCGCCGGGCTGGGTTAGCGCCGGACCTTCCGCGCAGGAGCTGCCTGGAGGCCGTCATGAAGCCGGCCTGCGGTTGCAGCCGCCGTCGCCACCGGCAACGGCTGCCTGCCGTGCCTGGTCGTCCAGGCTCTCGGCCGGCCCGATTCCGGGCGACGCGGCCGGACTTGGCGAGGTGCTCGTCCTGGGCACGAGGCAAGGCCAGCGGACGATCCGGTCGCCGATGGCCTAGGGGGAGGGCCGGTCGTCCAGCCAGCCGGCCGCCCGCACCGCGGCGACGCTTGTCCGGGCGACCGGGACCTCCAGACCGTTGCTCAACCGCAGCCGGACGTTGCGGCCGTCCCGGCCGAAGCCGGCGACCGCATGGCGCGCCACCCACCAGGACCGGTGCACCTTCAAGCCCGCAGGTCCGGTGGCGGCAAGCTCGTGGACGGCCTGGCGCAGAGGGATCAGGACCAGGCCGGAGCCCTTCGCGGTGTGCACGCGGACGTAATGGTCCTCCATCTGCAGCGCGAGGATCTCGCGACCGAGCGCGGCCGGCAGCCAGGCCAGGAGCCGTCCGGATGCCGGGTCCGGCGAAGCCGCCGCGGGTGGCGATCCGGCGGTCCGTGTGCCTCCGACGCCCCTTGCGAGCCCATAGCTCATGGCCAGCGGGACCGAGATCACCAGGGTCTGCCCGTACCAGGCCAGCAGGCCGATGCGGTCGATCTGGACCGGCCACAGGGTCGCGGCCGCCACGTGGCAGAGCAGGGCGAGCGGCATCGCCACCAGCGGCGTCACCGCCAGGAGCATGACGACCCGCGGCAGCCTCCGGCGCGACGCGAACCGGATCGCCGGCCGCAAGGTGACGCCGAACAGGATCATCCCCGCCCAGACGGCGACCACCCAGTAGGCCACCGTCACCAGGCGGGAGCCGTTCAGATAGCTCCCGAACGGCCCCACCAGTCCCAGGAAGAGGCCGCTGGTGGTCGCGACCACCAGATCCAGCCCCCACTCGCGGCGGCTTCCGAGAAGCGCCTGCATCCTCTCCCCCGCTGCCACTCGCCGCCCGGTCACCAGTCGAGGGCGCCTGCCGGCCGCCTCGCGAACCCGTTCGCCCGTTCGCGAAGATCGGCCCGCACGGACCGCGAAGTCAGGGCAAGACGCTCGCGATGCAAACGGAGACGCTCCATGAAGCCCTCGCTTCTCCTCCTGGTCGGTGCGGCCGCCTGGCTGGTCCTGTCGTCGGCGGCGTGCGCCGGACCCGTCGGGTTCACCCGGATCGCCGTCCCCGACGGGGCCGGTCCGCCGCTGGAGGTCGGACTATGGTATCCCACCGACTCGTCGCCCAGGCCGACGCCGATCGGCCTTTTCGTCCAGACGGTCGCGCCCGGCGGCGCGATCCGGGGCAGCCGCCTGCCCCTGGTGGTCATCTCCCACGGGACCGGCGGGGAGCTGACCGGACACAGCGACACGGCCTATGCCCTGGCCGCTTCCGGCTTCGTGGCGGCGGCGCCGACCCACACCGGCGACAATCCCCGCGACCACAGCCGGGCGCTGGACGTCGCCGGCCGGGTTCGCCAGCTGCGGACGGTGATCGGGTTCATGGTCTCGCGCTGGCATCCCGGGACGGTGGACCCTGCCAGGATCGGCGCGTTCGGCTTCTCCGCCGGCGGCTTCACCGTTCTGGTCGCCGCGGGCGGGACGCCGGACTTGCGCCTGATCGGGCCGCACTGCGCCGCCCATCCCGCCTTCTTCGACTGCCGGCTCATCAGGGCCCATGGCCGGGGCACGGCCGCCATCGGCGGGCCGCCCCCGTCGGCGTTCGTTCACGACACGCGGATCCGGGCGATCGTGGTGGCCGCACCGGCGCTGGGCTTCACCTTCACCAGGCAGGGCCTCAGGGCCGTCGCCATGCCGGTCCAGCTCTGGCGCGCGGACGACGACAGGGTGCTGCCGTCCCCCGAGTACGCCGACGCGGTGCAGGCCGGGTTGCCGGGCAGCCCCGAGATGCACCGCGTGCCGAACGCGGACCATTACGACTTCCTGGCACCTTGTCCGGAGGCGCTCGCCCGGGCCGTCCCGGCGATCTGCGTCAGCCGGCCAGGCTTCGACAGGTCGGCCTTCCACCGGGCGTTCAACGACAGCGTGACGGCGTTCTTTCGGCGCACGCTCGGGACCTGACCGACCCGCGCCAGGTGGCGGCCGCTAGCGCAGGATGATCTCGACGCGGCGGTTCTGCGGCTCGCGGCTGTTCGGGCCGGTGGCGACGAGCGGACGCGTCTCGCCATAGCCGTGGATGTCGATCGCCGTCGCCGGCACCCCGTCGTGGATCAGCTCGACCTTCACGCTGGTGGCGCGGCGGATCGACAGGCCCTGGTTGTAGCGCGCGCCCCGGCTGCCGCCGTGGATGGAGGAGGTGTCGGTGTAGCCGTCAACCTCGATGCGCGTGGCCTGCACGTGGGTGGACGCCTGCGCCGCCTGCGCCACGATCTCTCGTGCGCGCGCGGTCAGGTCCGAGCGGTCCCAGTCGAAGAACACGAGATAGGTGCGCGCTTCCGCCGGCGCCGGTGCGGCCGGCACGGCGGGAGGCGAGGCGGGAGGCGGCGGGGGTGCCGGGTTGAACTCGTAGCGCACCCCCAGCAGCAGCGAATGGTTGAAGTTGGTGGTGATGTCCTGGTTGCCGCGCGAGGTGCCGTACGGCCTGGGCCCGAACGCTCCCTGCGTGCCGATGCCGTCGCCGGTGAAGCGCTGCGGCCCCAGGATGGAGGTGAAGCGGTACTCGAGCGTGCTCGACAGCCCGACCACCCACGGCACCGGCACCGACAGGCCGAAGATGCCCTGGTAGGCGAAGTTGCCGTCGGTGCCGCCCAGGCGCTCGGCGTAGGGGTAGTTGGTGCCGCTGTAGTGCTCTGCCGCGTGCGTCCAGATGTAGCCGGCGCCGGCGCCGAAATACGGGTAGAGCCAGCTCTTGCCGATATCCATGTCGAACAGCGCGTTGGCCATTCCGCCGTAGTCTTCCTGGTAGCCGCCGGCGAGGGTGGGGAACCGGGTGCCCCTGAAGTGCTGCAGCGGGTCGTTGCGGTAGTTGCCCTCGACCTCCAGCCGCAGCCCGTTGCCGAAGCCCCAGCCGACGCTGCCCAGCCCGACCTCGCCGGCGCCGTAGCGCAGCTCGCCGCTGGGCTGCTGCGGCGACAGCCGCACCGTCTGGTCCTGCGCCAGGTTGCCGCCGCCGGCGACGCCGACATACAGCCCCTGCACCGGCTGCGCATGGGCGATGCCGGCCATCGCCACCACCGTGCAGGCGGCCCCTGCCAGCAAGCCGAACCGTCTCGTCATCGTCACGTGCCCCTTCGCGCGCGCAGCCGGTCGGACCGGATGGCCCTCGATGCCATCGGGCAGCCGAGCCGCGACCGCTTCCTCCCGTCCGACGTAGCCGGTTTTTTCGCCAGGAAGAAGCGCCGCTGACGCGTCCGCTCGCGACGGAGCCGGTCCGGGTGAAGAGGGTGAACGTCGCCGGCTCAGCCTCCGCGACCTTCGTGCCTTTTTTGCAACATTCTCGACCAAGAGACCGAAACGGTTGCATGCCCCTATTGCATGGGTGCCCTGCCATGAACTTTAAGTGTGTCACGAACCGGTTACAGGCCGACGGGCGGGTAGACGGTCCTGATTTGCCAGGATGGCATCCGGCAGCAGCGTCTGTTGGGTAGTGTTGCGTCTAAGAAATGGAATCCGTCCTGTCGACGGACTTTCGTCGAATGCTTCACCGTCTCCTGGCTGTTCGTTCACTCCCCAGCGGGTCGGACTGGAGTATTTGAAGATGACACGTCACCATTCAAGCTTGCGCAGCGTCCTGACCGGCTCGATCGCCGTGCTGGCACTCGCTCCTGTTCTGGGCGCGGTTCCGGCCTTCGCGCAAACGGCGCCCTCGAACGCGACGGTGCAGGACGGCTCTGGCACCTCGTTCCTCGGTCCGACGCCCACCTTCTCGCAAACGGCCCAGACCCAGTCAGGAGGGTCGAGCGACTCCGGCACGTCCGCGACAGATGGCGGACTCCAGCTGGCGCAAATCACCGGTAATCCGCTTGCCGCCACGGGCGCGTCGACCGGTGCCGGCACCAGCGCGCCTGCCGCCGAGAACATCGAGGTGACAGGATCGCGCCTGCGCACCAGCAACGTCACCAGCGAGGCGCCGATCACCGTCATCACCGCCAAGCAGATCGAGCAGTCCAGCTCGCAGACGGTCGAGGACGTGCTCCGCAAGATTCCCTCGGTCGGCAGCTCGGGCAACTACGCCAGCACCAACAACGGCGGCAACGGCTCGTCCTGCATCGACCTGTTCAACCTCGGCATCACCCGCACTCTGGTCCTGGTGGACGGACGCCGCTACGTCCATTCCGCTTATGGCGCCGGTGATGACTGCGTCGACCTCGACACCATCCCGATCCAGCTGGTCGACCGCATCGAGATCCTGAAGGACGGCGCCTCGACCATCTATGGCGCCGACGCGGTCGCCGGCGTGGTCAACATCATCACCAAGAAGAACTACAGCGGCTCGCAGATCAACCTCGGCGGCAACATCACCGCGTCCGGCGACAACAAGCAGGGCGACATCTCCGGCATCACCGGCTTCGACTTCGCGCAAGGGCGCGGCAACGTCGAGATCAGCGGCCGCTACCTGCAGCGCCAGCCGGTGCTGCAGCGGGACCGCGACTGGTCCGATCCGGTGGTCGCCGGGGATCCGGCACCTGGCGAACCCTACGAGATCGGTTCGGCCATCCCGGTTGCCGGACGGTACTTCTACGCGGGCACCGGGACCGCGCAGGCGAACGCGTTCGGCGGACCGACCGGCGGCACCGTGATCAGCGGTCAGGTGCAGCCGTTCGTCAACAGCTACCAGGGTGCCAACGGCGCAAACCCGAACATCAATGGCCGCTACGACTACGGCTACGACCAGTTCCTGTCGGACTACGAGTCGCAGGGGAACCTGGCCGGCGAGGCGCACTACGACGTCAACGACCACCTGACCGCCTACGCCTCGGCATTCTACACCCACAAGAACACCGAGGAGCAGTTGTCCGGCCAGCCGGTGACCGGCAACCCGAACACCGCCACGTCGCTGATCATCCCGCAGGGCAACCCGTTCGCGGAGGCGCTCGGCGTCAACGAGCCGCTGTCGGGGTTCCGCCGCACCACCGACCTCGGAGCGCGCCAGTACGAGACCGGCACCGACACCTGGCAGGCGACGGTCGGCGGCCGTGGCAACATCACCGGCAACTGGAACTACGACGCCTACTTCACCTACGGCTACTCCGACACCACGATCAGCGTGCTGAACTCGATCAACGCGGTCAACTTCGAGAACGCGGTCGGTTCCGACGCGGTCGCCGGCGACCCGTTCAACGCGTCGCTCTGCAACCCGGCGCAGGGCTGCGCGCTGCTGAATCCGTTCGGCGCCGGCAACATCAGCCCGGCGGCGGCGCGCTACATCGAGTTCACCGACAACTCCAACGCGTACTACCAGTTCCGCGACTACGGCGGCACCATCACCAACAACAAGGTGGTGCAGCTGCCATACGGGCCGCTCGGGCTCGCGGTCGGCTTCGAGTACCGCCAGGAGAACGGCGCCTATCATCCGGACCCGATCGTCGAGGCCGGTGAGGCGACCCAGGCGAAGGTGCTGCCGACCGGCGGCGGCTTCGACGTCGGCGAGGTGTTCGGCGAGCTGAACATCCCGATCCTGAAGAACCTCGTGGCCGCGAAGGACCTGTCCGCCGACGTGTCCGGCCGCTGGTCCGACTACAACACCTTCGGCGGCGTGCAGAACTTCAAGCTCGGCCTGAACTGGTCGCCGACGCAGGACATCCGCTTCCGCGCCAACCTCGGCACCTCGACGCGCCAGCCGGCCATCTCCGAGGCGTTCGGCGGCGACACGCTGAGCTTCGAGCAGGGCACCGATCCGTGCACCCAGGTCTCGAGCTACGGTGCCGCCGCCGGCATCGTCGCCGCCAACTGCGCCAGGCAGCACCTGCCGGCCGGATATACGCAGAACGGCACGCAGATTGCCACGCTGGTCGGCGGCAACCCGCAGCTCCTGCCCGAGACCTCGCGCACCTACACGATCGGCTCGGTGCTGACGCCGCGCATCCTGCCGAACTTCTCGGCCGAGCTCGACTACTACCACACCTCGATCAACAACCAGATCGGCGAGGTGCCGGTGCAGTTCGTCGAGGACTCGTGCTACACCAGCGTCAACGAGACCAGCCCGCTCTGCGCCGATGCCGGCACGCGCAACGGCTCCGGCAACATCGCCCTGGCCAACGCGCCCTACCAGAACCTGGGCGTGCTGCGCACCAACGGCATCGATTTCGACATGAGCTACCTGCTGAAGCTGCGCGGCGGCAACAACTTCCAGTTCACCAACGAGCTGGTTGACACCATCGGCTACACCGAGCAGCTCACCAACGGCGGCCCGTTCATCAACCTCAAGGGCACGCTCAACACCGTGCTGGGCGGCGGCCTGTATCCGGTCGGCGTGCCGGTGATCCGCGACAACTTCACCGGCACCTACTCCCACGGGCCGTTCAGCTTCAGCTGGACCGTCCGCTACATCGACGGCATGGTCTACAACGAGGGTGGCGCCAACTTCACGTCGGCTGACCGGTTCTACAAGACCAACGAGGTGTTCTACCACGACATCGTCGCGACCTATAACTACAAGAAGATCCTGTTCGTCGCCGGCATCGACAACCTATTCGACCGCACGCCGCCGTTCGTGGTCGACACCAGCACGAACACCGCGTCGAACGTCTACGACATCTATGGCCGCACCTTCTATGCGAGGCTCCAGGTCAGGTTCTGACCGCACGGGCAGGCGCGGACCGATGGCAGCGGCCATGCGACCTCCGGGTCGCATGGCGCCGCCTCACGGGGCGGGCGGAAGCTCGCGCAGCATCGGTGCGAGCTGCTCGGCATATCGTTGCCAGCGGCCGACTCCGAGGGCGTTGATCGGCCGACGCACCTGGGCACGGCTGGCGGTGCCGATCCGCCGGTCCTGCTCGAAGAACCGTGCGCAGGCCGGATCGTAGGGCAGGTCGAGAAACGCCAGCACGCGGCGCAGCGTGCCGTCGAAGTCCCCGATCCACTCGGCATGATCCAGCGTCAGCACCGGCACGGGCAGGCTCGACCGCCAATGCGCCAGCAGCTCCTCCTGCCGCGCCATGTACCAGCCCAGGTCGGCGAGGTCATGGGCATAGGGATGGTAGCCGAGGAACCGGTGGCCGAAGATCGAGGCGCCGACGTCGCGCAGGTCGCGGGTGCAGCAGATGATCCGCGCGTCCGGCAGCAGCGTGGCGATGAAGCCGAGCTGGAACACGTTGTCCGGCATCTTGTCCACGACGCGCAGGGCGCCCGGCGCCAGCGCGTGCAGCTCCGCCAGGTAGTCCCGCGACGCCGCGGTCAGCGTCGGCGCGTCGAGTGCTGCGGCGCGTGTCGCGGCAGTGCCGACCGTCCTGGTGTCGGTCAGCCGCACCAGCATCTCGCGGATCGCCAGCCGCTCGCCGGCGCCGTGCACCATCGGGTGCGCGCTGAGGATCTGTTCCAGCAGCGTGGTGCCGGTACGCGGCAGCCCGACGATGAACACCGGCGCCGGATCCCGGAGCGCGGACCGCGGCCCGTCGGCCAGGCGCCGCGCGTCGTATCCGCGCCTGATCGCCGCCAGGGTGGTTGCGTGCTCGTCGCGGGAGAACGGCTGTGCCGCGCGCAGCAGCGCGTGGCCGCGGACCCAGTGGTCGAACGCGTCCGCGTGCCTGCCGTCGGCGCGCCGCAGCTCGGCGAGGTCGAAATGCGCGTCGATGCGCTGCTCCAGGGTGCCGGCGTCGCGGCGCGTGACCAGGCCGGCCACCCGGTCAGCCAACGCGTCTGCCTCCGGACGACGGTTGCGGCGCGCCAGCACCAGGCGCTGCCACGACAGCAGCAGCCCGAGCTCCCGCACCGGCGGCCGCTCCGCCTGTGCGAGCGCGCCGTGGGCAGCGTCGTCGCGACGGAGTGCCACCAGCGCGGCCGCGCGGCAGGCATGCCAGTGCGACCGCGACGGGCCCTCCGGGGGCACGGGCGACGCGTCCAGCAGGGCGAGGGCCGGTGCCGCGTCGCCATCGAGCAGCAGCCGGCTCGCCAGATGCAGGCGGGCGACGAGGCAGCCGGGGTCGCGGTCCAGCACCGCCCGCAGGCGTGCCGTCGCGGCCAGCGGCTGTCCGCACAGATGCTCCACCAGCGCAAGCTCGGCCTCGGCCTCCGAATGCGGTGCCTGCTGGCCGAGCGCCTCGGCGAAGGCGGCGCGTGCGTCCATCACCTTGTCCAGGCGCAGGCAGATGCGGCCGAGCGCCAGCCAGGCCTCGGCCAGGGCCGCCGGTGTCGCCGTGTCGTCGGCCTGCAGCATTGCCAGCGCGGCAAGGCGCACCGCATGCTCCGCATCGAGCAGCAGCGGCGCCAGCGACGCCGCCCGCCGTGCCGCGCCGAGCGCCGCCTGCGGCTGCCCCAGCTTCAGCAGCGCCCGCGACAGGTGGACCAGCGGTGCCGGATCGGCGGCCGCCAGCAGGCTCGCCGCTTCCAGTGCCGAGGCGGCCTCCGCATAGCGGCCGGCGGCATGCAGCCCGATCCCGTGCCAGAGCACGGAGGATGCCTCATCCGGCGCCAAACCCCGCGCCCGGGCCAGGTACGGCAGGCCCGCCGTCGCCTTGCCGCTCCGGACCAGCGCCATCCCGCAGAGCCGGAGCAGCACGATGTCCGCCAGACCTCCCGTCAGCAGCGGCACCAGCAGCCTGGCCGCACCCGGGTAGTCGCCGGCGTCGAAGCAGCGGACCGCCCGCCCGCGCGCGTCGGCTGCGGACCATCGACCGGCCCCGGATGACTGACGGTCCTGGATTCGCTCGACTCCCGCGGTTGCACAGGTCCTGCCGGCGTCTATGCTCGGCGACATCGGGCACAGGGGATCCAAGGGATGAACAGATCCATCTTCAGCATCGCCAGCGCCGCCTGCATGCTGGCGCTTGCTGCCTGCGACAACACCTACACGCCATCTGCGCATCATCAGGCCGACGCTTCAACCGGGAGCCTGCTGTCGGGAACGGACACCGGCGTCAATCCCAACGGCAGCGGCGGCGACCCGTCGATCAGCTCGAACCGTGGTGCCCCCTCCGGTGGCGGCCACTGACGGAGGTGCCGATCAGGCCTTGATCAGCATCGCCTGCGAGGTCGGCAGCTCCACCGCGCGCTCCGGCTTGTCGGCCAGGAACTCGTCGAACGCTTCGCGTACGCCGCCGAGGTAGGAATAGTCGTGGCTGACGATCACCCCGCCCGGCAGCATGCGCGGATAGAAGAACCGCAGGCAGGCCAGGGTGCCCTCCTTCAGGTCGACGTCCAGATGCACCAGCGAGAACTTCCGGTCGGCGCAGGACACGTTCTCGCCGGTGAACAGGCCCTTGTGGAACACGAGGTTGGGCCGGTCGGACAGGTATGACCGCACCGCCTCCAGCGAGGCGGCGTAGTGGCCCTGCCGCATCGACCGGCGCTCGGCCCCGTCCGGTTCCGGCAGGCCCTCGAAGGTGTCGAACAGGTGCAGCTCGTCCGGCTGTCCGCCGAGGCTGATCAGCTTGGCCGAGCAGCCCTGGAACACGCCGACCTCGGCCATCACCCCGCCGACCGCCGCCTGGGTGCGCGCCAGCGAGTGGATCATGAACGCCTCGTTGCCGCTGAGCAGGCTTTCGCGCTCGCGGCGCACACGGCGGATCAGCTGCATGGGGGCGGCCTGCTTGTGGCCGCCGAGGATCGCCAGCTCCACCGTCGCCAGCGCCCCCACGGTCAGCCTGCGCACGGCGCGGCTGCGGGCGAACAGGCGATGCACGATGGCCTGCGGCTTGGAGGTGCGGGGACGGGCGGCGGGTCGAGTTGTCGACAGCAGGACGGCTTCGGAAATCGTCTTCACTCCGGATGAACGGGATGGGGGTTGCCGGACAGGACGCGCCGGGCACCGAGCGGGTTTCGCAGCCGTTACAACGGATGACCGGAGCATGTCTTCCCGTGTCTGGTTGGGCGGCTCGTTCCTGGTGCTAGATGATCGTCGCCTCGAACGGCGGGACGAGGTCGGGGCCGTCGATCTCCAGCACCCAGAGGTCCGGATCGCGATCGACCTGACGCGCGACATAGGCGTCGGCAGCCGCCTGGTCGACCGGAACGGCGCCGGTGCCCCGGGTCCAGGCGTCCTCGCCCTCCAGGGTGCGCGCCTGCGTCAGCACCACCAGGCGGCCGGCGCGATCGCGCAGCACCACGAGGATGCCGCCGGCATCGGCGTCGCCGCGTCGCAGCACCATGCCGGACCGGCCGAGCTGATGCGCCCGGCGCAGGGCGGCGCTGGCCCAGACGGCCGCCTTCAGCCGCGGCCCGGTCATGGGGCTGTCCCGGTCAGGGAACCGGCTCGGCCAGCTGCGGCACCAGGGCCGCGTCGTAGGCGCCGGGCGTGTCCAGCAGCGCGCGCGCGGCGTCGAGGTCGGCATCGGTGCCGATGGCGGCAGGGCAGGCGGCGCGCAGCTCGAGGATCCGTGCCACCGGCAGCGGCGAGCGCGCCGCCCGGCTCTGCACCACCGCGTCCCGTTCGTCGAAGGTGCCCGCGGCCAGGTCCTGCAGCTGCTGGTCGAGCCGGGCCTGGCCGAGGCTGGTGCACACCTGCGGGATCACCCCCAGCCCCTGCAGCGGCCAGCCGAGCGGCGCCAGCACCCGGCTCCAGGTGACGAACAGCTCGCCGCCGTCGGGCAGCTGGGCGATGAACTGCACCAGTCCCTTGCCCAGCGTGGCGCTGCCCACCACCACCGCGCGGCGGTGGTCGGCCAGCGCCGCCGCCATGATCTCCGCGGCGCTGGCGGTGCGGCCGTCCACCAGCACCACGATCGGCACGCCCTCGGTCAGGTCGCCGCCCTGCACCGCCCAGACGTGGTTCGCCTGGGCGTCGCGCCCCTTCGCCGTCACCGCGACGCCGTGGTCGAGCACCAGCGCCACCGCCGTCACCGCCTGCTGCAGGAACCCGCCGCGGTTGCCGCGCAGGTCGACGATCAGCCCGTGCAGCGGCGTGCCGGCCTTGGCCCCCTCGCCGCGCTGCATCGCCTGCTCCAGGAACTGGCTCATCTCCTGGGCGGTGTCGGCGGAAAAGCCGGTCACCCGGATCACCACGATGTTGCCGTTGCTGAAGGCGAACACCGTTTCCGGCGGCACCGCGGCGCGGACGATCGGGACCCGCGCGGGCGGGTGCCCGGGCGCTGCCACCACCAGCGTCACCGTGCTGCCCGGCTCGCCCTGCAGCGCGGCGGCGACCGCGTCCGGATCCTGTCCGCGCACCGGCTGGCCGTCGATCGACAGCAGCCGCATGCCGACCGAGATCCCGGCCGCCCAGGCCGGCCCGTTGGTGTTGACCGACGACACCACCAGCGACCGTCCCTGGCGCGCCACGCCCAGGCCCGCTTCCGCGGTGCCGCCGACGCGGACGGTGCGCTCGGTCTCGGCAGGCGCCGGCGCCACGTAGCGCGAGTACGGGTCGAGGTGGTTGAACAGCTCGTCGAAGAAGCTCTGGATCACCGCCTGCTGGCCGGCGTTGCGGATCGCCGGCGAGCCGCTCCAGGCCGCCGCGGCCATGCCGACGGCGAGCCGGGCCCAGCCGGCGGCATCGTCGGCCGCAGGCGGCGTGCGCTCGAACAGCACGCCGCGCGGCGTGGACAGGCGGACTGGCGCCCGCCCGGTGGCGGAGCCCTCGACGGACAGGTCGGGATCGATCGCGGTCAGCCCGTTCAGCCCCCACACCGTGAGCTGCTGCGCGGTGTGCGGCTCCAGGGTGCGCGGCTGCAGCACCGCCAGGGCGGTCTCGATCACGCTGGTCGCCAGCGCCTGGTCCAGCCCCGGGCCGGGCGCCGGTTCCGCCTGGCCGCTGCCCACCGCGGCCGCCAGCAGCAGGCAGCCCAGCAGGAGACAGAACGCGAGCTGCCTGCGGGCACGGTGCCTCCGGTGCCGGCTCATGCGCCGGGCCGGGGCAGGCCACACGCAGGCGCCAGGGCGGGCACCCGGCCCGATGCGGCCGATCCTCACGGAACGTGCTTGCCGGGTCCCCGGAGGCGCCGGTCGGGCCGACGCGCCGACGCGGCCGGCGCGTCGCCGCTGCCGATCGCGAACAGCAGCCCGCCGGTCAGCGGCGCCGCCTCGACCAGCCGCACCGCCACGGTCTGCGCCAGGCGATACGCCGCGCCGCTTCGTCTGCCGATCAGCGCCTGTGCCGCTTCGTCGTGCATCCAGAATTCATCGGCCCCGGTGGGGGCGGAAAGGGAGCTGAGGGAGGAGATCGGCACCAGCCCGCTGGCACCGGTTTCCGTCAATGTGACGAAAAGCCCGAACCGGGTCACGCCGGAAATGCGCGCGGAGAAGGTGGCGCCGATTTTGTCCGCCATGTGTGCAGCAATGTAACGCTCGACCGCCTCGCGCTCGGCCAGTGCCGCCCGCCGCTCGGTGGCGGTGACGTGCGCGCCGGTGTCGACGAAGCCGGCGCCGTCCTCCGGCCGGAGCCCGTCGCTGCCGAGCCTGAGGCCGCCGATCAGCGCCCGGTGCACCAGCAGGTCGGCATAGCGCCGGATCGGGCTGGTGAAGTGGGCGTACTGCGGCAGCGCCAGGCCGAAGTGGCCGAGGTTGTCCGGGCCGTACTCGGCCTGGGACTGGCTGCGCAGCACCATCTCGTTGACCAGCGGCGCCTGCTCGGTGCCGGCGACCCGGGTCAGCACCGCGTCCAGGTCGGCCGGACGTATCTCGCCGGCCGGCTTCAGCGGGATGTCGAGCGTGGCGAGGAACGCGCGCAGCGCGTCCAGCTTCTCCGGCGACGGCGGCGCGTGCACCCGGAACATGCAGGGCTGGTGCAGCCGTTCCAGCTCCTGCGCCGCGGCCACGTTGGCCAGCACCATGAACTCCTCGATCAGCCGGTGGCTGTCCAGGCGCGGCCGCGGCACGATCGCGGCGACACGTCCGGCCTCCAGCACCACCTTGCGCTCCGGCAGGTCGAGGTCGAGCGTGCCGCGTCGGGTGCGCGCGTCCAGCAGTGCCCGGAACGCGCCGTACAGGCTGTCCAGCAGCCCGTCTGGCAGGGCGACCGCGTCACCGTCATGCGCCGCCTGCACCTGCTCGTAGGTGAGGCGGGCGGCGCTGCGCATCAGGCCGCGGCCGAACCGGTGCGCGTGCTTGGCGCCGTCCGCACCGATCCGCATCTCGACGAACAGGCAGCCGCGCGGCTCCCCGGGCTTGAGCGAGCACCAGCCGTTGGACAAGGCCTCGGGCAGCATCGGCACCACCCGGTCGGGGAAGTACACCGAGTTGCCGCGCAGCCGGGCTTCCCGATCGAGGGCCGAGCCGGCGCGGACGTAGTGCGACACGTCGGCGATGGCGACCATGAGCCGGTAGCCGCCCGGGTTGCCGGGATCCGTGTCGGCTTCCGCGAACACGGCATCGTCGAAGTCGCGCGCGTCCTCGCCGTCGATCGTCACCAGCGGCACGGCGCGCAGGTCGGTGCGCCCGGACAGGTCCACCCCGGCCGCCGCCTCGGCCTGCTCGATCGCCTCGTCCGGGAAGTGCTGCGGGATGTCGTGCGTGAGGAGGCAGATCAGGCTCACCGAGCGCGCGTCGCCCATGCGGCCCAGCCGCTCGACGATCCGCACCGGCTTGAGCCCCAGCCCCATCTGCGGCAGCGGCTCGGCCAGCACGATCTCGTCCGGCTCCGCGTCCCCGGCCTCCCCGACCGGCACGCTCCACTCCGCCTTGACCCGCCGGTCGGTGGGCACCACCCGGCCGGCCTCGGCCGTGTGGCCGCGCCGGACCGGCGCATCGTCCGGGGGCAGCGGGCGATACAGCCCGAGCACGCGGCCGGGCCTGGCATCCAGCCGGCGGATCGTGCGGCCCTCGTACCGGCCCTGGCCGATCGGCTTCAGCCGCGCCAGCACCCGCTGTCCGGGCGCGAGTGCGGCGCGTCCGCGCAGCTCGGGATGCATGACGATGAAGGGCGGCGGCCCGGCGCCGTCCCAGCCGACCGGCCTCGCCAGCGCGTCGCCGTCGTTGTCGATGCCGGTCACCTGCACCACGGCCTCCTCCGGCAGGCGGCCGGCAACGGCGAAGCGGCGGGCGCCGGCCGGAACCAGCTCGCCCTCGCGTTCCAGCGTCTTCAGCAGGTCCCGCAGCGCCACGCGATGCTCCGGCCCGAGTCCGAACGCCCGCGCCACCTCGCGCTTGCCGACGCGGCCGCTCGACTCCGACACGAAGCGCCGGATCGCCTCGCGCGACGGGAACGTGCCGCTGCCGCTCCGTTCGGTGCCGTCCGCGACCGGCGTGTCCGCCGGCGGCCGCTTCGGCATCAGGCGCGGATCTTGGACGCGGTTCTGCCGGACCCGGCCGCGGCCACCTTCGGCGGCGGCTTGACCGGCTTCTTCGCCGCCTTGCCGGAAGCGGGCTTGGCCGCGACCTTCGGTGCCCCGCGCGCCGGCGGCTTCGGCGCCTCGGCGACGGCGGGAGCCGCCTTCCGTGCCGGCTTCGCCTTGGCCGCAGCGCCCTTCTTGCCGCGCGGCTTGAGCGGCTTGCCGCGTTCCGCCAGCAGCGGCACCGCCTCGTCGAGGGTGAACTCCTCCATGGTGCGGTCGCGCGGCAGGTTGGCGACGGTCTGCCCGTGCTGCACGTACGGTCCGAACCGGCCCTTGCGCACCAGCACCGGCTCGCGGTCCTTCGGGTGGTCGCCCAGGGTGCGCACCGAGGCCAGCTTCTTGCCCAGCACGTCCACCGCCCGGTTCATGCCGACCTCGAGGATGTCGTCGTCCTTCTCCAGCGAGGCGAAGATGGCGCCCATCTTCACGTACGGCCCGAACCGGCCGATCCCGGCCTCGATCGGCTCGCCCAGCTCCGGATGCAGCCCGACCAGGCGCGGCAGCGACAGCAGCCCCACCGCCTGCTCCAGGGTGACGGTGTCGCCCTCGAAGCCCTTGGGCAGGGTGGCGCGCCTGGGCTTGGCCTTCTTGTCGTTCGGGTCCGGCTCGCCCTGCTGGACGTAGAGCCCCCACGGGCCGCGCTTGACGAAAACGTCCTCGCCGGTTTCCGGATGGGCGCCGAGCGTCCGCACCCCGTCCTTGAGGGTCTCGCCGCCGTCGCCCTCCTTGGCATCGATCACCAGCCTCCGGGTGAACTGGCACGCCGGATAGTTCGAGCAGCCGATGAACGAGCCGTAGCGGCCGAGCTTGAGCCCGAGCCGTCCGGTGCCGCACGCGGTGCAGGTGCGCGGATCGCCGCCGTCGGCGCGGGCGGGAAAGAAGTGCGGCCCCAGATCGGCGTCCAGCGCGTCGATCACGTCGGAGATCTTGAGGTCCCTGGTCTGCGCCACCGCGTGCGAGAACGCTTCCCAGAACTTCGCCATCACCGCGCGCCAATCGGCCCGGCCGTCGGAAATGTCGTCGAGCTGCTCTTCCAGCCCGGCGGTGAACTGCGGGTCGACGTAGCGCTCGAAGAACGAGACCAGGAAGGCCGTCACCAGCCGGCCGCGATCCTCGGGAATGAAGCGCCGGTTCTCCAGCCGCACGTAGTCGCGGTCGCGCAGCACGCTCAGGATCGAGGCGTAGGTGGACGGCCGGCCGATGCCGATCTCCTCCATCTTCTTGACCAGGCTCGCTTCGGAGTACCGCGGCGGCGGCTGGGTGAAGTGCTGGTCGGCTGCCACCGCGCCGCGCTTCAGCGGGTCCGCCTCGCGCATCGGCGGCAGCATCCGGCCGTCCTCGTCCTCCGCCCCCTTCGGGTCGGCGTCGTCCCGCCCCTCGGCATACAGCTTGAGGTAGCCGTCGAAGGCAACGATGGAGCCGTTGGCGCGCAGCCTGGCCCGGCCGGCCGGCTCGGCGATCTCCACCACCACCTGGTCCAGCTCGGCCGACTGCATCTGGCTGGCCACCGCACGCTTCCAGATCAGCTCGTAGAGCCGGCGCTGCTCGTCGCCGAGGTAGCGGCCCATCTGCTGCGGCGTGCGCGCGACGTCGGTCGGACGCACCGCCTCGTGCGCCTCCTGGGCGTTCTTGGCCTTGGTCGAGTACTCGCGGGCGATGCCCGGCAGGTAGTCGCGGCCGAAGGCGTCGCCGATGTGGCCTCGGATCGCCTCCACCGCTTCCCGCGCCATCTGCACGCCGTCGGTGCGCATGTAGGTGATCAGGCCGACCGTCTCGCCCCCTCCTTGTCCATCGGGCAGCTCGATCCCCTCGTAGAGCTGCTGCGCCGCCCGCATGGTCGCCTGCGCGCCGAGGCCCAGCTTGCGCGAGGCTTCCTGCTGCAGGGTGGAGGTGGTGAACGGCGCCGGCGGGTTGCGCTTGACCTTGCGCCGCTCCACCGAGCCGACCGAGAACTGCCCGGCTTCCACCGCCGCCTTGGCGGCAAGCGCCCGCGCCTCGTCGCCCAGGTCGAACTGGTCGAGCTTCTTCCCGTCCAGATGGGTCAGCCGGGCGGCAAAAGGTGCCCCTGCCGGCGTGGTCATCTGCGCCTGCACCGACCAGTACTCGCGCGGCCGGAACACCTCGATCTCGGCTTCGCGCTCGCAGATCAGCCTGAGCGCCACAGACTGCACCCGGCCGGCCGAGCGGCTGCCGGGCAGCTTGCGCCACAGCACCGGCGACAGGGTGAAGCCGACCAGGTAGTCCAGCGCCCGCCGGGCCAGGTAGGCCTCGATCAGCGGCATGTCGAGGTCGCGCGGCGCCTTCATCGCCGTCCGGATCGCGTTCTTGGTGATCTCGTTGAAGGTGACCCGCTGAACGTCCACGCCGCGCAGCAGGTGCTTCTCCTCCAGCATGGCGCGGACGTGCCAGGAGATCGCCTCGCCCTCGCGGTCGGGGTCGGTGGCGAGGTAGAGCGTCTTGGCGCCCTTCAGCGCCTTGGCGATGGCCGCGATCTGGCGGTTGCCGCGCTCGTCGGCTTCCCAGTCCATCGCGAAGTCCTGTTCCGGACGGACGCTGCCGTCCTTGGGCGGCAGGTCCCGGACATGGCCGAACGAGGCCAGCACGGTGAAGCCGTCGCCCAGGTACTTGTTGATCGTCTTCGCCTTGGCGGGCGACTCGACAACGACGACGTCGACCATGAATGCTCCGGGTCCGGTCGGGGGGCTGCAACCCCCGGCTGCGCCGTCAGCCCGGCCGGAACCGGTCCGCCAGCAGTCCGACGCGGTTCCCGGGGAGGGATTCCACACGTCCTGCGAGTTCCAGCTCGGTCAGCACCGCCAGCACGGCAGAGATCGAGAACTGGCAGCGGCGCACCAGATCGTCAACCGGCGTGGGGGTATGACTCAGCAGCCGGAGCAGCGCGTCCCGTACCGAGCCGAGCTGGTCCCAGCTCTCCGGCGCGTCCGCGCCCCAGCCCGAGGCCGGCTCCGCGAAGCCGGTCGGCCCCAGGTCCGGCGGCAGGTCCGGGAGGTGGCGCAGCACGTCGGCTGCGTTCTCGACCAGATGCGCCTCGCGCTTGCGCAGCAGGTCGTTGGAGCCGCGGCAGCGGGGGTCGAGCGGGCTGCCCGGCACCGCATACAGCTCCCGGCCGTAGTCCAGCGCCAGGCCCGCCGAGATCAGGCTGCCCGATTTCAGCGCCGCTTCCACCACCACGCAGCCGAGCGAAAGCCCGACGATGATGCGGTTGCGCCGGGGGAAGTGCCGCGACTGCGGCGCGGTGCCGAGCGGGGCTTCCGCCACCACGCAGCCCTGGGCGGCGATGCGGTCCTGCAGCGCCGCGTGTTCCGGCGGGTAGGGCTTGTCGAGCCCGCCGGCAATCGCCGCTACGGTCGGGCCGACGTGCAGCGCCCCCACGTGCGCGGCCCCGTCGATGCCGCGGGCCAGGCCCGACACCACCACCAGCCCGCCGCCGCCAAGCTCGGCGGCCAGCGCCTCGGCGATGCGCAGGCCGGCCGCGGACGCGTTGCGCGCGCCGACGATCGCCACCGCGCGGCGGTGCAGGATCATCGGATCCCCCAGCACCGACAGCAGCGGCGGCGCGTCAGCGAGCTGGGCCAGCAGCGGCGGATAGTCCGGCTGTCCCAGCACCAGGAACCGGCCGCCGAGCCGGTGGAGCGCCTCGATCTCCGCCTCCGCCACGCCCTGGCTCGGAACCGACGGCGGCACGTCACGGCCGCCGGCGCGGGAGAGGCCGGGCAGGGCGTCGAGCGCCGCCTCCGGGTCGCCGCCGAAGCGCTGCATCAGGCGACGGAACCCCATCGGCCCGACCCCGTCGGTGCGGACCAGCCGCAGGATGGCGCCGAGCGGCATCCGCCCGCTCATGCCGGACGCCCGCCGATGCGCGGCTCGGTGCCGGACAGCAGACGGGCGATGTTGGCGCGGTGCCGCGCCCACACGATCAGCGTGATGGCGAGTCCCGCCCACGGCACCGGCGCGCGAAGCATCCCGCCGCCCAGCGCCAGCAGCAGGGGCGCCGGCAGCGCGAACGCCGCCAGGGCACCGGCCGAGGAGATCCGGCTCAGCCGCGCCACCAGGAGCCAGACCAGGCAGCAGATCGCCCCCACGCGCCAGTCCAGCGCCAGCACCGCGCCCAGCCCGGTGGCGACCCCCTTGCCGCCGCGGCCACGCAGCCAGACCGGGAAGCAGTGCCCGAGCACGACGCAGACCGCCGCCACCGCCGCGGCGTCCGGCGCCAGCAGGAACAGGACGAGCTCGCACGACAGCACCGCGACCACGCCCTTCAGCCCATCGAGCAGCAGGGTGGCGGCGGCGAGGCCGCGACGGCCGGTGCGCAGCACGTTGGTGGCGCCGATGTTGCCCGAGCCGATCCGGCGTATGTCGCCGGCCCCGCCGAGGCGGGTCAGGATCAGCCCGAACGGGATGCTGCCAAGCAGGTAGGACAGCACCGCCGCCCCCGCCAGCAGCACCGTGCCGTCGCCCGACGCCGCGCCGCTCATGGATCGTCCCTCATCCGAACACTCGCCGCCCGTTCTTCCAGGTGCCGAGCACGCGCCCTTCCAGCGCCCGGCCGTCGAACGGGGTGTTCTGCGCGTGGCCCGGCAGCTGCCCCGCGACCACCTTCCAGGCGCGCTCGGGATCGAACAGGCAGAGATCCGCCGGGGCCCCGACGGCGAGCCGTCCGGCGCCGCTGCCGAGCAGCCGGGCCGGCGCGGCGGTCAGCAGCTCCAGCGCCCGGAGCAGGCTCATGCTGCCGTCATGCACGCGCGCCAGCGTCACACCGAGCAGGGTGGCGAGCCCGACGCCGCCGGCGCGCGCCTGCGCGAACGGCAGCCGCTTGTCGTCCGGGTCGCACGGTGCGTGGTCGGAGCCGACCGCGTCGACCGTGCCGTCGGCGAGCGCCGCACAGATCGCCATCCGGTCCGCCTCGGGCCGCAGCGGCGGCGACAGCTTGGCATAGGTGCGGAAGTCGCCGATCGCGGTCTCGTTCAGGTCGAAATAGGGCGGCGCCGTGTCGCAGGTGACGCGGATGCCGTCCGCCTTGGCGCGCGCCACCAGCGCCACGGTTTCCGCGGTGGACACGTGGGCCAAGTGCAGCGCGCCGCCGGTGAGCTGCGCCAGCCTGAGGTCGCGCGCCACCAGGATCGCCTCCGCCGCCGCCGGGATTCCCGGCAGGCCAAGCCGGGTCGCCAGCTCACCCTCGGTGGCGACGCCGCCGCGGGCCAGCGCCGGGTCCTCCGGATGCTGCACCACCATCGCCCCGAAGCCGCGCGCATAGGACAGCACCAGCCGCATCAGGCGGGCGTCGGCGATGGCGCGGGTGCCGTCGGTGAAGGCGACCGCGCCGGCCTCGCGCAGCAGCCCGAGCTCGGCCATCTCCTCGCCGCGGCAGCCGCGCGTGACCGCGCCGTAGGGCAGGATCGTGAGCGACCCGGTCTCCTCGCCGCGCGCGCGCAGCAGCCTGACCAGCGCCGGGTCGTCGATCGCGGGCCTGTTGTTCGGCAGCGCCGCCACGGTGGTGACGCCACCGGCCGCCGCCGCTTCCGCCGCCTCGGCGATGGTTTCCCGGTATTCGTGCCCGGGCTCGCCCAGCGCCACCCGCATGTCCACCAGCCCCGGGCACAGCACCGCACCCGCGCCGTCGATGACGGTCGCCCCGTCCGGCACCCCTTCGGCTGGCCCGTCCACGGCGGCGACCAGCCCGTCCCGCACCAGCAACCGGCCCGGACGATCCGACCCGGTCGCGGGGTCGATCAGCCGCACCCGGTCGAACAGCAGCGGCGCGGTCATACCATGTTCGCGCGCGACAGCCGGTCCAGCACCGCCATCCGCACCGCGACCCCCATCTCGACCTGCTCCTGGATCACGCTCTGCTCCGGATGGTCCGCCACCTGGCTGTCGATCTCGACGCCGCGGTTCATCGGCCCCGGATGCATCACCAGCGCGCCGGGCTTGGCCCGGGCCAGCCGCGCGGTGTCGAGGCCGAAGAAGCGGAAATACTCCCGCTCGCTCGGCACCAGCCCGCCGCTCATGCGCTCGCGCTGCAGCCGGAGCATCATCACCACGTCCACGCCCTCCAGCGCCCGGTCCATGTCGTGGTGCACGCTGACGCCGAGCCGCTCGACCTCCGCCGGCATCAGCGTCGGCGGCCCCACCACGCGCACCTGGCTGCCCATCGCGGTCAGCAGGTGGATGTTGGAGCGCGCCACCCGGGAATGCGCGACGTCGCCGCAGATCGCCACCGTCAGCCCTTCCAGCCGGCCGCAGCGCCTGCGGATGGTCAGCGCGTCCAGCAGCGCCTGGGTCGGATGCTCGTGGGTGCCGTCGCCGGCGTTGATCACCGAGGCGTCCACCTTCTGCGCCAGCAGCGCGGGAGCGCCCGATTGCGCATGCCGCACCACGAGGAGGTCGGTGCGCATCGCGTTCAGCGTGGCGGCGGTGTCGAGCAGCGTCTCGCCCTTGTTCACCGACGAGGTCGACACCGTCATGTTGATCACGTCCGCACCCAGCCGCTTGCCGGCCAGCTCGAACGAGGTGCGGGTGCGCGTGCTGTCCTCGAAGAACAGGTTGATCAGGGTGCGCCCGCGCAGCAGGTCGCGCTGCGTCTTGCGGGAGCGGTTCAGCAGCACGTAGCTTTCGGCCAGGTCCAGGAACGGCTCGATCCGGGTGGGATGCATGCCCTGCAGCCCGAGCAGGTGCCGCCCGCCGCCATCGGCGAAGTAGCCGCCGCCGCGCGTGCGCGGCTCGGCCGGCGCTTCGCCCGCCCTAGCCACCGAGCACGGCCCCGATCCGCGCCAGGGTCTCGTCCCGGCCCAGCACCGCCACGGTGACGTCGATCCCCGGGCTCGTCGTGCTGCCGGTCACCGCCGCACGCAATGGCTGCGCCACCTGGCCGAGCTTGCGGCCTTCGCGCTCGGCGAGGCGACGCAGGGCGGCGTCGACCTCCGCCGCCTCGAACGGCTCCAGCGGCGCCAGCTCGGCGGCCACGCCGCGCAGCAGCGCGCGCGCGTCCGGCGTCAGCAGCGAGCTCGCCTTGGCATCCAGCGGCAGCGGCACCGACCGGGCCAGGAACGCCGCCGCGTCGGCCAGCTCGACCAGCGTCCGCGCCCGCTCCTTCAGACCCGGCATCAGGGCGCGGATCCGGCGCGCCGCCACCGCGTCCAGCAGGAGCCCGTCGCGCCCGGCCAGCCGCGCCAGCACGTCCGCCGCCAGCCGGTCGTCGTCGGCCTGCCGCAGCCAGACGCCGTTCAGGTGCGCGAGCTTGGTGTAGTCCATGCGGGAGGGCGAGCGGCCGACGCCGTCCAGGTCGAACAGCCGGATCTGCTCGTCGCGCCCCAGAACCTCGGCGTCGCCGTGCCCCCAGCCGAGCCGCAGCAGGTAGTTGTCCAGCGCTTCCGGCAGGTAGCCCTGCTCGCGGAACTCGACCACGCTCTGCGCGCCGTGCCGCTTGGACAGCTTGGCGCCGTCCGGCCCGTGGATCAGCGGCAGGTGCGCGAACAACGGCCGCTCCCAGCCCATCGCGGCGTAGATCTGCGACTGCCGGAAGGTGTTGGTCATGTGGTCGTCGCCGCGGATCACGTGGGTGATCGCCATGTCGTGGTCGTCGCACACCACGGCGTGAAGGTAGGTCGGCGTGCCGTCGCCGCGCAGGATGATCATGTCGTCCATCTCGGCGTTGGCGACCCGGATCTCGCCCTGCACCAGGTCGTGCACCACCGTCTCGCCGTCCTGCGGCGCGCGCAGCCGCACGGTGAACGGCGCCCCCTCCGGCGCCTCGGCCGGATCGCGGTCGCGCCACATCCCGTTGTAGCGCGGCGGCCTGCCTTCCGCAGCGGCCTGCTCGCGCATCTGCCGGAGCTCGTCCGGCGTGCAATAGCAGCGATACGCCCGGCCCGCCTCCAGCAGCGCCAGCGCTACCTCCGCATGACGCGCCTGGCGGGTGGACTGGTACACCGGCGGCTCGTCCGGGTTCAGCCCCATCCAGTCCAGCCCGTCCAGGATCACGTCCACCGCGTGCTGGGTGGAGCGCTCGCGGTCGGTGTCCTCGATCCGGAGCAGGAACCGGCCGCCATGGTGGCGGGCGAACAGGAAGTTGAACAAGGCGGCGCGGGCGTTGCCGACGTGCAGCAACCCGGTCGGGCTCGGCGCGAAGCGCGTGCGGACGGTCATGGACCGGGTTCCTAACATGCCGTCCCGGTTCCTCGTAGAGCCGCTGGCGGGATCCGCGGGATCCCGCTAAACTTCCGGTTGTGCAACGAACCGCCACGCTTGTTTCCGGTCTGCATCGGCTCGGCCGCCGCAAGGGCGCGCCTCGCCTCCAGCTTCTGCTGGCGCGCGGCTGGACGCTGTTCCGCGACGGGGTCGCCGCCGATCGCGACCGTCTCGTGCTGTGGCTGCCGGCCTGCCTCGGCAGCGGGGTCCTGCTCTACTTTGCGCAACGTTCTGAGCCGGCGATCTCCCTGGGGATGGGACTCGCCATCGCGTCGGCGATCCTGTTCGCGCTGGCCCGGCGCAGCCGGCTGGCCCATGCCGCGGCGGCGGCACTCCTGGCGCTGTCGATCGGCTTCGTGTCCGCCGAGCTGGCGGCATGGCGCATGCCGCCGATGCCGTCCCTGCCGCGCAAGGCGGCGCTGGTCACCGGACGGATCACGGCGATCGACGTGATGGCGGACGGGCAGCGGCGCGTGACGCTGGACCGGGTGTCGATCGCGCTCGCGCCGCGCAAGGACGACGAGCCTGCCGCTGCCGTTCCCGCAGCCGTCACCGCCACCACCCGCGTCCTGCGCCTGCGCCTGCGTCCGGACGACCCGGCGGTGCTCGGCCCCGGCGACGCCGTGCGGATCCGCGCGCTGCTGCGCGCGCCGTCGTCGCCTGACCTGCCGGCCGGACGCGACCTGCAGCGCGACGCCTTCTTCTCCGGGGTGGCGGGTTCCGGCAGGGCGCTGTCCCCGGTGGCGGTGCTGTCGCACGGGGCACGTCGCGGGCTTGCGGTGGGGATGCGTGGCTTGCGCGAGCGCATCGCCGACCGGATCCTGCTGGTGCTGCCGGGACCGCGCGGCGCGGTGGCCGCCACCCTGCTGACCGGGCTGAGCAGCGGGATCCCGCAGGCCGACCGCGACGCCTTCGCCGCCTCCGGCCTGGCCCACCTGCTGGCGGTGGCGGGGCTGCATCTCGGCATCGTCATGGGATTGGCGCTGTCGCTGGTGCGGATTGCGCTGGCGGCGTGGGAATGGGGCGCCCTGCGCCTGCCGTGCCGGCAGATCGCGGCGCTGGCGGCGCTGGCGGCCGGCTGCTTCTACATGCTGCTGACCGGGCTGCACCTGCCTGGCCTGCGCAGCCTGGCGATGGCGGCGGTGGCCATGCTGGGGCTGGTGATCGGCAGGCGGACGGTGTCGCTGCGGGCACTCGCCTTCGCCGCCGCGCTGATCCTGCTGCTGACCCCGGCCGTGCTGCTCGACGTCACCTTCCAGATGAGCTTCGCCGCGGTGCTGGCGCTCCTGGCCGGCTACGAGGCGGCGCGGCCGCTGATGCGGCACCTGCAGGGCCCGCGGCTGCGCGACCGGGTCGCGCTGCACGTGTTCCAGCTGTTCTTCACCAGCCTGGTCGCCGGCGCCGCGTCGCTGCCCTACGCCGCGTTCCACTTCGGCCGGGTGCAGTTCTACTTCGTGCTGGCCAACCTCGTGGCGGTGCCGCTGACCGCGTTCTGGGTGATGCCGCAGGGGCTGCTGTCGCTGCTGCTGATGCCGTTCGGGCTGGACTGGCCGACGCTGCGCGCGATGGGAGCGGGGATCGACCTGATCCTCCTGCTGGCGCGGACCGTGGCCGCCCTTCCGGCCGCCAGCCTGCCGGTGCCGTTTCCTCCCGCTTCCGGCCTGCTGCTGGTCAGCTTCGGGCTGCTCTGGCTGTGCCTGTGGCGGCGGCGCTGGCGGCTGCTGGGCCTGCTGCCGATCGCGCTGGGGCTCGCCTCGCCCTGGCTGGTGCGGCCGCCCGACCTGCTGGTGTCGGAGGACGCGCAGCTGGTCGCCCTCCGCGCCGGCCGCGCCATGCTGGTCGAGCAGGGCGCCCGCACCGACCCGATCACCCTGTCCGACTGGCAACGGGCCTGGGCGATGCCGGCCGCACCGGTGCCGCTTCCCGAGGCCGGACCGGCCGACGCGTCCGGAGACGTGGTCTGCAACCCGGCAGCCTGCCTGCTGACACGGCGCGGACGCACCGTGATGCTGCTGCGCGACCCGACCGGCGGCCACCGCAAGCCGGGCGAGGACGAGCCGCCGCCGGCGCTCGAGCCGGGCGACTGCGACGGGATGTCGCTGCTGGTCTCGCCGGCGCCGGCACACGGCGCCTGCCCCGGCGTGCCGCGGATCGACCGCTTCACCGTGTGGCGGGAGGGGCCGCAGGCGGTGTGGATCGGTGCCGGCGGGATCACGGTGCGGAGCGCGCTGGGCAGCCGCGGCGACCGTCCCTGGGTGCCGCACGCAGCACCCGCCGCGAGCCCACGCCCGACCCTGCCGCTCGCATCCGCCGAATAGCGGCGCCCGCAGCGCGGTTCAGCGGACCGGACCGGCCCGCTTGTCCGGATACTGGCACCAGGCATGGCCGACGCAGTGCCAGCATTCCGGCACCCGCGCCTTGCACACGTAGCGTCCGTGCAGGATCAGCCAGTGATGCGCCGGGCGGAGCATCGCCGGCGGGATCCGTGCCACCAGCCCGTCCTCCACCGCGCGCGGCGTGGCGCCCGGCGCCAGCCCGGTGCGGTTGCCGAGCCGCAGGATGTGGGTGTCGACCGCCATCGCGTCCTCGCCGAACGCCACGTTCAGCACCACGCTGGCGGTCTTGCGGCCGACCCCGGGCAGCGCTTCCAGCGACTCGCGGTCGGCCGGCACCGCGCCGCCGTGCCGCTCCAGCAGCGCCGCCGACAGCGCCACCACGTTGCGCGTCTTGCCCCGCCACAGCCCGATCGTGCGGATGTGGCGCGCCACCCCCTCCTCGCCCAGCCGCACCATGGCGGCCGGGTCGGGCGCCTCGGCGAACAGCCCCACGGTCGCCTTGTTGACCGAGGCGTCGGTGGCCTGCGCCGACAGCACCACCGACACCAGAAGCGTGTAGGCATCGGCGAAGGCGAGTTCGGTCTGCCCTTCCGGGTTGGCCTGGCCGAGGGCCGCGATGAACTGCGCGACCTCGGCCTTCGTCATCGGACGTGCCGCTGCGGTCCTGCTGCGTCCCGGTGGCGTGATGCCGCCCATGCCTTGATCCCATCTGCCAGCCGTCGCGCCTGCCGCGGCGCGCAAGCGGAGCGGTCTGGGGCAGGATCCGTCAAGTGTGGCGTTCCGGACTGCGAGGTCGGGATTCCGGCGTGCGCCGACGAAACGCGATTTACGTGTCGGTGACGATGTTGCAGATTGCGGTCATCCACCTCAGGTTGTGAGCGCAGGCGGACATGTCAGCAAAGATGTGGCCCTTCGACGGGCATGTCCTGTTCCAGGTCATGGACCCGTCCGAACTCGCCAGCCTGGTGGCCGTGTTGCTGGCCGGGCTGACCGACATGCATCGGTATCATGCCGCCGGGTCGGATCGAGCGGCCAGGATGGACGGCCGGAGCGGGAATGGCCGGTATGGGGCCGGGTGGAGGCTCGCCAGGCGGCTCGGCCTCGTCGCCGGCATCGCCGGGCTGCTGGTGCTGCTCGGGTCGCATCCGGCGGCCAGGGCGGTCTCGCTGCCGACGGCGCTCGTCCTGTCCCTGTGCGGCTGCCTGGGAGCCTGGCTGCTCCGGATCGGCGCCTTGCCGTTGGTGAACCATGGTCACGTGCCCCTGGGACAGGCGGAGATCCTGGACCGGCTTGCCGTCCTGGCGCGCTCGGAGAACGGGCAGGCGGCCGATGCGCGCCAGGACGGCGACCGTCTCGTGCACCAGCTCGCGCTGCTCGCCGGCCTGGGACCGGTGGAGGCAGCCGAGCTGCAGCGTGCGGCCATGTTCCGCCATCTCGGCCGGATCGCGATCCCGGATGCCCTCCTGCACAAGGCCGCTCCGCTCGACGAGGCCGAGCGCCGCCTGTTGCGGCGAGCGCCGACGGTCGGCGCCCGCCTGCTCGGCGGCGGCCAGTCGGCGACGTTCGAGCGCGCGGCGGAGATGGCGCTCGGGCACCAGGAGTGCTGGGACGGCTCCGGCTATCCGCGGGGGCTAGCCGGGGTCCAGATCCCGCTCGCCGCGCGGATCGCCGCGATCGCCGACCAGGCTGCGGCTCTGCTTCCGCCTGGCCGGACGGCCGAGCCGCGGCTGCTCGATGCCGCGATGCAGCGGCTGCAGGCGGAAGCGGGACGTCGCCTCGATCCGGTGCTGACGACCTTGTTCCTGGACACGCTGCGTTCCCAGCCGCTACGTCCCGAACCGAGCCGGTCGGATGACAGCGAACAGGAGATGGGCATCGCCGCGGCCTGCCAAGCCTTGCTGCGTGATCCCGCCGCCTTCGTGCCCACCGTGTCCTGCGGTCCGGCTCCGTCCTAGTCCTCCGCCGGCGCCCGTCGGCGCCTTGCGTGGAGTGATCGACCCCCGTGACCAGCCCTGACCCCACGCGCGGGGCGTCCGCCGCGAGGGGGAACGGCCGCAGCGTCTTCGTCGCCGTGCTGGCGTTCCTGTTCGGCCACTGGCGGCGGCGTCCGCTGCTGGTGTCGCTGGTCGCCGGCGGCATGGTGCTGGCCACCCTGACCGACGTGGTGACGCCGATCCTGGCCGGACGCCTGGTGGACGACGTGACCCGGCTGCCGCCGCACCTGCTCGGCGCCGGCGCCGTCCGGCCGCCGCAGGCGCGGGTCGCGCTGCACGACAGCCTCACCATGCTGGGCGGACTGGCGGCACTCGGGCTGGTCAGCGTGCTCGGCCGCCGGCTCGCCTTCATCGGCATCACCCGGCTGACGGTGCGGATCATGGGCGACATCGCCCGCACCGCGTTCGCCCGGGTGCAGCGCTTCTCCACCGACTGGCACGCCAACACCTTTGCCGGCTCCACCGTGCGCCGGCTGACCCGCGGCATGTGGGCGGTCGACATGCTCGACGACACCCTGCTGCTGATGCTGCTGCCCGAGCTGTGCGTGCTCGCCGGCACCACCGTCGTGCTGGCGCTGCGCTGGCCGGTGATGGGGCTGCTGCTCGGCCTCGGCTCGGTCGGCTTCGCGATCCTGTCGGTGACGATGACGCTGTTCTACGTCGCGCCCTCCGCCCGCCTCGCCAACAGCTGGGACACGCGCCTGGGCGCGGTGCTGGCCGACGCCATCACCTGCAACGCCGTGGTCAAGGCGTTCGGCGCCGAGAGCCGGGAGGACGGGCGGCTGTCGCGCGTGGTCGAGCGCTGGGGGCAGCGCACCACGCGCACCTGGCTGCGCGGCACGGACAGCGGCAACCTGCAGAACCTGGCGCTCACGGTGCTGCGCCTGTCGCTGGTCGCCGCGGTGCTGTTCCTGTGGTGGCACGGCCGCGCCGGCGCCGGCGACGTCGCCTACGTGCTGACCATGGTGTTCCTGGTGCAGGGCTACCTGCGCGACATCGGCCAGCAGATCAGCGTGGTGCAGCGCTCGGTCAACGAGATGGAGGAGCTGGTCGCGCTGTACCGCGAGCCGGAAGGGGTGCGTGACCGGCCGCACGCCTCGCCGATCCGCATCACCGACGGCGAGATCCGCTTCGAGCGGGCGTCGTTCCGCTATGCAGGCCAGGCGGCTCAGCTGTTCCGCTCCCTCGACCTCGACATCCCGGCCGGCAGCCGGGTGGCGCTGGTGGGGCCGTCCGGCTCCGGCAAGACCACCCTGACCAAGCTGCTGCAGCGCCTGTACGACCTCGATGGCGGCCGCATCCTGATCGACGGGCAGGACATCGCCCTGGTGGCGCAGGAGTCCCTGCGGTCGCAGATCGCCGTGGTGCCGCAGGAGCCGGTGCTGTTCCACCGCTCGCTGGCCGAGAACATCGGATACGCCCGCCCTGACGCCAGCCTGGCCGAGATCGAGCAGGCGGCGATGCTCGCCAACGCGTCCGGCTTCATCGACCGGCTGCCGGCCGGCTACGCCACCCTGGTCGGCGAGCGCGGCGTCAAGCTGTCCGGCGGCGAGCGCCAACGCATCGCCATCGCCCGCGCCTTCCTGGCCGACGCGCGGGTGCTGATCCTGGACGAGGCCACCTCCAGCCTGGACTCCGAGTCCGAGGCGCTGGTGCAGGAGGCGATGCAGCGGCTGATGAACGGCCGCACCGTGATCGTGATCGCCCACCGCCTGTCCACCGTGGTGTCGCTCGACCGCATCCTGGTGTTCTCGCACGGCGCCGTGGTCGAGGACGGCCCGCATGCGGCCCTGCTGACACGCCCGGACGGGCTGTACCGCCGGCTGTTCGACCGGCAGGAGCTCGGCCTCACGACGGCCTGAGCGGCCCGGTCCCGGACGCGACCCGCACGGCGCCCAGCCGGGCGGGTCCGGTCACGGCGTGCGGCCGCGCGACGGGACGGCCGCGCCCCGCGCGTCGGCCACGACCTCGTGGATGGCGGCGATCACGGTTCCGGGCTGGTGGAGCTGGATGTAGTGGCCGGTGTCCGGCACCAGCCGGTTTCGCCCCCGGCTCGACCGGGCGGCGATCAGGTCGTGTGCGTGGTTCCAGACCCCGAACAGCGCGTCGGCCTGCGCTGCCGACAGGCCGGGCAGGGCGACCTTGTTCCCGGCCGTCAGGACGACCATCGGCAACGCGCCGAAGGATGCCGAGGCCCCGTCGAGTTCCTGGCTGTCCACGTCCGGGGTCGGAGCGCCGGGAGCGCTGCCGAACGAGCCGACCTCGGAGGCGAGGGTTGTCCAAAGGTCCGGACGCAGGGACATCCGGTCCAGCGCCCGGACGAGCGGCGCGCCATAGGCGGGATCGTGGTTCAGGCAGAGGTCCACCAGAGGCGGCGCCACGGGAAGGCGGTGGGCACGCGCCGCCGCCTCGCACGGCGTGAAATCAGGCACCGTCTTGCGCAGGATCGGTCCGACGCCGGGGATGCGGGACATCTGTTCGGCCTGATGGGGAAAGGCGGGATCGACCAGCACCATGCCGGCCAGCTCGTCGCGGTAGCGGTCCGCGAACAGGACCGCATCGAGGCCGGCGAGGGAGTGACCGACAAGAACGAAGGGCGGGCGGAGTCCTGCCGCATGAAGCAGGCCGTGCAGGTCGCCGACCAGGGCGTTCGTGTCGCGCGGCAGGGGGCCCGGGCCGGAAAAGCCTTGTCCGGCCCGGTCATAGGAGCACACCCGGGTGAACCGGGCGACGCCGGGCTGCACATAGGCCCAGGCAGTGGTCGGGCCGCCCCAGCCGGAGTCGAGAACCACGGTGGGCGTCCCGTGACCGGTGCAGTACAGGTTGAGCGTCCGGCCGGGCGCGATCGTGACGGAACGCTGCGGGTGGGTGTAGGGCTCCTGGTTGAACGGCGGCGGGGCCGGCTGCGCGTGGGCGACGACGCCCGGGATCACGGCCAGCCCGAGCACCAGGCCCGCGCGGCGCAGCCCGGACCAGAGGAAACGCCGGAGCTTGGCCGGAACCGACCGACTGCTTTCGTGACGGTTGTTCGGCACGTCGTCTCCTTGTTGGCGTCTGGTCCGAGCATCTCGCAAGCGGCATGCCGGGGTACTCCCGAACGGCTCGCCAGCCGTGAACACCGTTCAAGGCCAGGAGATGCCGGAGCGCCGGGAGGGTCCGCAGCATCACGCTTCCAGGCCGTCCACCTCCGCCCGGCTACCGGGCCGGGTCCGGCCGACCGGCCAGGCGGCCGGGCTACCTACGGAAGCCCGGCCTGCGCCAGCATCGGCCCGAGCGGGGCGCCACCGAACAGGTGCACGTGGAAATGCGGCACCTCCTGGCCGGCGTCGCTGCCCATGTTGGACAGCAGCCGGTAGCCCGCCTCGTCCAGCCCGAGGCTGGCCGCGATCCGGCCGACCGCGCGGGCGAGGCCGGCGATCTCGGCGTCGGACGCGCGGGCGGAGAAGTCGGCGAACGACACGTAGGGCTGCTTCGGGATCACCAGCACGTGCACCGGCGCCAGCGGGTGGATGTCGTGGAACGCCAGCACGTGGTCGTCCTCGAACACGCGCCGGCATGGGATCTCGCCGCGCAGGATCCGGGCGAAGATGTTGTCCGCATCGTAGGGACCGAGGCCGGGCACCGGCATGAGGTCAGTCTCCCTGCTGGGCTGCGGTGGGACGCGACGCCTTTTCGGCGATGCCGCTGGTGCCTTCGCGCCGCTGCAACTCCGACCATACCTCGCCCGGACGCAGCCCCGCATCCACCCATAGCACGATGAGGTGGTAGAGCACGTCGGCGCTTTCCCCGATCAGCGCCGCGCTGTTGCCGCTGACCGCCTCGATCAGGCACTCGACCGCTTCCTCGCCGAACTTCTGCGCCACCTTGGCGGTGCCGCGCGACAGCAGGCGCGCCGAATGGCTGATGTTGGGATCGGCGTCGCGCCGCTCCGTCACCACCTCGAACAGCCGGTCCAGCACCCCGGCGGTGGCGCCCGACAGGTCGGCCACCCGCTTCGCCGCCCCGCGCGACTGCCGGACCGCCGCCTTCGTCACCGCCCGCTTCTTGGTCGGACGCTTGCGGGCCGGGGCCGCCTCCGGCGTCGGCTTGGACGCCGTGCCCGCCTTGGCGACCCGCTTCTTCGGCAGCGCCTTCTTCCCGGCCTTGCCGACGCGCTTCGGGGGCTTGGTCATGGGCGATCCTGGCTGGACGCGACCGGGCGCACCGGCTGGCCGGCGTCGCGCAGCGCCTGCTTGACCGCCGCCACCGTGAACTGGCCGAAATGGAACACGCTGGCGGCGAGCAGGCCCGATGCCCCGGCCTCGGCGCCCTCGACGAAATGCCGCAGCGTGCCCACGCCGCCCGACGCCACCACCGGCACACGCACCGCGCCGCACACCGCGCGCAGCAGGTCGAGGTCGAAGCCCCGGCCGGTGCCGTCCCGGTCCATGCTGGTCAGCAGGATCTCGCCGGCGCCGGCCTCGACCACCTCCCGGCACCACGCGACCGCGTCCCGTCCGGTGCCGGTGCGCCCGCCATGGGTGAACACCTCCCAGCCGCCGCGCCCGTCGCTGCGGGCGTCCACCGCCACCACCACGCACTGGCTGCCGAACTTTCCCGCCGCCTCGCCGACCAGCGTCGGACGCGCCACCGCGGCCGAGTTCATGCTGCACTTGTCCGCGCCCGCCAGCAGCAGGCGACGCATGTCGTCGGTGGAGCGCACCCCGCCGCCCACCGTCAGCGGCAGGAAGATCCGCGCCGCGGTGCGGCTGACCACGTCGAGGAGGATGTCGCGCTTCTCGTGGCTGGCGGTGATGTCCAGGAAGGTGAGCTCGTCCGCGCCGGCGGCATCATACACCGCCGCCTGCTCGACCGGGTCGCCGGCATCGCGCAGGCTGACGAAGTTGACGCCCTTGACCACCCGCCCGTCCTTGACGTCCAGGCACGGGATGACCCGCAGCTTGAGCATCTAGGCCCGCCTCATCTAGCCGAGCACCGCCAGGGCCTCGCGCGGCTCGATCCGCCCGTCGTACAGGGCGCGCCCGACGATCACCCCCTCGATGCCATGGCACCGCGCCGACGCCGCCTTGAGCGCCTGCAGGTGCTCGATCCGGCCGACCCCGCCGCTCGCCACCACCGGCGTCGACAGCCGGGCTGACAGGGCGCAGGTCTGGGTGATGTCGAGCCCGGTCAGCATGCCGTCGCGGGCGATCTCGGTGAACACGATCGCGGCCACGCCCGCGTCCTGCATGCGCAGGGCGAGCTCGACCGCTGACAGGTCCGACACCTCGGCCCAGCCCTCGGTCGCGACCCGCCCGTCTCGCGCGTCGATGCCGCACACGACGCGGCCGGGGAACGCGCGGCAGGCGTCCCGCACCAGCTCCGGGTTCTTCACCGCCGCACTGCCCAGGATGACGCGCGTGATCCCGGCCGCCAGCCAGCGCTCGATCGCCGCCATGTCGCGCAGGCCGCCGCCGAGCTGCACCGGCACCTCGGCGTTGGCGATCACCGCCTCGATCGCCTCCGCGTTCACCGACCGCCCGGCGAAGGCGCCGTTCAGGTCCACCACGTGCAGCCAGCGGCACCCGGCGGCAACCCAGGCCCGTGCCTGCGCCCCCGGATCGTCCGAGTACACCGTGACGTCGCCCATCTCGCCGCGACGCAGCCGCACGCAGGCGCCGTCCTTGAGGTCGATCGCCGGGTACAGGGTCAGGGGCCGGGCGGCCGGGACGGACTTCTCCGCGTCCGGAGCGGCGGCGTCCGGCCGGGACGCGGCCAGACGTCCGCGATCCTGCAGCCGCTTGGTAAAGAAGAAGCCAGCCACGGTCTCGCCGCCGACACGCGCGTAGTGCGGATGCGTGCCCCAGTGGCGGTAGCCCAGGCTGTTGTAGAGCCGGATCGCCGCCTCCTGGGTTTCCCGCACGTCGAGGTTCAGCACCTGGTAGCCAAGCGCCCGCGCGCAGTCCTCCACCGCTTCCGTCATCATCCGGGCCAGTCCGTGGCCGCGGGCATAGGGAGCGATGAAGCTGTGCATCAGGGTGGCGCTCATCGCCTGCGCCTCGTTGTTGCGCGGCGGCCGCAGCAGCTGGGTCGCGCCGACGATGGTGCCGTCGAGCCGGCCCACGAACAGCGCGCGCTCGGGCACCAGCAGGATGCCGCGGAAGTACTGCTCCAGCGTGCGCCGGCCCGGCGAGGTGACCCAGCCGAAGCCGCCGCCATCCAGGATCGCGGCGTCGGTCGCCTCGCACAGCGCCTGCAGGTCGTCGTCGCCGAGGACGCCGACCCGTTCCGCCGACAGGGCCGGGGGGTGACGGTCCTGCGTCACCTTTGGGGGCTCCAGCGCAGGAAGTTGAGCAGGATGCGCAGGCCCACGCGCTGGCTCTTCTCGACGTGGAACTGCGTGCCGGCGCGGTTGCCGCGCGCCACCAGCGCCGGCACCTCCCCGCCATACGAAGTGGTCGCGACCAGGTCGGCCGGATCGTGGTTCGCCAGCGCGTACGAGTGCACGAAGTAGCCGTGGTCGCCGGGCTGGAGCCCGTCGGTCAGCGGGTGGGCACCGGGGGTGAAGGAAAGCTCGTTCCAGCCCATCTGCGGCAGGCGCAGGCCGGGTGCCGCCATCGGCGCGATCTCGCCGCGGATCCAGCCGAGCCCGGGCGTCTCGCCGTGCTCCAGCCCGCGCTCGGCCATCAGCTGCATGCCGACGCAGATGCCCAGGAACGGCGCGCCGTCCCGGGTCGCGTCCTCGATCGCGGCGCGCAGGCCAGCCACCGCGGACAGCCCATGCGCGCAGTCGGCGAACGCGCCCTGGCCCGGCAGCACGATCCGGTCGGCGTTCCGCACCCAGTCCGGATCGGCGGACACGCGGACCTCCACGTCGAGGTCTCCTTCCCGGGCCGCCTGTTCCAGCGCCCGGCCGGCCGAGGCCAGGTTGCCGCCCTGGTAGTCGACCACCGCGACCCGGCTGCCGGACGGTCTCACGCCGGCTGTTTCCCGCCCGGCGGCCCGAGCAGGTCCGGCCGCAGCGACAACAGCCGAAGCAGGGCAGCGTCCCGATCCGGGCCCGCGACGATCGGGCCGGGCACGAAGCCGGCCTGGGCCAGCTCCCAGCGTCGCCAGTCGTGGGCGAACAGCGCGACCGCGAGGTTGAGCCCCGGCAGCAGCACCCACGCCGACGGCACCAGCCGAGCCAGCAGGCCGATCAGCAGCGCCGCGATCCCGGCCAGGGTCGCCACCAGCCAGCTGCCGCGCCGGAGCAGCACCAGCCAGCCGAACAGCAGCGCCCACGGAGAAAAACCTTCCGGCACCAGCACCGGCGGCTGCTCCGGACGCGCCGGGTCGGGCAGGGGGAAGTGCGTGCTGTAGGACCTCACAGCACCCCCTTGGTGGAGGGGATGCGGCCCTGGCTGCGCGGGTCGGGTTCGGTCGCCGCGCGCAGCGCCCGCGCCACCGCCTTGAAGCAGCCCTCGGCGATGTGGTGGTTGTTGCTGCCCGCCTTCTGCACCACGTGCAGCGACAGGCCGGCGTTGCCCGAGAAGCCGCGGAAGAACTCCTCGAACAGCTCGGTGTCCATCTCGCCGATCTTGGGGCGCGGGAACGACACGTTCCAGACCAGGAACGCGCGCCCGGAGATGTCGATCGCCGCCTCGACCAGCGCCTCGTCCATCGGCACCACGGCGTGGCCGTAGCGGCGTATGCCCGCCTTGTCCCCCAGCGCCCGGGTCAGCGCCTGGCCCAGCACGATGCCGACATCCTCGGTGGTGTGGTGGAAGTCGACGACGAGGTCACCCATCGCCCTGACCTCCAGGTCGAACGAGCTGTGCCGCGCCAGCGCGGTCAGCATGTGGTCGAGGAAGCCGATCCCGGTCTCGATCGCAGCCGTCCCGGTGCCGTCCAGGTCCAGCGACAGGGTGATGTCGGTTTCCGCCGTGACGCGGTGGATCCGGGCGCTGCGTGTGGCTTCCATGGCCCTCCCTCCCTACAGGATCGTAGGAAGGGAGGCCACCATCGGCGCCGTGGCTCCGGCGTCACCCGCCGGCGAAGCTCTGCACCAGGCTGCCGGCGACCAGGTGCCAGCCGTCGATCAGCACGAAGAAGATGAGCTTGAACGGCAGCGAGATGGCGCTCGGCGGCAGCATCATCATGCCCATGCTCATCAGCACGCTCGACACCACGATGTCGATGATCAGGAACGGCAGGAACAGCAGGAAGCCCATCTCGAAGCCGCGACGCAGCTCGCCCACCATGAACGCCGGCACCAGCGCGCGCCACGGCGTGTCGCCGGCGCTGGACGGCACCGGAAGCTTGGCGATGTCGAGGAACAGGCGCAGGTCCGGCGCCCGGATGTTGGCCAGCATGAAGTGCCGGAACGGCTCGGCCGCCGCCCGCAGGCCGTCGATCTCACTTATCTTGCCATCCATCAGCGGCACGATGCCCGCGGTCCAGGACAGCTCCAGCGTCGGCTGCATGACGAAGAAGGTGAGGAACAGGGCAAGCCCGATCAGCACGGTGTTCGGCGGTGTCCCTTGTGCGCCGATCGCGCTGCGCAGCAGCGACAGCACGATCACGATCCGGGTGAAGCCGGTCACCATCACCATCAGGCTCGGCGCCAGCGACAGCAGGGTGATCAGCGCGGTGAGCTGCACCAGCCGGCCGGTGGCGCCCGCCTCGCCGCCATGGCCGAGGTCGATGCTGACCGCCTGCGCCTGCGCCACCGCCGGGAGCAGCAGCAGCGCCAGCGCAGCCGACGCGCCCAGCGCGATCCGCCGGGCGCTCACGACCCGCGCCCCGATGCGGGCCTGGACGAGAACCACCCGGTGCCGGGATTCGGCGGGCCGTCCGATGCAGGTCCGGCGCCCGTAGGCGGCCAGGGCAGCATCACGTCGCTGGCGCCTCCGGTGAGCAGCAGCACCTGTGCCCCGCCGCACTGCACCAGGTGCAGGCGACGCCTGCCGTCCAGCCCCAGCTGGCCCGCCAGCCAGAGAGGCGTGCCCCCGGTGCGTGGCCGCCTCCCGGCGACGAAGCGGGTCCCGTAGCGAAGCAGAACAATCGAACCGACCACGAGAACAAGCGCGCCCGCGGCACTGAGGAGATCGGAGATGGGCATGACACGGCCTTTTGCCGGTGGTGCCCCATCCTGACCCGGACCGGTTAACGAAGGATGAACACGGCGGCCTTCCCGCCGTTAACGTTTCCGCAACGACCGGCAGGGCACGATGCGGGCACGGAGCAGGTGCGCTTCGCCCGGAGCCGAGGAGCCTTCGCCATGGATGCCGGTCAATCCGACCTTCTGAGCCTGGCCGCGACCCGCCTGCAATGGCTTGACGACCGCCAGCGCGTGCTGGCGCGCAACATCGCCAACTCCGACACCCCCGGCTACGTGCCGCGCGACGAGCAGCCGTTCAGCACGACGATGGCGAACCAGGTGTCGGCGCCGGTGCAGACCAATCCCATGCACCTGTCCGGCACCCTGGACACGAGCTCGACGGTGGTGACGCGGCCGACCCAGCGCTCGATCGACGGCAACGCGGTGCAGGTCGACGAGCAGCTGACCAAGGTCGCCGACACCGACACGCAGCAGCGCCTCGTGACCAGCCTCTACAGCAAGTACATGAGCATGTACTCCACCGCATTGGGCAAGGGCTGACCGATGGGCTTCCTTCCTCGGGCGGAGCGTTGAAGATGGACCTTTCCAAGGCGCTCGACGTTTCGGCCTCCGGCATGGACGTGCAGACCATGCGCCTGCGCGTGATCGCGGAGAACCTCGCCAACCAGGATACCACCGGCTCGGCTCCGGGCGCGGATCCGTATCGCCGCAAGACCATCACCTTCGGCGAGACCGTCGACCGGCAGACCGGCGAGTCGGAGGTCACGGTCAAGCAGATCGGCCAGGACCAGAGCGCGTTCAACACGCGCTACGATCCGTCGCATCCGGCCGCCGACGCCACCGGCTACGTCAAGACGCCGAACGTCAACAGCTTCGTCGAGATCATGGACATGAAGGAGGCGGAGCGCTCCTACAGCGCCAACCTGAACGTCATGCAGACCACGCGCTCGATGATGACGCGCGCGATCGACCTGCTGAAGTGACCGGCCCCGGGATGAGCACCGCGCCATGAACGACGGCCGCATCCTCGCGACGCCCTCCGCCGCCGCCAGCGCGTATGCGCGCGTGCAGGGGCAGGACATGTCCGGCATCGGCGCCGAGGGCGACGGCCTGCAGACCGGGACAGGCAGCAGCTTCGGCGACACGCTGTCGCAGGCGCTGCAGGGGGTGGTGGACAGCGGCCATGCCGCCGACACCGCCGCGGCGAAGGGGATCTCCGGCGAGGGCAACCTGACGGACGTGGTGATGGCGGTGTCGAAGGCGCAGCTCGCGCTGCAATCGACCACCGCGATCCGCGACCGGGTGGTGCAGGCGTACCAGGACATCATGAAGATGTCGATCTGACCGGCGGCAACCGTCGGACGAAAGCAGCGACCAGGAGGGTTTGCAATGCAGGAAGGCGACGTCGCGGTGATCTTGCGCGACATGTTCATGGTGGTTCTGAAGATGGCGGCTCCGGGCCTGCTGACGGCGCTGGCCGTCGGCGTGCTGATCTCGCTGATCCAGGCAGTGACCCAGCTGAACGAGAGCACGCTGGCCTTCGTGCCGAAGCTGCTGGCGCTCGGGATGACGCTGACCCTGGCGGGCTCGTTCATGTTCGCCACCCTGACCGACTACACCCATCTGCTGTTCGACCAGCTGATCGCGTCCGGCGGAAGGTGACCGGCGCATCGACCACCACCGGGCGCGGTTGATGCCGCCCGATCCGCTGCTCGCCGCGCTGCCGGGCTGGGCGTTCGCCTTTGCCGTGGTGCTGGCGCGGGTGAGTGCCGCGGTGATGGTGATGCCGGGCCTGGGCGAGAGCGACGCGCCGGCGGTGGTGCGTGCGGGCCTGGCGGTCGGCATCTCGGCCCTGATCCTGCCCGGCGTGGTCCACCTGATCCCGCCGGCCGGCGAGGCGCCGCTGCGCATCCTGGCCACCATCGCCGGCGAGCTGCTGGTCGGCCTGCTGCTCGGATGGCTGGCGAAGCTGCTGGCCCTGGCGCTGCCGATCGCCGGCCAGATCGCAGCGATGCAGATCGGCCTGTCGAGCGTGCTGCAGCCCGACCCCGAGCTCGGCGCGCAGACCGCCGGCACCAGCCGGCTGCTGGCGATCGCGGGACCGGTGCTGATCCTGTCGACCGGTCTCTACGCCATGCCGCTGGAGGCCCTGTCCGGCAGCTACCGGTTGTTCCCGCCGGGCACGCTGCTGCCGGTGGGCGACGCGGCGCAGAGCGTGGCGCAGGCGACCGGGGAGTGCTTCGCGCTGTCGCTGCGCCTGGCGGCGCCGCTGCTGATCGCGGGCCTGATCTGGCAGACCATGCTGGGGCTGCTGGCGCGCCTGGTGCCGTCGCTGCAGGTGTTCTCGCTGGCCATGCCGGGCCAGGTGCTGGGCGGCCTGCTGGTGTTCGGGCTGGTGCTCAAGCAGATCCTCGACGCCTGGATCGGCAGCGTGTCGGCCGGCTTCGCCGCCCTGCCCGGACTCTGAGCTGCCATGGCCGACTCGGACAAGGAGGACCGGACAGAGGCCCCGTCGGCCAGGCGGCTCGAGACCGCGCGCGGCGAGGGCCAGGTCGCGATCTCGCGCGAGCTGCAGTCGCTGACCGTGCTCGGCTGCGCCCTCATGGCGCTGACGATGACCGGGCCGGCGCAGGTGACCCATCTGGTGGTGCGGACGCGCCACCTCCTGGAGGGGATCGGCACCATCGACCTCAGCGCCGGCGGCCTGGCCGAGGCGCGCGAATCGCTGATCCTGGCTGCCGGCCTCGCCGGCCCGCCGGTGCTGGCGGCGGTGGTCGGCGGGGCGGCGGTCACGCTGCTGCAGACCGGGTTCCTGCTGCATCCGGGTGCCCTGATGCCGCAGCTCGGCCGCCTGAGCCCACAGCGCGGCATCAAGCGGATCTTCGGTGGCGACAACGCGGTCGAGACCCTCAAGGCGCTGGTCAAGCTCCTCGCCTTCGTCCTGGCGCTGTACCACGTGCTGGGCGGGCTGTGGCCGGTGTTCCTGGGCTCGACCGGGTGGGACGCCGGCACCCTGGCGGAGCGCACGGCGAGGCTGGTGCTGCACTCCATGCTGATGCTGCTGGCGGTGCAGGCGGGGATCGCCGTGCTGGACACCGCCTGGGTGCGCTACCGCCACACCTCCAGGCTGCGCATGAGTCGGCAGGAGCTGCGCGACGAGCACCGGCAGAGCGAGGGCGATCCGCACGTGAAGGGCCGCATCAGGCAGCTGCGTCGCCAGCGGGCGAAGCGCCGGATGATGGACGCGGTGAAGACGGCGACGGTGATCATCACCAACCCGACCCACTACGCGGTGGCGCTGGCCTACGAGAACGGCGGCAAGGGCGCGCCCAAGGTGATCGCCAAGGGGATGGACGAGCTCGCAGCCCGGATCAGGGAGATGGCGCTCGACCACAAGGTGCCGCTGGTGGCGAACCCGCCGCTGGCCCGCGCGCTCTACACCGTGCCGCTCGACGCAGAGATCCCGCGCGAGCACTTCCAGGTGGTGGCCGGCATCATCGCCTATGTCTGGCGGCTCAAGCGTCCACCGCCCGGACCGCCGCCGCTTCGCTGAGAGAATCGTCGCGACCGGGCCGTCCGGATCTGGCGGAACAGCCTGTTGTACCCTATTTGTTCTATCAGAACGTGAACGGCCGGGTGCCGTAAATGCTGCCCCTGCCGTTCCTGGTGCGTTAGGGTCTCCACGCCACGATCACGCGCTCAAGGCGCGCCTTTCTCCAAGGAGCAGTTGATGGACAAGAGCAAGGCGCTTGAGGGCGCTCTCACCCAGATCGAGAGGGCCTTCGGCAAGGGCTCGATCATGCGCATGGGACAGCGCACCAACGACCACGTCGACGTGGTCTCCACCGGCTCGCTCGGCCTCGACATCGCACTCGGCATCGGCGGCCTGCCGCGCGGCCGCGTGGTCGAGATCTACGGACCGGAAAGCTCGGGCAAGACCACCATGGCGCTGCACGCGATCGCGGAAGCGCAGAAGAAGGGCGGCACCTGCGCCTTCATCGACGCCGAGCACGCGCTCGATCCCGGCTACGCCCGCAAGCTCGGCGTCGACATCGACAGCCTGCTGATCTCCCAGCCCGACGCCGGCGAGCAGGCGCTGGAGATCGCCGACACGCTGGTGCGCTCGGGCGCCATCGACGTGCTGGTGGTGGACAGCGTCGCCGCCCTGGTGCCGCGCGCCGAGCTCGAGGGCGACATGGGCGATAGCCATGTCGGCCTGCACGCAAGGCTGATGAGCCAGGCGCTGCGCAAGCTGACCGGCACGGTGTCGCGCTCCAACACCATGATCATCTTCCTGAACCAGATCCGGATGAAGATCGGCGTGATGTTCGGAAGCCCCGAGACCACCACCGGCGGGAACGCACTCAAGTTCTACGCCTCGGTGCGCCTCGACATCCGGCGCATCGGCCAGATCAAGGAGAAGGACGAGGTCGTCGGCAACCAGACCCGGGTCAAGGTGGTCAAGAACAAGATGGCGCCGCCGTTCAAGCAGGTCGAGTTCGACATCATGTACGGCGAGGGCGTCAGCAAGATGGGCGAGCTGATCGACCTCGGCGTCAAGGCGAACATCGTCGAGAAGTCCGGCGCCTGGTTCTCCTACGACAGCACCCGGATCGGCCAGGGACGCGAGAATTCCAAGCAGTTCCTGCGCGACCATCCGGAGATGGCGGAAGCGATCGAGCAGCGCATCCGCCAGCAGGCCGGCGTGGTCGCCAACGCCATGACCGTCGAGCCGGAGGACCACGAGGCCACCGAAGCGGCCGACTGACCGCGCGGTCTCATTGCGTCGCGGGCGGGGGATCCCCGTCCCGCGGCGCTGGCCGCAGCGACAGGGTGTGCTGGCTGCGGTCGCCCAGCGACGCCAGCAGCGCCGTGACGTCGCGTTCGCCCTGCGCGCCCGGATCGCCTCGTCGCTGCGCCGCCATCAGGGCGCTCACGAGCGTGCTGCCGGTGGAAAGGTGCCTTTGCATGGGATGGCTCCGGTTCGGACACATCCTTCCTTACCCTGAATGATAATCATTCGCAAGTAGTGACCGGTCGGCTTGCCGATGCCGGTTCCAGGTGCGATCACTCCATACCAGGCAACCACGTCACGGGGCAGGACAATGGCCAGGATCAAGGTGAAGGAGCCCGTCGTCGAGCTCGACGGCGACGAGATGACCCGGATCATCTGGAGCTTCATCAAGGAGAAGCTGATCCTCCCCTATCTCGACGTCGACCTGAAGTACTACGACCTCGGCATCGAGTATCGCGACCAGACCGACGACCAGGTCACCGTGGACGCCGCCCACGCGATCAAGCGCTACGGCGTCGGCGTGAAGTGCGCCACCATCACCCCGGACGAGGCGCGCGTCACCGAGTTCGGCCTCAAGAAGATGTGGCGCAGCCCGAACGGCACCATCCGCAACATCCTCGACGGCACCATCTTCCGCGAGCCGATCATCTGTAACAACGTGCCGCGCCTGGTGCCGCACTGGACCCAGCCGATCATCATCGGCCGCCATGCCTATGGCGACATCTACCGGGCCGCCGAGTTCAAGGTGCCCGGTCCCGGCCGCGTCACCATCACCTTCCAGCCGGCCGATGGCGGCGCCCCGGTCGAGCACGAGGTGCACGACTTCAAGGGCCCCGGCGTGGCCCTCGGCATCCACAACACCAGGGCCTCGATCGAGGGCTTCGCGCGCGCCTCCTTCAACTACGGCCTGTCGCGCTCGCTGCCGGTCTACCTGTCGACCAAGAACACCATCCTCAAGGCCTATGACGGCATGTTCAAGGACGTGTTCCAGGAGGTGTTCGACAGCGAGTTCAAGTCCGAGTTCGACAGCCGCGGCCTGACCTACGAGCACCGCCTGATCGACGACATGGTGGCAGCCGCTCTCAAGTGGTCCGGCGGCTACGTGTGGGCCTGCAAGAACTACGACGGCGACGTGCAGAGCGACATCGTGGCGCAGGGTTTCGGCTCGCTCGGCCTGATGACCTCGGTGCTGCTGTCCCCGGACGGCAACACGA